>NZ_AOIV01000039.1 GCF_000337095.1 Halogeometricum pallidum JCM 14848
AGATGTGTATAAGAGACAGGTGCCAACGTCGTCCCGTCTCCTCCGAACTGAACGCCGAATCTTTCGAGCGACGACTTCTCCCCTTCATCCACCCGTACGCAGACCACTGCGTTGGGCACTAAGTCCTCACTGACACGACCTCGGACTCGGCGTTCGTTCCCGAGAGGGGAATTCGGTTCGGGAACGGAGAGGATCACTACTGGGGTACCGTTTCGGAAGGAACCGTGAGCGACACGCACTTGCCGACGGCCCGCGTCACTCTTCGCGAACACGCATGGTAGACGAAGCGTTCGACTACGACGAGTGGTTCGAGAGCGTCCTCCGGGACACGGAGCGACAGTGGGAGTACGACGGCGAGACCGGAACAGCGCTCGCGACGTGGCAGGCGTCGTTCCGCGAGGAACTGCGCGGCGTGCTCGGTTTCCCGGCGATACGCGACGTCGGCGTCCCCGAAATCGACCCCGAACGGCGACAGGGGACGACGGAGGCGAACGAGGAGTACGAGCGACAGACGTGGACGGTCGCTACCGAACGGGAGTTTCGAGTGCCGTTTCACCTCCTTCTTCCGACGTCCCAAGAACCCCCGTACCCGGTCGTGCTCGCACTCCACGGCCACACGGAGCACGGGAAGGACCTCGCGGCGGGCATCGCAGAGGGTGAGGCCGCCCCTCGGACCATCGTAGATGAACGCCGAGACACGGCCAGACAGGCCGTTCGGTGGGGATACGCGGCGCTCGCTCCCGACCTGCGCGCGTTCGGCGAACTCGCGAGACGGGGGCCGGCGGAGTCAGCCGAATCGGAGGGGGGCGGCCGTCCGTGCACCCGGTGGCAGAAACGCGCGCAACTGGTCGGGCGGACGCTGGTCGGCGAACGCGTCTGGGACGCGCTTCGACTCGTCGAGTTCGTCGAAAACCACCCTCCGCTGGACGCCGACCGACTGGCCGTCTGCGGTCACTCCGGCGGCGGGACCGTCGCCCTCCTCGCCGCCGCCCTCGACGAGCGAATCGGGTCCACCGTCGCCTGCGCCTCCGTCTGCCCGTTCGAGGACGCCCTCGTCCCGATAGACCACTGTCTCTGCAACTACGTCCCCGGCCTGCGGCGACTCGGCGAAGTGTGGGATCTCGCGGGCCTCGTCGCCCCCCGTCCCCTGAGCGTCGTCGCCGGCGAGGAGGACCCCATCTTCCCGATAGCGGGGACGCGGCGCGCGTACGACCGCACTCGGAAGATATACCGCGGTGCGGGCGCCGGCGACGCCTGTCACCTGTTCGTCGGAGAGGGAGGCCATCGCTTCTACGAGGACGGCGCGTGGCCGTTCCTACGCGAGCACCTCTGAGTTCTCGGGTCGCCGTCCCCCCGGCTCAGTAGTTCAGGTAGACGGTCTTCGTGGAGGTGAAAAAGTCGATGGCGGCGTCGCCCTGTTCGCGGTACGTGTTCGTCGAGGACCCCTTGTAGCCGCCGAAGGGGACGTGCAGTTCCAACCCGGTCGTCTTCTCGTTGACCTTCGCCACGCCGGCCTCGACCCGGTCGGTGAACGCGTGCGTCTCCGAGAGGTCCTGCGTGAAGATGCTCGCGGAGAGGCCGAACTCCACATCGTTCGCCACCGCTATCGCCTCGTCGAGGTCGCTGACCTCGATGACGGCGAGGACCGGGCCGAACACCTCCTCTCGGGCGATGCGCATGTCCGATTCCACGTCCGCGAACACCGTCGGTTCGACGAAGTGACCCGCGGCCGCGTCGTCGTCGGACGGTCGGCCGCCGCCGGTGACGAGGGTCGCCCCCTCGTCCCGCGCGATATCGACGTACTCCAGCGTGGATTCGAGTTCGTCGGCGGTGACGTGCGGTCCCATGTCGACGTCGTCGAGGCCGGACCCGACCGTCAGCGACTCCGCGTAGTCGGCGACGGCCGAGACGAACTCGTCGTAGACGTCCTCGTGAACGACGGCGCGCGAGCAGGCGGTGCAGGCCTGCCCGGTAACGCCGAACGCGCCCGCGCCGACGGCTTCGACGGCCGCCTCGAAGTCGGCACTGGGCGCGACCACCGTCGGGTTCTTCCCGCCCATCTCGCACTGAACGCGTTTCATGTCCGCGGCGGCGGACTGGTAGACGCCGGTGCCGACGACGGTGCTCCCGGTGAAGGAGACGCCGTCCACGTCCTCGTGTTCGGTCAGCACCGGTCCGAGTTCGCTCCCCGACCCCGTGACGTAGTTCGCTACGCCCGCCGGGAGGCCGGCCTCCGCGAGACACTCGACGATGGCCCGCGAGGGACCCGGCGCGACCGTCGCCGGTTTGAGCACAGCGGTGTTGCCCGTCGCCAGCGCCGGTGCGAGTTTCCACGCGGGGATGGCGATGGGGTAGTTCCACGGCGTGATGAGCGACACCGTCCCGAGCGGTTCCTTCTCCGTCCGCAGTCGCTTCTCGGACGAACTCGCCGCCTTGACCGTTCCCCCTATCTCGCGGGCCTTCTCGCCGTAGTAGTGGAAGATGTCCACCGCGCGTTGGACCTCCCCGGACGCCTCAGCGAGGGTCTTCCCCTCCTCGCGGGTCAGCGTCTCCGCCACCCCGTCTTTGCGCTCCGCCAAGAGTTCGCCCGTCCGCCTCAGTATCGCGCCGCGTTCGGGACCGGGGGTCGCGGCCCACTCCGCCTGCGCCCCTACCGCGGCTTCGATGGCTCGCTCCGCGTCCGACGCGGACGCGACGTGTATCTCTCCGACCGTCTCGCCGGTCGCCGGGTCCTCGACGCCAGTCGTCTCGCCGGTGCTCGATTCCACCCACTCTCCGTCGACGTAGATACCGCTTGCTGGGGGCATCGCTCGGCGGTTCGCGGTACTAGATAACGAACGTTACGGTTGCGACAGTAGAGCGGTCCGTCGAACCTCGCAGCACGGACGGACGCCGCCGAACGCCGGCAGCGAGCGGTGGCGGCGTGCGTCGGCGGCGTCCGGTGGTCGCCGGAAGCGACCGAACGACGTAACGCACCGGTTCCGAAGGCGAACGGGTGTGGAACGCGTTCCGGACTCCGAAGCGTCTCGTCGTCGAATGGCTGATGCGTCTGGCTGGGACGCGGTTGTAGAGACGGACGGTGTCATGATAAATCATTCGGATGGGTCAATCGGTGACGGCGTCCGGCCACGGCAGAACGTTTATGAAGGTCGTCGCGGATGCTTCGAGCATGACTCCCGACCAGCGGAACGTGCGCGAGTACGGTATCGAGGACGACGATTCGCTCGACACCGAGGCCATCCAGGCGGCCCTCGACGACTGCGCCGGGGAAGGGGGAGAAGTGTACCTCCCGTCCGGGACGTATCTGAGCGCTCCGCTCCGCGTCGGCGACGACACCACCCTGCGCGTGGCGAACGGCGCGGAACTCCGGTTCGTCGGCGACTTCCGCGAGTTCCCCACGGTAGAGAGCCGCTGGGAGGGGTGGAACCAGGACGGCTTCCACCCCTGTCTGTACGTCGCCGACGCCGAGAACGTCACTATCACCGGCGAGGGCGTCGTCGACGGCGGCGGGTCCCACTGGTGGGACCTCGTCGAGACGCCGGAAGCGGAGTTCCCGGACGACCTGAAGGAGCGACTCGCGGAGATTCGGAGCGGGCACCGACAGGACGACGTGAGCACGTTCACGGTCCGACCGCCCCTCCTCCAGATACACGAGTGCGAGAACGTCACCGTCTCGGGCGTGACGCTGCGAAACTCCCCGTTCTGGAACACGCACGTCGTCTACTCCGAGGACGTGACGATACACGACGTGTCGATTCGGAATCCGCCGGACGCGCCGAACGGCGACGGCATCGACATCGACTCCTCGCGGTTCGTCCGCGTCAGCGACACGCACATCGACGCCGGCGACGACGCCATCTGCCTGAAATCCGGCAAAGACGAGGAAGGACGGGAGGTGGGCCGGCCGACGGAGAACGTGGTCGTCACCAACTGCACGGTCGAACACGGGCACGGCGGCGTCGTCGTCGGGAGCGAGACGGCCGGCGACGTGCGACACGTCACCGTCACGAACTGCACGTTCACCGACACCGACCGAGGCATCCGCATCAAGTCCAAGCGCGGCCGCGGCGGGACGGTGGAGGACCTCCGCTTCGACACCATCGTCATGCGGCGCGTCGCGTGCCCGTTCGTCCTCAACGGCTACTACCAAACGGACATCGACAGCGATCCGAAACCGGTCGACGAAGCGACCCCGAACGTCCGGAACGTGAACTTCCACCACATCACCGCCGAGGAAGTCGAGTCGGCCGCCTTTCTGGCCGGCCTCCCCGAACGGCGGTTCGAGGGTATCTCCTTCACCGACGTGGACATCGACGCCACGCGGCCGTTCGACGCCACCGACCTCTCGCCGGCAATGGCGGCGGGGTACGAACAGCGACACGGCATCTTCTGTAAGTCGCTCGGCAGCGTCTCGTTCCGTGACGTGCGTGTGACGGTTCCCGGGGGTACCCCGCTCACCGTCGAAGAGAGTTCGTCTATCCTCCTCGAGGGGTTCGAGGCGACGTCCGAGGAGGAAGCCGAGTCCGACGCCGCGCCGGTCGTCGACGCGAGCGGCGTTGACCGATTCCGCGTCGCCGGGTGTACGGCTCCGTCGAACGGCGACCCGTTCGTCCGCCTCCGCGACGGTGACGCCTCGTCGGTTCTCCTCGGCGGGAACTACGGGTCGATGGCCGACGCCGTCGTTTCAGCGGGTGACTCCGACGAACCCGCCGAGAACTGGAACTGAGCCCGCCGCCGCGGACATCGCGTGCGGGTCGGCCGGGTCGTCTCTGGACGCGAGCGGCGAGCGGCGGTTACCGCGCTAAGAGCGGGGCGAGTCGGTCGGCGAGCGCCTCGCCGATTCGAATCATCGCGTCGTCGCCCGGGTGGACGAGGTCCGTCGTCATCCCCGCCGCCGTCGGGAGCAGGTCCGGCCCCTCGACGAGGTGGACGTTCCCGTGGTCGCAGTCGTCGACGACGCCGCGAAGCGCCTCGCGGAACTCCGCGGCCAGCGTCGCCTCCTCGTCGTCGGCGAGGTAATCCCGGGCGTGCGGGAACAGCGTGATACAGACGACGGGCGTCTCGGGGTGTGCGCCGGCGACGGTGTCTATCATCGACCGCGCCCGCTCCCGGAATTCCTCGACGGAGAAGCGGCCAACCATGTTCACCGACAGCGAGAGCGTTGCCACGTCCCAGTCCTCGCGCGAAGCGATGTGCTCGGCCATCGCCGGGTCGCAGTACGCCGTCCCGCAGGACCCGAGGTTCACCGCGTCGGCGCCGAGGCGCCGGGCGGTCTGGTTGACGTAAGTGAGCGTCTCAGCCGACGGCGCCTCGCCCTCGGTGATGGAGGTGCCGTACGCGAGGTATCGGCGGTCCGGCACCTCCTCGGCCGTCGGCGGTCGTACGTCCCCCTCGACGCCGTGGAAGTAGACGTGTCCGCCGCGGTGGTCGCCGGGGAGGACGAGTCGGCAGACGCCCGGCGCGAACCGCAGGTCGTCTTCGACCGCCGGCCGGAGGTTCGAGAGTTTCTCGGGGGGCGACAGCGTCACCGTCCGCGGCTCCTCCCCTATCACTATTTCCTCGCCCGCCGCCTGAAACTCCCCCCAGAACGGTCGAACGAGGCTGTCCCGAACGTCCGAGGAGAGCGTCACGTCGACCGGTCCGCGCGGGACGAACCGGAGTTCCGCGCCCGCCGGGTGGCACATCCGCGTCTGCGCGCCCTCGTTCAGTTCCGTTCTGACCGCCTCGGGGACGCGCTGGAGTCGAACGCCGTCGTGCGAGTCGAACCGTTCCAGCGCCGCCACGTTGTGAAACTGGATGCCGTCTGCGTTCATACGTGCGCACGTTCCGGGCCGGAGCACTTAGCAGTGCCTCCGGGAGGTGGGTCCCGCGGCGTCGGGCGTCAGTCGCGGAGCGACGGGGCGACGAACTGCCCGTCCTCGAACTCGATGGGCGAAGGCTCCTCGACCACGCGCAGGTCCTCGCGCTCTCTCGCCTCCGCGACGAGCGCCGTCGACGCGTACATCCGGTGGAGGTGCATCGTGTCGGCCGCGCGGACGACGCGGACCGTCTTCGGGTCGACGACGCCGATGGTCGACAGCGACGCCACCAGGCCCGCGCGGTCCGTCTCGACGACCGGCGGGAGCTTCACGCCCCGAATCGTCGAGGCGGTGAGCGCGTTGATGAGCGTCGTCTGCGCGTCGAGTTCCGAGGCGATGTCCTCGTGAATCACGTCCGCCGACCCCACACCCATCGCGTTCCCGTGCGTCTTCTCGGTCAGTCCGCGCGTGTAGATGCGCTTGATGTCCGGTTTCTCGGGCGCGGGTTCGTTGATGGCGAAGGGACGCCGTCCGATGACGTTCGTGTCCATCCCCTGCCCGCTTATCTCCTTGCCCTGCCGGTCGAACACCACCGCGTCGAGTTCGTCGAACGGCAGTTTCGGCATCAGGTCGTAGGCGAGTTCCAGCAGTTCCCGCTCGCGGCCGAGAAATCCCGACGGCGGGACGCCCTCTATCAGCGTGGTGTCGTCGTGTTGGTCCTCGACGACGGCGACGCCGCCGACGATGGGCAGCGAGTCCAGCAGTTGCTCGGTTATCTCCGGGATCATGTTCCGGAGCGACCAGTCGACGGCCCACTTGTGCGCTATCTGCGCGCCGCGCTGTTTGCCCATGCCGATGACGAGCATCTTCGAGAGGCCGCTCTCCACCTCGCCGTCGAAGTCGGTGTGCGGCTTCACGCGGTTGATGGGGATAATGGCGTCCGCGGCGGCGGCGTTGGCGTCCGCGACGACGGGTACGTCGCGGTCCGGCGTCCGCCCCACCTCCACGACGTCCATGCTGGAGCGAATCTCACAGCCGATTCGTTCCTCGGTCACGCCCAGTTCGTTCAGCATCCCCCGCTGTCCCTCGCCGGTCGCGCCGCCGTGACTCCCCATCGCGGGGAAGACGAACGGTTCGTACCCGGCGTCGTCGACGGCTTCGACGACGCCAGCGACGATTTCCGGGAGGTTAGCGATGCCGCGGCTGCCGGCGCCGAGGGCGACTTCCCCGCCGTCGGGAACGTCCGCGAAGGAGAGCGACTCGACGGCGGCCGCGGCCGCCGCGGCGACCTCGTCGGACGGGATCGGGTCCGTCTCCCACTGCTGTTCGATGACCCCCATCTCCGGAAGCGGCGGGTCGCCGCACGCTTCGACGATGACGTCCTCCGGAACCGACAGCCACTCGCTCGGATTCTCGTCGTCTGTATCCATGCTAGGCGCGACGGCCGATTTCGACATAAAGGTGTCTCCGTGAGGGGTGACCGGCGGCTTACAAGCGGCGACGGCCGCCGACCGGCGGCCCGCGAGGGACCGACAGCCCGGAACGACCCGACTCCGACGGGCCGCGCGGGTTCTACGGACGCGGTCAGTCGAGGTCGAACACGTCGAGGCCGGTCCGCTCGTCCAACTGGTGCGTCAGCGGGGTCTCACCTCTCGTGAGAATCAGCTCGAACGTCCCCGAGACGCGCGCGCCCGAGCAGTGGCCGCCGAGGGACTCGAACTCGTCGGTGGCGACCTGGATGTGCGTGTGAATCTTGTCCGGTCCGATATTGCCGAGGAAGCTCGTCACCTCGAACTGCCCCGTGAACTTCTCTTCGGCGTACTCCTGTTCGCCGACGTCGTAATGGCCGAGGGTGACCGTGTCGACGGCGCCGATGCCCGTCAGGAACGCGTTCTCGATGTCGAGTTCCTCACGGACGGTCGCTAACGAATCGAGCACCTGTTCACCCGGGTCGAGTCGCACGACGACGCGGTCGTCTTCTTCGACGTAGTCCATACCCCCACGTCACCGGGGACCGCATAAAATGTTTTGCCGTCGACGAATTTCGGTTGCGCCCTCGGACGCTCGGAACGCGTTCGACTATCTCGAACGGGGGCCCGGTAGGGCGCTCAGCCCTCCAGTTCGTCGAGGACGACACGCCGGCCCTCCTCGGAGGACCGGTACCCCGCCTCGGTCAGTTGGACGCCGCGGGCACCGTCGGAGAAGCCCCTGTCGTACGGTTCGTCCGCGACGACGTGTCGGATGAACTGCTCCCACTGGACCTTGAACGCGTTCTCGAACGCCCGGTTGTTCGGCACGTTCGTCCAGTCATCGTAGAAGTCGTGTTCCTTCGGAGTGTCGGGGTTCCACTCGGGTTTCGGCGTGTTCGAGCGGTGCTGGGTCTTGCAGTCGCGGAGGCCGGCCACCGCGCTTCCCTCCGTGCCGTCGACCTGTATCTCCAAGAGGTCGTCGCGGTTGACGCGCACCGTCCACGAGGAGTTGAGTTGCGCCACGATGTCGTCTTCCAACTCCATGATGGCGTACGCGGCGTCGTCGGCCGTCGCCTCGTAGGGCTCTCCGGACTCGTCTATGCGCTCGTCGATGTGCGTCTTCTGGAGGCAGCGAACCGTCTCGATACGGCCGAAGAGATTCTCCAGGACGTAGCTCCAGTGGGAGAACATGTCGTCGACGATTCCGCCGCCGTCCTCCGCGCGGTAGTTCCACGAGGGGCGCTGTGCGGCCTGCACCTGACCCGGGAACACCCAGTAACCGAACTCGACGCGGACCGAGAGGATGTCACCGAAGAAGCCCTGGTCGATGAGACGCTGGAGCTTCATCAACCCCGGAAGCCACAGTTTGTCCTGTACGATGCCGTGTTTCACGCCGCTCTCCTCGGCCGTCCGTGCGAGTTCGAGCGCAGAATCGAGATCGCTCGCGAGCGGTTTCTCGCAGTAGACGTCCTTGCCGGCCTCCATCGCCTTCAGCAGACTGGCTGGACGCCGGGGGGTGATCTGAGAGTCGAAGTATATCTCGTCGTCGCCGTCGAGACACGTCTCCAAGTCGGGGTCCGCGGTCCAGCGCTCGACGCCGTGTTCCTCGCTCAACTCGCGAAGTTTCCGCTCGTTCCGGCCGACGAGCAGGGGGTCGGGCACGACTCGTTCGCCGCTGGGGAGTTCCACGCCCCCCTCCTCCCGCAACGCCAGGATGGAGCGGATGAGGTGCTGGTTCGTCCCCATCCGGCCGGTCACGCCGTTCATGATGATGCCTATCTCTTGCATGGGCTAGTACGTTGCTCGGAGATTCCATCTAGAAGGTAATAATCTTTCGGTTACGGGGGAACGCCGGTCGGCGCACTCCGGGATTTCTGTCGAGAACGGATGTAGTCGGAAGTGACGGTAGGCGAAAATCTTAATAATAGTTCGATAATGTGCTGTGGTGGAGTGACGCACTCATGATGCCAGACAGGCGCGCGTTCCTGCGCGCGCTCGGAGCCGGAAGTATCGGCGTAACAACAGCGAGCCTCGTCGGCGGAAGCGCCGCGGCCGCGACCGTGATCACGATGAGGGGCGGCGGCGACGATATCTGGGGGACCGCCGACGCGTTCCACTACCACTACGCGGAGGTGAGCGGGGACTTCGACGTCGCCGTTCAGAACACGGGGGTCGAAAACGTCGAAAGCTGGACCAAAGCGGGACCGATGGTCCGGGAGTCGCTCGACCCCGACTCGAAGAACGTGATGGTCCGTCGCCGGTCCAACGGCGAGGCCTCCGTGCAGTACCGCCCCGAGGACGGGGCCGAAACCCAGAGCACGGGCGGCACGCCCGCGGACTGGCTTCGCCTCAGACGGAGCGGAGACACGATCGAAACGTTCCACTCCACGGACGGCGAGAACTGGACCGCCGTGGAGACGTACGGTGCGAGCGATATCGCTCTGAGCGACAGCGTCTACGTCGGACTGGCGGTGACGAGTCACCTCACCGGGACGCTGGCGACGGCGACG
>NZ_AOIV01000040.1 GCF_000337095.1 Halogeometricum pallidum JCM 14848
AGTCGTGGGAGACCACCGAGTCGACGACGCTCACCTCGCCCGGGTCGTTCGGCGTCGACGTCGAGGGATTGATCGGGCGGCGCTACTACGAGGTTCGCGCGGTGGCGGACACCAGCGACGGCGACACCGTGCGGGGGGCGAGCACGGTGTTCAGCACTCCGAACCCGTCGAACGCGAAGACGCCCGACCACGCCGGTCCCGACAGCGCGTCCCGCGTGGACCCGGGCGACGGGTTCGCCGAACCGGCGCCGTGGCTCGACGACGATACGCCCGTCATCAAAATCACCGAACCGACGCGCAGTCAACTCGAGAGGGCGGTCAACGTCGACGGCGAGCGTCTGGTCGTCTTCGAGACCAGCGGTACGGTCGACCTCGACACGCGCGACCTTCCGGTCGAGTACGATAAATGCTACGTCGCGGGGCAGACCGCGCCGTCGCCGGGGGTCACGCTGATCAAGGGCCGAGTGAACGTGGTGGCCGACGACTGCGTGCTCCAGCACGTCCGTGTGCGACTTGGAGACGCGGGTTTCGAGGAAGCGAACGAGGACTGGGCGCTCGACGCGGTCAACACGGCCGACGGGACGCAGAACAACGTCATCGACCACGTCTCCGCGTCGTGGAGCGTCGACGAGTGTCTCTCGGTCGGGTACGAGACGTCGGAGACGACCGTCTCGAACTGCCTCGTCGCGGAGGCACTGAACGACTCGGTGCACCCGAAGGGCGAGCACGGCTACGGGTCGCTGATCGGGAACGACGCGAAGAACGTCGCCCTGCTCGGGAACGTCTGGGCGTTCAACACCGACCGGCACCCCCGACTCAAGGAGGGCACCGAGAGCGTCGTCGCCAACAACGTCATGTACGACTTCGAGGACGGCACCTGGATGGACCCCGACACGGAGGCGAGCGTCGTCGGAAACGCCTACCTCAACCCCAACACCGAGGAGGCGAACGTCTTCGCCGAGGACGGCGTCGAGACGGCCGTCGCCTACGTCGAGGACAGCATCACTGATGGTCACGTACCGATGGTCGACGACGACGTGACGCAGGTCGACGAACCACCGCTGTGGCCCGACGACCTGGAGACGATGCCGCCGGAGGACACCCTCGACCACAACCTCGCGAACGTCGGCGCCCGCCCGGCCGACCGGACGGCGACCGACGAGCGCATCCTCGCGAACGTCGAGGAGGGGAAACAGTACCTCATCGACAGTCAGGAGCAGGTCGGCGGGTACCCCGACCTGCCGGTCGAATCGCGCGAACTCAGCGTGCCCAACGGCGGCACTCGGGCGTGGCTGGGGTCGATGACCCGCCGGGTGGAGACGGAACGGTAACGCCGCGCGGTGCGAGCGGCCGCGGTCCGGCAGCGAGAGACGGCGGAAACCGAACCGCCTTGAACAACACATTTTTATATGGTATTCTGTGAACATCGTGTATGGGTGTGAACATCGGATACGTCGGTATCGACCACCACCACCGCGACCCGTACTTCGCCGTCGCAAGTCAACTGGACGCCACGGTCACCGCGGTCTGCGAACCGGGACGCAGAGTCGACGTGGCGAACATCGCTGCGATGGACGACCGGCCGGACGAGGTGACGACGGAGGGACAGGACGCCTCCGAACTCGTCGCCGGGGCGGCAGTGTACGAGGACCCCCACGAACTCGTCGCCGACGAGACGGTCGACGTGGTATGGATCACCTACCGGAGCGACGAGACGCCGGCCATCATCGAGAGCGCCGTCGAGAACGGCGTCCACGTCATCAGCGAGAAGCCCATCGCGCGGACCGCCGACGACTTAGCGGCCGTCGCCGAACGGGCCAAGGAGGCGGGGGTGACCGTCTCGCCGACGATGTACTACCGGCGGAACCCCGTCGCGATGGAACTTCGCGACCGGGTTTCCGAGGGCTTCTTCGGCGACGTGTGGACCGTCGACGGGCGGTTCAACGCCAGCCAACTCTCGTTCCGCGACACCGACCACTACATCTACGACCGCGAGACGAGTCGCGGCGGGGCCCTTCAGTGGGTCGGCCCCCACTGGGTCGACATGATGCCGTGGATACTCGACGACCCCATCGCCCGGGTGAACGCCCAATTTCACGAGGCCGAGGAGGCCGACGTCGAGGCGGGCGCGGTCCTACAGTTCGAGACGGAGGACGGCACGCTCGGCACCTACCACACGGGTTACTACCTGAGCGACCGGGGGAAGGACACGCACTTCGGCCTCTACGGGACCGACGCGCAGGCGTTGACGCCGCTTCATCACGACTCACTCCAGCACGAACCGACGGTTCCGCTCGACATCACGTCCGAACACCCCGACTGGACGGCGGCGCCGAAGCGGACCGTCGAGTTCGAGTTCACCTACGACCGGTTCCCGGCGTGGGGCGACTTCGTGCAGGACTACTTCGAGGACTACTTCGCGGGCTACGAGACGGGCGACGTGCCCGCGACAGTCGACGACGCGCTTCAACTCCTCCGCGTGCTCGATGCGGCCTACGAGTCCGGCGAACGCGGCGGGTGGGTCGACGTCGCAGACTGAACCCGACCTCGCTTCCTCGGACGTCGTTTCCGCTCTCGACTCCCGGTTCTCGATTTCCGTACGGTCCTTCGCCCGGGACGTCGAGTACCGAAGGGCGAATCGACAGAGTGGACACCGACCGTTCGATTATCCCGAATTTTATGTAGGTGGGCGTCAGTCGAGAGGTATGACAGACGACGACGAACCGGCGGGGTTGAAGACGACGGCCACGTCGATAGCGGTGCTCAAACTGCTCGAAGAGCACGACGGAGCCAGAGTCTCCGAACTCGCCGAGCGGATGGACAAACCCAAGAGCACGATTCACGGACACCTCGCGACCCTCAAGCGCGAGCAGTTCGTGGTGCAGGAGGGTGATTTCTACTCGCTCGGCCCGGAGCTACTCCGACTGGGAAATAAGGTCAGAACGCGCGATACTGGGTACGTGCTGGCCCGCACGTTCACCGAGCGCCTGTTCGAGGAGGCTGGGCTCCGCTCCGTCTTCGCGGTGGAGATGGGAGGCCGGGCCGTCTTCCTCTACACCGTCTCAGGGGAGAAGATGGGGTGGGCGCACGAACAACTCGGAAACCGACTGTACCTGCACAACACCGCCGTGGGAAAGGCGATACTCGCCGAACTCCCCGAACGGCGCGTCGAACAGATAGTCGAGCGGTGGGGTCTCCCCGGCGAGACGGAGAACTCCATCACGGACCGCGAGGCTCTGACCGCCGAGTTGTCGCGGATACGCGAACGGGGGTACGCGGTCAACCGAGCGGAGAACTTCGACGAACTCTACGGTATCGGCGTCGCGGCGACGCGAAAACCGGGCGACGTCGTCGGCGGATTCAGCGTCACCGGCCCGGCGCACGCGGTGACCGACCCGGACCAGGAGGCCGAACTGGCGCGCACGGTCAGGGACGCCGTCACGGAGTTCGAGTTGGAACTCTCCCTCGCGTAGCCGCCGGCGACGCGGTCGCTCGTCGTTCCCGTTCGCATATCTCGAATCGAACCCGTCGTTCCGACTCGATGATAAAGCTACCACCGTGGCGCTGAACCGAATTCGGCGTCCGGAGGAACGGAACCGGGGAGGGCGTTCGACATTGTCAAACTATATCAGCCAGGTCGAAGATGGAGAGGGGAAGAACGGCGAGTGGGACGCTGTGTTTCGTCTGGGGAGGGCGCCTCCAACTTAGCGTCGAACGTTCATTCGTATCGACGGAGAGGATACGAAGTCCCCAAAATCGCCCGCGGCGAGTACGCTCCTCCCGGGCGAACGAGTGCAGTGCGAGCGGACTTGGAATTACAACACTAACTCTGTAACGCAACGGCGAGAGCTGAGATCAATACCGCGTTCGGACCGGTCAGAGTCACTCTCGGGTGGTGAGAGCGATGCCGGCGAGGACGACCGCGCCGCCGGCCACGGTGAGTTCCGTCGGAACCTCCCCCAATAGCACGAACGCCAGTACGGTGCTGCCGATGGGTTCGGCGAGCAGCGAAACGCTGACCACGCTGGAGTCAACGTGCGCCAGCGCCCAGTTTAAGACGGTGTGACCGAAGACGCCGGGGCCGACTGCCATCCCGACAAAGAGCAGCCACTCGTGCGGTGGATAGTCGACCAGAGGCTCCCCGGCGACGGAGACGAGTGCGAACAACACGACCACGCAGACGGAGTAGACCACGACGGCGTAGGGGAGAAGCGGGATGCGTTGACGCAGCGAGCGTCCGGTGAGGAGGTAGCCGGCCATACATACGGCGGCAACGAGCGCCAGGGCGTTGCCGTAGAGCGGCGCCCGTCCCGTGACGGCCACGCCTGCGACCGTATCCCCGAGCGACATCAGCGCGATGCCGCAGAGCGCGAATGCGACACCGAGCACGGTGCCGCGCGTGACGCGTTCCGAGAGAAAGACCGCCGCGCCGGCGGCGACGAAGAGAACCTGCGCCTGTACGATGGTAACCGAGGCGGCGACGCTGGTCCACGCCAGACTCTCGAACCACAACGCGAAGTGGAGGGCGAGTGCGACACCGCCGGCACTCGCGACGATCCAGTCCGAACCCGAGAGTCGGCGAAATGCGTCTCGGTGCCGCCCGACCGCGAACGGAACCAACAGAACGGTCGTGAATAAAACGCGGTAGAGCGCGACGACGAGGCTCGGCGCCGAACTGTAGCGCACCAGAATCGCGCTGGTGCTGACCGCGAGGACCGCGAGTGCGATCATCGGAATCGGGGGCAACCTGCGCTTGAGTCGGGGGACGACGCCAGTACTCACGACCGAAGGGACGGCGACCCGCTTGTTAAGAGTGTGGGATGCCGCCGAACTCTCTCGACTCGGTGTGTCGGTCAGCAGCGTCTCCCGATGGCTCTACGGGAGGAGTCGCGAACGGCACCGGGGATTTGCCCGTCAATTCAAGCATATAATCTCGAATTCGGGATTTAGGAGAGCGTCCAGGCCCATACTACATATAAAGGATTCGTAATACGCTAAACCAATACTATAAGATAGTATTTAAATTCAAAAATAAGACCGATAGATACATAATTTAGTTTATTATGGTATATAGTGATGGATATTCGAATATGAAACCACTATATGAGATGGTAGAACATTTACTAGCAAATGCATCCAAGAA
This sequence comes from Halogeometricum pallidum JCM 14848, assembly GCF_000337095.1. Taxonomy (GTDB): domain Archaea; phylum Halobacteriota; class Halobacteria; order Halobacteriales; family Haloferacaceae; genus Halogeometricum; species Halogeometricum pallidum. Next base: position 5,144 of record NZ_AOIV01000040.1, read on the forward strand.
TAGGGGTTTGAACACGGATACGGGTGTGAAATGTTACTCGACAGGTCTGGACCTCGCCACGTCCGAGCGTCTGAGCGAATGGGTAGGGGCACTAACCCGGGACGAGAGCCACCTGAGGGGTTATCCCGCTCGCCGACCGATAACCGGTATGCAGTGGTGCCATCGGTCGACGAAGTCGCTCGGAGCGGAGGGCGAGACGGCTCGAAACCGCGGCCAGGAGGGACCGTCGTCGTGACCGACGAGGCCCTCCCGGTCGAGTATCTCTCGCCACTCGCCGCACGCGTCGACGAAGTCCTCGCGGGCGTCGGCTACGAGATGGCGGCCGCTACCGAGAATATCGACGACGCCGTCCCCGGTTACGGTGGCCTCTTCGACCCGGCGACCACGCCCTCGGAGTTGCGGCGGGCGCTCGAAGACCTGTCGACGGCGGAACTCGCCCGGCCACCCGTCACCGAACCGGCGGGCGACGCCTTCGTTCTCTACGTCGACGGCAGTTCGCGCGGCAATCCCGGCCCCGCGGGAGCGGGGGCCGTCATCATGGACGCGGAGGAGACCCAACTCGCCCGTCTCGGCCGTCCCGCCGGCTCTCGAACCGGAAACAACGTCGCCGAGTACGTCGCCCTCCAACTCGGACTCTCCGAACTGCTGGCTCGCTACGAGCCGCGGAGTCTGGAGGTGCGTATCGACTCGATGACGGTCGTTCGAGACGTCTGGGGCGGCGACGACCCGACGGAGTCAGGCGTCGAGGCGTACAGCGAAGCTATCGCGGCGGCGCTGGCGGACGTCCCGCAGCACCGATATACCCACTTGGCGGACAGCGACCCCAACCCCGCCGACGCATTAGCGACGGTGGGCGCCGATATCGCCGCGCTCGGGCCCGGATAGTCCGCCATCATACATCTCCTCGAAGTGAGCAGACTATCGGGGGCTCCGTTCGAGACGGGTCGTCAGCCCGAGATTCAGCTCTTCGACCCCGTCGAGTACCAACTCGGCCATCCGACGGGCGCCGTACTCGCTGAAGTGCGTGTCGTCGGTCACGCCGTCGGGGTAGTTCGGGTGCTCGCCCGGTGACAGATGATTGTAGAGGGACTTCGACTCCTCCGGACCCAGTTCGCGCAGGAGGGACCGGCTCCGCTCGTCCGCGTCGATGAGCGGTACGTCGCGCGACCGTGCGGCGTCTCGCGTGAGTTCCGAGTAGACCCGATGCGTGTCCTTCGGGTTGCCATCACCGTCGAAGTGACGGCGCGCGATGGGCGTGAGTAGCACCGCCTCCGCCCCGCGTTCGCGCGTCTCCGCGACGAACCGTTCGAGGTTGCTCTCGAACTCCGCTTCGGGCGTGTACTGTTCTTTCGAGGGAACCTCGTCGTTGTGACCGAACTGGACGAAAACGTAGTCACCCGTCTCCAAATCGCGTACGACGGGGTGCCAGCGTCCCTCTTCCAGGAAGGTGCGCGTGCTGCGCCCGTTGCGGGCGTGGTTCTCCACCGTCACCGAGTCGTCGACGCGTTCGGAGAACGGGGTTCCCCAACCCGTCTCGGGCCGCTCGCTCGGCGCTTTCTCGGCCATGGTGGAGTCTCCGATCAGGTGAACGGTTATCGGCTCGGACGCCATTTCGGTAGCGATACTCGGGGTGGGACATAGAGTCACCGGTGCCCCGCCCGGGCCCGGACGAATCGTCCCCCCGAACGGGCTACCTCGAACCCCGGGACTCGACTCGATGCGTACCCGACTAGCCCCGCGCTCGATGGCCTACTATACTCCTAGTTAGTATCCTTACAGAATACGCCTCGAATCCGAGAGTGTGTCTGTACTCCACGCGATACTCACGATGGTCGTTCTCAGCGTCGCTCCGGCGGTTCTGTTCCTCGGCCTTCTCGCCGGTCTCCGGCGGCAACAGGGAACGTCGATGATGGCTGTGTACGGCGCACAGGCCGGCGTCGAGATACAGGAGGTCACGTTCCAAGACGCCGTTCGGGGAACGCTCGGCTTGCAGGCGGACTACACCGAGCGTCCCTCGAAGGACGGATACCGGTTCTAGCCCCTCGGTTCGTCGGGTCTCGGGTGATTCACCGCTCGAGATCGAATCCGCCTTCGGGGTCGAAGGGTGCGCTCCCGGCCGGAAGCGACGGCTACCGCCGCCGGTTCAGTCAGCTCCATGTACGTGGAGCCGGGGTGTATTCGTACCCGTATGACCGAGAACGGCGGCGTCTCGACCGAATCCTACGTGCTGCTCGCGCTCGCTACGCTCGGCTACTTCCTGTACACGTTCTCGTGGTTCTCGCTCGCCGCGTACCTCGTTCCCGTCATCGACACGCTCGGTCTGTCGGGGACGGAAGCCGGCGTCGTCACCGGCGCCGTCCAACTCAGCTACATTCCGTTGGCGCTCGTCTCCGGACTCGTCATCGATCGGATGGGGTCGCGGGTCTCGCTCGGCGTCGGACTGCTCGTAATCGGCGTCGCCCACGTCCTCCGGGGGTCCGCCACCGGGTTCGCGACCCTCGTCGCGCCGACGCTCCTCCTCGGCGTCGGCGGCACCGCAGTCACGTTCGGTCTCCCCAAACTCGTCTCCGAACTGTTTCCCGCCGAACGCGCCGGCACGATGTCCTCGGTGTACACCATCGGCTCGACGCTGGGAAGCGCGACCGTGTTCGCAATCGCACAACCCCTCGTCGACCCGCTGGTGACCGGGTGGCGGCAGTTCTTCACCTACACCGGCGCGTCCGTCGTCGCCTTCGCCCTGCTCTGGTTCGGCGTCTCGTGGGGTCTCTGGGGCCGCGTCGACCGGTTCGGCGACGACGACGGTCGGACGTTCGCGCTGGCCTCCGTCACCGGCGACCTCAGACGCGTGCTGACCCATCGCGGCCTGTTGCTGCTCGTCGTCGTCGGGACGATGCAGTTGTTCATCAGCCACGGGCTGTCGAACTGGCTCGTCGCGATACTCCAAACGCGCGGGATGGCGCCGGCGCTGGCGGGGACGCTGGCGAGTCTGTTCGTCTTCGTGCGAATCATCGGAATCATCGGCATCCCCGCACTCTCCGACCGGTTTTCGACGCGTCGCCTGCCGATCATGGCGTGCGGCGTCGTCGGAACCGTCGGGATGGTCGGACTGCTCCTCGGCGGGTCCGTCTGGACGCTGTCGGCGTCGCTCGCGTTGGTCGGCGTGTTCGTCATCGGCGGACTCGCCCCCCTCGTCCGCGCGATTCCCATCGAGATGGACGGTATCGGACCCGGCCTCACCGCCGTCGCGACGGGCCTCATCTTCACCGTCGGCGAAGTCGGCGGCTTTCTCGGCCCGTTCACCGTCGGCGTCGTCTACGACCGGACGGGGACGTTCGAACCGGCGTTGGTCGCGTTGGCGGCGGGCAGTCTCCTCACGGCGGTGGTCGGATACGTCATGGACGAACCGGCACAGGCGGAGTCTGTCGACTCGGCCGGTGGTGCGTCGGTCGACTGACCGTCTGCGGGGCTACGGGACCGAAAAGCAGACACAAAATCGAGCACTCGTGTCCATCGACGACCCGCGGAGTTCTTTTATTACTTTGAAAGAAAAAAGAGAAATTAGATAGGTTTTGAATTTGATGTATGGGGTGGTTCTGTGAGAAAACCAAACTCGAATCCGCTTCGGTGACGGCCCCGACGCCGGATTGAACCCCACAAATCTGTAGCTCGGAGAACTCGCCGCTTCGTCCGGAGTCGTCGGACGGCTTTTGTTTCGCAGTTCATCCGGGCGAGAGGTCGACCCAGGAACGGGACGGGACCCGCGGGGATTCCCGTGCATACATACAAGTATCGCTCCCGTCCGGAGACCGTATGGGCAGAGTCAACTACTCGTTCGACGGCGAAACCGTCGTCGTCACCGGCGGCAGTTCGGGTATCGGGCGGGCGGTCGCACTGCGGTTCGGCGACGCCGGGGCGAACGTCGTCGTCGCGGACGTCAAAGAGGCTCCGAAGGGGGCCGGAGGACCGGACGAACGAATACCGACGCACACCCGCATCCGTCGAAGCGGCGGGACGGCGTCGTTCGTCGAGACGGACGTTTCGGACCCCGCGCAACTCGAATCGGTCGTCGAGGCCGCCCGCGAGTTCGGCGGGGTCGACGTGATGGTCAACAACGCCGGTATATTCCGCGGCGCGCCGCTTCTCCGAACGGAGAGTGAGACGCTCGACGAACTGTACGGGGTCAACGTCCGAAGCGTCCTCATCGGGATACGGGCGGCCGCGCGGGACATGCTGGATCGAGACGCGGAGGGGACGATACTGAACACCGCGTCGATCAGTTCGGAGTTCGGGCAGGCGAACCACGCGGCCTACGACGCGACCAAGGGCGCGGTGATGATGCTCACGCGGGTCGCCGCTCTCGAACTGGCGCAGAGCGGCATCCGGGTCAACGCCGTCGCACCGGGAAGCATCGACACGCAGATAGGGTCGTCGGGTCCGAATCGGTCGGAACCTCCTAAGACGGGGTGGCAGAACCCCCGAAAAGATATCCCGATGGGCCGCCCGGGAAACCCCGAAGAAGTCGCCGGGAACTACCTGTTCCTCGCCAGCGAGGACGCGTCCTACGTCACGGGCCACTTACTCTACGTCGACGGCGGGTACGCTGTGTTGTAGGTCGGCACCGTTTTGGATTCGGGACGTGAGACCGACTTCGCGGCGTCCTAATCCCGGAGAGGAGAGTACGCGCGGTGGGGATACGAAAGTCGAGTGAGTTCATCTGCAAAATCTGGCCGCCGAATTCGAGTTGACGGGGTCCTATTTCACATATTGTGGTATAGTAGAAATGTATGCTGTATCTTTGGGTATGTATTTCGAGATGTGGAGATAGTATTTGGTTGCAAACCGGAGTATGGATATCAGATATCGTAGTCGGAGTTCGATTCCAAGGAGAGCGAACGCGTTCGAACCGACTCCGAGTCGTCGTTTCGTTCGGTAGTCCGCCGATTCTTGAATACCACAGGTTATATTGCTCGCACGAACTATTACCCAGACGAGTACTCAATGACAGCGAACGACGACCGAATCCGTACGACGCACATCGGAAGTCTCCCCCGCCCGCCGGAACTGCTCGACCTCCTCAAGAAGCGGCAGGAGGACGAGGCGGTCGACGACGACGAGTGGAACGAGACCGTCGCGGACGCCACGCGGCGCGTCGTCGAACGGCAGGCCGACGTCGGTATCGACGCCGCCAACAACGGCGAGCAGTCCCGCGTCTCGTTCAACTGGTACGTCGCGGACCGACTCAGCGGCATCGAAGGAAAGCGCGAACAGGAGCTCTGGGCGGACCTCCAGGAATTCCCCGATTACGCCGAAGAGACGTTCAAGACGGACGTCATGGACCTCTCGATGCACCCCGTCGTCGCCGACGCCGTCGAGTACACCGGTCACGACGACGCCGAGGCCGAACTCGCGGCGTTCCTCGACGCACTCGAAGCCGCCGACGCCGACTTCGAGGACACGTTCGTCACCTCGGCGTCCCCCAGCGTCGTCACCGCAACGCACGCCAACGACCACTACGACTCCTACGAGGAGTTCCTCTTCGCCGTCGCGGACGCGATGGCCGAGGAGTACGAACTCGTCGCCGACACCGGGATGACCCTCCAGATAGACGCCCCCGAACTCCTGACGGTCGGTCAGACGGCGGCGTACGCCGACGAATCCCTCGAGGACGTCAAGGGCGCCACGCGTCTCCACGTCGAGGCGCTCAACGAGGCGCTGTCGAGCGTTCCCGAAGAGCAGGTCCGCCTCCACACCTGTTGGGGGAGCTACGAGGGCCCGCACCACCTCGACACGGATTTAGTCGAGATGCTCCCGGAAATATACGAGGCCGACATCACCGGACTCAGCATCGAACAGGCTAACCCTCGCCACCAACACGAGTACCGCGCGTTCGACGAACACCCGGTTCCGGACGGATGGACGCTGATGCCCGGCGTCGTCGACGTGAAGACCAACATCATCGACCACCCCGAGACCATCGCGGACCGCTTAGAGCGGGTCGCGGACGCGGTCGACGACTCGACGCCGCTGGTGGCCGCGCCGGACTGCGGGTTCGGCACGCAGGCGGGAATCGGGATGGTCGACCCCGAGATAGCGTGGGCGAAACTGGAGGCTCTCGTCGAGGGCGCCGACATCGCGACCGAACGGCTGTACTGACGGGGCCGAGGTTCGGCGAGTAGAACTATCCGACGGTCGTCCCTACCGACCAGACGAGGGGGTATCTGCCTGTCCCGGTTCGCCCCGCACCCCCTCGATTCTCTCGAAGCCACCTGCGGCCTTGGTGGCCGCCCTCGCGGGATTTACACGGTCGAACACCGACTCGGCGGCAACAATCTTTACCCTTCGTTGGTAGCTTGTACGAAGAAGAATGGTTACGGTCTCGACGATCGGACAGTTAGCTGCCGGCCTGGCGCTGTTATTCGGTAACGGGTACTTCGTCACGGTCGAGTTCGCGATGACTCGGGTCCGGCAGTTCGACGAATCGGAGTTCCAAGGCTCCCGGGGACTCGAACGCGCCTGGGAGATGACCGAACGGTTGGAGATATTCCTCTCCGGATGTCAGCTTGGAATCACTATCTGTAGCGTCGGGCTCGGCGTCGTCGCCGAACCCGCGCTGGCGGCGCTACTCGACCCGGCGCTCACCGCGTTAGGAATCGGCGGGCTACTCGGACCGGGGAGCGGCGGTCACACCGCGCTCGCGGCGGTGATAGCGCTCGCCATCATCAACCTGCTTCACCTGACGGTGGGCGAGCAAGCGCCGACGTACCTCGGTATCGAGCGGTCCAAGCAGGTTGCGAAGTACGGGGCTCCCGGTCTCTACTGGTGGACGCGCATCTTCTCGCCGGTCATCCGACTGGCCGACTGGCTGGCGAAGGCCATCCTCTCGGCGTTCGGCATCGAGATGACCCGCTCGTGGGCCGAAGAGGAGCGAGAAGACGGGGAGGAGGGGACGTACTCCCGGGGTGAACTCATGACCCGGATGGGCGACACCCTCGGGAACCTCGACGTCCCCGAGGACCGGCGCGAGGAAATCATCAACGCCATCGCCATCGATCGCATCCAGGCGTCGGACGTGATGGTCGACCGCGACGATATCATCTCGCTCTCGACCGAGCGGTCCGTCGCGGAGAACATCGAGACGATTCAGTCGAGTCCCCTCACCCGCTTCCCGCTCGTCGGGGAGAGCCTCGACGACGTCGTCGGCGTGGTCTACCTCCCGTCGTTCGTCCGCTCGCGGGACGACCTCGAATCGGGGGACGCCGACTTCACCGACATCTCTTCGCCTCCGCTGACCGTCGCGCCGGACCTCCCGATCAGCGACCTGATCGACGAGTTCCAAGAGACCGATCAGGAGTTGGCGCTCGTCGTGGAGGACGGACGGACGATCGGACTGGTTACCGCGACAGACGCGTTCGAGGCTATCACGGGTCAGTTGGAGGACCCGCTCGATCGGAGCGCAGAGTGATTCGAGATCGATAGCGGAGCGGCCTCGAAGGGAGACGGTCCGCCCCGTCGTCGCCGTGGCTCAGCCGCCGAGGAACTGCCGGCGCACCTCCTCGTCGTCGAGCAGGTCGTCGCCGGAGCCCTCGTATCGGTTCTCGCCGTTGGCGAGGACGTAGCCGCGGTCGCAGCGTCTGAGCGCCTCCTTGGCGTTCTGTTCGACCATCAGCACCGCGGTGCCNCGGTTCTCGCCGTTGGCGAGGACGTAGCCGCGGTCGCAGCGTCTGAGCGCCTCCTTGGCGTTCTGTTCGACCATCAGCACCGCGGTGCCGGCCTCGTTGACGGCGTCGACGCGGTCGAACATCTCGGTGACGAGGTCCGGCGAGAGGCCGGCGGACGGTTCGTCCAACAGGAGCAGGTCCGGGTCGAGCATCAGCGCACAGCCCATCGCGAGCATCTGCTGTTGGCCGCCCGACAGCGTCCCCGCGTTGGCGTCGAGTTTATCGCGGAGGACGGGGAAACGCTCGAAGACGGCCTCGCGGCGCGCCTCCGGTTGCTCGTCGAGGATGTACGCCCCGAGACGCAGGTTCTCCGCGACGGTCAGCGAGGGGAACACGTTGTCGACCTGCGGGACGTAGCTCAACCCCTCGCGGATGACTGATTCGGGCGGTAAGTTCGTGATGTCCGTCCCGTCGAAGGTGATGCTGCCCCCCTGTCGGTCGGCGAGGCCGAAGACGGCCTTCATCGCCGTCGACTTGCCCGCGCCGTTCGGGCCGACGATGGCGACGTACTCTCCGGGGTCGACCCGCAGGTCGACGCTCGAGAGCACTCGCAGGTCACCGTAGCCGGCGTCCAGCGCCGACACGTCGAGGAGCGTCACGCGCTCCCCTCCGGGCGTGCGTGTTCGTCAAAGTGTGGTGTTCGTATCACGGTTATTCTCCGAGGTAGGCCTCGATGACGCGTTCGTCCGACAGGACGGTCTCCGGGTCGCCCTCGACGAGGAGCGACCCCTGTTGGAGGACGACCAGTCGGTCGACCAGTTCGGTCAGCGTCTCCAGTTCGTGTTCGATGACGACGACGGTCATCCCGTCGTCGTTGAGCGCGCGGATGCGCTCGGCTATCTCCCGCGTGAGCGTCGGGTTGACGCCCGCGAACGGTTCGTCCAGCAGGAGCAGGTCCGGGTCGAGCATCAGCACGCGGGCGAGTTCCAGCAGTTTGCGCTGCCCGCCCGAGAGGCTCCCGCTGTACTCGTCGGCGAGATGGTCGAGTTCGAACGCCTCGACGAGTTCGTCCGCCCGTTCGCGGACCTCGCGTTCCCGGTCGCGCATCGACCCCGTTCGGAGCAGCGCGGGGAGGGTGCGCTCGCCGGGTTGGCCAGGCGCCGCCAGGCGCACGTTGTCGCGGACGGTCATCGTCTCCAACTCGCGGGTGTGTTGGAACGTCCGAACCATGCCGGCCCGCGCCAACGCTTCCGGCGAGTCGCCGGTCACGTCCGCATCGTCCAGCAGGACGCGGCCCTCGTCGGGCGTCACGACGCCGCTGACGCAGTTGAAGAACGTCGACTTGCCGGCGCCGTTCGGCCCCATCACGCCGACCAGTTCGCCGCGGTCGACCGAGACGGAGAGGTCGTCCAGCGCGCGGAGGCCGCCGAACTCCTTTCCGAGGTTCTCGACGGCGAGCAGGCTCACGTGTCCACCCCCAACTCCTCGGCGTCGCCCCAGAGACCCGCCGGCCGGTAGCGGATGACGGCGACCAGTATCAGGCCGACGACGACGAGGCGAACCGACGCGAACGCGTCGGCGGACAGCGGCATCACGCCGAGGGCGAACCGCGAGAGCAGGCGCAGTCCCATGATGACGGCGAGACCGGCCAGCACGCCGCGGTGGTTCGCCGCACCGCCGAGCAGCATTCCTATCCACACCGTCACCGTCACCTGGATGGTGAAGTAGCCCGGCGCGACCGCGCCCGTGTAGAGGGCGAACAGCCCCCCGGCCAGGCCCGCGAGCGCCGCGCCGTACACGAACGACTGCATCTTGTAGGTGAGCACCGACTTCCCGACCGAACGCGTGACGAGTTCGTCCGCCCGAATCGCCCGCAAAACGCGGCCGTAGGGCGCCTCGGTCAGTCGCGTCACCGCCGCGAGCGTGAACAGCGTCACGCCGCCGAACAGGAGGAGCGTCGCCAGCATCGCGGTGTCGGCGTCGCCGGCGAGGTCCGAGACGGGTTGCGGGACGCTGCCGATGCCGACGTTACCGCCGAAGACGCCCTCGAAGCTGACGAACAGCGAGTGGACGATTTCGGCCGTCGCCAGCGTGGCGACGGCGAGGAAGTCGTCGCGGAGTCGGACGGACGTCGCGCCGACGGCGGCGCCCAACAGGGCGGCGACGACGACGCCGCCGGCGAGCGCGACGGGCCACGGCAGTCCGAGGCTGACGCCGGCGAAACTGTCCCGCGCGGACAGCATCGCGACGGCGTACGCGCCGACGGCGAAGAACGCGACGTGCCCGAAGTTCACGAGGCCGGTGTGGCCGTACTGGAGGTCCAACCCGAGCACCAACACGCCGTAGACGGCGAAGAGGATGGCCACCTCGAAGAACACGTACAGCGACCCCGGAAGCGAGACGACCAGCGGCGTCAGCGCGAACACCGCCGCGAGGAGCACGCAGACGGCGCCGAGGAGGAGCGCACCGTTCCCCGCGGCGTCTCCGAGCGGGAGTCTATCGGCGACGCTCACGCCTCGCGCACCTCCCGCGCGGCGAGTCCGCTCGGCTTCACGAGGAGAACGACGACGAGGATGAGAAACGCCATCGCCGAGGAGAGTTCGGCCATCCCGCCGGGGAGAAACGCCGTCGAGAGCGACAGCACTAACCCGATGATGTACGACCCCGCGATGGCGCCGTAGGGGCTCCCGGCGCCGCCGAGGATGGCGGCCGCGAGAATCTGGAGGATGTGGCTGTAGCCCGTCCCGGCGCTGACGTTCGTCTGAATCGCGACGAGCACGCCCGCCAGTCCGGCGAGCACGCCCGCCAGCACCCAGACGCTGTCTCGAATCCGCTGGGTGTCGACGCCGCGAACGCGCGCGAGGTCCTCGTCGTCGCCCATCGCCCGCATGGCGATACCGACGTCCGTCCGGGTCAGGAGGCCGTGGAGAGCGAGGAACACGCCAACCGCACAGCCGACGACGACGAGGTGCTCGGAGGTGACGAAGAAGTCGCCGAGCAGGTCGAACGGTCCGACCGATACGTCGGGGACGCCCGTGAGCCGAAACGTCGCCGTCTCGGTGTCGAAGTAGCGGGCGTTCCGCCCGGCCACGAGTCGGATGAGGTTGCGGAGCGCGATTCCCAACCCGATGGAGGTGAGAAGCATCGGCACCGGGCCGGTGTGGTTGATCGGGGTGAAAAAGAGGCGGGCGAGCACCAGACTAGCGACGCCGCCGCCGACCATCGCCACCAGCACCGCGACGGGAAGCGGAACGGGAAGCGTCCCCGCGGTGAGCAACCCCACGAACGCGCCGACGGTGAGATACTCGCCGTACGCGAAGTTGATCATGTTCACGATACCGTAGACGAGCGTGAACCCGATGGCGGCGACGGCGATGTACGACCCCGTCACGAGGCCGAAGATGACGTTTTGGAGGAGGCCCATCGCTCAGTACTCTCCCTCCTCGACGAACCCGCGGACGTCCTCGGCCGGGATGACCTCCGCCTCGGTGAACTCGCCGTTCTTAGCGACGCTGATGGTCACGGAGCCGAAGACGTTGCCGTGTCGGGTGAAGTTCGTCGGGGTGGCCGCGCCCTCGAAGTTGACCTCCTCGCCGTTCGCGAGCGCCTCCTTTCCCTCGGCGAACGTCGACACGGCGGTTCCCTCCCCGCCGCTCACCGGTCCGAGGTTCCGTTCGATGGCCTCCGGCGTCGCCTCGCCGGCGCGTTCGATGGCGAGTGCGACCACGTGCATCGCGTCCCACGCCGGCGGCGACCAGGCGTTGACCTCCGCGTCGCCGGCGCTCTGGAACGCCTGCTCGAACGTGTCGTAGTTCGGCCCCGACTGGCCCGGGGAGGCGGCCCACGCGCCGTTCAGCGCGTCGCCGACCTGGTCGATGACCGCCTGCGTGCCGAGCGTGTCCGAGAGGACGGGCTGACCGCCGTAGCCGCCGTCGGCCCAGTCGCTCAGCATCGTGATGGCGGATTCCTGCGGGAGGCTGACGAGGAACGCGTCGAAGTCGGCCCCGAACAGGCGTTCGAGCGCGGATTGGTAGCTCGACTCCCCGAGACCGACCTCCACGCGCTGAGCGACGCTCCCGCCCTCCGCCTCGTACGGCGCGAGGAATCCCTCGACGTAGCTTCGCTCCCCCTCGGTGTTTCCGTTGATGACGCCGATGGTTTCGTAGCCCTCGTCGAGCGTTCGCTTGGCGTTCCCGGCGGTGTGCACGGTGTCGCCGACGACGGTCCGCCACACCCACTCGTCGTCGTCGAGGTTCTCGGGCGTCCCCTTGTCCCCGCCGCGCGTGTCGAGGAACGTCGACCCCGGCCACGGGGTGACGACGGGCGTTCGCTGCTCCTGCAGGAAGTCCCAGAGCGGGTTTATCTCGCTGGAGAACAGCCCCAGAATCGCCGACGCGCCGTCGTTCTCGACGAGTTGGGTGACCACTGTGCGGGCCTCCTGCGGGTTGACTCCGGTGTCACGGCGCACGAGTTCTACCTCGGTGTCCAGCGGACCCCCGGCGTCGTTGATGTTCTGGAGTGCGGCGTCCGTCGCTTGCGAGACGCCGGGTTGCAAGAAGTCCCACTGACCCGTCTGCGCGGCGGGTTGTCCGAACACGATGCTATCCGGTGAACCGCCCCCGCTCGTCGACCCTCCGGTCGTTCCGGTGCCTTCGCCGCTCCCTTCGGTTCCTCCCTCGCCACCCCCTTCGACGCCGAGACAGCCTGCCATCCCCACGAGACCGCCCGCTCCCACACCTTTGAGAACTGCTCTCCGCGTCGTCTTGCCGTTATCGCTCGCCATATGTGATTGTCACACATCCACAACGGGTCCTATAACCCCTCCCGACCATGGACGGACAGATGTCACGGTAGTGAAAAATCGTCACCGCTCTTCGCCTGTTTCGTTCGATAATGTCACGATGCTAGTTCAAATCGGGCAAGCGTTCGAAATTGTCAACCGAAGTGCAATCCGCGGGATTCGGTCGAATCCGTCAAGAAGCGAGCCATCCGGACGGGGCGACGCACTGGCCGTTCGTATCGGTCATCCTACCAACATCGGTCCGTCTTTTCGGGAAGGGAGTTCGTCTCTCGAATACGTGTGTTCGTATGCGAGCACGTCAGAGCCCCGTAGTTCGGGAAAGGCGCGTCGATTCCGCTAGAACGGGACGACTGCGTGGACGTGCTCTTCGGTTGTCGCGCTCAGCACGACGACGGCCGTCGTCCGGAGAAGGGTGGCCTCCGCTATCACTCAGACGTCAACGGCGAGGAGCACGCGGAACTCACGATGCGGATGACGCGGAAACGTGCGGTGGCGGATATCCCGTCGTCCGCCCTATCGGTCGATAGTCTCCAGGTTCTCTATCTGCTCGGGGGACCAGTCGTAGTACGGTTCGTCTATCTCTCGCAGCGTCCGCACGCACTCGTTGTGCCGCTCTCGTGCGTCGGTCGCGTAGGGGTCGTTCGGGTGCGCCTGAACCCACTCTCGGAGGTCCGCCAGCGCGCGCGGGGAGTAGCTGTCGACGCTCCCCTGCGCTCTGAGCAGTTCGAGCTTCCGCTCTTCGGTCCGAAGCGACCTGACGAGGGCGACGCTCGCGACGCCGGGGAGCACGAGCAGCGAGAGGAGCATCGTCACCCAGGCGAGAGTCGAGAGCGCCATTTCAGTCACCCCCCTTGGACGCGGGGTCCGGAGTATCGCCCATCCCGTCCATGACGCCCATCACGGCCATGCTCACGGCGACGAGAGCGGCCATGAGCGCGACGCCCAGTATCATCAGCGTCTGGTTCTCCGTCCCGATGCTACCGACGACGCCGTAACCGACGATGAATACCATCACGATGGGGATGACGTACTTGACGACCGGATTCCACCAACTACCGATGTAGATGCCGGCGTTGCGGTTGAGGTCGATGACGCGGGCGCGCTCCGGACCGAACTTCCACGCGACGAGCGCGATGATGGACAGCGTCGCCAGCGGGAGTCCGAAACTCCCGATGATGAAGTCCATCTGACCGAGGAACGACGACGAGTAGGCGCTCGGAAGCCCGAACAACCAGATGGCCCCGCAGACCGCGAGCACCGACCCGGTGCGGGAGAGACGCGTCTCTTCGGAGACGGAGGTCACGCCGACTTCGGTGATGCCGAGGCCGGAGGTGAACGTCGCGAAGAAAAAGGAGACGAAGAACACGACGGCCCACAGCGCACCGCCGAACAACTCGGGGAACACGCGAGCCAGCGAGATGAACAGCAGATTGGACCCCGCGCTCGGTTCGAGTCCGAACGCGAAGACGACGGGGAACGTCGCGAACACCGCGAGCAGTCCGATGCTCGTGTTCCCGATGGCGGTGAACAGACCCCCGCCGAGCGGAACGTCGTCGTACCGACCGAGGTAGCTCCCGTAGGTGAGCGCGATACCCCACCCCAACCCCGTCGAGAACAGCGCCTGACTGAGCGCCGCGATCCAGGTGCTCCCGCGGGTGAGGTACGTCCAATCGGGCGTGAACACGAACGCCAGTCCGTCCATCCCGCCGGGGAGGGTGACGCCGCGCACCGCCACCGCGAGCAGGGCGACGACGAGCAGCGGAATCATCCACTTTACCACCCGCTCGATGCCGCGGCGGATGCCGAAGACGAGAACGCCGGCGAGTCCTGCCATGGTCACCGTGTGCATCCCGATGACCAGCGCCGGGTTGGAGATGAACCCGTCCCAGAACGCCTGCGGTTGGAAACCGGGTTGGGTGAACGTCGCGAGCAGTGAGTGACCCGCGTAGTAGAGCGCCCACCCGATGATCGGCGCGTAGTACGACATCAGCGCGATGTTGACGACGAGGACGACGAGACCGAGTCCCCGCGCGCGCTTGCTCTCGGTGAGCCGTTTGAACGCCCCGATGACCCCGTGGTTCGTGTACCGGCCGACCATCGTCTCGGCCATGAGGCCGGGCACCGCGATGACGTACAACAGGAGGATGTAAGCGATCAAGAACGCCCCGCCGCCGTTCTGCCCCGTCGTGAACGGCATGCGCCAGATGTTCCCGGCCCCCACCATCGCCCCGAGCATCGCCATGAGGAAGCCGAACCGACTCCCCCACTCCTCTCTCGCCGTTCTTGCCTCTGAGTCTGCCATGATATCTCTACCCACTGTGTTCGGGAGATGGCGGTTATATCGGCGCCCTCCCATGGAAGGGAATCTCTATAGACTCCGTACTGTCACCGTGACGAACATATGTTGATCTCGCCCCGCGAGAAACGGTGCGACCGTCGAACGTCGGCGTCAATCCCGACTATGGGCGGTCGTAGGTACATGTGATGGGAGCGGCTGGTACTCACTATGGGTGAGCAACCGACGACCGAGAATCGACTCGCCGCAGACGCTATCCGCTGTTTCGCGTGCGAACACCGCATCGCGGACCCGAATCCGGTCGCGCGCTGTCCGCACTGCGGGTGGCAGGAGCGATGGGGCGCCGACTGAGATGGACGCCGCCGAGCGGTACGAGCGACTGACGGAGGAACCGCCGAGCGCCAAACTGGTGTGTAAGATGCTCGAACTGCACGGACCGCTCACTCAGGGAGAACTCAAAGAGGAGTCCCTTCTCCCCGCGCGGACGGTGACCTACGCGCTCTCCCGACTCCGGGAAGAGAACATCGTCGAGTCGAGGCGCGACCCCGAGGACCCGCGTCGAGATTATCATTCCCTCCTCCCAGTGGAGGCGGCGGAGGAGTCCACCGGCGACGGAGCGGACACGGTCGCCCAACCGACCGAGCGACCTCGCTAATTTCTCGCTCCGAGACTACTGTTCGAGTTCCGTCGCTCCGGAACCGAGGTGGAAGCTCCCGAGTTCGTCCTCCGGGTCGCGGACGAACTGGTGCATCCCGGTGACGTACGCAGAGCCTCGTACGACCGGGTGAACGACCACGCCGTCTTCCCCGTCCTCCACGTTTTTGACGGTTGCGGTGAACTCCCCACCGAGGATGCTCTGGTACCGATAGGGCGTCCCGACGGGGAGTTCGCCCTCCTCGTAGAGCAGCGTTATCTTCGCGCACGTCCCCGTGCCGCAGGGGGACCGGTCGATGGAGCCGTTTCCGAAGACGACCACGTTCCGGTCGACGTCGGGACGGCGCTCGTAGAACTCCACCACCGAGACCGCCGCCGGAAGCGCCTCCTCGGCCAGCGGCGAGCCGTCCGCGTTGAGCCGTCGCTTCAGCGCGCGACCGCACTCCCGAATCCGGTCGAGATCCGACTGTTCGAGTTCGAACTCGAACTGCGCGGCGTCCACGAGGGCGACGACGTTTCCGGAGTAGACGATATCGACGTCGACCGGTCCCGTTCCGGGGAGATCGACCGTCGTCTCGCCGAGCACGTAGGAGGGGACGTTGTCGATCTGAACCGACCGAACCCGACCGTCCTCCGTCGTCGGTTCCGCCGTCACCGTTCCCGCGGGCGTCGCTATCTCGTACGACGACCGCTCGGGTAGTCGACCCGTCTCTATCAGTGCCGTGACGACACCGATAGTCCCGTGTCCGCACATATCGAGGTATCCGCCGTTATCGAAGAAGAACAGACCGAGGTCCGCGTCGTCGGCCACCTCGAACAGCGGAACGGCGCCGAACATGTTTTCGTGTCCGCGCGGTTCGCGGACCAGGAGCTTCCGGAGCCAGTCGTGTCGTTCGGCGAACAAATCGCGGCTGGCTTCGGCGCTTTGTCCGTCCAGTTCTCCCACGTCGAACCCGCCGGTGAGTATCCGAGTCGGTTCGCCCGCAGTGTGGGTGTCGACGCACTCGGCGAAGGGGTCGAAATCCATGGTACTAACGGAGAAACGACCGAACGGTATCATTCGGTTCGCTTCCATGGGAGGGTGAAGAGCGGTCGGTCGCGGGAGCGAACGACGGGTCCCCGTCATGGACGGGAGTAGCTTTTAGTGTCCGTTTCGTATTCACAGTATATGGCAATCGTTGGCAATGAGCCGGAGAAACAGGACGCGACGCGCTTGACGCTAGAGATCCAGCATCCGAACTGCTGGACGCTGAAAGCGACCGAGCAGACGGACTGTGGACTGATCGCCCACACGGTCTACAACTCGCCCGGCGACGCCGTCAAGGGTCACTTCACCGCTTACGCCGACGAGACCGACGACATCGAAGAACTGATCGAGGTGGCCCGAGGCCTCGATCTCACGGAGTCGGTCGTGGCGATGAACAAGCGCCACGACTTCTCCGAACGCGACTCGCGTCTCGGCAACACCTCGCTCGAACTGTTCGTGGAGTACGACCCCCGAAACAGCATGAGCGACGCACTCCTGTCGAAGGGATTCATACACGACGCCCCCGTCCGCGTCCACGACGGCTACGAGTACTGGCCGGTGTTCGTCAGCGCCGACCGCGAGGCCATCAGCCGCCGTCTCGACTTCCTGCGCGAGGAGAAAGATGCCGAGATAGCGGTCACCCGAATCGTGTCCGACCCCGAGTTCGGGATGGCGGACTCGGCCGCCTCGGAGGGACTCTCGAAGCGCCAACGGGAAGCGTTCTTGCTCGCCTGCGATATGGGGTACTACTCGTGGCCTCGGGAGACGACGACGCGCGAGATGGCCGAGGAACTGGACATCACGAAGACGACGTTTCTCGAACACCTCCGCAAGGCCGAAGCCGAACTCCTCTCACCCGAGCGCGTGCAGTGACGCGCGGACAGCGTGCGCTGCGCGCGGCGCCATCGCGCTGCTGTCGCGACCGTCACCACCTGCGACAGCGTCGGAGCGTGACGACGATTTGCCGCTGTTCGTCGGCGACGTGCGAGTCGATGCGGTAGCTCGTTGGGTGGGGGGAGCGGCACCGAACGCGAACGGAGTCGCCGCCGGTCTCGATTCTGCGGACTCCCCTCCACGGAAGGAACTTCTCCCCGAACGGACCGCCGGAATTGACGACCAGTCCGGAGTCCAGCTCGGTCAGTCGAACCGCTCTGGGCGTCGAGAGAACGAACCCGACCGCCGCGAGGAGGAGACCGCCCAGAACCGCCACGGCGTCGAAGACGAGGCGGTGAGAGAGCGACTCCGCCGTGGAGCGCGCGAGGTGAGTCGTCTCGCGTTCGAGACGTACACGCGCCGTTCGAATCCTTCCGGCAGCCCACACCAGATCGCCCGTGAACAGCAATCCGAAGACGGGGAGTGCGTCCGACTCGGGACCTGTTCGCACGCCGTCGAATGCCCGAGTTGCACCCGGCAGGACGGCCGGCAGTACGGTAGCGACGGCGAGGACGACGTGACCGCCCCGGACCACCAGTTCGTCCACCCGACTCGGGACCTGTTCGACGGCCGCCCCAGCGACCAGGCCGAGCAGTATGGACCCGCTCATCAGCGATTCGGCGGGGACGCCGGGTGAGAGGCGGGGAAGACAGAACATCGACAGAGCCGTCAGGGCCACTGCGACGGAGAGGCTGAAGCCGACGCCGGACTCTCTGGGAGACGGTCGCTCCGTTTTCCGACCCGCTGACCGAGTCTCCGGGAGACGGGCTGTGGGGGACACCGACCGTTACGGGAGCACGCGAGTTAGATATCGAGGGACAGGGACGCGTTAATCGCGGTGTCAACCGACGTTACCTACAGAGAGGAGTATTCTCCAGAGGTGAATTACAGCCAATTATAAGTTTGTTAAGCGACGGTATCGATATGTTGTTGGATCTGTCGGTCTGTTAATTATTCAATATTTTCAGTGAACTTCTCCCAACGGGGTCATAACAATACCAAAGAAGTGTATGCTATCGTGTACATATATGAGTGGGAGATCGCGGCGGAAGACGATACTGACACTTTTTTCGGTAACGCTCATGCTACTCTCGGTCGTCGCCGCCCCCACGGGGTTCGCGGCGGCGGTCACTCCCCCTTCGGCGGGTGACAGCGGAGAGAGCGTCGCGGCGGTGACGGACGGGGACGCCGCCGCGGCGATAGCGAATCCGGATCCGAGCGATATCGTCTATCGCGTGAACGCGGGCGGGGGGACCGTATCCGCGAGCGATGGCGACTGGACCGGCGATTGGCAGCAGTACCACGCCGGGAGCGACGCAACGACGACGACGAGCGATTCGATAACGGTCGGTCCGTCCGCGCCGGACGGGACGCCTGAGAGCCTGTTCCAGTCGGAGGTGTACGGCGAGCAGACGTGGACGTTCTCGGACAACGTCCAGAGCGGCCAGCAGTACGAGGTTCGGCTCTACTTCGCCGAGACGTTCCACCAGACGGCCGGCAACCGGGTGTTCGACGTGGCCGTCGAGGGCGACCAAGTGCTGACCGACTTCGACATCTACGAGGAGGTCGGCCACGACTCGGGTCTGATGAAGGCGTACCGGGTGACGCCCTCGGACGGCAACATCACCGTCGACCTCCTCGCCTCGACGAACAACCCGAAGATATCGGCCATCGAAATCGTTCAGACCGGTCCGCAGGCGAATACGCTCGACAGTCCGCTGGGCGCCGATTTCGGTCCGATGGCGGTCGGGAACACCGAGACGGAGTCGGTCACGGTGACCAACCTCGGCGAGTCCGGCGACCCCGACATCACGCTGGACGGAGCGACCGTCTCGGGGAACGCCTCCTTCTCGACCGACTTCGCGGGCGGCGTCACGCTCGCGCCGGGGGAGTCGACGGACGTCCCCGTCGAGTACAGCCCCGAAGAACTGGGTTCGGCGAGCGGCACGCTGTCGGTTAATCACTCCGGAAGCGACTCCCCGACGACCGTCGAACTGGCGGGCGAGGGCGTGGCGCCGCCGGTCGGGTTCTCCAAGAGCACGCTGCAGGGCTTCAACGCCACGGAGCCGACGGCGCTCGATTTCGGACCCGACGGACGGCTCTACGTCTCCACGCAGGGCGGAACGGTCTACGCGCTCGAAGTCGAGCGCACGGCGGAGAACAGCTATCAGGTGACCGACGAGGTGACCATCAACGGGATAAAGAACATCCCCAACCACAACGACACGGGCGACTACAACCCCGGTGAGAACAACCGGCAGATCACGGGGCTGACGGTCGGCGGCACCGCGAGCCAACCGGTCGTCTACGTCTCCTCGAGCGACCCCTCCATCGACGTCGGGCAGGACGACGACGACACCGACACCAACTCCGGGACCATCTCTCGACTGACCATCTCGCCGGGGAGCGACGGCGTGATTCAGCAGAGCGAAATAGACCACGAAGTATTGGTCATCGGCCTGCCCCGGTCCGAGGAGAACCACGCGACGAACGGTCTCGAACTCACCGACGACGGCAGCACGCTGTACGTCGCGCAGGGCGGGAACACGAACAAGGGCGCTCCCAGTAACAACTTCGGGCAGACCCCCGAGTACGCGCTGTCGGCGGCGATACTCTCGGTGGACCTCGATCAGATAGAAAGCTTCGAGGCGAAGAACTTCGAGAACTACGACGCCCAGGAGAGCAACCAGTCGTACCCCAACCTAGAGTTCTACTACGGCATCCCGACGATTCAGAACGACGACGACACGGACGGCGACGACCTGCCGTTCGGCGGGAACGACGGCATCAACCAGGCGAAGATCGTCGAGAACGGTCCGGTGCAGGTGTACGGACCCGGGTTCCGCAACCCCTACGACCTCGTGCTCACCGAGAGCGGTCAGATTTACGCCGCCGACCACGGCGCCAACGGCGGGTGGGGCGGACCGGCGGTCGACGCGGACGGAAACCTCGTGGCGACGGCCGAGAACGTCACGAACCACCCGAACGAGAACGCCAGCTTCGAGGTCCAAGACGCCCTGATGAAGGTCGACGAAGGCGACTACGCGGGCCACCCGAACCCCTTCCGCGCCAACCCGACGAACGCCGACATCTACAACGAAACCGGAGCCGTGATATACAATATCACGTCGGCGAACTCGCCGGTTCCGGAGAGCGCGATTAACCCCGAGGAGGCCGACTACATCTCGCCGACGACGCCGCCCGAGGACGTCGACGACCCGGGAGCGCCGGCCGGGAGCGCCGAGGCGATGATAACTGACCAGAACGGGGACGCCGTGACGTTCGCGCCCACGGGCGCGATAGACGAGTACACCGCCTCCAACTTCGCCGGGACGATGGAGGGCGACCTCATCCAAGTCGAACTGTACGGCGAGGTCAAGCGGGTCCAGTTGAACGCCGACGGCACGACGGTCACGGACGTCTCGACCATCTTCAACACGAACGGTCCCTTGGGCGTCGCCGCGCAGGGCGACGACGAGGTGTTCCCCGGGACTATCTGGACCGCCGACCACGGAGACGGCGGCATCACCGCGGTCGAACCGAACGACTACGGGGGCGGGAGCGGCGACGTCTGCACTGGCGACGACGACGCCTCCCTCGACGAGGACGGCGACGGCTACGACAACGCCGACGAACTGGACGCGGGGACCGACCCCTGTTCCTCGGCGTCGACGCCCGCCGACTTCGACGACGACGGCACCTCGAACCTGAACGACCCCGACGACGACAACGACGGGTCGCCCGACACGGAGGACCCGTTCGCGGTCGACCCGGACGATGGGACGACGACGTCGGTGCCGGTCACGCACGACCTCTCCGAACTCTCGCTGTTCGACCAGGGCTGGACCGGCCTGATGACGAACGGGAGCGCGGACTACCAGAGCCTCTACAACGTCTCGTCGATGACGGTCGGCGGCGCGGCGGAGGTGCTCACCGTCGAGAACGTCCCGACGGGCACCGCAGTCGAGAACGACCAGCAGTACGCGTTCCAGTTCGGCGTGAATCCGCCGTCGGAACCGTTCGTCGTCGAGACGACGGTGAACGGGCTTCCGGAGAACCCCGAACCCTCCCAAGCGGCCGGCGTCTACGTCGGCACCGGCGATCAGGACAACTACGTCAAACTCGTCTCCTCGGCGACCGACGGAACCGGCGGAGTCCAGTTCGCGAAGGAGACGAACGGCAACTTCCAGACCATCGCGACTGAGACCGACAGCAACGTCACCGGAGCGGGGACGAACACCGACCTCTACTTGGTCGTCGACCCGACGACTGACCCGAACCCGAACAACGGGCAGGACGAGGTGGCGGTCACCGCGGAGTACGCCACCGACGGCGTCAACCGGACCGAGGTGGCCACCGGCGCGATGCCAGCGAGTTGGCTTGACACCAGCGACGGAAGCGGTCTCGCGGTCGGCATCATCTCCACCTCCAACGGTGCCAACGAGACGTTCACGGCCACGTGGACGGACATCTCGGTGAGTTCGGTGGAGGGGCCGCCGATTGCCGACGCGGGCACCGACCAGACGGTCGACGAGGAGTCGATGGTGACGCTCGACGCCTCGGGGTCGACCGACCCGGACGACGCGACGCTCGACTACACGTGGACGCAGACGGCGGGAAGCCCCGACGTGCTGAACGCCACGACCGGCGAGCAGGTCTCGTTCACGGCGCCCAACGTCGATAACGAGTCTGCATTCACCTTCGAGGTCACTGTCGCCGACGGCGACGGGAACACCGACACCGACGAGGTGAACGTGACGGTATTCGACACGGACGGGAGCGGCGACCCCGCTACCGACGGCGAGGTGGTCTACCGCGTGAACGCCGGCGGTTCGCAGGTCGACGCGTCCGACGGCGGTCCGGCGTGGAGCGCCGACACGAGCGCGAACCCCTCGACCTACGTGAACACGGGCGACACGTTCAGCACGAGCGATTCGATCACGCTCGACGGGTCGGTCCCGAACGGGACGCCGACCAGCCTCTTCCAGAGCGAGCGGTACGACCCCCCGACGGGGTCGGAGATGCAGTGGTCGTTCGGCGTCGAGCAGGGGACGACGTACGAGGTCCGCCTCTACTTCGCGGAGATATTCATCACGGAGTCGAACGACGCCGGTCCGCGCGTGTTCGACACCGCGGTCGAGGGAGAGACCGTGCTGAACGACTACGATATCTACGAGCAGTACGGCCACGACGTGGGCGCGATGGAGTCGGTCCAGGTGACGCCCTCGGACGACACGCTGAACATCGCGTTCGCGCGCGAGCAGGAGAACCCGAAGGTCAACGCGATCGAGATCGTCGCGGTCGGCAACGACACGGGCGACAACGGCGCGCCGACGATAGAGCCGATAGCCGACCAGACCGTCACGGAAAACGAGTCGGCGACCGTTCCGGTGAACGCGAGCGACCCGGACGGCGATACGGTGTCGCTGTCGGTGAGCGGCCCCGACTTCGTCACCCTCTCGAATAGCGAACTCACCATCGCCCCGCAGTCCGGCGACGCGGGCACCTACGCAGTCGACGTGACCGCCGACGACAACAACGGCAGCACGACCACCGAGAGCTTCCAACTCACCGTCGAGACGGCGGACTCGGGCGGCAGCGGCGAGGTGGTCGCGGCCATCAACGCGGGGGGTTCGGAGTACACCGCCTCGGACGGAACGGTGTATCAAGCGGACACGAGCAGTTCGGGGAGCACGTTCTCGGTCGACGACGCCATCGCCGGCACGACCGACGACGAACTCTACCAGACCGAACGATACGGCGACCCGGTCACGTACGTCATTCCGGTCAGCGAGAGCGGCACTTACGAGGTGACGCTCAAGTTCGCGGAAATTTATCACGGTGCGGACGGCAACCCCGACGGCGGCGTCGGCGACCGCGTGTTCGGCGCGACGGTCGAGGGCCAACAGGTGCTCTCGGACTACGACATCTACGCGGACGTCGGCGCCCTGACGGCGACCGATACGACCACCACGGTCGAGGTCACCGACGGGACGCTGAACGTCGCACTGGACCCGTCTACCGACAACGCGAAGATATCGGCCATCAAGGTCGTACAGACGAACACGACGAGCGACAACGGCGCGCCGACGATAGAGCCGATAGCCGACCAGACCGTCACGGAAAACGAATCGACGACCGTCCCGGTGAACGCCACCGACCCGGACGGAGACGCGGTGTCGCTGTCGGTGAGCGGACCCGACTTCGTCACCCTCTCGAACAGCGAACTCGCCGTCGCCCCGCAGTCCGGCGACGCGGGCACCTACGCTGTCGACGTGACCGCCTCCGACGGCAACGGCGGTACGACCACTGAGAGCTTCCAACTCACCGTCGAAACGGCGGATTCGGGCGGAAGCGGTGAGGTAGTCGCAGCTATCAACGCGGGCGGATCGGAGTACACCGCCTCGGACGGAACAGTGTATCAAGCGGACACGAGCAGTTCGGGGAGTACGTTCTCGGTCGACGACGCCATCGCGGGCACGACCGACGACCAACTCTATCAGACCGAGCGATACGGAACGTCGTTCGGCTACGATATCCCCGTCAGCGAGAGCGGCACCTACGAAGTGACGCTCAAGTTCGCGGAGATTTACCACGGTGCGAGCGGCAACCCCGACGGCGGCGTCGGCGACCGCGTGTTCGGCGCGACGGTCGAGGGCCAGCAGGTGCTCTCGGACTACGACATCTACGCGGACGTCGGCGCCCTGACGGCGACCGATACGACCACCACGGTCGAGGTCACCGACGGAACGCTAAACGTCGACCTGAGTTCGTCTGCGGACAACGCGAAGATATCGGCCATCAAGGTCGTGCAGTCCAACACGACGAGCGACAACAGCGCACCGACGATAGAGCCGATAGCCGACCAGACCGTTACGGAAAACGAATCGACGACCGTTCCGGTGAACGCGAGCGACCCGGACGGCGATACGGTGTCGCTGTCGGTGAGCGGCCCCGACTTCGTCACCCTCTCGAACAGCGAACTCACCATCGCCCCGCAATCCGGCGACGAAGGGACGTACACGGTCGATGTGACCGCCTCCGACGGCAACGGCGGTACCACGACGGAGAGCTTCCAACTCACCGTCGGGTCGTCCACCGTCAGCGAATCGAGTTTCGCCGTCACCGCGGGTGCGGGTATCGACGCGAGCACCTACGGCAGCGGGACGATCGAGATAACGAACACTGGCGATACGCAGATAACGTCCGTCACCTACGACCTCGGGTCGTCGGTGTTCCCCGACGTGGTGTTCGACCCGAACGGAACGGCCGGCGACTCAACCGCGAAAGGGTTCGTGGCCGATAGCGGGTCGAGCGTGACCGGTCTCGAAGGCGGGTCGTTCGACGCGCCGCACAACGGACAGGACGGCGACGACGGGTACGACGAACTGACGGCGACGTTCGGCGACTTCGAGAGCGGCGAGACGTTCGCCTTCTCGACGGACATCGACCCGACGAGCATCAAAGGCGGGGCCGGTTCGGGCGCCGCGGGGTCGGTCTCCGGACTGGAGCTGTCCGGGGCGACCGTGACCGTTGAGTACGCCGACGGGTCGACGCAGACGACGGCCCTGTTCGGTGACGGGAGCGTCGGCGGTGCCGAGGCCGCCGCGACGGCGAACCCGGCGAACGCGCCGCTGCTCGGCGTCGACGGCGTCTCGCTCGACGGGAACGCGCTCGACTCCTATCACGGCGCGGCGACGGTCGGGTCGGCCGACCAGACGATAACGCTCTCCGGTCCGGAGGGCGCGACCGTCGAACTGCTGCACGTCGAGGGGCAGCTTCAACTCGCGAACGACGCCGACGGCTACCAGATCGAGCCGTACGAGGCCAACACCGCCGAGAACGTCGACTACCAGACCGTCGACCTCGGCAGCGACGGCGAGGCGACCGTCGACGTGACGCTCACCAACACGTCGGCGAGCGACGCCGAAGGCGGCTTCAACTACTTCGTCGCCGCCGTGCAGGACGGCGACGGCGACACCGGTCTGACCTCGAACGTGGTCGTGCTGAAGTACGAGCACTCGGAGTCGTCGACGACGCAGGGGGTGTTTCACCGCGTGAACGCGGGCGGCGGAACGGTCGCCGCCGTCGACGGCGGGCAGAACTGGACCGGCGTCACGGGTACGGGGTCGCAGTACCTCGCGAGCGCGAGCGGGAACAACTACTGCACCGGCGACGCGGTCACGCCCGACGGCACGGTTCCCGCTTCGACGCCCGACGCGGTGTTCGACTGCGAGCGCTACGGTACCATGACGTGGGAGTTCCCGGTGGAGGCCGGCCAGCAGGTCGACGTCCGCCTCTTCGTCGCGAACTCCTACCCGGGGACGAGCGAACCGGGAGAGCGTGAGTTCAACGTCTCCGTCGAGGGGTCGCAGGTCCTCTCGAACTACGACCCCGTCGCGGACGTCGGCCACGCGACCGGGACGATGAAGACGTTCACCGCGACCGACGACGGCGACGGCACCGTCACGGTCACCTTCGAGCAAGGGGCGGTAGACAACCCGCTGGTCAACGCCATCGAAGTCGTCGACGCGAACGAGACCGCGACGTAGACGCACGACAACACGGACGGACGACAATGAACGGGGCGCAGTATCGGCGCCCCGTTCTGCGGACGGTCGCTCTCTCGTCTCGGTGTTTTCGTGAGGGTCATCAGGTTGAATATCGTATCGGGCCGTTCAAGCTTCGGTTATGGCGGTTTCATTCGAGAATCATCGCAGTAGTATCTGTTCGGTTCGAGTATCGGTTTTTTGCTCGTGACCGCGCGTCAGGCGTATCTCGATTGAACCGATAGAGATCCACTGACGCGGGTGAGAACCGCGTGCGAGAGGCGTTAGCTCGGAGAGTAGACGCTTCGCTCGGGAGAGGCGGATTCGGGAGTCGAACCGGCCGTCGGGAACGTCGGGGAGACGCCAGTAGCCGGCCGATACGAACGTATGGACGAACGGGAAAGAGCCACCTCGTGTTCGGTGGAGAGTAGAACGACCGAATCCGAAATCAGACTTCCCTCGCGGCGACGGCGCGGAGGAGGACCGTCGACGTGACCGACGAGTTCGGCCCGAACGACCTCGTCACCGATTGATGCTCGCACCGAGTTCGCGCACTACGTCCCGGACCTCCACGACTTGGGTCGCCAGTTCCTCGTTGTCGCCGGTGAGCGCCCGCACCTCGTCGGCGACGACGTCGACGCCGTCGACCGTCGCGTTGAGCATGCTCACGACCTCCTCTGCGCTGCTGGCCTGTTCGTCGGTCGCGCGGGCTATCTCGTCGACGCTCGTGGAGGTCACCTGGACCGTCTCTCTGATGTCGCTTTGATTGTCGCTCAGCGACTCGACGCGCTCGACTGCCCGTTCGACGCGGTCGGTCGTCACCGCGACGCTCTCGGTCGTCTCGGAGGTATTCTCCGTGACACGGGCGACGACCGTCTCCACGTCCTTTACCTCCGTCTTCGATTGGTCGGCGAGCCGTTTTATCTCGTCGGCGACGACGGCGAAGCCGTTCCCCTCGACGCCGGCGCGGGCAGCCTCGATTGAGGCGTTCAGCGCCAGGAGGTTGATCTGGCCGACGATGGAGTCGATGACGTCGACGATGGAGTCGATGTCGTCGACCCACGACTGGAGTTCCTCGTGGTCTTCGCTCAGCGTGCGACTCGCCGCGGCCACCTCGTGCATCAGGTCCAACACCTCCTCGGCGGCGTCCTCGGACGCCTCGGCGCGTTCGCCGGCGTTTCGGACCCGACGGCTGACCTCGTCGGTGCTGGAGGCTATTTCCTCGACCGTCGCGCTGAGCGATTCGACCTCGGCCTGCACTGCGCCCAGATGCTCGGCCTGGTCGTCGGCGGCGTCGTCTATCTCCCGGCTTCGGTCGGCGACCCGACGGGAGGTCGAGAGCAGGTCCTCGACGCTGCCCTCGACCTCCTCTTCGATCTGTCTCCCAACCCGTTCGACCGCCTTGCGCTGTTCGACCAGCGCCGTCACGCGACTGACGAACTCGAACGCGCCGACGACGGTTCCGTCGGTCGCCGTCAGCGGCTGCCCCGCGGCTCGAACGTCCCACGGCGCGCCGTCGGCGTCGGTGCCGGAGCGGACCTCGTCTTCGCGGATGACCTCGCCGGTCCGGACCACCGTCTCGGCCAGTATCTCCTCGACGCCGTCGGTGCCGATGACCTCTCGGGACGGCTTCCCGACCACCTCCGCCGCCGACCGGTCGATGAGGTCGGCCATCCGGTCGTTCCAGTGAGTGAGGTCGCCGCGGCCGTCGACGACCATGGCGGGTTCGGGGAAGCGGTCGACGAGCTCTTCGAACTGGTGTCGCCAGAAATCCCGCTCGTGGCGGAGCCGTTCAGTCTCCGTCGCACCGGCCGGTGGCGTATACAACGCGTCGGGTTCGGTGGGGTTCCCATCCCGCGTTGCCGTTTTGCTCATACTCTCGGAGCGACCGATTCCCTTATGAATGTACGGCCTTCATTATCAATAGTAGAAATCGTCGTCTTCGCGGACGTTCTACCAGACGGACCGAACCGGTCCGAAGGTGATGAAAACACGTTTGTTTGCTCGTCTTATCGGCCTCTGAGTCGCATAACATCCGCGTTTCGCTCTAGAGAGACTGGGGGGGGAGCAACCAGCACGTCGATGCATTCCTGACCTGAACCGTCGGCAATCAGATTTTTGATAACGAGTCGGCCGCGCTCCAGTCGGTACCGCGGAGCCTAACAAGTCTAAGTCTGTAACGTGGACGACGGGGCCTAGCGAATACAAATATGTATACAAGAGGAAACGACGCATATAACCATAATCTATCATTTAATAACGATAACAACGTATTTTGACGCCGTGAACGAACGCGCGGGGAGGCGCAGTCCGCGAGCGAGCGGAACCGGGGCAAGCATCAGACATGGAATCGAGCGCGTCGAATGGGTACACAGAATTGTAAACAGGCAACAAACGGGGTGGCGGTCGTCCTTAGCTGAGGGGGTTGTGGGGGACTGCACCTCCCCGGAATCGAAGTCGACACGAACACGAATCATTAATAATTCGGGCTACGTGGGGGATATCGAATGGAGTACAGCGGCCCCACACAGTTGTACGTAGACGGACAGTGGACGGACGCGGCGTCCGGCGAGACGCTTCGAACGCTCGACCCGGCGACCGAGACGGAGTACGCCACCGTTGCGACGGCCGGCGCGGAGGACGTGAACCGCGCCGTCGACGCGGCGTCCCGCGCGGCGGAACGCGGGAGCGAGTGGCGCGAGATGGACCCCGGCGACCGCGGGGCGGCCCTGCGGCGGATGGCCGACGCCATCGAGGAGCGCAAAGACGAGATATCGCTCGTCGAGTCGCACGACAACGGCAAGACGCCGTTCGAGGCGGGCATCGAGGTCCAGATGGTCATCGACACGTTCCGTTACTTCGCCGGGTGGACCGACAAACTGACCGGCGAGCACAACCCCGTGCCCGGCGAGCGCTTGAACTACACGTCGCGGGAACCGCTCGGCGTGACGGGACATATCGTCCCGTGGAACTACCCGTTCCAACTCGCCGGGCGGTCGCTCGCGCCGGCCCTCGCGTGCGGCAACACCGCCGTCGTGAAGCCGTCGAGCGAGACGCCGCTGTCGGCGCTGTACTACGCGGTGGCCGCCGAGGAGGCCGATCTTCCCGAGGGCGTCGTGAACGTCCTCCCCGGATCGGGGTCGGGCGCGGGCGCGACGCTCGCACAGCACCCCGACGTGGCGCACATCGCCTTCACTGGCAGCACGGAGATAGGCAAGGGCGTCATGGCCGATGCGGCGCAGAACGTGACGGGCGTGACGCTCGAACTCGGTGGGAAGGGCCCGCAACTCGTCTTCCCCGACGCGGACCTCGACGCCGCCGCCAAGGGCGTCCACTACGGCATCTTCATGAACGCCGGCCAGATGTGCTGGGCCGGGTCGCGCCTGCTCGTCCACGAGGATATCGCCGACGAGGTGGTCGAACGCGTCGTGCAGGGCGCGGAGTCGACGCCGCTCGGGTCCGGCATCGACGACGACGGCCGCATGGGACCGATGGTCAGCAAAGACCAGCGAGAGACGGTGCTCGACTACATCGAGACCGGCAAAGAGGAGGGGGCCACCGTCGCCTGCGGCGGCGGCGTCCCGGAGGACAAAGACACCGGCTACTTCGTCGAACCGACCGTCCTCACCGACGTGACGAACGACATGACGGTCGCCCGCGAGGAGATATTCGGGCCCGTCCTCGTCGTCATCGAGTTCTCCGACGAGGAGGAGGCCCTGGAGATAGCCAACGACTCCCCGTACGGTCTGCTGTCGGGCATCTGGACGAACGACCTCTCGCGGGCGCACCAGGTCGCGGACCGCCTCGACTACGGCATGGTTAGCGTCAACGAGTACCCCGTGACGTTCCCGCAGACGCCGTTCGGCGGGACGAAAGAGAGCGGACACGGCCGCGAGCAGGGTCTCGAAGCCGTCGGCGAGTACACGCAGACGAAGAACGTCAACGTCAAACTGGAGTAAGGGAGCGCCCGCGTCGCCTTCGACGCCGACCGCTCTCGACTAACGTTTTGTACCGTCTCCCCGTACGCGCCGGTATGCGAATCGAAGACGCGGACGGCGTGCGCCGTCTGACGTTCGACCGACCGGAGGTAAAGAACGCGCTCACCGCGGACGCGGCCCGCGAACTCGCCGCGGCCGTCGAAGAACTCTCCGCGGAGACGCACGACGCCGCGGTGCTGACGGGCGCCGGCGACGCGTTCTGCGCCGGCGGCGACATCGAGGCGATGGCCGAACGCGAGGAGACAGCCCACGAGGCCTACGGACGAGTTCGCGAAACGCTCGGGCGCGTGGCGGAGGCCCTCCTCACCGCGCCGGTGCCCGTCGTCGCGCGCGTGAACGGCGACGCCACCGGCGCGGGACTATCGCTCGTCGCCGCCTGCGACTTCGCCTACGCCGCCGAGGACGCCCGGTTCGCCGCCTCCTTCGTCAACGTCGGTCTCGTCCCCGACCTCGGCGGGACGGTGACGCTCTCCCGACTCGTCGGCCTCCGCGCCGCGAAGGAACTCGCCTTTACTGGAAAACTGATNGTCCCCGACCTCGGCGGGACGGTGACGCTCTCCCGACTCGTCGGCCTCCGCGCCGCGAAGGAACTCGCCTTTACTGGAAAACTGATACCGGCCGCTGAGGCGGACGAACTCGGCCTCCTCAACGGCGTCGCGCCCGCCGACGAACTCGACGCGGCCGTCGACGAGACGGTCGAGACGCTCTCGAAGCGCCCGACGGAGAGCATCGGCCTCGCGAAGGAGGTCATCCACGCGAACCTCGGGCGGTCGTGGCGCGACGGCCTCGAACGCGAGGCGCAGGCGCAGACGCTCGCTTACGACACCGACGCCCACGAGGAGGGAGTGAACGCGTTTCTGGAGAACCGACGGCCCGAGTTCGAGTGAAGGGAGAGAGGAGCGGTCGACCCTACCGCCCGCGCCACTCGGGGTCGCGTTCTTCGAAGAACGCGTCGATGCCCTCGTCTTTGTCCTCGGCGGCGAACAGTTGGACGAACAGGTTCGCCTCGTAGTCGAGGCCGTCGTCCAGTCCGAGTCGACTGCTCGCTCGCACGGCCTCCTTCCCGAGTTCGAGCGCGAGCGGCGACTTCTCGGCCATGGCGGCGGCCAGTTCGTCGACCCGGTCGTCGAACGCCTCGTCCGAGCAGACGATATCGACGAGGCCGATGTCGGCCGCCTCGCGCGCGTCGACGAGTTCGCCGGTCAGGATGAGACGCATCGCCTGCCCCTCGCCGACGAGGCGCGGCAGTCGCTGGGTGCCGCCGCCGCCGGGGATGAGTCCCAAGTTGATCTCGGGCTGGCCGAGTTTGGCTCGCTCGTGGGCGACGCGGATGTCGCACGCCTGCGCGAGTTCGCACCCACCGCCGAGGGCGTGCCCGTTGACGCGGGCGATGACCGGTTGCGGGAGGTCCGCGACGGCCTCGTACACGCGGGGGCGGCGGCTCGCTTCGCGCTGTTCGAACGTGTCNGGAGGTCCGCGACGGCCTCGTACACGCGGGGGCGGCGGCTCGCTTCGCGCTGTTCGAACGTGTCTCGCTCCCGCAGTTCGGAGACGTCGGCGCCGGCGACGAACGCCTTCGCCTCGTCTGACCCCGTGAGGACGACGACGCGGGCGTCGCTGTCGGCGATGCGTTCGACGACGCGCTTCAACTCCGTCCGCACCTGTCCGTTCAGCGCGTTCCGCGCGTCCGGTCTATCGATGGTGACGGTGACGACGTGTTCGTCCGCCGAGACGCGGACGAACTCGCAGTCGTCGGCGTGCGGCGCCGTCACGGGCGACCCTCCTCGGAGGAATCGGCAGGGCGGACCGCCTCGCCGTCCTCCCAGACGTAGAACCCCTCTCCGCTCTTTTTCCCGAGGTTGCCCGCCCGCACCTTCCGTTTGAGCACCTGCGGCGGGCGGAACCGCTCGCCCAACTCCTCGCGGAGGTACTCTAAGATGTCGAGGCGGACGTCGAGTCCGACCACGTCCGTCAGTTCGAGCGGTCCCATCGGGTGCCGGTAGCCGAGTTCCATCGCCGCGTCGATGTCCTCGGCAGTCGCCACGCCCGTCTCGACCATCCGAATCGCCTCGCATCCGAGCGCCACGCCCAGTCTGGAGGAGGCGAAGCCGGGCGAGTCGGTGACTTCGACGGCCGTCTTGTCGATGTCGGAGACGAACTCGCGGGCGAACTCGCGGGTGGTCTCGCCGGTCTGCTCGGCGACGACGATTTCGACGAGGCCCATGATGTGGACCGGGTTGAAAAAGTGCAGTCCGACCGCGCGCGAGGGGTCCGAGAGGACGCTCGCTATCTCCGTCACCGACAGCGACGACGTGTTCGAGGCGATGACCGCGTCGTCGGCCGCGTGTTCCTCCACGTCCCGAAACGTCTCCTGTTTGATGTCGATATCTTCGGGGACGGCCTCGACGACGAGGTCCGCGCCCGACACCGCATCGGCGAGGTCGGTGTGGCCCTCGATCCGGTCGAACGCCGCGTCGGCCGCCGCCGCGGTCAGTTTCTCCCGTTCGACGCCGCCGTCGAGGTTCGAGCGAATCGCGTCGAGTCCGTCGTCGACGAACTCCCGTTCGACGTCCCGGAGGCGGACGTCGTGCCCCGCCGTCGCGGTCACCTGCGCGATGCCGTGACCCATGGTCCCGGCACCGAGTACACACACGTGCATGTCTCCCGATACGGTCCGACAGCGGTAAAAAACCTACTGCTCGGCCGTCACCGACGGACGCCCGCGCGTCGGGGACGGCGTCGGTGCCCGCGCGCCGCCCCGACTACTCGACCGGCGCGAACTTCGCGCCGTAGCGGGGGACGCCCTCCTGCACGTAGATTCGCCGGACCGTCCGCCGAACCGCGTCGCCCACCTCGACGGTTTCGGGGTCGCAGTCGGTCAACTGCGCCGGCATGAGCGCCGACCCCTCTCCGTCGGCGGCGTCGACTCGGACGAGGACGGCGCCGTACGCCCCCTCGCGCTCCTGAAGTTCGACGAACTCCGGCGGTGCGCCGCCCTGCCCGATGACGGTTCGGGCGGCGACGGTTCCCGCCGGAGAGAGGGGCGCCCGCTCGAACTCGACCCGCTCGAAGCACTCGTCGCACGCCCCCTCGCCGGGGAACGACAGCGCGCCGCACTCCGGACATCGGCCCGCGGTCAGCGCGTAGCGGCTGTCGAGCGTCCGTCGCCACGTCGGCAGCGAGACGTTCGCGCCGCCGCCGGCCACCTCGCCGTCGACGACCAGGCCGCGCTTTCTGAGCGACTCGACGTAGCTCACCGCCTCGCCGCCGTCGACCGCCGCCGCCTCGTCGGTGTCGAGTCGCCCGGAGAGAGCGAACGCGACGGCGCTCCCGCCGCTCCCGAAGAAGGCGGCGAGGACGTTCCCCTCGGTGTCGGATTCCAACGCGGCGACCAGACCGACGGGGACCGTCGCCGCCCCGGCGTCGCCGATGCGGTCGACCACGACGCCCGCGGCGACGGCCTCGTTGGAGACGACGCCCTCCCCGGCGATTCGGTACGGCATCGATCCGTTCGGCTGGTGCAGCGACGCGGCGCCGATATCGTCGGCGTCGAGGCCGAGTCCCGCGACGGCGCTCCGCGTCGTCTCCCGCACCGCCGCGCGCTCGTAGCCCGTGATGTCGAGCGAGGTCACCTCCTCGCTGCCGGCCTCGCGGAAGCGGACGCCCGGCGACTCGTCCGTCGCCGCGGCGACGCCCTCGACCGAGACAGGAGCGCCGTCGCCGACGACGAACGCCGCGGCGCCGGCCCCGAAGGCGTGGTCGTCGCCGGCGAGGTCACCGGTCGGCGCATCGGCGGCGACGGCCAGAGCCGTTCCCTCGGCGTTCAGCGCCGTCTCCAGGGCGTCCGCGCCGGCGGCCGCGCTCTGCCCGTGGTGCCACGCGCGCGTCGCTTCGGGGAGTCCGAGCGCGCGGACGAGTCGGGGAACGAGTTCCTCTTCGGCCAGCGGCGGCGTGGTCGTGGCGAGGGCGACGGCGTCGACGTCAGCGGGGTCCGCGCCGGCGTTGTCGAGGGCGCGCCGGGCGGCGGCGACGGCCATCGTCACCGCGTCCTCGTCGCCCGCCGGGACGGCCGTCGACTCGACGCCGCGGCCGTCGAACGTCCCCCACGCCTCGGCCACGTCGTCGGCGCTCACGCGGCCGCGCGGGACGTAGACGCCCGCCGCGGCGATGCCGCGGTCGCTCATGGCTCCGCCTCCGAACTCCGCTCGAACACGTGGACGGTGACGCCGCCACCCGACCCGCCGACGTTGTGCGTCAATCCGCGGACGGGGTCGTCCGTCTGCACCGACGCCTTCCCGCGCAGTTGCTTGAACGCCTCGACCACCTGCCCCGTCCCCGTCGCGCCGATGGGGTGACCCTTCGACTTCAGGCCGCCCGAGGTGTTCACGGGCAGGTCGCCGTCGGGGTCCGTCCGGCCCTCACGGAGTAATCGGCCGGCTTCGCCGGGGTCGCAGAAGCCGAGGTCCTCGTAGGCGAGCAGTTCCGCGATGGCGAAGCAGTCGTGCACCTCCGCGAAATCGAGGTCGTCCGGACCGACGCCCGCCATCTCGTAGNATCTCGTAGGCTCGCTCGGCCGCCGTCCGGGTCGCCGGGATGGAGGTGAGCGACGGGCGTTGAAACAGGCCGACCCGCCCGCTCGCGGCACCGACGCCGGCGACGCGAATCGGGTCATCCGTCAGGTCGAAGGCGACGTCCTCGCTCGCGACGAGCACCGCGCTCGCGCCGTCCGTCGTCGGACAGCAGTGGTACAGGTTGAGCGGGTCGGCCACCTCCGGCGCGTTCACCGCGTCCTCCAGCGAGCACTCGAAGCCGAGGTGCGCGTCGGGGTTCTTCGCGCCGTTCCCGTGGTTCTTCACGGCGACGCGCGAGAGGTCCTCGACCGTCGTACCGTGCTCGTCCATGTGTGCCGACGCCATCTGCGCGTAGACGCCCGCGAACGTCGTCCCCGAGAGCCGCTCCCACTCCGTCTCCCCGGAGACGCCGAGCCACCACTTCGTGTTGTCNGACGCCATCTGCGCGTAGACGCCCGCGAACGTCGTCCCCGAGAGCCGCTCCCACTCCGTCTCCCCGGAGACGCCGAGCCACCACTTCGTGTTGTCAGAACTCGTGTCCGTCATCACCTCGTAGCCGCCGGCGAGGACGAGGTCCGCCATCCCCGCCCGGACCGTTGCCACGGCGTTCCGGAGCGCGTACCCGCTCGACGCACAGGCGTTCTCGACGCGCGTCGTCGGGATACCGTGCAGTCCGACGTGCTCTGTGACCGCGGGTGCGCTCAACCCGATCTGTCGGCCGCCGACGCCGAGCGTTCCGAGGAACGCCTCCTCGATGTCCGCCGCGTCGACCCCGTCGTCGACGCTCGAAAGCGTCCGGTCGAACGCGGTATCGAACAGCGAACGGTACGTCTCCTCTGGGAAGGACCCGAACGGCGACTGCCCGGCTCCGACGATGTACGCCTCACTCATCGTTATTCGTCTGTCGGCGCCCCCGTAGAAAAGGATGCGGGACGCCGGAGCGACGGCCGGACGGGAGGCGCATCTCGACGCGTCGCGAGGCGGTACACCGGAAGCTATACGTGTATTCTCCCACACTAATCGTGTGGTTGACTACCGATGGACATACAGGCCGCGGTGATGCGCGAGGAGGGCGGATCGTTCGAGATAGAGAGCGTGCACCTCGAAGAACCACAGTCGAACGAGGTGCTCGTCCGCGTCGTCGGAGCCGGCGTCTGTCACACGGACATGATCGTCCGCGACCAGATGTACCCGACGCCGCTGCCGGCGGTGCTCGGTCACGAGGGATCCGGCGTCGTCGAGGCGGTGGGTTCGGACGTGACGCGGGTCGAACCCGGCGACCACGTCGTGATGAGCTTCGACTACGACGGGACCTGTCCGAGTTGCCGGGACGGCCACCCCGCGTTCTGTTCGGACTTCTTCGCGCACAACTTCGGCGGATCCCGACCGGAGGACGATACCTCGCCCATCTCGCGGGACGGCGAGACGATCAGCGGTCGCTTCTTCGGGCAGTCCTCGTTCGCGACGCACTCGATAGCGACCGAGCGGAACGTCGTCCCCGTCGAAGACGACGTGCCGCTGGAACTGCTCGGACCGCTCGGGTGCGGTATCCAGACGGGCGCGGGCGGCGTCATCAACTCGCTGAACCCGCAGGCCGGTTCGTCCATCGCCGTCTTCGGCGCCGGCTCCGTCGGGCTGTCGGCCGTCATGGCCGCCGGAATCAAGGGTTGCACCGAAGTCGTCTCCGTCGACCTCAAGCCGAACCGGCTGGAGAAGGCGTCGGAACTCGGCGCGACGGCGACGGTGAACCCCGACGAGGTGGACGACGTGGTCGAGACGGTGCGAGAGGTCGCCGGCGGCGGCGTCGACTACGCGCTGGAGACGACGGGCGTCCCCGCCGTCGCAGAACAGGCCACCGAGACCCTCGCACAGCGGGGAACGCTCGGTATTATCGGTGCACCCGCACTCGGGACCGAGGCCGGCTACGACGTGAACAATCTCATCCTGGGCGGGCGCAGCATCACCGGTATCGTGGAGGGGGATTCCGACCCCCAGCAGTTCATCCCGGACCTCGTCGAACTGTACAGACAGGGACGGTTCCCGTTCGACGAACTCGTCACCTACTACGACTTCGAGGACATCGAACGGGCGGTCGAAGATTCCGAGCGCGGTGACACTATCAAACCTGTCCTCCGGATGAGCGACGCCTGAGCGCGCCGAACCGCGCCGCGAATCCCCTCTTCGACGGCGCACACACGAGAAAACGTTATAATGATGGACAGTCGTTAACGAACTATGTTAGCAGTATCCGACCTCCGGAAGGAGTTCGGCGGATTGGTCGCGGTCGACGACGTGACGTTCGAGATAGGCGACGGGGAGATAGTGGGACTCATCGGCCCGAACGGCGCCGGCAAGACCACCCTTTTCAACAGCATCACCGGCGTCCTCACGCCGGAGGACGGAAGCGGCGTCGAGTTCGACGGAACCGACATCGTCGCGTTGGAGACGCACGACATCGCTCGGAGGGGATTGGTCCGGACGTTCCAGATCGTCCGCGTGTTCGACGAGATGACCGTGTTGGAGAACGTGCTGACGGGCGCGCTGTTCGGCACCGAGGAGTCCATCTCCCGGGAGGAGGCCGAAGAGCGCGCCCGCGACGCGTTGGCGTTCATCGGCCTCTCCGACAAGGCCGACCTGTCGACCGGGAACCTCCCAATCGCGCAGAAAAAACAGCTCGAACTGGCGCGGGCGCTGGCGTCTCGCCCCCGATTACTCCTGTTGGACGAGATAGCGAGCGGACTCACGCCGGGCGAGATAGACGACCTCACCGACACGATTCGCCGTCTTAGAGACGAACGCGACATCTCCGTCTTCTGGATCGAGCACATTATGGACGCCGTGATGAGCGTCGCCGACCGCGTCATCGTGCTGAACAGCGGTCGGAAGTTGGCCGAGGGGACGCCGGAAGAGATACGCAACGACGAATCGGTCGTCGAGGCCTACCTGGGGGACGAAGCATGATCGAAGTCGATGAGATAGACGTCTCCTACGGGTCCATTCAGGTGCTGTGGGACCTGTCGTTTCACATCTCCGAGGAGGACCGCGTCGTCTCCATCGTCGGCCCGAACGGCGCCGGGAAGTCGACGCTCCTGCGCGTCATGTCCGGACTCCACCCCGTCGACGACGGCACCGTGACCGCGTGGGGCGCGGACGTGGCGACGCTCGACCCCTCCGAGGTCGTCAAGCGCGGGTTCGTCCACGTCTCCGAGGAGCGGAACCTCTTCGGCGATATGACCGTCCGGGAAAACCTGGAGATGGGCGCGTACACGCGTCGCGACACCCTCGAAGAGACGATGCGCGAGGTGTTCGAGCTCTTCCCCATCCTCGAAGAGCGCGAGGACCAGCGCGCCGAGTCGATGAGCGGCGGCCAACAGCAGATGCTCGCCATCGGCCGCGGACTGATGGCCAGACCGAAGATTCTGGCCCTCGACGAACCCTCCGAGGGGCTCGCCCCGCAGATAACCAACCGGGTGTTCGAGAAGATAGACGAGATAAGCGAGGAGGTGACCGTGCTGTTGGTCGAACAGCACGTCCACAAAGCGCTCCGACTCGCCGACCGAGCCTACCTCCTGGAGAACGGGGAGTTCGTCACGGAGGACAGCGGCCCGGCGCTGTTGGAGTCCGAGCACGTGAAGGAAGCGTACCTCTGAGACGGGCGGCGTTCGGACGGGTTCCGTTTGTGCCTTCTTCGAGCCGTAAAAGAGAGTGCAGAGAGCGAAGTGAACGGTGCCGCCTCGACGGCCTATCGGCCGCCGTCGGCGTCGGCTTCGGTTCCGCCGCCCCCCCGTTCGCCGGTGAGGCCGGCGTCGTCGAGCACCTCGCGGGCAGAGCGCACCACCCCCCGACGGAAGTAGAGGAACAGCACGATGAGAAGCGCGCCGAAGATGGCCGACTGCCACGACTGGAGGCTCTGTGCGGAACTCAGGAACTCCTCAACGCCGACGACGATGATAGCGCCGACGATGGGGCCGAGCGTGGTCCGCAGACCGCCGACCACGAGGACGATGAGGACGACGACGTCGACGGCGAGGAACGTGAACCCGCCGGGGAGGATGTAGCCGGACTCCCGGGCGAAGAACGCCCCGACGACGCCGATGATGAACGCGGCGACGAACCCCGCGATAGTCTTGTAGCGGACCACGTCGATACCGATTGATTCGGCGGCGATTTCGTCCTCGCGGATGGCGTCGAAGGCGACGCCGTACTTCGAGTGCACCAGCTTGAGGTAGAGACCGAGCGTCGCCACCAAGAGGAGCAACACGAGGTAGTAGAGGACGAGTTTCTCCCCGACGCCGAGGGCGTCGGCGACCACGCCGAGTTCGAAGTACTCGTAGGGGAAGCCGGTCGACCCGCCCGTGAGGTCGCGGGCGCCGACGAACACCTCGCTGAACACGAGTTGGAGGTTCAGCGTGAGGATGGAGATGAGTACGACCGTGAACTTGCGCTTGGCGGAGACGTAGCTGACGAGGAGGCCGATGAGCCCGCAGACGAGCGCCGCGACGGGGAGCGTCACCCACGCCGAGATGGACAGCGCGTCCGCCAGCAGCGCCGTCGTGTAGGCGCCGACGCCCGCCAGTCCGCCCACGAACAGGAACAGTTGGTCGGTGTGGCCGAAGACGATGTTGAGCGCCACGGCGAACAGCGCGACGATCAGCAGGTGCGCGAGCACGCTCTCGTAGTAACTGCTGCCGAGCACCGCCAGCGGGGCGAGCGCGAACAGCACCGCCACGACGGCGACGTTCCGCGCCTCCGTCCCGAGGGAGGGTCTGGCACTCATGATATCGCCTCCGGTCGCGCGAGGAGCACGACGATGGCCGTCACGAACAGGATGATGGTGGCGATGTACGACCCCACGAAGAAGTTGGCGAACTGGTTGACGAGGCCGAGGAGGACGCCGGCGGTGACGGCGCCGACGAGGCTCCTGACGCCGCCCACGATGGAGATGATGAGCGCGAACGTCGTGAACTGGAAGCCGTTCGACACGGCGACGGCCGACCCGGCCGCGAACACCAGACCGCCGAGGCCCGCGACGGCGGCCGAGAGGACGAAGATGAGCGTCCGGATGCGCCGCGGGTTGACGCCGACGAGGCGCGCGCCGCGTTCGTCCTGGAACACCGTGCGGGTGGCCTTCCCGAGGAACGTCCCGCGGAGGAACCCGAACAGAATCGCGAGGACGACGACCCCGACGGCGATGATGATGAGCGACCCGCCGGTGAGCGTCGCGCCGCCGACCGAGACGGTCCCGACGTTCAGCGGGAGCGTGTACCGCGACGGGAAGTAGTTGATGAGGACACCGTCGAGGAACACCGTCAGTCCGAGCGTCGTGAAGATGCCGAGGAGGATGCGCTCTTCGCCCTCCGAGCGGTAGACGAGCGAGAGGATGGTCCGGTCGACGACCAGTCCGAACGCCGCGACGGCGGCGAGCGCAACCGCCGCCGCGACGATGAGACCCATCCCGCTCTCGACGACGACCGTCGCCACGAGCACCGCCATCACGGCGAACGTGCCGATGGCGAGGTTGAGCACCTCTCCCAGCCCGAAGACGAGCGTGATACCGACGCCGAGCAGTGCGAGGAACACGCCGAAGGCGAGGCCGTCGACGGCGACGCCGAGAAGCGTGCTAACCGCCACCATGAGAGACACCTGCGGCGCCGAGCGGACGGTCGACGCCCCCGATACCGAGGGGGTCGAGCGGTGCGTCGACGGCTCCCCGCGTGAGACGCGCGGTCACTGGTCTGCGGGGAGGGCGGGCAGCGCGTCGGTTCGGAACTGCTCCTCGAAGCCGAACTTCCCGTCGGGGAAGTACGACGGCGCCTCCGACGTCAGTTGGCTGTATATCTGCACCTGGTTCTTCAGTTCGCCGTTCTTCGTGTACT
The DNA here is from genome assembly GCF_000337095.1 of Halogeometricum pallidum JCM 14848. Lineage (GTDB taxonomy): Archaea > Halobacteriota > Halobacteria > Halobacteriales > Haloferacaceae > Halogeometricum > Halogeometricum pallidum. Next base: position 45,507 of record NZ_AOIV01000040.1, read on the forward strand.
CGATGGGATTGGCGAACAGCGTATCGAACTTGATGCTGCGGACGGCGTCTGCGATGGCCGTCGGATCCGCGGACCCGGCGTCCTCGACGGCCTGCGCCAGCATCTTCCCGGAGACGTACCCGTAGGCGCTGTGCGTGTCGAACTGCTCGCCTTGCGCCTCGCCGAACCGCTTGGCGACCTGCGCGAACTCGTCGCTGTAGACGTCCGTGTTGTGGACGTGGGTGAACCCGCCCTTGAAGGCCAAGTCGCCGAGGGCGCCGGCGATGACGCCCGGGGGGAAGCTCGGACCGGTGATGACCTCCGGCGAGTAGCCGAGTTCGTTCATCTGGCTCGCGATGGTGAGAGAGCCCGGCGGGTGGCCCGTCGCGACCATCATCTCGAGGTCCTGCGGGTACTTCCGGATGAACGACTTGAAGTCGCTCGCGCCGACCGGTGCGGCCTGCACGTTCACGTCCACGTCGAAGTGCTGTTGAATCCCCGCCTCGACGGACCGGCCCCACGCGTAGTCGCCGATGATGGCCCCGACTTTCGAGTAACCCGCGTCGGCGACGAGGTTCGCCTGCGCCTGCATCGTCGTGGCCGCCGGGAGGAGCCCCACGCGGAACGTGTACGTCGTGTCGGGCGTGATGGCCTTGTTCGTCCCCGACATGTGCAAGAGCATCGGAACTTCGAGTTCCTGGGCGGTGCGGGCGGTTCGGATACCCACGTCCGAGGAGACGGGACCGACCGTCGCCACCGCGTTCTCCTGTTCGACGAACCGCCTGAAGATGGAGTCGGCCTGCCCGGCGTCGCTCTTCGTGTCCGCCTCTACGATTTTTAGCTGTCGGCCGCCTAAGACGCCGCCGTCGTCGTTCACCTCTTGGACGGCGAACGCCAGACCGGCGCGGTGGGCGTTCCCCCACGGGGTGAACGAGCCCGAGAGCGGCTGGAGCGAGCCGATGACGACCGGATCACCCGAACTCCCGCCGGAACCGCCGCTCTGGCTGGTTCCACCGTCGCTTCCGCCGTCGTCGCCCTCGCTCGTCTCGGACTCGCCGCCGGACCCCGACCCGCCGCCCGAGCACCCCGCGAGGAGTCCGACACCCGCGACACCGCCCGCTTTCAGGAAACTTCGTCGCCGAAACGGTTTTCGTTCAACCATGAGTGTCACAATTATTCACGGAGCATAAATAGCTTTGTAGTGTATTCTCATCTGTGAACATTAGACGCTAACACGTCGTCCGAACGCGACCGGCGTCGGTTCGCCCGCCGCGGACCGCACGACGCGTTCGGGCGTCGAACCGCGACCCGGGACCGAACTCGGCAGTCGGGCGCGGGGAGGCGTGGATTTATGCTCGGCGGCGGAGGTGTCTCCCGTATGCCAGCGGACAAGACGACCAGCATGGCCGAGGCTATCAGCCGAATCGACCCCGGGAGCACCGTCGCGGCAGGGTTGGCGTTGGAACACGCCATCCCGTTCGCGGCCGGTCACGAACTCGCGCGGCAGGGAATCGGCGACTTGACGCTCGTCGGTCCCATCAGCGACGTGCTGTTCGACCAACTCGTGGGTGCGGGTGTAGCGTCTCGCGTCCGGGCGGCGTGGGCCGGGAACGTCAGCGCCGGCAGCGGCTACAACTTCCGACGGGCCGTCGAGGGGGGCGACCTCTCGGTCGAGAACCACTCGAACTTCTCCGTCGCCCTCGCGTTGCAGGCGGCGGCGCTGGGCGTCCCCTACCTGCCGACCCGGTCGCTGCTCGGCAGCGACATCGCCGAGGAACCGCAGTTCCGGGTGACGGAGGACCCCTTCGAGGGCCAGCGTATCGTGCAGGTCCCCGCCATCGCTCCCGATTGGGCGTTCGTCCACGTCCAACGCGCCGCGCCGACGGGCGACGCGCACCTCTGGGGCAACACCGGCGTCACGTACCAGGCCGTCCGGGCCGCCGAACACGTCCTCGTCACGACCGAGGAGGTAGTCGACCTCGACGTGATAAAGAGCGACCCGAGCAGGACGAGAATCACCCGCGAACAGGTCGACGCCGTCGTCGAGGCACCGTTCGGCGCGCACCCCTCGCCGGTGGCCGGGCGGTACAACCGCGACAACGAGTACTTCCTCGCGTACGCCGACGCGACCCGCGACGCCGACGGGTTCGACGCGTGGGCCGACGAGTGGGTGTACGGCGTCAACGGTCGGGAGGAGTATCGCGAGAAGGTGGAACGTGATCTCTCAGTGCAGGAGCCGACGACGGCCGCGGAGGTGACTTATGGCAAGTGAAGCGGACGGCACGGGCGGCGCGGGCGGTTACACCGCCCGCGAGATGATGGTGAGCGCGGCCGCCCGCGAGATAGAGGACGGCGACACGGCGTTCGTCGGGATGCGCCTCCCCCTCATCGCGTTCCAGGTGGCGGTCAGCACCCACGCGCCGAACGCGATGTCGGTCTTCGAGAGCGGCGTCGTCCGCGACGACCCCGCGGACGGCTTCCTGCACACGATGTGCGACCTCCCGAACCTCGACCGGGCCGTCTCGACGACGGGGATGCTCGACGTGATGGGGCGACTCGCCCGCGGCGACATCGACGTGGGCTTTCTCGGCGGCGCCGAGATAGACCGCTACGGGAATCTCAACACGACGCGCGTCCACGCCGGCGACAGGGAGATTCGCCTCCCCGGCAGCGGCGGCGCCTGCGACATCGCCTGCATGTCCGACCGGACGGTCATCCTCATGGCGCACGAACCGCGGCGGTTCGTCGAACGCGTCGAGTACGTCACCAGCCCCGGACACGGCGAGGGCGGCGACTGGCGCGAGGAGCAGTCGGTGCCGGGCGGCGGCCCGTCGGCGCTGGTCACCTCGAAGGCGACGTTCGGGTTCGACGACGGCGAACTCTACTTGCGCACCGTCCACCCCGGCGAGGACGCCGACGCCGTCGCCGCGGACTTCCCCTGGGACCTGCGGACGCGGGAGGACGTGACGGGCGACCCGGTGGGCGAGACGGCCGAACCGACCGATGAGGCGCTCTCGCTCGTCCGCGAGTTCGACCCCGACGGGTTCTGGACGGACGACTGAGCCACAGTCGCCCTCGCGATCGCGTGCGGTTCGGCCGCACGACGCCGTGCGGCCCAGTAGGGAACGTCTCGCGGGGGTGACTATAACACGAAGAATCAGTAGGAACTACTATATCCCTCGCTCCCGCAATTCGTCTTGAGATGCAAGCACGTGTTCCAGCGGAGAAGCTTCCAGACTCGGGTACGGGGCCGGAACTCATCCACGCGGTTCCCGAGGCTCACTATCCCGAGACGGTGAACGTGGTCAGCGAACTGGTCGACAGACACGTCGAGGATGGACACGGGGGCGACCCGGCCATCCGATTCAGCGGGTACGACGACAACCCCGACATCAGCTTCGAGAAGGGGGTCATCTCGTACGCGGACCTGCAGTCGCGGGTGAACCGGTTCGGGAACGCGCTCTCCGATATCGGCGTCGAACCCGGGAGTCGCGTTCTCGTCCGCTTCCCGAACCGCCCGGAGGCCATCGTCGCGTGTCTGGCCGCCCAGAAGATCGGCGCCGTCGCGCTCCCGTCGATGAAGCTCCTCCGAGCGGCCGAACTGAAGAAGATCGTCAACGACGCCGGCGTGAGCCACTGTGTAGTCTACGACGAACTGCTCGAGGAAGTGGAGAAAGCGATGCCGGAGTTGGAGACGCTCGAAGAGGTCGTCGTCGCCGACCGCGGCGCGGGCGTCGAACACGACCACCGCGACTACGACGGACTACTCGACGGCGCCGACGACGACCTCGACGCCTACGAGACCGAGCGCGACGACCTGGCGCTGATGCTGTACACGAGCGGAACCACGGGGGAACCGAAGGGGGCGATCCACACGCACCGGCAGGTGCTGGCGACCGCGGACACGTTCGCGCGCTACTGTCTCGAACCCACCCGCGAGGACGTCTTCGGCGGTAACCCGCCGCTCCCGTTCGCCTACGGATTCGGCGACCTCGTCACCTTCCCGCTCCGGTTCGGCGCGACGACGAGCCTCGTTGAGGACGCGAAACCCGCGGACCTCCTGCAGGCGGTCGAAGACCACGGCATCACCGTCCTCTGTACGGTCCCGACGGCGTTCAACCAGATACTGTCGGCGCACCCGAACGCGGCCGAGGAGTACGACCTCTCGTCGCTCCGAGCGGGCATGAGCGCGGGCGAACCGCTGGCGCCGAGCACGTTCGACGCGTTCAAAGAGGAGTTCGGCGTGACCATCCTCGACGGCATCGGGACGACGGAGATGCTCCACATCTTCATCAGCCACCGGCACACGGACGAGGTAGACCCCACCGCGACCGGGTTCCCGGTGCCGGGCTACGAGTGCAAGGTCATCGACCCCGACACCGAAGAGGAGTTGCCGCGCGGGGAGGCAGGGCTGTTAGCCGTGCGCGGACCGACCGGCATCGCCTACTGGGGCCGGCAGGACAAACAGGAGGAGGCCGTCGTCGACGGCTGGAGCCTCCCGGGGGATATCTACGTCCACCGGAAGGACGGCCGCCTGGAGTACAAATCGCGGCACGACGACCTCATCATCTCCTCGGGGTACAACATCCCCGGCCCGGAGGTGGAGAACGTCCTTCAGGAACTGGAGGCCGTCTCGGAGGTGGCCGTCATCGGTTCGCCGGACGAGGAACGCGGACAGATCGTGAAGGCGTACGTCGTCCTCGAAGCGGGCCACGAACCGAGCGACGACCTCGTTGAGCAGTTCCAGACCCACGTGAAGAACACGCTCGCGCCGTACAAATACCCGCGCGCCGTCGAGTTCGTCGAGAACCTCCCGCGCACCGAGACGGGAAAGATTCAGCGCATCAAACTCCGCGAACAAGAGCAGAGCTGAACGGTCCGAAGTCCGCCCGAAACCGCCGACACCGCCCGTACTGTCGCCCCGCCGTCTCGTCCTCCGTCACCGTCGTCGCTCCCCGTCGCCGTCCCAGACGCGAGCGTTTATCGGGCGGCCGCGAGACGTACCGTTCGTGCCACGCTACTACGAGGACATCGACGTCGACGAAACGCACGACATCGGCGCGTACACCGCAGACCGGACGGAACTCCTGTCGTTCGCCGAGCGGTACGACCCCCAACCCATCCACGTCGACCCGGACGCGGCGGCGGAGACGCTGTACGGCGGAATCATCGCCAGCGGGTGGCACACCGCGAGTTCCTGTATGCGACTGCTGGTGGACGGCTTCCTCGCGGAGACGGCGACGCTGGGGTCGTTCGGACCCGACGAACTCCGCTGGCGGAACCCGGTGTACCCGGGCGATACCGTGCACGTCGAGGTGCGCATCCTCGGAAAGACCGAATCGACCAGTCGGGACGACCGCGGTTACGTCGAATCCGAGGTCGAAGGGACGAACGGCGACGGCGACGAGGTGATATACTGGCGCGCGACGAACATCTTCCTTCGGAAACCGGACAGCGAGACTCGCTCGTGAGTCCGTAGCGGGGATTCGTTTAGGTATTCTTGGTATTAGTTACCGAACCGTAATCGGTCACCCCATCGATTACAGAGGTGTAAACTCGAACGACTCGCCGTTTCGCTGTCCGTTTTGCAAATTCTGTGCGAACATTTATGCGGTATGGGCAGAGACCGTCGTTCGAACGCCCATGGCACGAACGTACACCACGTCCGAAGAGTACCTCCCCGAGGACACGGACGGGGAAATCACCTTGCAGGTGACGGACACGGAATCCCGGGAGATATTCCGGACGCGGGCGCGGGTCTCCCGCGACCCCGACGACCTCTCGGACGCGGTCCCGCTGACGGTCGTCAAGGGGCCGCACGAGAACACACAGGAGCAGTGGTACATCGACTTCATCGAGACGGAGATAGGCGAAGGGCACGTCGACGAGGAACTCCTTCGGGAGTGTCTCCGCGAGGCGCGCGACGGGTCCGACCTGATGAACGCGCGCTCGGAGGAGTTGCGGGCGATGCTCCAGTATCTCGTCCGCGCCGGCGAGTACGACTCGCTCTCCGACGCCGTCCGGTCGCTGCTGTCGGCGCAGCTCTCGCGGGAGTATCCGGAACTGGTCGAGGAGTACGTCGACCTCCGGACCGCACTGGAGCGAGAGTCCGTCGCGGCCGCATTCCGAGGGGAGGACCGGTGAGCGAATCCGACCGACGGGTCGTTTCCGAACCCAGTCTGCGGTCGTATCTCGACGCGCTCGACGCGCGGGGGGAACTCGTCCGGGTGACCGAGGAGTTGTCGTGGGACCTCGAAGCGAGCGCCGTCGCCATGCGCGCCGGCGACCGAGACGGCCCGATACCGCTGTTCGAGCACGTGCGGGGGAGCGACGTCCCCGGCGCGCGGTTGGTCGGCGACCCGTATCGCGGGTCGCAGCGCAGGCCGTGGGACCGCATCGCGACGGCGCTCGGCCTCCCGGCGGACGCGGACAGCGAAGCGTACTACGACGCGATGCTGGATCGGTTGACCGACCCCGTCGACCCGGTGACGGTCGACGCGACGCCCGAGGCCGCGCCGTGCAAGGAGGTGGTCCGAACGGGCGAGGAGGCGCGACTGCTGTCGCTGCCGTGGCCGTACATCCACTCGGGCGACGGCGGGCGCTACTCGAACCTCCACACGCTGGTCGCCCCGGACCCCGACTCCGAGTGGGTCGACTGGTCGACCCACCGGATGATGATACACGACGACCGGCAGAGCAGCGTCCTGTTGCTCGCGGGCGAGCAGACGCCGAACCTCTACTACTACAAGTACGAGCGACGCGACGAACCGATGCCCGCCGCCATCGTCGTCGGCGCCGAACCGGCCGTTCAGTGCACGTCTGTGATGTGGATTCCGACCGGGAGCGACGAGGCGCGGTACGCGGGCGGCCTCCGCGGGGCGCCGGTCGAACTCGTCGAGTGCGAGACAAACGACCTCCGCGTCCCGGCCAACGCGGAACTCGTCGTCGAGGGGCACCTCCTCCCCGAGGAGCGACTCGACGAGGGGCCGTTCGGCGACTACTTCGGCTACATGCACGGCCCCCGACGGTCGATGCCCGCGTTCAGGGTCGACGCCATCACGCACCGCGAGTCGCCCATCATCCCGTTCTGCGTCGAGGGGACGGGCGCGGGCTACACCGAGAACACGACGAGTTCGATGGAGGTGGGCTGTGTCGGTCCGGACGCGACGCTCGGCCTGCGCGCGGCGGGGTTCGACGTGGTCCGCTGCGTGCCGTGGCAGTTCACGCCGCGGACGGCGTACGTGGTGGCGACGGCGACGGACGACCCCGGGACGCTCCACGAACTGGCGAACTTCATCTTCACGACGTGGGGGATGCTCCACATCGACTTCTTCATCTTCGTCGACGCCTGCGTCGACCCTCTAGACACGAGGGAGGTGTTCGAGGCCATCGCCCTGCACGCCGACCCCGACGCCGACTTCCACCAGTTCGGCGTGGAGACGATGCCGAAGGTCCCGCTGAACATCTACCAGACGCCGGACGAGAAGGGCGACGCGCAGACCGGCACCTCGAAGGCGAAGACCGCGAAGGCGTACATCGACGCGACCGGTTCGGAGGGGGCGCGACCGCCGGTCGTCTCCGAGTCGAGTCGGGACCGCGCGCGGGAACTGCTCGCGACGGCCGGCGTCGCGGCGACGCCCCGGCGGGAGACGGACCGCGCGGCTGACGCTTCGGACTCGGAGGGCGAGCGCTGATGGAGTTCCGAGAGACCGTCGACGCGTTGGCGGCGGCCGAGGACCTCCTGACGGTCGACGAACCGGTCGAGGACCCCGACCTCGCGTTCGCCGTCGCGGCCGAGAGCGCGCGGTCGAACGGCCCCGCGATGTTGCTGACGGACGTGCCGGGCGTCGGACGACTCGCCTGCGGCGTGCGGGGCGGCCCCGACCGGATGGTCCGACGGCGACGGCTACCGTGGAGCCGAATCGCGCTCGGACTCGGTCTGCCGGGCGACGCGACGTACGAGACGATGCTCGACGTGCTGTCGACCGCTCCGGAGGAGCGTCCATCGTTGCGGCGTCGCGCCGCCGCGGCGAGCGGGCACGAGCGGGACGCTTCGGCGCTCTGTCTGCCGACGGTGTCGTCGAGCGACCGACCGCTCGTCTCCGAAGGGCTGCTCGCGGTCGAAGTCGACGGGCGGCAGTTCTGGGCGCCCGTTCGCGGCGACGTCCGCGGGCGGACGACGCTCCGCCTCCACGTCCCGGACACCGTCGCGAGCCGCGTCGAACCGGGGTCGGCCACGGTGGCGCTGGGCGTGCCGACGGCGGCGCTGATGGCCGCGCACCTCTCGTGCGCCCGGACGCACCCGTGGCGAGCGTGGACCGCGCCGGAGATAGCCGCCGCCCTGGACGACGTCCCCGTCGCGCCGCACGCCGGCGGCCTCGTCCCGGCCAGCGCGGAAGTCGTCCTCGATGGAACGGTCGCTCCCGCCGACGAACCGGCCGCCGGACCCCGGGCGGCGTGGGAGAGCGTCGCGGACGCCGCGGCGGTGACCGTCTCGGTCGACCGCGTGGCGACCCGGTCGGACCCGCTCGTCCCCCTCGCCCCGGTCGGCGAACCGCTCGGGGACGACATCCACCAGACGAGCCTCGTCGAGGGCGCGCGCCTCCAAGCCCGCGTGAACGGCTACTGGGGCGTCTCGCCGGTCAGTTGGATCGGCCTGCCGGTCGAGGCGCAGCTCGGCGTCTGCTTCGTCGCGAGCGAGATACTGTACGCCGGGTTCGAGTGGCAGTTGGCGAACACGCTGTTCTCCTTCGCCACGTCGTTCGACAAGGTCGTCGTTCTCGACGCGGACGCGGCGTTCGAAGACCTCGCGCGGGCGCTGGACGACATCTGGGTGAAGGCGCATCCCTCGCACGACTGGGTGTTCAGCGAGGCGGCCGCGCCCGCGGCGGCCGCGCCGGCGTACCGGCGGGACGGACAGACGGGGTCGAGGCTGTTCGTCAACGCCGCGTGGGACCCCCGCTGGGACGAGGAGTTCATCGCGCCGGAGGTGAACTTCGAGTTGATGTACCCCCCGGAGGTTCGGCGGACGGTCGAAGAGCGGTGGGCGGAGTTGGGGTTCGACGGTGACGACGCGGAGGAACGAAGCGACGACGAAGGAGGGGAGGACAGCGGTGACTGAACCGCACCGAATCGCCGTCAACGAGGGTTCGCCCGAGGGGTCCAACAGCGCCTACGTGCTCCCGGACCGCGGCGTGGTGGTCGACCCCGGGCCGCCCGGCGACGACGACTTCGAGCGGTTGCGGGCGGGCATCGAGGCGGCCGGACTCGCCTCAACCGACGTGGAGCACGTCGTCCTCACGCACTGGCACGCCGACCACGTCGGTCTGGCCCCGCGACTCGCCGACGCGGCCGACGCGACGATTCACATGCACTGGCGGGACGCGCCGTTGCTCGCGGAGTACCGCGAGGCGCGGCGACGACGGACGCGCCGGGACGCGGCGGTGCTCGCTCGGTGGGGCGTCCCCGCAGAGCGCATCGAGGAGGTGCGAAAGCGAGACGCTCCCTCGGCGCTTCCCGACCGGACCCCGGTCGTCGCCCACGAGGGCGGCGACGCCGTCGCCGGCGGCGAACTCCTGCACACGCCGGGACACACCGAGGGGCACCTCGCCTTCAGGTGCGACGGCGCCCTGTTCGTCGGTGACACCGTCCTGCCGACGTACACGCCGAACGTCGGCGGGAGCGACACCCGCGCGGAGAATCCCCTCCCCGACTATCTCCGGACGCTCCGACGGTTACTCCGGCACGACGGCGAGTGCTACCCGGGCCACGGCGAGGGTCTGTCGCTCCCGGAGCGCGTCGAGACGATTCGGGCGCACCACCGAGAGCGGGCCGAACGCGTCGCGGAACGCGTGGACGGGCGGGGCGAGGGGACGCCGTGGGAGATTGCGGTCGACCTGTTCGGCGAGATGCGGGGCGTCCACGTCAAGTTCGGCGCCGGAGAGGCGGCCGCACACCTCAGAGCGCTGGCCGCGGAGTCCGCCGTCTCGCGCGTCGGGTCCGACCCCGAACGCTACGCTCTCGACGGTTCCTCGGACGGAGCGGTTCCCGCATCGCTCTTCGAGTGACCGCGGTCCCGTTTTCAGCTAGTCGCTCCATCCGACCCCGAGTTCGCCTGCAGTCGTCCGTTTACAATATTGTCAACATCTCGACCGTCCACTCGTCGAGCGCGTCCGGCGAACGTTATCCGTTACATCGTTAGATTCGTTCGTTATTTTTTCGCTCCCCGCACCACATCACCCCGACAGGGAGGGACCGAACGTTCATGAATCTTCACCGTCGAGTTCGCAGATTCCGTAAGCAGATTTGTAAACAGCGAATTGAAACGCGTCTCGGTTGGGGTCGAAGACCGGCGGAGAAGAAGACGGAAAGCGAGGTTACGGACCGGAGTTCGATTCGAGTTTCAGGTCCGACCGCGCCCGCGCGACGCACGTGAGCACGTACCCCTCCTCTTTCTCGCTCCCGGAGAGGAACATCCCCTCCGTCTGCTCGACGTCGCCGTCGACGACGCGGATGGCGCTACAGACGCCGCAGACGCCCATCCGGCACTGATAGGGGAGGTCAAGGCCGGCCTCCTCGGCCGCTTCGAGAATCGGCTGATCCGCGGGCACCTCGATAGTGCGTCCCTCGTTCACGAATTCCACCTCGTACGTTTCTGTCATCATTCCACCTGTCGCTCGTACACGTGTTCGACCGGAGAGAACCCCATTCGTTCGTACGCCTTCCGGCCTTGGTCGTCCCCTTCGATGACGTCGACGCGACAGAAGGAGATATCGCGGTCGGACTCCGCGAACCAGTCGACGGCGGCCTCGACGAGGGCGTCGCCGACGCCTTCGTCGCGGTACGATTCGGCCACGTAGTGGCCGTTGATGTAGCCGTGGTCGGAGAGGCGGAAGATGGGGTGGTCGCCCGTGAGTCGGGCCTCGATGACGCCGACGATGTCGTCGTCCGCAACGGCGATGAACACCGCGCCGTACTTCGAGTCGACGAGTTGGTTCTCGAAGTACTGGAGCCACCGGTCGTCGGCGTCCTCTTTGTGTTGATACCGCTCGTCGTACTCCGAGAGATGCTCGGTGAAACCGTGCCAGAGGTCGAGCAGGGCCGGTCCGTCCTCGGTGGTCGCCCGCCGGATTTCAACGTCCATGTCAACCCATGCGGACCCGCGAGCAAAAAGGTGTATCGGAGGGGTGGGGTGCCGTCCGTCGTTCGAGACTCGCGTGATGCAAACAATTAATAGGAGTGGACGGGAAGATGAGACACGAGTATGGTGACCGACAAGAAGCTAAAGCAGCAGCTGCAAGACGGGAAGATGATAGAGTCCGAGGCGGAGATGACCGAGGACTACAAGAAGGCGCTGACGCAGACGCTCCTCGTGTCCGGGGACACCGAACTGATANACGGCAACGAGAGACACGAGCATGGTGACCGATAAGAAGCTAAAGCAGCAGCTGCAAGACGGGAAGATGATAGAGTCCGAGGCGGAGATGACCGAGGACTACAAGAAGGCGCTGACGCAGACGCTCCTCGTGTCCGGGGACACCGAACTGATGAGCGCCCCCGCCTACTACGGCCCGTCGTTGAACGCGCCGAGCGTCAACGCGCGCGCCTCCTGCATCAGCGTCATCCAGGACGAACTCGGTCACGGCCACATCGCGTACCGACTGCTCGAGGACCTGGGGTACGACCGCGAGTACCTCATCCACGGGCGCGAACCGCACGAGTTCCGCAACACGTATGGCTTCGACCAGCACCTCGACAACTTCGCGGAGTTGGTGACCGCCCACGGTCTGTGGGACCGCGCGGGCATCGCCCTGCTCTCGGACATCCACGAGAACACCTCCTACGCCCCGTGGAAGCGGGCGCTGACGAAAGTCGGGAAGGAAGAGCAGTTCCACCTCCGCCACGGCGAGACGTGGATGCGCCGCCTCTCCAACAAGAACGACAAGACGAAACAGAAGGTACAGGACGCCGTTGACTGGATGTTCCCCATCGCCCTGGAGTGGTTCGGACTGCCGGACGACAAGAAGAAGCACGACGACCAACTCGCCTACCGCATCAAGGGCCTGAGCAACGACGAACTCCGGCAGAAGTGGATGGACAGCGCCGTCCCCGTCTGCAACCAGATGGACATCGACGTGCCCGCCCACTACGACGAGGAAGCCGACGAGTACGTCGTCGAGTACGAGATGCCGGCGCACTTCGAACCGGAGACGAAGACGTGGCACTTCGAGGAGAACACCACGTGGGACGACGTCATCGACCGCTGGCGCTCCCGCGGCCCGGCCAACGAAAAGTACGTGAACCTCCTGCAGTCGAGCCAACTGGACCCCGTCTCAGCATGAGCATCCAACAACAGACCGATACGACGCCGTTCGGACCGACCGAGGACGCCACCGCCTTCGAAGAGGAGATATGGGCGAACCTCGACGAGATTCCCGACCCGCACATCCCGGTGAGCCTCGTCGAGATGGCGATGATATACGACGTGCACGTCGAGCAGAACGCCGACGGGGCGGACGTACGCGTCGAGATGACGTTCCCCTGTATGGGCTGTCCCGCGTACGATATGATACTCGACGACATCCGCGGTTGTCTACGGACGATGGCCGGCGTCGACGACGTGGAGGTCGACGTGGTGTGGACCCCCCTCTGGGAGAAGAGCATGCTGACGCAGGACGTCCGAGAGAAGATGCGGGAGTCCGGTATCGCGCTATGAAGTACGAGGTGTTCGCTCGCATCAACGCCGGAGACGAACTCATCAACGTCGGCAACGTCGACGCCGAGAACGACCGACTCGCCAAGGTGTACGCCTACCGGACGTTCGACGAGGAGGACTGGGACCGACTCGTCGTCGTCCGACGCGAGCACATGGTCGAGGCCACCAACGTCGGTAACATGCCGGACACGCCGGGTGATGCCGCGTGAGCGAGTGGTCCGACGAGGCGGTCGACTACGTGCAGTCCATCGCCGACACGAAACTCGTGCTGTCGCAGCGGTACGCCGAGTGGATGTTCTCGGGNTGGTCCGACGAGGCGGTCGACTACGTGCAGTCCATCGCCGACACGAAACTCGTGCTGTCGCAGCGGTACGCCGAGTGGATGTTCTCGGGACCGGTGCTCGAAGACGACATCGCCGGCGCGAGCGCCGCGCAGGACGAACTCGGGCACGTCCGCCAACTGTTCCGACTCCTCGGCCAGCAGGGGTGCGAGGACGACTGGCTCGAAGGCGACCGGACGGCCGCCGAGTTCTCGAACGCGGCGACGGTCGACGAACGGCCCGAGTCGTGGGTCGAGTTCGTCGTGCGCATCGGCCTGACCGAACGCGCCGCGTGGTACCTCATCGACGCGATAGACCACGAGGACTTCGAGGGNTCGTGGGTCGAGTTCGTCGTGCGCATCGGCCTGACCGAACGCGCCGCGTGGTACCTCATCGACGCGATAGACCACGAGGACTTCGAGGGCCTCGGCACCCGCATCGGGCAGGACGAGTTCTTCCACCTGGAGTTTCTCGACGGCCGGTTGGAGACGATGGGAGACGAGCGGACCGAGCAGGTGGTCGCGGCGCTCGAAGACGCGCTCCCGAAGGTGCTCGCCTTCCTCGGGCCCGCCGCGTACGACGAGGAGACGGACCCCCTCGTCGCGTCCGGCTTCACCGACCGGTCGGCGTCGGCTCTGCGCACGGCGTTCGTCGACCACCTCGAGGAGGTATTCGAGGGAACGGCCGTCGACGTCGACGGCCTCGACGTGGATTGGGACGCCCCCGAACCCGAGGAGTGGGACGAGCGCCGCCGCCGGACGGGCGACGGCACCATCTCCGAGGGGGACGTGGAATCGCTCAGCGGCGTCCAGAACGCCGAGTTCAGGATGGACTGACCATGTCCGCGACGCACCCCGAGTGCCCGTTCTGCGGGTCGACGGACACCGAACGGCACTCGCAGTTCGGGTCCGAGGTCTCGAAGAGTCAGTACTACTGCAACGGCTGTCACACCGTCTTCGAGCGTATCAAATACGACGGCGAGGTCGCGGACTCGGGTCGGTAGAGAGGCGACTTGCAGGAGAGGCAATATCGCGGCGTTAGCGGCTGTACTAGCCGTATTATCGGTTTTACGTGTCGGTAACTATTTATACTGTCCTATGGATGTAGGAGTCGTATGGAGACCTTCGCAGAACTCGAGCTAGAGAACTTCGAGACGGAACAGGACGATCACGTCGGTATCGTTCGGCTGAACAAGCCGCCCGCGAACGCCCACGACGCCGAGATGGTGCTGGAGTTCCAGAAGATGGTCGAGACCATCCGCTTCGACGAGACGGTTCGCGCCGCGGTGCTGAGCAGTACCAGTGACAAGTTCTTCTCGTCGGGGTACGACATCCAAGCGCTGCAGGACGAGAGCCCCGAGCACATCGGCTACGCGAGTCAGACCAGCAAGGAGTCCATCCTGAAGATGCGCTCGACCGACACCATCTTCATCGCGGCCGTCGACGGCCACTGCATGGGCGGCGGTCTGGAGTTCGCGCTCGCGACGGACATCCGCTACTGCGGCGACGACGACGGCTACAACCTCGGCGTCCCCGAGGTGAAACTCGGCCTCATCCCCGGCGAGGCGGGGACGCAACTGCTCCCGCGCTACGTCGGCCGGTCGAAGGCGCTCAAGATGATGCTCTCCGACGAGCGACTCAACCCGAGCGAGGCGGCCGACGCCGGCATCATCGACGAACTGGTCGAACCCGGGACCGCCGAGGAGGAGGCCGTCGNGAGGCGGCCGACGCCGGCATCATCGACGAACTGGTCGAACCCGGGACCGCCGAGGAGGAGGCCGTCGCGTTCGCGAAAGAGGTCGCGAGCCTCCCCAACAAGGCCGTCGGGCACATCAAAGTCGCCATCAACGAGGGGATGGAGATGTCGCTGTACGACGCGCTGGCGCACGAGCGGGAACTGCAGAACCAGTTGTTCGACACCGAGGGTGCGAAGGAGGGAATCAGCGCGTTCCTCGAAAAGCGCGAACCGGACTTCATCAAGGCCGAACTCGGCGACGACGCCGTCACGAACGACGACGACTGAACCGACGGCGGTTCGAGTCGAACGAGACGGCATCCGTCCGAGTCCGACTCCGAACTTCGGCCGTTCGAGTTCTATTTTTACGGTATCGGTTCGACCCGAGAGCGCCGCGGCCTCGGCGGGAGTCCCGCGGACGCCTCAGAGGTCGAGCGTCTCGCGGGCGATGGTCGTCCGCTGAATTTCGGAGGTGCCGCCGATGAGACTGAGGATGCGCGCGTCGCGGTAGTAGCGTTCGAGCGGCAGGTCCGTCCGGTAGCCCTTGCCGCCGTACACC
>NZ_AOIV01000041.1 GCF_000337095.1 Halogeometricum pallidum JCM 14848
AGGGCGACTACCCGATCAAACTGACGACGGGGCGCGTCCTGTATCAGTACCACACGGGCACGATGACCAACCGCGAGGAGGGCCTCGGCTCCTACACGGACGAGTTGTTCGTGGAGATCAACCCCGAGACGGCCGAGTCGCTCGGCATCGCCGACGAGGACCCGGTCCGCATCTCCTCGCGCAAAGGCGAGATAGAGGCAATGGCGCAGGTGACCGACCGCATCGGACCGGACGTGGTGTTCGTGCCGATGCACGTCCTCGGAGACGGTAGCGACGTCGTGAACGAACTGACCGACGAGAGCCACCTCGACGAGCAGGCGCACGTCCCCGAGTTCAAGGTGACGGACGTGAAGGTGGTGCNAACTGACCGACGAGAGCCACCTCGACGAGCAGGCGCACGTCCCCGAGTTCAAGGTGACGGACGTGAAGGTGGTGCCGCGGGACCGCCCCGCGGCCGTCGACGACGCTCCGGCCAGTCCCGAGAGCGCGGACGACTGACGCGGCAGTCGTCGAACGCCGTCTCGACCGCAATCCGACCGACGCCGGGGTCGACGGCGCGAACATCCGCCGCGCTCGCGCCCCCTGCCGCCACTTTTAGCGAGCACACCGACGTCGTTCCGGTATGGACGTACTCGTCACCGGCGGCGACGGATTCGTCGGTCGGCACCTGTGCGCGGAACTGGTCGACCGCGGTCACGACGTCGAATCGCTCTCCCGGACGCCCGACCCGTCGGTGCTCCCGGCGGAGGTCACGACGGCGAGCGGGGACGTGCGGGAGTTCTCGTCCATCGAAGGCGCGTTCGAGGGCACGGACGCCGTCGTCCACCTCGTCGCGCTCTCGCCGCTCTATCAGCACAGGATCAGTCAGGAAGAGGTCCACGCGGAGGGGACGGAGAACGCCGTTGAGGCCGCCGACGCCCACGGCGTCGAGCGGTTCGTGCAGATGAGTTCCATCGGGACCCACCCGGACGGACGGACCTCCTACACGCACGCGAAGGGCATCGCGGAGTGGACCGTCTACCAGTCCGACCTCGATTGGGTCGTCTTCCGCCCGTCGATGATATTCGGCGACGGCGGCGAACTGATTCCGTTCACCGAGCGGTTCACGACGCCCTACGTGACGGCGCTTCCGGAGGGCGGGCGGCCGCCCATGCAACCCATCTGGGTCGGAGACGTCGTCTCGATGCTCGCCGAGGGCGTCGAGGACGACGCGCACGTCCGCTCGACGTACGAACTCGGCGGTCCCGAAGTGCTGACCGTCGCCGACGTCGCGAGGAAAATCTACCGAGCGAGGGGACAGTCCCTGCGCGTGCTCCCGGTGCCGATGGCGCTCGCGACGCTCGGGTTGACCCTCGTCGACCCGCTCTCGGTCGTCCCCTTCGGCCGCGACCAAGCGCGACAGATGAAGATGAATCTCGCGGTCGAGGGGAACGACATCGGCGCCTTCGGACGGGAGGCCGCGGACCTCAGGACGCTCGGAGCGTACGTGCGGTCGAACTGACGGGGCGGTCGGACTGATGGAGGCGGCTGAACCGACGGTCTGTCCCCTCAAAGTCGGTAAACGACCGCTTCGTACGGTCCGAATCGCGCGCCCTGCGGGTCGGCCGGCGGGTCCGCGGAGTTGCCGACGAGGACCGTCGCGTCGGCGGTGTCGACCGCCGCGCAGTCGAACACCGATTCCCGACCGGACCAGTTGAGCACCACTAACACCGCCTCCTCGTCGAGCGTTCTGGTGTAGGCGTAGAACGACTCGTCGTCGGGAAGCAGGAGGTCGTACTCGCCGTAGACGAACACCCTCTCCTCGTGCCGGAGGTCGACGAGTCGGCGGTAGTAGTGCCAGACCGAGTCCTCGTCGGCGCGTTGGGCGGCGACGTTGACGTCGGAGTAGTTCTCGTTCACCGGGTACCACGGTTCGCCGTCGGTGAAGCCGGCGTGCTCGTCGTCGGACCACTGCATCGGCGTCCGCGCGTGGTCGCGACTCGTGTAGTTGACGAGTCCGCGAGCCTCCTCGAAGGAGTCGATCTCACCGCTCTCCAGCATGTCCTCGACGGCGCCGACAGTCTCCACGTCGTCTATCTCTTCTATCGAATTCAACTCGACGTTGGTCATCCCTATCTCGTCGCCCTGATAGAGGTAGGGCGTCCCGCCCATCGTCAGGAGGAACGTCGCGAGGAGGGTGGCGCTCTCGCGGTGGTACTCCTCGTCGTCGCCGTAGCGCGAGACGATGCGCGCCTGGTCGTGGTTTCCGAGGTACGTCGAGTTCCACCCTCGTCCCCGCAGTTCGGTCTGCCAGCGACTCACGACGCGCTTGAACTCGGGGAGGTGGAACTCCCCCCAGCCGTCGAGGTCCCAGACGCCGCCCGGTCCGGCGTCGACGTCCATGTGCTCGAACTGGAAGATCATGTTCAGACCGGCGCCGTCCTCCCCGAGATAGTCGGCGGCCCTGTCGGGGTCGGTGTTCGGCATCTCGGCGACGGTCATCGCGTCGTACTCCGAGAGCACCCCGTCGTACAACTCCCGGAGATAGGTTCGAAGGTTCGGTCCGTTGAACACGTGCTCCTCGCCGACGAGTCCGTTCTCGGGGTCGCCGTCCGGGAGCCCCTCGGCCTTGGAGATGAGGTTGACGGCGTCCATCCGGAAGCCGTCGATGCCCTTCTCCAGCCACCACCGCATCATCTCGGCGACGTCCTCGCGGACCGCCGGGGTCCGCCAGTTCAGGTCCGGTTGCTCCTCGTGGAACAGGTGGAGATACCACTGACCGCGCGCGTCGTCGTACGACCACGCCGACCCGCCGAAGATGGACTCCCAGTTGTTCGGCGGGTTCTCGGGGGTCCCGTCGCGCCAGATGTAGTAGTCCTCGTAGCCCTCGGCGCGCCGCCGCGACTTCCGGAACCACTCGTGCTGAGTAGACGTGTGGTTGACCACGAGGTCCATGATGAGACGGATGTCCCGGTCGTGCAGTTCCGCGAGGAGTTCCTCCCAGTCGGCCATCGTCCCGAACGCCCCGTGGATGGCGCGGTAGTCCGCGATGTCGTACCCGTTGTCGTAGTCCGGCGACTCGTACACCGGGCAGAGCCACACCACGTCGACGCCCAACGCGTCGAGGTAGTCCACTTTCTCGACGATTCCCGGGATGTCGCCGATTCCGTCGCCGTCCGAGTCGTTGAAGCTCCGGGGATATATCTCGTACACCACCGCTTCCTTCCACCACGCCGTTCGCGATGAGTCGGGGTTCGTCGTCTCCTCCATCCCGTCGGCAGTCGCGTCCCGCGACCATAACTGTCGGAGCCTCGATGAACCCGGGCGGGCGACCCAGGACGGTCGGCGGTCGCCGCCGCCCGTGTACCCGTTTCGAGAATTGTATACTAATCAATCGTTGAAATTATATCGAACCGCTGAAATTTTTTATCCGACAGGCAGGTGAGGTGATGCCATGCCGCGAGATACCCCCGACCAGTCACCCGCGTCCGATTCGCCCGATTCATCCCGTTCGTCCGATTCGTCCGACCCGCTCCTCGAACGACGCGAGTTCGTCGCCGGCGCGGCGGCCGTCGGCGGCCTGACGTCGATGATATCCGGCGTGGCGGCCGAACCGATAGAGAGCACCGAAGAGAGAGACCAGGCGAACGTCCAGTCGCTCACCTCGCCCGGCGACGACGTCGAGGTGACGTTCGAGGTGGTCGACGGCGCCCCCACGTACGCCGTCGCCTACGACGGCGAGACCGTGGTCGAGCGCTCGACGCTCGGCCTCGCCTTCCGCGACGACGCGTCGCTCGACGGCCCGTTCGAGGTGACGGGTGCGGAGCGTCGGAGCGGCGACGAGACGTGGGAACCGGTCTGGGGTGCGAGCGACTCCGTCCGGAACCGCTACGAGGAACTGGCCGTCGGCCTCCGGGAGACGGAGGGGCTGAAGCGCTCTCTGAATCTGCTCTTCCGCGCCTACGACGACGGCGCCGCGTTCCGCTATGTCCTGCCCGAACAGGAGAACTTCGGGTCGTTCGTCCTCACCGACGAGCGGACTGAGTTCGCGTTCGCCGGCGACTACACCTCGTGGTGGACGCCGGACGACTGGGAGAACTACGAGTATCTGTACGAGGAGACGCCGCTGAGCGAGATTCAGCCGACGCCCGAGGAGGGGTCGGAGGTGGACGGGGCGAACACGCCGGTGACGATGCGCGTCGACGACGAGGCGTACGTGAGCGTCCACGAGGCGGCCCTGACCGACTACGCGGGCATGACGCTCACCCGCGCGGACGGCGACCCGACGACGTTCGAGAGCACGCTCGTCCCGTGGCCCGACGGCGATTCGAAGGTGAAGGCCGAGGCGCCGCACGTCTCGCCGTGGCGGACGTTCACGCTCGGGTCGAACCCCGGCGCACTCGTCGAGTCAGACCTGCTCGTCAACCTGAACGAACCGAACGAACTGGATGAGACCGACTGGATCGAGCCGCAGAAGTACATGGGCATCTGGTGGGAGATACACATCGGTAAGTCGCGGTGGGCGCCCGGTCCGGACGTGGGGGCGACAACGGAAAACGCCAAGCGCTACATCGACTTCGCCAGCGAACACGGCATCGCCTCGCTGCTCGTCGAGGGGTGGAACGTCGGCTGGGAGGGCGGGTTCGACTCCTGGAGCAACGCGCCCTACGAGTTCTCCTTCACCGAGTCGACCGAGCACTACGACCTGCAGGAAGTCGTCGAGTACGGGCAGTCCAAAGAGCCGAGCGTGAACGTCGTCGCGCACAACGAGACGGGCGGCGGCGTCGGCAACTACGAGGCGCAACTGGAGGAGGCGTTCTCGCTGTACGAGGACCTCGGCATCCACGCCATCAAGACGGGGTACGTCAGCGAGGAGGGACTGGACATCGACGACGAGACGTACCACCACCACGGCCAGCGGATGGTGAACCACTACCGCCACGTGACGAAGAAGGCCGCCGAGCACGAGATTATGCTCGACGTCCACGAACCCATCAAGCCGACCGGCGTGCGTCGGACCTACCCCAATCTCATGACCCGCGAGGGCGTGAGCGGACTGGAGTACGAGAACTTCCGGCCGGAGGGGAACCCGCCGTCGCACACGCTCACGCTCCCGTTCACGCGGATGGTGGCCGGCCCGCTGGATTACACGCCCGGTGCCTTCGATATCCTGTACGAGGAGTACGGTACCACGCGCGTCCACTCCACCGTCGCGCGCCAACTCGCCCTCTATCCGATGCTGCTCAGCGGCCTCCAGATGGTCGCGGACCTCCCCGAACACTACGACGACTTGGACGCCTTCGAGTTCGTCGAGCAGGTGCCGGCGTCGTGGGACGAGACGGTCGCGGGCGACGCCGAAATCGGCGACTACGCCACCATCGCCCGCCGTAAGGGCGAGGAGTGGTACGTCGGCACCGGGACGGACGACACCCCGCGCGCGCTCTCGGTCCCCCTCGATTTCCTGGGAGACAACCGGGAGTACGTCGCCGAGGTGTACGCCGACGGCCCCGAGGCGGACTACGAGTCGAACCCCGAGGAGGTGGCGCAGTACGAGTTCCTCGTCTCCGCCGACGACACGCTTCACGCGTCGATGGTCGCCGGCGGCGGACAGGCCGTCCGCCTCCGCCCGCCCGAGGGCGGCGAGCAGTCCGAACTCTCGGCGTACGAACCGCCCGCCTACGAGTACGACACGCCCGTCGTCCCCGCGGAGACGATGGCCGGCGAACCGTTCACCGTCCTCGTCGAGGCGAGTAACGCGGGCGGCATCGTCGGCGGCGAACGGATGACGCTCAGCGTCGACGGCGAGACGGTCGACGAGGCGTTCGTCCGCGTCGGCGCCGGCGAGGAGACGCAGGTGGAGTTCCCCCTCCGCCTCTCGGAAACGGGCGACCACGAGGTGACGATGGAGACGTCCGACGGCGACGCCTCGTTCTCGAAGACGGTGACGGTCGCAGAGCAGTCCGCGGAGTTCCGGATGTTCTCCTACGAGGGCTTCGAGGTGCCCGAGGAGACGACGGTCGGAAAGCAGGTGGAGATTCCGGTGACGGTGACGAACACCGGCGACGAGGAGAGCCTGCAGGTGGTCAAACTCACCGTCGACGACGACGTCGTCGAGGTGCAGGGCGTCGACCTCCAACCCGGCGACTCGACGGACCTCGCGTTCTGGCACACGTTCGAATCGCCCGGCGAGTACGAGGTGGCCGTCGAGGACCTCGACGCGCAGACGGTGACGGTGAACGTGTTCTGAGAGTCGTCGCTGTTTCCCCTCTCTCCGTTTCTCTCCTTCCCCTCTACTCTCGTCGCCTACAACCGATGCCCGCACGCGCAGTTTCCGATGCAGTAGGTCGTCTCGACCGACTCCGACCAGATACCTAACTGCGCCATCGCAGTCGTCAGCGCGGCCGTCGAATCAGGTCGCGGCCGCGCCCGCGCCGCCGTCGCGCCGTACGGACTCGAACCCACGGCGATGCGCTCGACGATTTCGCCGCGAGCGTGGTCGATGACGGCCACCTCGTCGTTCGTCTGCACCGGGACGTACAGTTTCGTGCGCGCGGGGTCCCACGTCCCGACGAACGCCGACCCGCCGAGGTCGAGTCGGCCGCTCACCTCGCCGGCGGGGAGGTCCACGACGGTCACGTCGTCGGACCCCGGTGTGAACACGTAGCCCGTCTCGGAGTCCGGACCGATTTCGCTGGTGAGCGGCCGCCGGCCGAGGCCGTCGTCGCTCGTCAGCCTGACCCGCTCTTCGGGGTTCGCGGGGTCCGAGAGGTCCCAGACGCTCTCGGTGCCCGTCTCCCCCTCGTTGTGCTCGACGAGCAGCGTCCGCCCGTCGGGCGAGGCGGTGCCCATCCACGGGCGCGCCGGGCCGTCGCCGACCGGTTCCACCTCGACCTGCGTCGCGATCTCGAAGGGGTCGACGCGGAGGACGGTCAGCGTGTCGCCGAAGAGGTCCGGCACGTAGGCGTACTCGCCGTCGGGGTGTACCGTCACGTCGCACGGCCCCGGCCCCGCCTGGCCGCCCGTCGTCTCCTCGCCCGTCCGGTCGATGTCGCCGGTCACCTCGCCGAACCCCTCGGAGGCGGGGTCGGCGTCGATGCGGAACTGTCGGTGTGCGGGTTCGCGCGCGCTGACGACGACGTGTTTCCCGTTCGGCGTCCGTTCGAGCCAGTTCGCCCCCGACTCCGTTTCCACCGCGGCGGTTTCGGCGAGCGACCCGACCGAGAGCGCGCGGACGCCGCGGCCGACGTTCAGCCACAGGGAATCCTCGGGGTCGGTCGTCAATCGAGGGGTGTATTGGTTCGACGGGAACGACGAGGAGAGGCCGAGCGCCCTGGTCTCGACCACCTCGTCCGATTCCGCGTCGACGACGCTCACGGTCCCGTCGCCCGTGTTGAACACGAACACCGTCGACCGCTCCGAGGGGCCGGCCGGCGCGTCGCCGGTCTCCGCACCGGTCGCGGTGCTGCCTTCGCTTCCGCCACCGCCGTTCCCGTTCTCGCTCCCGCCGGCGCATCCGGCCGTCGCCGCCGCGCCCGCGGCCGCGCTTCCGGTCAGTACCCGCCGCCGGGAGACGCCGCTTCGCCGGTCGGACACCTCCCGGTTCGGGTAGAGAAACCGGTCGTCCTGCGAGTCCATGACGTTCGAACGTTCGCGTCCGTGCTCATAAGCTGTTCAGGCGCTCGCGGCCTCGCAACGACCGACGAGTGCCGGCAGTCGGCGTCACCGACTCCGACGGACGAAGTGTGGTGTGATTCTCTAACGTCTCGCTGTAAACCTCGCTACTTTTTATGTGGTTACCACCGAACTGGGGACGAGAGAGAAAACCTACCCGAATCCCCCCCCCATCCGTGGTTTGCTCTCTCACTCCCCCCACTCCCTTGCCGTTTTTCGATGGGTTTCGACACTGCAAGCAACTCGGCTCTCCGCCCGCTTCGGCCCGGCCGTTCCGGCGTCGACACATCGCGAAGCGCACAACGATATCTCCAATCGGTACCTTTCGGTCGACGTACGCTTCCCGACGAGAGAATGGTCGGGACGCCGGTAAACGTAGTCGACCGGCATCCATTCGGTCGCCATCCTGGCAAACTCGCTTTCGCGGTGGAATATATCGGATCTGTACCGGCTCCGCAGAGAGACGCGCTTCGTTAGTCACCGAAACAGGGTGCGGTACTTGACGAGTTCGGCGCTGATCTCCCGACTCTCCAATAGCGCGAACCCGGCGACGATGATTCCAAAGCCGACGAGCGTCAGCGGATGGACGCGCTCACCCAGTAGCAGCCACCCAATCGCCAAGGCGATGAGAGGGGTAAGATACGTCGTCAGATTCGCCTTCAACGGCCCCACCTCGCCCATCAGCACGAGATATACCACAAGTCCGAACGCCCCGATAAAGACGCTGAGATACACAACTACCCCCACTGCCAGCGGCGTCAGTTGGATATTCGCCATCGATTCGCCGACTGCGATCGAGAAGGCCACATGGACGGTCCCGCCGAGCACCATTGCCCAGCCGGTGAGCGCCGGAATTGGCATCGATGTCCGGCTCCGTCGGACGAGGACAGCACCGAGTTCGACGATGATCACGCCGGCGAAAAAGAGCAGCTTTCCGACAAGCTCTGGGTCGAGCAGGCTCGCCGGGTCCGGACGGACGACGACGGCGATTCCGACGAAGCCTATGAGTACGCCGACGTAGTCGCGGCCGCCCAGTCGCTCCGCGGGGAGAAGCGGCCACGCGAGTACCGCGGTGACTATCGGGGCGAGACTGAAGATGATCGCAGCGACGCCGGCGGTGATGAACTGTTGGGCAATGAAACCGATACCCGTCCCGCCGACTAAGAAGAACCCCCCGGCGAGTACTGCCGTCACATCCCGTCGAGAGCGGGGATACCAGTACTCCGTCGTTGCGCCGACGTAGGCCAACAGAAGAGCGGCGGCCAAGTAACTCCGGGTCGCTGCGAATAACAGCGGCGGGATGAACGACAAGCCGGTTTTCACTGCCGGGAAGGCTGTCCCGAACAGAAGCGTGACGAGGAGGAACAATCCGACAGTCCTGTTTCGAGACATGGCTGACTTACTCATTCCGGGGGATCCAGCGAGAAAAGTATCCGGTCTGTTCTCCGGTGTGACGTTGACGCACCGATGGTCCGAGCGGCTACGAACACGCGGAGCAGCACATCTCCCGACGCTGACCGATTTGAAGGATCATCTTCTGCCAGCAGTGTCTCTGTAAGGGACCGCGATTGTGCGGACGATGGCTTGTCGGACGTCTCGTCCGGGTAATACAGCAGCCCAAGGTGCGTGATGTTTCGGACTTGTCTCCCGGTAGTCTAGTTTCGTAGCTCCGGAGGACGCAGTCCGGAGCGCCGACTCAGTCAACGTCTCACGGCCGAGTCCGTGGCTTTGTCGGTCGCTTTCTCTTTTCCCGGCAGCGAGTGAGGCTGCTACGCGGTGCAGTCTCTGTACTTGTGTCTGCCATTCGGCGCTCAGGATTCTCCTAGTCGCTCCAGCGTCTTCGGGTCCGGTTCGCCGTCGTAGTAGCGCTCCAGCGCCGTCCCGAACGGCGTCGAATCGTCCGCGACGGCGTCGAACAACGTCATCGACGACCGGAACTTCAGGTCGTCCGGCGACCCGAATATCTCGTTCGCGGAGCGCCCCTCGACGGCGTTCACGATTGCCGTGCACTCGCGCAGTCGCGGACCCAGCGTCGGGTGCGCCAGATAGGCCGCCGCTTCCTCCTGGGAGGAGATGGCGTAGCGCTGTGCCATCTGGCTCCGACCGAGCCCCTCCATCTGGGGGAACACGTACCACAGCCAGTGGGTTCGCTTGCGGCCCGCCCGCAGTTCCGCTTTGACGTCGTCTATCACGGGTTCTTGTGCCTCGACGAATCGGTGCAGGTTCCACGGGTCGTCTGTCATCGGTTCTCGTCGGTCACGTTCTCCAAGGGAGCGTTTCAACGTTGTCGAGAGACGGACGGATGTAACGGCGAGAGCGGTTCACCGGCTCTCGAAGCACTCCGTCGCTGAGAGCCCGTCGTGGCAGTGGTGAATACGGGGGCGAATCGGTCAGTAAGAGTCATCGTCCGACTACCTCTTAGAGCGATTGGTCAGGCGAGTGTACCGGCCAAATATGCCGAGATATGCACTACCCGGCTAATCTGTAATAACAGAGTATACTTGTCGACTCCCCCTTCGCCAGCACACGCATGGGTGGTGCCTCAGGAGATGGCGTCCAGGGGGCTGTCTCCGGAAACGTTCTGAAGTATTACGTCTACAAAGCGACGAAAGCGGTCGAATTCTATCGGCCCATCATGTACCTCTTCTTTCTGGCTCAGGGGCTTTCGTTCACTCAGATTGCCGTTCTGGAGGCGCTCTACAATCTGACGACCCTGTTCGGCGAGATACCGACTGGCTACGTCGGCGACCGCGTGGGACGACGCAACAGCCTCCTCGTCGGGACGTCGCTCATATCACTGACACTCCTCGGTATCGGTCTGTCGAACTCGTTTCTTCCGCTGGCGGGCCTCTACGTCTGCTGGTCGCTGGGCTACAACTTCCGCTCCGGGAGCGAAGACGCGTGGCTCTACGACACTCTCACCGACGACCTCTCCGAGGACGAGTTCGCCCACGTTCGGGGACGCGGAGAATCGGCGGCGTTGGCCGTTGGAGCCGTTGCGGCGATTCTCGGCGGGTATCTCGGCAGCATCGACCTCTCGTATCCGTGGTTCGTCGCCGCGGGCGTGACGAGTCTGGGGGTCGTGGTACTGCTCACGCTCGACGAACCGGCGACGTACAAAGAGACCGCGACCGAGGAGTTGAGCCTCCGTCGGACGGTTCGAATCGTGCGAGAGGTCCTCGAACGCCGTCGTCTGCGGTCGTTCTTACTCTACTACTACGTGCTATACGCCGCGGTCACGTACCTCGTATTCGTCTTCCTCCAGCCGATTTTCGAGACTGTCGTTCTCGACCTCGGAATCCAAAAATCGCAGGTCGAAGCCCTGTTGGGGTGGTTCTATGCGGCGTACAGCCTCGTCGGCGCAGTGCTCAACTACTACACGGGGGCGATCAGGGAAGCGATCGGACTGCGAACGTGGTTTCTCGTCCTCCCGTTCGCCGTCGGTGGCGCGCTNCTCAACTACTACACGGGGGCGATCAGGGAAGCGATCGGACTGCGAACGTGGTTTCTCGTCCTCCCGTTCGCCGTCGGTGGCGCGCTGATCGGAATGTATCTCCTGCCGGTGCTCGCTCTTCCGACGTTCCTCCTGATTCGGGGAGTCTCGGACGTCACCCGTTCGTTCGCCGGACAGTACATCAACGACCGCGTGGAGACGCTCGGTCGCGCCACCGTTCTGAGCGCGATGGCNGTCTCGGACGTCACCCGTTCGTTCGCCGGACAGTACATCAACGACCGCGTGGAGACGCTCGGTCGCGCCACCGTTCTGAGCGCGATGGCGATGGTCAGCGGCCTCGCAGTCGTCCCGTTTCAACTCGGAAGCGGCGTCGTATCTGACGCCGTCTCTCCGCTGTTCGCACTGGGCGTCGGTGGCGTCGTTCTCGTCGTCGGGGCGGCGGCCATCCTCCTCTGGGAGGTACCTNTATCTGACGCCGTCTCTCCGCTGTTCGCACTGGGCGTCGGTGGCGTCGTTCTCGTCGTCGGGGCGGCGGCCATCCTCCTCTGGGAGGTACCTCTCGGCGACGACTCAGTGCAACACTGAACTCGGCAAAAGCCCGTGATGCGACGGGAACGGTCCTCATCAGCTCGACCTGATTTTCTACATTCCCCGGCCTACTGTTCCCTCACGACCGTTCGCGTCCGCTTGGCGTCGATGCCGAACAGGAGGCCGGCGAGAAACAAGAGCTCGTTTCCGAGGTAGTACTGCTGGATCACGTAGTTGACGAGGCCGATATCCGGCGCGGCCACGCCGAAGACGACCAGCAGAAGTGCGACGACCGCCGCGAGGCCGGCGATCGCTCGGACGACGACTCCCGAGAGCAAGCCGACGACGAACACCACGACTGCAGCGAGGAGGCTCATCGCTCACTCCACCTCCCCGACGGCGGCCATCGGTTCCCGGTCGACGGTCTCGGGCGTCGTCGCGGCGTCTCTGCTCGGATTATTACTTAAATATGGCATCTCTGGAGGCCCTCGACGAGCTAGACGAGACCGATTCTCTTAACGGTGGAGTATCGTCGCTCCGCGTGGTCGTTCGCGCTGCCATCGGCGATAGGAACCGTCGGAGAATCGACCGTGCCGACCTATCAAAGCGAATATACTCTCGGCGAGCGTATGCACATTGATGACACAAAACGCTCAAGTTCGCGTGCACGCCGACTCGGCGGGAACGCTCGAAATCGTGTGCGAACGGTCGGCGTCGCGGGGCCGGGACCCGGAGGTCCGTTCGTTCGTCGGCAAAGACGAGTTCGGACTGCTCGTCGACGGCCTCGAACCGAACGAAGGAGTCACGCTGTTTCTGGAGGGCGACGGCGAACGTTCGCTCTTCGCCGTCGAATAAATTCGCGGCGGTGAGAGCCGCGGCGTCGGTCGTTACGACGCCGATTCGGTGACCGTCACGGTCGCTCCGTCGGCGCCGTCGGTGAGAAACGCGCGGAGTCGGGTCCCCTCCTCGATCAGTTCCTCGCGGTCCGAGTCGGCTATCGGCCCGTACAGTTCGACCGAGAGTTCTCGCTCGTCGTCGCCTCCCAGTTTCCACTCGCCGGCGACGAAGCCGTCGACGAGCACCGCCCCCTTTCCGAATCGCTGTGTAAGTGCCCGCTCGCGGTATTCGGCGGGAACGACGCGGGTTCGGTCGTCGTGCGAGAGGAGGACGTTGTCGAACTCCGGGAGGAACCGCGGCGGTGCGGGCGTGTCGGGGTCCGGGAGCGAACCGTCGGGAACGTCGTACAGGAGTCGTCCGTTCCCGTCGGCGAACGTCCGGAGGTCGAGTCGGTCCAGCACGTCGCCGACGCCGGTCAGTCCGGACCACGTCCGCACGTCCGCGGCCGTCGCGGGGCCGAAGGCGGCGAGATATCGCCGAACGGGTTCGTCCGGCGACGGGTCCGTTCCCACCTCTCCGTCGAGCCACCCTTCGGCCGCCGTCATCGCGGCCGGTCCCGTCTCACCCCACACGCCCCGCGGCGGCGTGAAGACGACGGGCACGAGCATCCGCACCGCGTAGGCCAGCGCCGCGGGGTCGGCGTCCGGCCACCGCGGTCCGAGCAGGTCGCGTAGTTCCGCCTGCGTCCGCGGCGCTTCGCCCACCAGTTCTCGGCCGACCGACGCGACGGCCTCCATGTCCACGCCGTCGAGTTGTTCCCGCCGCGCGGCGTTCTGGTAGACGGTCCGCTCGACGACCGATTCGACTACCGGGCGCAGTCGCCGGTAATCGCGGGCGGTGACGAGATGGATGGTCGCCCGCATCAGCGACGCGCGTACCGCGCGTCGGGTGGTGAGAAGGGTTGCCAGCTCTTCGGCCCGGAAATCGCTCAGCCGACTCCAGAGGCCGACGTACGGGTCGTCGGGGTTCTGCGCCTGCAGTCCGACGAGATGCTCGACGGCGTCCGTCGCTGACAGGTCGCGTCGACCGAGGAGGAGTTGGCGGTGCAAGAGGGCGCGGTTGAGCGTTCGGCGGTCGAGCGCGTCGGCGGTCATCGCATCTCGGATTGACCGCCGCTGTAAGTCGCTTGTCTCATCTGTCTTAGAAGAGCTCGGAGAGGAGCAGAAGTACCTGTTTCGGACCTTCGTAGATCTCCTTTCCACATGGATACACTCTCATACAGTGGTATGTACACGGGGTGTACCGTGGATTTAGGACACGCTGCTTACACCCACCCACTGAAACTTTCCATGGCGTCCAGCCATTACAATAGGGAAGTCTTCTACCGTAAGCTGATACAACTCAGTATTGGCTTCAACCGTCGTCAGATGAATCGTCGAATCGAATCCGTCGTTCACTTCCTTGATGAAGATCTGATAGACGCCACGTCGAATCGTATACCGAGGTTTGTGTCCGAGTTCGATACACAATCGAAGGACATCGCCGGCTAACTCTTCGCTCGCGGTGTAATATACGCCGTGCTCGTTTCCGTCGCCGTCAATGAGGGTATCTAAGAGCAACTGCTTCTGGTCGCATGAGAGAGACCACACTAGGTCAGGAAGCCGTTTCGAGTGGCTATCTTTCCCGCAGAGATCCGTGAGCAGCTGTCCGTAAAAATACGACCCGAATCGAAATCCGTTTGGACGGGTTCGTACCACGAACCCCATCCGTTCTAACAGCGCTTTGATCTGAGTGCGATACTTTTCGGTCTTCTGAGCGATTTGAACTGATGCAGTTCGCCGCTGTTTTGACCAGTATACGTTCCCTTCGGTGACGAACCACCCAAGGAACTCAACGAAATCATCACCATCGAACCGAAACGGCTGTCGTCGTTGGTTCTTCCCTTCTCTAATTCCTGTCTCGATAGCTACTGACTCGATCTCCTCTCGGTATTGTTCGAACGTCTCTGCGTCAAACGAGTATCCGATGTCTCGGTTACGCTGTACCGGCCGACAGCTGTCTGGGAGTGCTGCTCGGAACGTGTTTCCATGTAGGTCCGTCTCCGCACAGATTTGATAGTCGTCTGCATACTCCGTTACGTCCGCTGTTTCGAGCTTCTGCCTTTGGATGACCTGCCACTCGTTTACGAACTTGTAGTATCGCTGCGTGCTGAGTTTGACGGCACTAGTGACTTGCGTCGGTAGTACTGCCTTCGTACGATAGGGAACTCGGTGATCCGGAGCCAGAGAGAAATCAAACCGCTTTCCCTGTAGTCGAACGATCTGGTCGGTCTCAACACGTGAAATATCGGTCACAGGCTTGCACTTCGTGATTCCTGTTGAGAGATCTAGCGTGTACACTTCGTCGTTCAGAGAGAGGTGCTCGACGCTAACCGGTCCAGCTGTCGTCATCACCTCCGTATCTGAACTTAGACCACCATCAGCCAACTGTACCGCGGGAATTGATTCGTTTTGACTCGTCGATTGCTGCTGTGCCATTGAGAGCTCGCTCGTTAGGGCTCTCGATTATTTCTCACGGCGCTAGCAGCCGTGTAGATTCAACGCTGATATCCAGCTCGGATCGATAATCGGTTCGGATTGCTCTTTAGCACTCTTCTGAGCCCTGTCTCTGCCGCTAGCCTAGGCACTCGTTTACTGGAATCAAATAAGATATTCTTAATAACCACACTATCTCAAATCTGAATAACCATCTCGAAGAATCAATCCCCTTCATCCGATCGCTCGTATATCCAGATCCGACCGACAGATGATTCGCTTGATCCGACGACAGTCATCGCTGCGTTCACGCAACTTCACGCGCTCCAACTTCCGGCGAACAGTCGCTTCGGGCAGATTCGCAGCGGAACATCGCCAACCTACGAGTGGCTCCTTCTCACCGATGGCTCGGATGAGACCCCACTCAAATACGTTCTCAGTGTTGATGACGCACTTTCAGAGAAGACGCTCAGTATTTGTCGCTCATTGGTTCCGAACTCGTACGAACTGACGACGACTGATACAGACCCTTTGTTGAATCTTTCACCGCCGACAGATGCAGAGCCACGTGATGAGTCGATTGTTCCTTATGAGCCACTTACGTACACTGCTGCGGAGTTCTTCGGGTCTGTCGATCGACGTGAAGATTGGCAGACGTCGCTCACCTCGTTTACGTCGTTCACTGCAGACGATCTAACTCGACTGCCACTTGCGAGTCTCGTCGAACCGCTTTCGACTGCGGAGGTTCCGACAGCGGTTCAAATTCTGCTGCGTCCGTTCGAGAGTTGGCGCGTCCACGCAGCTGAACGAACTCGCCGACTCGAACGCGGGCGTGATACAGCCGCGCAGCGACTTTTCGACGACTGGTTCGAGGTAGAGTCGTCTGAGACAGTCAGTCAAAGTGCTCAACGGCGTATCGACGCCATCGAAGCGAAAGAGGCAACGCACTCGTTCGTTCTGAATGTTCGCGCGGTCGCAGTCACACCCGACGAACAGGAGATGAGTAGCGTACTCACTTCACTTCCAACGACGTTCACGCCACTTCAGGGACCACACTATCGGTTCGAGTGTAAATTGCGTCAAGGAGACGATGCAGAGCGAGTCTACAGCGATCTCACCGACCGGACAGTGTACGAACCGGACTACGAACGGTTCGCGACGATGCTTCCGTGGACGGCAAATACGAGTCGCGGGATCGTCGCCGATATTCGAGAAGCACCGTCGTTTTGCCTCCTCGATGGCGCGACACTCACCACAGAAGGCCAGCGAGCGATCAACCCAACCCCAGGGGAACAGACGACATTCCCACGTCCGCCGCACGGGATGCTCAAACGCTACCGCACTCCTGGGCTGACGCTTGGATTGCCCGTCACTGAGGACAGACAGACGGAGTCCACGCCGATCTCACTTCCACCACAACTCCAGTCACTCCACACCGCGTGGTTTGGCCGAACCGGCTCAGGGAAGTCGACGGCGCTCATCACGGCGATGCTGGATAACCACGACGCAACTGCCGGAGCGGATATCCTCGTCGATCCGAAGGGCGATGGCATGGCAGAAGAGTACCTTCGTGCTCACTACGCTCGATACGGCGATCTTGAGAACGTCTATTACTTCGATTGCTCCGAGACACTGCCTGCCCTCTCCTTTTTCGATATCCGCGAGCAACTCGCCGACGGTATCGATCGGACGACGGCCGTCGAAGATACCGTTGATCACTACATCGAAATTCTCATCGGGATCATGGGTCGTGACCGGTTCGAGCGGGCGGTTCGCTCACCGGACATCATTCGCTACGTGCTCAAATCGTTGTTCGACCCGGTCCACGGAATGGACTCGTTCTCACATCGGCAGTTCCAATCGGCTGTTGCTCATCTCCACGAAACACGGGATCCGCCACCAGTCGTCGACGAAGATCTCCAAGCGATGCTCGGTGGCGTCGCGGCTAACAGCAAGCGCTCGTTCGACGAGTTGATGCAAGGGGTCGCGAACCGGATCGAGAAAATCCCGGTCGATGCGCGGCTCGCACAGCTATTCAACCACGTTCACAGCGACGGTGACGCTCGCTTCGATCTACGAGACGTAATTGACGAAGATGCCGTCGTTCTCATTGACACTGGCGGGTTACGTCCGGAAAGCCGACGAGTCGTCACACTCGTCGTCCTCTCGTCGCTTTGGACGGCACTTCGACGTCGGGCACAACAAGATGACGCAGGCACACAGCGGCTGGTCAATCTCTATCTCGAAGAGGCGGCGCAGCTGGCCGACTCGGATCTCCTCGCGAACCTCCTCTCGCAGGCACGCTCGTTCGATCTCTCGATGACACTCGCAATGCAGTTTCCCGCACAACTCCAGCAAGCGAACCCACGGGCGTACGCCGAACTTCTGAACAACGTCTCGACGGTCGTTACCGGAAACGTCGCCGTCGATTCCGATCTCGGGCGCCGACTCGCAACCGACGATATGCCACCGGCGGCCGTCCAGAACCGGTTGCGGGCCCTCCGTCGTGGAGAGTGGCTCGTGAGCCTGCCCGCGGCGTTCGGTGAGACGGAGCCACGACCGTTTCTCGTTGAGAGTGCACCACTCCCTGCAGGGGACCCAAATGGACCCGAACCGTTGTCCGCCGCTCGTGAGACCGCCTTACAGGGCCACATCGATCTCCTCGGCGACTGGACGCAACAACAGCACGGGCTGGATGTCCGAGTGGCTGGCGGTCGACAGGTGCAGCGACGGCAGCCGTCTTCGGCATCGGGTGAGACGGACGGAGAATCTGCACGTAATCAAGACGCTGACCGCGTATCTAAGTCCGAGCCAGAGTCAGACACTGCACCGACAGCAGAAACAGACGTTCGGATCGACTCGGCACTTCCGTTCTCGACTCGGTTCCCGACGATGGTCAAATACTCCCCTGAACTCCATGCGCTCGTCTGTCGAGACTGTCAGACTCGATACGACCCGACGAGTGACGGCATGAAGAACGCCATTTCGTGCTGTCACCACATCGACGATGTCGACCGTGACGACGTACCGATCTGTGACCTTCCGCTGAATCTCTCTCGAAACGAGCGCCTTCGGAGCCCATACACCAATGCACAGCTTCAGTTCTTACAAGCCGTCTACACTGCTCATCAGCGTCGGTTCGATCCCGATCTCGAATACGACTTGCTCTCCGACAGTATGATTCGGTTACAGGAATATACCGGTATCACTCACGAAGAGGTCCAAGAGTTGGTCGATGCTGAGGCGCTCTCGGTAGACTGTAAGTATCCACACAAGCTCTACACGGTCACGGCGAAAGGCCGGAACGCGATTGCCGTACAGCATCGCGAAGGAATCGCACACGGACACCTCCAAGGCGATCTCTCTGAATCGAGTTACCACGTTGCGATGGTCGAAGTGGGACGGCGCTACATCGAACAGGCGTTCGTCGAGGACGATTCCTCGGCCGCTGTCGAGGCGGTCTCGTACTACGAAGTTGGTGAAGGGCGTCTCGACGCTGTTGGACTCGACACGAACGGCGACATCGTCGTTGCGCTCGAAGCCGAGCGATCGAATCACGACACCCGTCGTGCGGTCCCCGAGGACTTCGATAAGATGGCCGAACACCGTCCGGAAGCTTCGATCTGGATCGTCGAGAATCGCGACGGAGCACACCGAGTTCTCAGCTCGCTCAACGAACCCAGTGATGGTGAGCCTCGGGTCGAAAAGACCTACAGCCCGAATTCGCCACCGTCCTCATTCAATATCGACGTCCCTGGGTTCTCGGAGATCTACACCTTCCGGAACCTCCGCGCACAACTCGACGATTAGCGGCGGAACCAATCGAGGATCGACCCGTTCGACTGCTGTGTCTGGTCTCGGGTGAGTGCTTCGACGCGTTGCTCGAACTTCTGCCGGCGGGTTCGCTCTGCTTGGAGTTCCGCTTGGAGCCGTTCGTTTTCCGTGGCGACGGCTTCGAGTTCCGCTGTGAGCGTCGCGATGCGTTCGAGATGAGCTTCGTCTCGTGATGCAGGTGATTCCACTTGTGGCGCAGGTTCTGCTCTCGTCGCCTGCTGTGCGTTCTCTGTCGATTCAGTCTGCTGATGGTCCGTCCGCGTGGATGGTTCGTAGAACTCGCTCGTGCCGCGGATCGCTCGTTCGATCGTTTTCTCACCGTACGTGCTCCCATCAGCGAAGTGGACCTCATCCCACTTCGGGCGGTACAGGCCGGACTCACGAAAGAGGCGGTCGACTTGTGCGTTGTCACCGCCGCTCCAGAATGCGAGTATAGATGACAGCGCCATGTCTGCCTCTGAGTGGCTGTCGTAACCGCTTGTCTCTCCTCGATAGAGTCGATCGAATTTCTCGCCATTCGCAGCCGACGTTGCTTTCGTGCGGAGTTCGTCGTCGTCTAAACCATTCGAGGTAGACTCCGTCTCTGTGTCCTGCTCGTGGTCGGAAGCTCCGAAGTGTTCGGTGTGTATCTGTGTGAGGGCATCCGCTCGTTCATAGACGTCGTCCGCTGTTTCCGCGATTTGATCCCCAGTCATCGTGAAAAACCGTGCCGACTCGTAGAGTTCCAGGTCGCCTGTCCGGTTGCCACCATCCGGTAGCGTGCCTTCGATGATGACGTGATACCCTGTTCCCGATGGACTCACCTCGGTATAGGAGTCCAAGCGATCGACGATCGACACCGCCCACAAGTCACCGTTCCCCGTTTCGACATCACGACAGTCATCGAGGTCGACGCCGACGAACGGGTCATCGTCAGTGAACACGAAGCCGAGTCCTGACTGTGCGTTCATCGTTGCATGTTCGGCTGCCGCCTCGAACGATGCCCACGTTTCGGGATCGGTTGCCGACGCGTACCGACCGGTGTGTGGGTCGACGGGAATCTTTGTCTGCTTCCCATCGCGTTCGGTTGCAGTCCAACACACCCACTGGTCACGCTCGACCAGTCGGGATGGAAGATCGGCTTCGGTCGGTAGTGTCGTCGACATCGTCTATGTGCTTTCGGTGATAGTCAGTAATGTAGACTGTTATTTGTCGGCGGTGATTTCGGCGTACACCCCTTGATATGCACATCTCACCCGTACGAGCCTCCTAAATCCAGGTCACGGGAGAGTACATCCACACTCGTCTCCGGAAGGAGGGAGTGTGGAACGGGTGTAGAACGAGCGGGGCTGTCGTCCCCGATAGCGGATCAGTATCGAGTCGCAGAGCACATCGTAAATCGGCAGATATCTGCAGAGAGCATGCCTCTCTCGGTGGTCTGTCGAACCCCGACTTCGACGGTGAATCGACATTGACGCTGAACATCGACGCATCTCTGGAATCTGAAACCCCGCTACACCCCTACAAAATCGGGGTGTATCGCCTGAATTCAGATGTACGGACGCTTCATCATGCATCCAACGCGACCACAACGCGTTCGCCAGTTCTCAGAGACGCCTAAAACAGCCGCTGAAACGGCCGAATTCTTCGCCTGAACACCTTCACTTCCGGTCGAGCATCGTCTGTCTCCGAATCCTCGTCCAAACACCCGCTACACCCCACGTAGCAACCCACACTCCGGGGAACACAGGGGTGTACGCCGATTTGAGACCCGGTTTCCTATGCGAGATTGCTGATACATTCGACATCAGACCCCCTCAATTTCCACTCCAAACGGAGGCCAAAGAGACGGTTAGATCGTTCGCGGCTGTGAGTGGATTACCGAGACTCCATGCCCGCGACTACCTACGTGCACTCAACTCGGTGTTCTCGAATAAGAGCAGTTCGAAAAGGCATGCTTCCAAGTGCTGTTCAGAAGCTCTCCTCTGAGACGAGCTTCGCTCCCAAAGCGTTACTTGACGACGACGGTGCCTGTCATCCCAGAGCTCTCATGGGGGATACACACATACTCGTACGTTCCAGTGACCTCAAAAGTATGCTCGTATGCTTCTCCGGACGCGATGAGACCCCCACTGACGTTGTTTCGTGCGGCCTTCTCAGAGTCAAACTCACCGCTGGCGAAGTACGCCGCTTCGGAGGGTATCTGACCGTCGTAAGCGGTCACTGTGTGCCCAACCTCACTCTCGTTCGTCCATCTCACCTGTGTACCAGTGCTCACAGTGAGGCGCTTCGCATCGAACCTAAAGTCGCCGGTCATCGAGATACCTTTTATATCTTCTGACCCACCAGCAGACGAGCAACCCGCAGAAGTCGTCGCTACGAGTGCCGCCCCGCCGAGTCGAAGTACCTGTCGTCGGTTCATATCTTGTGTGAACGTTGGTTTGGGGGGGGTTAGAGTGCGACGAAGAGGTCGGTAACGTACATCACGATGAGACCCACGAGGAACGTGATGAGGTTCAGCGCCGACGCTGCCTGTCCATTCCGGCTGATCATCTCGCGCAGTTCCCAGATGACCTGGAGGATTGCACCCACGCCGACGGCAAGGAAGAACGCTCCGAGCGTCGGCGAGAAGGCGAGGCTTCCAAGCCAGCCACCGAGAATGACGGGTGCACCGGCGAGGAAGCCGAGACCAAGAAAGTGGAGGATGCTTGGGCGCTCACCACGTGCAACGGGTGCGACGACGGCCGGACCTTCGGTCACGTTGTGAAGCATGAAGCCGATGACGAGGAACGCACCAAGCGAAACGCGGCCGAGTGCAAATGAACTCCCGATGGCGAGCCCTTCGGCGAGGTTGTGCAGGCCAATGCCAAGCGCAACCAGGTAGGCAATCCACAGCCCACTTTGTGCGCGAGCGTCACCGGCAGCAGCACGACCCTTCCGCCATGCGCTGACGGACTGGACGGCGAGGAGTGCACCGATGATACCGAGTGCGACGAGGGCGGTCCCTTCGAACGCACCGGGAACTTGTTCACCGAGTTCAAACGCCTCGAACCCGGCGTCAATGGCGAGGAACGCGAGAATACCTGCCGAGAAGGCGAGTATCGCGTGGAGCCACCGGTCGCTCATCGACTGGAGGAACGGGAACCACAGCATCCCGAGGGCGACGGGGATGACACCGACGAACAATCCGATGACGGCCATCGTCAGCAACAGCTCGGTCGTCAGACCCGGTGATTGGTTGGGGGCAACGATGGTGTGATGGACCGTGCTGCCGTCCGAAAGCATCAGTGCGACTTCGAGGTCCCACCCCGGGTTCCAGTGGTACGGGATAACGACTTCTGCGCTCTCACGGGGGGCAAGTGTGTTGTCGCCACCAGCACCCTGGACGTCGAAGTTCCAGTACGCCTCAGCGACGAGGACCTGTGAAATCGTCACTTCCTTCGGCCCGTTGTTTGTGACGTGGACGACCACTGTCTCGTCGTTTGGCAAGGTCGTATACGTCACCGATACGTCAGGAAGTGGTTCTCCACCGGTATCGAGTGATGCGAACGGCGTCGCGGCAAAGAATCCCCCAGCGATAAGTCCCAAGAGAAGGATCGGGAGCAATGCTGCAGCCCACTTGGGAAGCCCAAGCGGACGCTCGGTTCGGTTCACCGCCGTACCTCCGTCGGTGTTTGGTTTACTCATTTAGACCACCTCGAAGAAGCTCATCCACCCAAGTTCGGCGAATTCAGACTGGTGGGCGTGGAACATGTACAGTCCCGGGTCGTGGTTGGAGTAGTCCAGTTCGATGATGCCGCGCTGTGCCTGACACTGCATGACCGTGTCCACCGTTTGGAGTGTCGACGTCAGCGTCGTCCCGTGGTCGTAGTAGTCGAAGAACTGCGAGTGGGTGTGGAAGGAGTTGATAGCGTCGAATTCGATTGCGTTGACGAGATACACCCGCTGACGCTGGTTCCTGTCGATTTGAATAGGCCGTTTGGTTTCACCGGCCTTCCAGTTCCCTCGGCCGTCGGTATCACCGACTCCGTAGGCGAACGCGCGGGTGTTGGCCGCGTACACCTCGTTGTCGCCATCGAAGTTGGTGTCAAAGCCGTTCATGACCATCACCATCTCGTTGACCTCGTCGTTCTCGGGGGACTCGTGGTTCCGTGTCTTCGCCTCAGCGACGAGGTCTGCACGGAGTTCGTCCGTGATCTGCGAGCGATGGAAGTTGCAGTACTCCTCGGGGTTCTCGGCGACTCGTTCGGGGTCCGGGTCGATGATAATCGCGCCGTACAGTCCCCGGTGGATGTGTTCTTTCAGCGGCAGCGAGTGGCAGTGATAGAAGTGCACGCCCATCGGCTGGGCGATCCACTCGTAGGTGAACGACTCGCCAGTGTTGAGGACACCGGGTCCATTCTGTGGAATCCCATCCATCTCGGGATTGAGGTTGCGGAGGTGTGGATGGATGGTGTGGGCGTGTCTACCCAGATTCTCGAATTTTACGCGAATCAAATCACCTTCGACGGCACGAATCGTCGGCCCCGGGACTTGGCCGTTGTATGCCCAGGCGGGGAACTCGATACCGGGAGCGATAGTGACCGTGGTGTCGATCGCCTGAAAGGTAAATTCGCGAACTGTCCGGCCGTTCTCCTCGTAGGTATCCTGAGGAACGTTCTCCTGTTCGCCACGACCGGTATTGAACTGGTAGAGGAACTCGTGAGGGTCGAAATCAAGGTCACTGTACTCACCAGCTGCACCGAAATTCCCGTGTGAGCTGCCGCCGTGACTGTGATCCTCACTGTCTGCCCGTCCAGTACCCATGAGAGCGGCACTACCTGCTAGACCGATTCCTCCAAGGACTGCCCGGCGCGTGGTCTTAAAATCCGACTCAAGAGAGTCAACTAACCTACGCTCTAACTCATTTGTGAGTTCTGCTGCTCGTTTATAATCTAACGATGGCATCTAATGTACCTCGCTGAATTGTCCAGATTCACTGGTCGACGTTGCATCAAACTGCGTGACGAAGATGCTCGAAGCGGTTTCAGAGGGCAGTGAAAATTGATCATCGGTCTCTCTCACTTTGAGCGTAATCATGCCGAAAGGAGCGACCTCGATTACTTTGAGGAGTGCTCCGAGTCTCACTCCAACCTCAGTAAGATAATCCAGAACATCTGGGCTGTTATCTCTAACTTCGGAGACGACGACAAGAGACCCCTCGTCGAACTGGTCAACTGACTGTTGACCGGCGTCGTGTCGAACTTTGAGGTCCACTGTCGGGATCGGTGCGCCGTGCGGGTCAACAGTCGGGAATCCAAGAAGTGCTGCAATCCGCGCTTCCAGTTTCTCGCTGATATAGTGCTCTAACACATCGGCTTCATCGTGAACCTCCGACCAATCGTACCCGAGCTGTTCAGTCAAGAATAGTTCGAGCAGTCGATGGTGACGGAGTGTTTCGAGAGCCAGTTTTTCACCACGAGTTGTGAGTCGAGCACCCTGATACCGTTCGTAGTCGACAAACCCATCGTCGTGCATCCGCTTCAACATCGCCGTCACAGTCGGTGGTTGAACCCCCATCGCGGTCGCAATCGCTGAGGGTGCGACTTGTGTGTCTCTGTCCTGAAGCCTGTGAATGGTCTTTAGGTAGTCTTCGACCTTCGGGATCACCATGAGAATGAATTAGACACGTCTAAAGAAAAGGTTTGCTAGCCGCCACACAAATATTTGCATAGTCAAATAATAACGGTAGTGTGGCTCTTTCTGACTGCGGTTTGAGGCACTTGGCTTCGTATCATGTGTTTTTGTCAAACGAAAGAGATAGCGTGGCTGGCACGGTCTAGTTATCCTCCGGAGCTGGCGTTCGACTGTCGAGCGATTGATGCGGTCGCTGAAAATTATCGTACTGAACGAACATTGCAAGCCACTGGCGGACGCTCAGTCGACTGCCCACCTGTGAATTGTGGAGACGTCAATTCTCCGTTTCAACGTATGAAACCACGTGACTCGTACGCTACCGTTTCTGGATCGCATCAGCAATCGACCGCTCGAACTCCTTGGCCTCGCGGATGTGCCGAACGAGGGCCAGACGCCGAGCGCCGGTGTCGAGCTTGATATTTCCGAGGCCGAACAGCCGAAGGTAGAACGGCCGAGCAACCGTGCGAGTCTTGACCATTTCCAACTGGACGTTCTTGTGGTTCGTCCCGAGCAGCCGCGTCTCTGTGACGAGACGCTTGTTGGTCAGGTAGTAGGTTGTCAGGGAGTTGAGCCAGTACGTCCACACTCCGGTGGCGAACAGCAAGGCACCGACGACCAATGCGATTGTCGGGTAGACGTACGGCACGTGCGTATAGAACAGCCAGTAGCAGGCGAGACAGAGACCACACAGCCCAACGACTGCCTTCGCCCGCACGAACGGCGTCCGGGGCGTCGCGTTGTTGAGAGACCGCTCAGTGACTTCCGGCTCAAATGCCGACCCAGCAACGGCATGGACGTAGATTCCGAAGAGCGCGATACTCAGACCGACCAAGAGGGCGACCTGCGAGAGCGCTGTGGGAACCTGCAATGCGAGGGCATTCACGTAGCCGTCCACGCCGACGACGAGGAAGGGGCTGGCAACAATACTACTCCAAACCGCGGGCAAGGTGCGTTTCATTGGGATGGTGAGGGGATAGGGTGCTCAGTTGTGCTTGTAGTTCTGGTAGAGGACGCTGGCGATGCTCACGAGAAAGCCAAGGACTGTCAGCCCCCACGGCGTGAGCGAATCTTCGAGTACCCGGTCACCCGGATTGAAAAACCCGCGACGGCCATCTGTGGTCGTTCTCCGAGGAGTGGCCGTGACGGGGCTTGACTCTGTGGTTTCAGCGTGAGTGGACCGACCGGGACTCGGCGTCACAGTCGGTTCGCTCGGAGCCGCCGGACTCGACGATTCGGCTGTCGTCCGCGTTTCAGGTCCTGACTCGCTCTGCGTGTGGGTTCTTGATTCGGTCGCCGTCTGACGCTCGGTCGACGTGGCTGTCGGGGTCTGGGCCGAGCGCGGCGTCTCGCTGGTCCGGCGAACCGCTATGAGCGTTCCGTCGTCCTCGTCGACAACGAACGCCGTCGAGGGAGTTACGGCGACACCAGAGAGGATATCGTCGTCGTCGTCATCGATGGTGTGACTCCAGTTCGTCAGCCCCGTGGTCAGTTCGACGCCAGTCACTACGCGCTGGTAAGACCGGTTGACGCCGGCGACGACGAATTCACCGTTTTCTATCGCGATGGCACGCCGCGGGTCGATACCCAGTGAATAGACTCTCGACCCAGTCTCGGCATCGAAGATGGTGACAGTGTCGCCGGCGGCAACTACCATTCCATCGGCGACAGCGATGGTATCCATTTCACCGTCACTCGTGTCGGCGGTCCACGTCACGCGGCCGTTAGCGGCTTCCACTCTCACGACGCCCCCGTGCTCGCTCCCGAGGTAGACCGCACCGTCGTCGCCGGCGATCGCGGCGGTTGAGCCCTCATTCTCCCAGTCATCGAGTTCGACCGTCCAGCGCTCGGCGCCGGTCGCGAGGTCGACGGCGGTGACGTCAAGACGGGTTTTCGCGAACACGACCGTTCCCTCGGTCACGCCCGCTCGCATGGGTGCGTACGTGTCGTAAGCGTCGACATCGGGCCACCGGACGCCGCCCGTTTTCGCTTCGAGAGCGCCGATGGAACCATCGAGACCGTACAGCAGAGCTGTCCCAGCAACATCGAGACTGGTGACGCTCCCACCCACGGTCCGCCGCCAGCGTTCACTCCCGTTCCGTACGGCGAAGGCGGCAATCGTTCCACTCTCTGTCCCGGCGTAGACGTGGGTATCGTCGACGGCCAGTCCGTACGGTCCGATGGCGTCACCGACGCCGGCGGCCCACAGGCGCTCGCCAGTCGCCTGCTCGAAGCATACGACCGACGACCCCGTGCTGGCGAATACGTAGCCATCCCGGGCGACTGGGTCGCTCTGTTCTGCGACTCCCGTTGCAGTCCATGCAACGGTCCCCGGGTCCGTCCGGGTCCGCCCGGTCGCTCCGGTGGCAGCTGTGGTCGCAGTTGCGGTCCCGACGCCTGCAAGCGTCGCGATTCCAGTCAGTACGGCTCTGCGAGAGTAGGTGTTCGTAGCGTCAGTCATGGCTCTGGCTCGTGTGGGTGTTGTTGTAGTCGGTCAACGCGGCCTGCGCTGTTGCTCTCGACTGATGCTGAGTCTTCGAAGTCGTGGTTGAGAACTCGCCAGCGACTGCATCGGCTATGTCACGCTCCAGACGCTCGATATGGCTCGCCAACTCGTCGACCGAAAGCATCTGCAACCAGGGGAACCGAGTCGAGGGGGGCA
Organism: Halogeometricum pallidum JCM 14848; assembly: GCF_000337095.1. GTDB lineage: Archaea > Halobacteriota > Halobacteria > Halobacteriales > Haloferacaceae > Halogeometricum > Halogeometricum pallidum. Next base: position 27,152 of record NZ_AOIV01000041.1, read on the forward strand.
GTACGGGACCACCCATCTGAGGATAGCTCCGCTCGGCACGAACTCGCGCTTCACGCGCAGCCCGCAGCTCCGCCGTCAGGTCTTGTGTGTTGGACATGGTAGGTCCACCGCCACCCGGGACCCAGCCCGCTTCGCAATGGGATCGTCGCCATCAGTCGCGCGGACCGGTTAGGGGGACAGTGGAACCACAGTCGTCCGAATCTGCATTGAAAAGTAGTATATATTGAGTGTAGTTAAATCTAACTATTTTATGGCTGAATGAGTGCGGTGGCGGCGAACTGAGTTTACCCCCTGAATTACTTGGTCGTCGTTGACCTGGTGCGGAGTGGCCGGCGCTTTCACTTTCTGTAATGCAACGGTGAGTCTGGCTACTTTCCGACTGGCTCCTCTCTCGGCACCGGCTGAAACTCGAACGCTCGCGTGTTCGCCGGTGCGTCGGCAGGAACTTCGTTGTGATTGAGTAGCGTCTCAGGGGATGCTGCGTAGGCTAATCCGATGAGAAGCGGTTCGGCTTCAGCGAGATACGCTGGATATCCATACGGGCTCGGATACTGCTGGTTGTCCCACGCCCGCACCCAGAGATACGTCTGGGCCTTCAATCGATGCGTCCCTTGTTCAAACAGCTCGCTCGCCCAGCTACGCTTTTTTGAGTCGTCGCCGAACACCGTGTTCGTGAGTTCGCCGACGTGGTAGGCGTTCCCGTCGCCCCAGCGGGCGAATTTCTGCGTCCCGGCGCGATCCTTCGCGATCTCCTCAAAGTTCGCGCTCAGTGTGTTTTTCTTTCCATATGCTTCGGCCTTTCCGATATACCGCGGGACGATCTCTTCGGGCGACGGGGTCGTCGACTCAAGCTGATAGAGGACATAGAGCAGGCCACTTTGCCCTTCTTTGACGCCGTCGGCGTTGACGCACTGTTTTCCCTCCGCGCGGATGCGAGTCTCGATCGCTGCACTCCGTTTGAGCTGACCCCGCTCCGTGAGTGCGACGGTGAGATCTTCATCCGTCTCGAAGAGCGGAATCGGGTCGACCATCTCAGGATCGTGTATCTCCCGTCGAATCGTCTGATCGACCCACTCCAGCCAGAGGGCCCCTTTCGTCTCGCCCGTCACGTTGACCGTCGGCGTCTCGCGGATCATCCTCGCCTCTTCGTTCGGCGTCTCCGCTTCGAGACCGACCCACTCAGGACCAACTTTCGCCATCTCCTGTGGCACTCGATTCGGAACGAAATCTCGGTTTGCGAGCGCCCGCGTGAACCGGGGATGTGAATGGGCAAGCCCGACGATCTTCGCTTCAAGTTCGTGCCGGTAGGTAGGGAAGCCGTACGGTCCCTGTTCTCTCTCATCGATGTCACAACCCCATACGTACAGCGGTGACGTCGCTCGTTCGTACACCGTCGCGATGTGGTCGTACTTCGAGTAGCTCCCCCAGGAGCCGTCGTCAGCCCACTCCGTGGTGGGCAGAGAATCACGGAGTCGTCTGAAGTGTTCGAGAAGTCGATTCGCGATGTTCCCCGTCTCGCCAACGTACACGGGAATGATGTCGGTGGCCGTTTCGACTGGTTCGTCGAGGAGATAGAGAAGATACAGATAGTCACCGGCTCCTCGCCCGAGACGGTAGTCGTCGTAGGCATCGGTTCTCGTGAGCTCTGCTCCTGAGTCGTCGACGATCTCGACGGGATCTGGTGTTTCTGCTGCAGTAATATCCTCGAGGACAGTTCGTGTTACCCACCTCTCCCACAGTGTCTCCTTCGTTCTCGACATCTACGTCTACTGAACTATACACTGCTCTATCAATTCTAGCTTCTGTATTGACGACCGATGGAGAAGGAGACTGCATTCCCAGCCCTCGACAAACGATTGTGGCCAAGGTTTGCAACGGAATCAGTAGTGCTGCAGTTTCGCGCCTATGACTGAAGGGCCAGCTGATCGACTTGTTGCAGGAGAGTAGCCCGATCAGTCCACGATCGTGCTCGTCCGATATTTTCGAGCGACCGCATATGGGTCCAGAACATCCCGTTGTAGGCTTCGTACTGGTCATCGTCGTCTGCATAGACTCGGTAGAACGCCTGTGTACGTGTTCGGTACTCGTATTGGTCGATGAAGCCGGCCTCCCAACAGTGCCCTCCGTGAGAATGTTCGTAGACACCGACGATGGTGTCCGCATACGAAAGTAAGAGCTTGAACTTCGCTGTCCAGTCCTCGGTGAAATCGAAGACGTCCTCCATCAGACGAGGATGCACATCTGGCTCATTCAGCTGTTCTCTGACTGCTGTGAGGTGTGGTTTTTCCTTCTGTCCGTAGTGGCCGAGGATGAATACCGTCTGAACGTCTGGGTCGAAAAAGTCGTTGTTTTCGTGGATTGCAGTAAGCATCCCTTGTGTTTCAGAGGGGGTGAGGGGTCGGTTGTTGACGTCTCTGAATCGCGTAGATAGGTCTTCTGGAGAGGGTTCGGACATATCTCTATCTCGTATCGTTGAGGATTAGTTCTTTGGAATATCGCGTTTTAGACCACTTCGAGGATATCCGAAATGGTTAAGCAATCGGATATCGTAGTTCCACTCACAATGAGCGCGCTCGAACACCGCCACGACCGACACGACGACGAGCTTGATCCTATCGAGGCGATGAGCGCGCTCGATACGACGACGCGAAAGAATATCGTCGGTGTAATCGTGGGCCATCCAACGAGTACGCCCTCGAAGAAAGAGCTCGCGTACTACCTTCCTGATACGCCGGACTCGACGATTTCGTCGAATCTGAGCATCTTAGAAGAGGCAGGTATTATCGAGTCTGCGTCTCACGAACGAGCGGACTTAGAGAAAGGAGAGCCGTATCGGTTCTTCCAACTTACCGATGCGGCTCGTGACTTGTTCGACCGGAACGGTCTCTTTGAGGAAGCCGCCTACAAGAACCTCATCGAACAGACCGAGAAGACTGACGACATCGAAGCGGCGGAGGGTGCGCCGCGTCCAGTTTTCACGTGAGCGAAGCAGTAGGGTAGTTCACACTTGGTAGACGCGAGCCCGTCCACCCCGGTACTCCTCGGGCACGTCACCGATACACTATCCCTGGCCTGTCGTCTCGATGTAGGAGTACTTCCTATCGCAGTCGGAAAGTCCCTTGTAGCCCCGCGGTCGCACACCGACATCTCGCTTGATGAACGAGAGGGGGTCGCTGTGACGACTATATGAGCGCGACGGCGGCGAGCCCCTTTCAGTCCCGTCCCGGTGGATTCGGTGGCCGCTATCGACCCAGATTAGTTCTGGCGGTGCGATGCTCTAGTGTCTCGTTACGTACCTCGCGAAGAAAGAGCTGGGCTGTCGAGGAAATCAGCTCCGGTGCTTCTGCCGGCCCACTATGGCTGATCGTATCGAACTCACTGAACCAGCTATGCGGGAGTGCATCGTGGACAGCACGAGCACTCTCACGGAGGAAGTCCGGACCACCCGTCCCGCTCAGCACGAACACAGGGACATTGACATCGAATCGAGTAGGACATTGATACTGTTCGACAGCGCGGTTCATCCGAACGACTTCTTCAGCGAGATCGACGCAGTCCGGCCAAGGTGGCCATGTCGCCAGCCATGCATCCAGATCATCAATCCCGCCAGGGTGGAGAACGTGCTCAATATAGCGTTTCACGGCTGCACGGCGGTCTCCCCTTTCGATGAGTTGCTCCATGCGGTCCGCGAGATTAGCGTGGCGTCGATATTCTTCGGGGAGGACTGCTGGCTCGTAAGCAATCACCGCTTCGGCATCGATTTCTTTTGCCGCCTCTATCGCCGTGAGCGCACCGTACGAATGGCCAAAGAGAACTGGCGTCTCTTCGAGATCTGTCGCAAGCGCTCGGACGTACGCGAGTTCCCGTTCTAATACCGCTTCAGCGGGCGTTTCTGCGCTACTATCCAGACACGTCCCGAATCCCGGTCGCTGTGGAACGATGCTCGTGCGATCCGGGAAGTGCGGGACGGTTGGGTTCCAGTACTCGGGTGGTGGCCATCCCTCCGTGCAGCAGTACGAGCGGCTGGCCCTCACCGTGTCGTTCATACTTGATCTCGAAATCAGTCTCGGAGTGTAGTGTCTGCATGCGCTGTGAGGTTCGGTAGGCAACTGGCTAAGCGACACTCTCAGTCAGACGGCCATTTATACGTACATCCAGTTTGCGTTACGTCACATCCTCCAGGTTCGCTCCCTCCGTGCGTCCGAACCACGATCAAGATCCGATGCGTCCATTACTCACGACAGAGACCTGCACACATGGGTCTCGTCGCTGAGTTCGGAATCAGCTGTCCTGCGCTTCCGCTCGTCGACGTTGCAGCAGCGGTGCCGGAGGCGATGCTCGTTCTCGATCTCCAGTTCAACCATGGGAACCGACCCCTATTCCTCGCGACGGTAACGGGTGCGTCTCAGCGTGTCGTTGAGGACGCTCTCACCGAAGCATACGACGTCGGAGAGTGGACGTTCATCGGGGTAGCTGACGAAACGTATCGGTACCAGATCGTCCCAGCACTCAGCTTCGAAGCGCAACTCGGTGGGCAAATCGATGATTTGTCCGGGCTTGAAGCACTTGCAACTGCGGACGCTGTTATCGAACGCATCGAAGTCGAGCCAACGGGATGGCGACAGATGGGTTGGTTTGCCTCTCGAGATGCATTCTCCGAATTCTCGTCGTTCTGGCAGCGTCACAGCGAGTTCAGTTTGTATCGGCTCACGGTCGACGGCGAGGCCGAATCACCAGGTGATGGTCTCACTGATCGCCAGCACGAAGCACTGCGAGTTGCTTTCGAACTTGGATATTTCGAGATACCACGACGCACTTCTCTTCAGCAGATCGCCACGGAGTTGGATATCTCCGCGTCTTCGGTTTCAGAGCGACTTCGCCGTGCGCAGACAAAGCTCATTCACGAGACGGTCGCGACGACGTGGCCTCCACTTCCAGAGTCTCGGTAAACCGACCTCCGGTTAGCAAAACTTCGATGTGTCGGACCCCTCGAAAGCCCCTCGCAGTCTCGCGGTCGCACACCGACATCCCGTCTTCGACGAGGGGGGTCGCTATGACGACCGCATGAACGCAACGGCGGTGAGCCCCTTTCAGTCCCACTCTCTGGATCCTCTGGTCGCTATCGACCCGGCACGCACCGCTCGTCTCTTTCGGCGACGGCCACGCTCGCTTCTCCCGAAGCGCCAGCGGGTGAGTCCAGACGGTGCTGCGCCGGTCGGCGCAGCACTCCCCTCGCTTCGCTCGGCGTCAAACTCACTCCGCTGGCCGCTCGCCGTCACCGATCGACGCGCGCTGCTGGTTTTGTTCTCACTATCGAGCGCGCGCCACTCGCGCCCACGGGCGCTCGTGAAGGCGCGAGCGGCGCGCGCGTGAGGATGTAGTCGGGTTGTGATGAGGAGAGCTGCGGCTGGAGAGTCGTAGTCGTCGGAAGAAGACGCCGAGTGAGCGCCTTCGGGTTACAGCAATGAGTACTACGAGACAGATCGGATATGAAGGTTTGGACGAACAGGTTGATGAACAAACGAATACGGAAGCGGAGCAGGTCGAACTGCGGCCGTCGGTCGAACTCGAACGACAGGGACTGATCGATTCATCGGTAGCGGAGCGGGGACGTGGGCTAACGTTGGCGGCGGAAGAGCGACTGGCGGCGCGTGAGTTCGAGATCGAGCGAACGCGGATGCGGATGGATGCACATCAAATGGGAGACCGTGAGGAGCGAACGAGGGCGGTCGTCGAGAAGACGAACGAGGAGCGGCGGCGTGACTTTCAGATTCGAGCCGGCTGCGTGGATCGATGGACGGACCCTAAAGAGGCGGACCCACGGGAGGAGCTGAGCAAAGAACAGTTAGCGGCGGTGAATCGGCAGGCGATGCGGATTCACGAGTCGGTGCCGAACAGTGGGTCGACGGCAGCCATCGCACGGCAGTTGGCCGAGCGAGTTGCAGACGGAGATCAGTTGATGAGCACAGTGATCGCGGTTGCAGAAGCTGAAGAACGGCGGCCGGAGTCGGTCGTTCCGATTCGGGTCGTGGGAGATGTCAATAGTGGAGAGGTGACGGTCGAAGGCGAAGTAGAGATGCTCTGGGAGCCGTCGAACTCGGCGATTCAGGATGCGGGACTGCTGAAGGACGAAACAGGAACGATCAAGTTCGTGAGCTGGAAGAAGAGCGGCCAGCCAGCTGTGCGCGAGGGAGAGCGTGTTCGGTTTCGGTGTGCGCGGAAGAAGTGGTACGATGGGACGTGTTCGCTCGCGCTGACGAGCTGGAGTGATGTGGAGGTGGTTGAGTACGCCGGATGGTGGACTGAGTAGGAATCTGTTGGTGGGTTCTTTTTTCGACTCCTCCACGCCAGCCCCACCACCCCACCCACCGCTCCGTGCTCGCTTCGCTGCGCGCGCAGCCACGACCTTGTCTCGGGGGTCGATTCCGTCGACCCCCCGGGGGTTTAGGGGGTATTGGAGGTCGACGGAAACACTTGTGTGTGAATAGCGTATAGGAGGGTTGTGGTGGCCGAATTGGCCATGGTTACAGACGAACCCTAGTGCGGTTGAAGCGCCTTGCAGAAGTCTTGCAACCCCTCCCTATCTAGTTACAGACGAACCCTAGTGCGGTTGAAGCGAGCGGCGCGACGGTCTCCACGACGGGCGTCCACAGTTACAGACGAACCCTAGTGCGGTTGAAGCGACCTTGACGACGTCTCGGACCGCGACCTTCTGAACTGTTACAGACGAACCCTAGTGCGGTTGAAGCAACCGCCGTCCCGCTGCCCCCCGAGACGTTGTGAATGGTTACAGACGAACCCTAGTGCGGTTGAAGCGCCGGTCGAGTCGCTCGCCGCCTGAGCAGCGCCGGGTTACAGACGAACCCTAGTGCGGTTGAAGCCGGATGTTCGGGCACTCGGTGACGCGGACGCCCTTGTTACAGACGAACCCTAGTGCGGTTGAAGCGGCGAGAAACTCCTCAGCATGCGCGACTTCGCTATTGTTACAGACGAACCCTAGTGCGGTTGAAGCCGGGTCGACGATCTGATTGATGTCAGGAAGTGCCATGTTACAGACGAACCCTAGTGCGGTTGAAGCCTCGACCGCCTCTGTCGCCCCCTCACGAACCGCGAGTTACAGACGAACCCTAGTGCGGTTGAAGCCCGAATACAACGCCGTCTCACAATACACACACGCCGAGTTACAGACGAACCCTAGTGCGGTTGAAGCCTCGAACCGGAGGACACCACCACCGACTTCCAAACCGTTACAGACGAACCCTAGTGCGGTTGAAGCGCGGAGGCGGGATATCATCTGCTCTCGTTTCTCGGGTTACAGACGAACCCTGTGCGGTTGAAGCTCGTTTCAGCCATGCCTTACAACCTCACAAACGAGGGTTACAGACGAACCCTAGTGCGGTTGAAGCTGCCATTTTGGTCACATCCTTAACGTTTGAGCGACCGCACCCTCGACGGGTCAAACTCCCACTCCATCGATCATTTGGCAGAACAGACGCAGCTAGTCGCTACTCTGTGAGAAATAGTTCGCCCCTCACGAGTGCGGGGCGACCATGTGCGCCTCGCGCGTTATGACCAGGACGCACCCACTGAACCAACTAGAATTCTCGAAGCGAGTCGGAAAACGAGCGCAGTACGAAGCGTTCGAATTCACGCTTCTCAGAAACGCGATCCGCGTCACCAACGCGAGCTACGCCGATCCGGAAAACCATACCTACGAGGTCGACATCGAAGACGGACTCCCGGCTCGTTGCACCTGCCCAGCGGACGAGCGCTTCGAGGGCGCCTGTAAGCATCGTGTCGCGATCGCAATTCGGCGACCGCTCCTGCAGGCAATGACGCTGCACAGAGACGAACCTGTCGTCGCTGACGGTGGGCAACAGCACGGCACACTAGGTTCAAAGACCGAAGCAGACGAATCTTGTCTGGAGTGCCTCGACGACTTTCCCTGTTGGGAGTGCGTCAAAACCGGTCGGAGAGAGCTTCCTGACGACCGCCATGAGAGATAATCCCCCCTGAAGGGGTGCGGGGTGGCCGAGAAGGGCTGCACCCGAGACAACAATGGCTGTTAGCAACATCTACGAGACGAGTTTTGATGAAGCGTGCGGAAAGCAATGTACGGCGGCCGAATGTCCCGAGTGCGACGGAACAGTCCGAACGGATGGCGGTGAAACGCGGTGTCTGGAGTGCGGACTCATCCTCTCGGAGTATCGGCTTGATCACGCCTACCGAGAGTTCGTCGATTCGGAGGCGATCCAGTCTCCCGCGAGAACGGGTGCACCCCTGACGGCCGCACGGCACGACCGCGGGCTCTCCTCGGAAATCGGTCGTGGTACTGATGGAAACGGCAACGGACTCTCCAGCCGGAAGCGACGGCAACTGTCCCGGCTTCGTCGTGAACACCGCCGTGCCCGGTGGCGTACGTCCCAAGAGCGAAATCTCGGATACGGCTGTGGTGAGATCGCGCGAATGACGGGTGCGCTGGAACTTGGCTACGAACTTCGAGAGCGAGCGGCGCAGCTGTTTCGGACGGCTCAGTACGAGGGCCTCCTGCAGGGTCGTTCGATTGATTGGATTGCAGCGGGTGCGGTCTACGGTACCTGTCGGTGTGCCAGTATCATCCGACCCGTCGAAGCGATCGCGGAGGTTGCTCGGTGTAGTGTGCAGGAGGTCAAACTCGGCTACAACGTGTTGAATCTCGAACTCGGTCTGGAGACCGAGGTTCAGACGCCGATCGAGTACATCCCGCAGGTGGCGAGTGCGTGTCGTCTCTCCCAGCGAGTCCGTTCTCGGGCGACTGAACTCGCTCATCTCTCCGTTGAGGCGTCCATTGCAAACGGTCGAAAGCCCTCGGCGGTTGCAGCGGCCTGTGTGTATCTGGCTTCGCAGGAGTTGGATACGGGGCTCCGACAGACAGACGTTGCTGCGGCGGTTGATTCGACGCCAGTGACGGTTCGGCGGCGGTACTACGAACTACAGGACGCTGCCAAAGGGCAGTAATCGATCTTCCCCCCTATACCCTTAGAGCAAGGGCATGCTGTCAGTTGGTCTTGGCCAGGAGATCATGACCTGTACCAGTGAGTGTATTCACTCCGTCCGAGCGTTTGATGTATCCGAGAACTTGAAGCCATTCCCGGTGATGTGCTGCTCCCCTTGCTGTGGTCATTTCTGTCTCTGGAAAGCTCTTGACGAGCAAGTCTCGGATGTCTGCATCTGTCATTGGATTCTGCTCTAACTCTCTGAGTATGGTATTGAACCCCTTGACGTTCGATTGTAAGGCCTGATAAAGAATCTCTGGCTTAGAATCATTGAGATACTGCGTACCTCGTCTCGATAGTGACACTTGGTCGTCGTTGATCTTAATGAGCTCAATCGCGGCGAGAAAGCTAATATTCGGATCGACAGCGTCCCGACTTCGTGCCGTAGTATTCGAGATGATCCAATCTTTAACTGCCGAACGGCTGATTGGGCCGTCACGGAGATACGAGAGAAAGCCTCTCAGGTTCTTGATCCGGTTTGTTGTTCCTCCGTAGAACGGGTCGGTCGACATTCGCCGATTGTCGGTCATTCTTTCGCACCGCTGAGTTGGTAGTCACCTAACAGTTTCGTTCAATCACGATTCCCTACGTACCTCGTTTTTAGGTGATATCCTTACCCAACTCAAGCGGGATACCCCTACAAAGGAACTCTTCATGACTAGCGTTACAGGGTTGGGATGACGCAAGCATCGTGTGTCCAGGGGCGGGGTCGTTTCGGCGACCCGCCAGCAGTATCGTTTGTAAAACGATCGTTCAGGGCGGGAATGAGCAGTATCCTGAGTTGAGGTAAGAAGCGATCAATCACTCTGACCGCTGTTCGACTCCGGAGAGAAATAATGCGCCCCGAAGGGTGCGGGCGCGACACGCACGCGCCTGCGTGAACAGAGATGAACGACACAGAGCAGACGACGTACTTTGCAGGTATCGACGGTCAATCAGACGCAGCCCTTCCCGAGTGGTACGACGCACGTGCACAACCGGACGAGGTCGTTTCGTTCGCCGAAGCGGTTCGTGACCTTCCCCGTGCAGTAGAGGCGGACATCGCGTACGCTGACCCCTACTCCGGTGAGTGGGTCGAGACCGAACGATTCAACGCCCTAGTCGAACCGACGCGACTCGCCGAACAAGAGGAGGGGGTCGACCCGCTCTTCCACGTCCCGACGCAGTCGTATTCGATCATCAATCCGACGCACGTCTACGCGCCGTTAGAAGAAGTCATCAGAGAGACAGAACTCGATGGCCAGTCGCTCGGTGATGCTGTGTTCGGCGAGATTCGCCAGTACCGCGGTGGCGGTGAGGTGCACATGGACATCATGTTCGACGGGCTGTCCGTGACCCTTCCCGATCGCTCGGAACCGATTACGATGGGCGTCTCCTCCGGATACGACTTCTTCGGTGGCCATGCCGTCTACGTCGAAGGCTTCGCCCGAGACAATGCGTGCGCTAACTCGATTCGGTCACTGACGAACCGAGAAGTCGTCAAGCACGTTGGCAATGTGCCTGATTTCGGGACGTGGTGGGCGGAGCTTCTCGGACAGCTCGAACTCGTGGCGAACGACCTCTACGGATTCATCCTTGATGCATCTGATATCTCGGTCAACTTCCGGCAGGTTCCGTTCGACCTCGCGGAGTTCTACGAGCTGCTCGGCTTTCCCAGCTACCTCGCTGGGCACGCGGCGAGTGACGCTCGAGCCAACGCAACGAACGTGTTCGATATCGATATGTGGACGCTGCACTCGGGCGCAACGCACGCGCTCACGCATTTCTTCACCGGCAAAGAGGGGACATCATTGGATGGCTACGTCCGAATCGCGAACGATATGCTGTTCAATCCAAGTCGGACGATCGAGGTTGTTCGTGATACCTACGAGCAGCAGGCAGTTGAGGCGGCGTCGGAGGATGGACAGACAGGACTGGGGAGCCAGCTCGCGTTAGCGCAGGTGGAGCTGGTTGAGGAGGACGTTCGTGAGAAGGCGACGACGTTCGAAGACCGCGAGGAGATGTTGCGCGAACGGTTCGAGACAGATCACTAGGCAGGCGGTTCAGCACTACTTTTCAGAGAATAGCGTTCGTGCGTAGCGGTAGATTGGCGCGCCGAGCCAGTCACGTTTGTTGGCAATCGTCTCAAATTTTCGCAGTGCTGCTTCTTCTTCGAGAACGCCCCGTTTGACCAGCGCACGAAGGACGATCGGCGAAAGAGCGACCTCGGCATCGACTAACTGTTGCAGTTCCGGAAGCGCTCGAAAGTCATCTGTAATCAGAAACGAAGCGTCGTATTCTTGAACCGCTACGACACAGCTTGCTTCACCAGCATCGATAGTACTCGTTAGTGGTGACTCTCCCGACCCTGACACTACATTGAGTCGCTCTACTTTCTCAAGGATCGCCGTGGCAGCCCTGGCGTGGCGATCGTCGTACGATGCAGTCTCCTCTAGCTCCGTGAGTATGGTTTCTGTAATCGCCACATCGAACTCATCAATAACGAGTTCGAACACACTGCCTGCTGCGAGCGAGATAAGTGCACTCGTGTCAACGACGAGCATTTAGTAATCTGCGAGTTTGTCGGCGAGCTCTTCGCCTCGGTCAAGTACGTCTCTCGATGCGCGAACAGCCTCAGCGTCCTGCCGACCGATGACTTCAGCTAACTCTTCAAACGCTATTTCATCTGCGAGATATAATTCGACAACTGCCTCTTTGAAGCTCTCTTTTGACTCAACCTCTTCGAGGTAGTTTCGTAATGCTTCGATAAGCACTTCAGTTCGATTCTTATGCGCAACTTCCGCTGCAATATCCGCGTGTGTCACTAATTCCTCCGGCAGTCGGAAGTTGACGCGTTTCGTGCTCATCCTTGTACGTACAATGTACGTACAGAATCAAAGGGTTTTCGACGGGTAATCGCTTGAACGGAGACACCCCTCGTTCAGAGTGTATTTTGCTCTCTTCTACCGAAGTGCAGATACACCAGAGACACCCCTCGTTCAGACTGAAAATCGGACAAGACTCTTCGGGTCTAGAGAGAAGAGAGACACCCCTCGTTCAGAGTGAAAACAACCTACGAACTGGAGTCAAGAGTCGCTTGCGAGGACTCGTTCGTGATCGTGCTGAAATCCTGGAGGTCACCGAGTGATGGCAATGTGTCGAGACTCGAATCTCTGTGCACTGCTTTGATGATGTGCTTCGGATTCGTGACGAGTCGGTGGAGAAGGTAACTTCCCTGGGAGCGTCCACCACCGGTCTTGGTTGATTCGATAATCCCGAGAAATGCCTGTTCTTTGAGCTGTTTGTAGAGGCCGTTCTCTGTTACAGCATCGTAACCGACGAGCTCACACATCTGCTCGTATCGCTCGTAGACATCACGCGTCGAAAAGCTCTCCTTTGAACCGGTGATAATGAGGCTCGCGAGCGAATACAGCGCAAGTTTCGCATGAATCGTGCCACCGCTCGTTAGCTCTTCTACGCGGTTGATCTCCGCGACGTTCTGTGCTTGCTTGATATGCTGATCAGTAATCGCCTCGTCATCATTACGACGAGCAAGCTCACCGGCCTCTTTGAGAATATCAATTGCCTTCCGTGCATCACCGTGTTTCTTCGCTGCGAGTGCTGCGCACAGTTCGATCGTCCCCGATCCGAGCACACCTGGTTGAAAGGCATCTGTCCTGTTCCGCATGATCTCTTTGAGTTGTTCCGCATCATAGGGGTGGAAGAACAGCTCACGATGACCGAAACTGGAATCAATTCGCTCGTCCAGTTGCTCTTTGTACTGAATCTTGTTACTGATCCCAATGATCCCGATGTAGCAGTCGGTCTTTCCAGCCTCTCTCGCTCGGGAGAGCTGCATGAGAATATTCGAACTCGCGAGTTTGTCGATCTCGTCTAGGATAAGGAGGATTGAGTCGAGATGGGTGTCGAGGATTCGCCAGATGTGCTGGTAGTACTCCATCGTTCCGACGCCCCGAAGTGGGATGCGTTGGTCGTACGATGTCTCTTGTTTGAGTGCCGTTGCAATCTGTCTCGTCGCTCTGGTTTCGGTATTCGCTTCGGAGCAATCGACATAGACGATGTTACACTCTACACCATTTGAGCCAGCAGCATCTTTTGCGCGTCCAGCAACGTGTCTTGAAACGAGACTTTTTCCCGTTCCTGTTTTCCCGTAGATCATCACGTTGTTCGGTGGATCATCACGGACGATTGCACCGATCTCCTCAGCGACTGATTCGATTTCGGTGTCACGACCGACAATCCGATTTTCCTCCGGGACGTGACCGACGTGGAGTAGTTCTTTCCGGGCGAAGATAGGATCTTGATCCGCAAGTGACATCCTCCCCGTCGTTTACGACGGGGCTTCCCGTACCGCAGTTGGGATATTTGCTGGTCTACGACACNGATAGGATCTTGATCCGCAAGTGACATCCTCCCCGTCGTTTACGACGGGGCTTCCCGTACCGCAGTTGGGATATTTGCTGGTCTACGACACAACTTGTTCTCGCGGGGCGAAAACCCCACTCTTTGAATCGAACAGGTGTACCGAGGGCTGTGCCATACAGCCGTTACTCCTATCCTCGCCATGAGGACTCGGAGTTATCTTCTGGCGCATATTCTCCGCTCCGTTGCAATCCGCGTTCCCGACCAACCCACATGACGAGCAGACATACAACCCACGGTGCTTCCGGTTCCCTTTCGTGTTGTCACCACACCGTGAGCAGATCTTACTGGTATCCCACTCGTTCTCTTTTAGCACCTCAACACCGCGAATCTCGCCTTTATATGCGAGGTACTGGTAGATACGGTCGAACGCCCACGTATGCAACTTCTTGTTGCCGGTCTTGCCCCAATCTGATTCTCGCACGTCTTCGGGCCAACTCACTGCGAGCGTCCCAACACCGCGTTCGACACACTCCGTGATGATGGTGTCCGTCAGCGTGTGGTAGAAGTGCGTTTCGCGCTCTGCAAGTTTCCTGCGTGCCCACATCGACTTCTCCGATGGGCCGTTATCGCCTTCCGTGTCGTACTCAGCACGCTTGAAATAGTGCTTGTCTTGCTTGAGGGAGTTCCCGGGATAGAGAACGTAATTGTCGGAGAAGGCGACTGTGGCGATGTTCTTGATACCAAGGTCGATGCCTGCCACGCCATCGTCTGCTGAGTCGTTCGTTTCGAGGCTGACTTTGCATACGAAGTGGAGTTCCCACTCGTCGCCGTTCCAGACGACGCGAACGTTCTGCACGGACTCAACCTCTGAAAGGTTAATGCCGGGGCGTGTCTGGTACTCGCAGAGGAGGAAGTCTGACCAATACTCCTTGAGATTCGACCCTTTGCTGAGTCGAACACGGTTGTTCTCTGGGTCGTGTTTGAAGCCGTCTGCTTTGAACGTGACCGTGCTCTTGGGCCGGGTGTCGCCGTGTATACGGTAGCCGGGCGGATTCGCCGTCTCGTCCTTGTGTCGCAGATCGAACCACGACTGGAAAGCGTCGGAAAGTTCTTCGATGACTTTCTGACTGGATTGTGCGTTCAAGTCTTTCCAGCACGACTGGTTCTTCATGTACGATTTCAGTGACCCTTCGTCTGGGATTTCGCCGGTTGCGTTCCAGATGCGGTCGGCTGTCCATCGTGCGACGTTCCAGATTTTGGAGGCGGAGTCTCCGAGCAAATCAAGGCCATCACCGACCTGCCGGTGGTTCTGGATGGAACCAACGTAAGTGCGCGTGGCCTCAATCGCCATACATAGGATATGTAAATAAGCCTACTTAATGGTGCGGATTGGCGTTGAATATCTAGTCTGCCATCGTTGGTGGACTGTGGAGGAGTTGTCGGATTCACTCCCACCCTGAAGGGCGGGATTCTCTCCTTGAAGGAAGATAGCTATAGTAGCGTTCGCAGCTGATTACTCATCCGACCGCACGGTGTCATGCGGTCGAGTAAGTGAAGACTTGCGAACACTACTATAGTCGGAAGACAACAGCTGATCCGCTCGAAGCTCAGCTTGTTCACTGATTGCTTCTTCGCTCCCGGCTGCCGGCTCGTAGTCAATCACCTGTGTCTCCTGTTCCATCGCTCGTACTTCGATTCCGCGCCACTCTCCATCAACTCCAATGAGCGCCTCTGAATAGCCCAACCGATCGTTCCCAGGAATCGCATTTTGCACGAAGCGCATCTGAGCGTGATTCAACCCGAACTCGTTTGCCCAGGTCTCATCCATTCCGGACAACCGATGGAACTGCTTGATGGCACACTGGTCGAGAATCGCTTCGGACTCGGGATGCTGGAAGAACTCATCGACAGTCTGGGTGACGAGTCGAATAGAGAGGTCATGGTGGCGGTGGTGTCGAAACACCGTCTCTAAGAATCCCAAGCTCGCGACATCCTGCATGATGTAGCGCGCTTCATCGATGACGAACACGACCTCTTTGTCCGTCTCTTTCGCGCGCTCGTAGACGAGTGAGATGAGCAACTGCATGAGGAGACTCGTGCTCCCACCGACAGTGCCCTCTTGTTGGCCCAAATCGAGATAGATAACCTTCTCGTCACGAATGTCGAACTCTGTCGGGTTACCGAGATTCTCGTATCGACCTCCCTCAGCGAACGACCGTAGCTGGTCGATAAGCCAGGGTGCATCGGCTTCGATTTTCGCTGTCTCCTCGTTCGTTCGGATGACGAACGACTCAGGGGTCGTCGTCATCTGGGTGAGTACGTCGAGCACCGTCCGCATCGTGGGGCTCTCCTTCCCGTGTGTGCTCATTTCCTCGGTGATTCCCTTCCGAGCGTACGCCTCGGTGACCGCAAGTTCGAGTGTCGTTCGTCGGTCACCGAGCGTCACACCACGGAGGGCGAAGTAGTTCATCAGGAAACTGAGCACGTCGTCGATCTTTCCTTTGAACGGGCTCGCGTCGTCACTCATCGATCGGCGGATGTGTTTCGGTGTCGGCTTGATGTCGAGTGGGTTCAGCCCCATGTTTCCGCCGACCGTAATTCGCTGGGCACCGAGCGCTTCTGCGACGCCCGCCCAGTTGTTCAGCGGCTCTAAGATCACGCCGATTCGGTCCTCAGAGCGCATGATCGACCGGAGGAAGTTCTGCTTCGAGCCGAACGACTTGCCCGACCCCGGCTCCCCAACGGTGAACATCGCGTAACCGTTGTCTCTGGCGAACGCGTCGATAACGACTGGACTGTCGTTGTGGCGGTGGACGCCGACTTCCACGCCATCCGGTTCGAGTATCGTCGGGTTGTGAACGGACGCTAAGAGTGCGCCGACCGCGCCACCGAGAACTGTGGCTTCTCGGCCGAGCGTCGCAGGACCCAGTGGTGACGCCGTCTGAAGTGCCAAGTCCTGCCGGCCCACGGCCGTCTTCGGGGTGAGGTTCGCGGGATGATCTCTGAGTTTCCGTCGAATCTTCCGAACAGCTCTATCAAGTTCCTCCCGTGTCTCCGCTCGGACGGTCACGACCATCGATTGGGAGAAGACCTGCTGGCCGTTCTCGACGGCACTGTACGTCTCTGCCGCTTGCTGTGCGCGTGTCCGGAGATACGAACTTCGCACACCCTCTTCTAAATCGGAGTCGATACTGAGATCGTCTGCAGTCGAACGGAGGTTCTTTCGTGCTCGTTCTTGGTCTAAGGGGCGGAGTCGAACAGTACAGTCGAACTCGACGTCCGTGAGGTTGAACAGATCGTTCAGATAGCCATCGGCAGGATAGTCGGGATAGCCCGCGATAGTAAGCGACGACGTCCACTGTTCGCCGACCTTCGCGGCACGTGTCTCCCATTCGATAGCCGACGGCGCCAGCGTCTCCTGCTGTAGTTCAGCAACCGAACGAAGCGCCACGCGTTCGTCCATTGCAGTTGCGAGAAACGATTCGTCGAATCCGTGTTCGAGATCGTACGGCTCGGTCCGTCGGTCGTATTTTATCCACAGTACCGTGCTGAGGATACCGAGGAACCCGGTGACGCAGGCGACAGCGATCCAGTGGAGGTTATTCATCGCGAACCTCGCTCTGAAGCGTCATCCCGGATCGAACGACCGCTGTGTCGTCACCGAAGTCGTGTTCTGTCCCGTTCCAGAAGTCCAACAGCCGAACATAGCACTCCGTCGTACTGAGTCGACGCGATCCCCAGCCGTTCGTCTTTGCGATGAGTTCCGTTTCGACGATACGACAGCGGCGGTCGAGCGTCTCGAACAGCTTTGTTCGTACTTCTGCTTCTGTGAGGCGATCGCGCCGCGTGACGAACGGACGGAGAACTAGCCCTAACACCGGTACTCGCGCGAGACGACCTGCTGGTGTCGGTTCTTCGTCGTATCGGGTGTACACGTCTCGAGGCGCCACTTCCAAACAGAGGAAGTGATGGAGTTGTTGAGTCCCCTCCATCTCTCGGGGACGCTTCTCTCGATATTCTTCGAGTAACGTCGCGAGTGTTTCGTTCTGTGTTACATCGTCTGCGTCCAAGCGCGACTCGACTTTCTCGATGAGGCGTTCGACAGGGAATGGTCGTGTCGTCGTATGGACTGTGAGCGGGAAGTTCAGCTCGTTGTTCGCAAAGTGTTCGCCGACTTCCTGCATCCCCGCCCAGTCGCCCGACATGGCGAAATCCATGTTCCCGGGGTGCACTTCGAGAAGTGCAACCACTGTCCCGTCAGTCCGCTCGACTGCCCTCGCCGCTGGCCATGCACGCTTGAACTTTGTGAGCGCTTCAGTCGTCTCGTCGACGGCGAACGGCCGATATGGAAGCCGGTCGTCTGTCGTCACATCGTCGGCTGATGCCGCACGACTCAACGTCATCGCAGGGCGAGTCGCGTAGTACCGGCTCACGTCTTCGAGCCACGTTGCAGCGGAGAGATGCGGTGGGGCAGCGTATACTGCGGCGATACCGAACAGCGCACCGAGAGCGACAAGTGGGAGAACGAGTGCATCGATCTCAACAAACCCACCGATGAGTACGCCCGCAATTGGGCCACCGCCGAGCACGTACAGGTCACCCTCTTCGAGGTTGATGATCGGGAGTCGGTTCGCGTCTGCGTAGACGTCCATAATCCGCCGAGCGGCGGGTGTATCACGAGGCATAGTTATTGGTATCCGGGATCGTTCTCAGTTCGACGGTACGACGGGATGCCGTGCTGACCGTAGGCATCACTCACGACGTTGTCCTGTGCTGTTCCGCTCGACCGATGAGGAGCTGTTCTTTTCGTCGGTTCACCGGCGCGTTGTGCAACCGTTTGGGCTGCTGTCGCGGTCGCACCCCGACGAACAACGTCAGCTGCTGCTCTTGGTCCGGCAGTGTATCCGAAACCAGCGATGAGAGCGCCGGTTGCAACAGCTGATCCTACCTGTCCCGCGGTCCGCGTTGCGAGCGGCGCTGCATCGCGGAAGAGCTTCCAAATGATGTATACCGACGTTACAGGGAGCGACACGGCGATGAGATACGAAACGAGCGCCGTATCCGGAAGAAACGACACGCCGTACTCAGCTGTGAACAGGAGGCCATACACGTGGAACAGAAGCGCGACCGGAAGTGGCATGAGCGCAAGTGGAACGAAGCGTCTCGCGATCCCGGCCGCGATACGGGAAATGACAGGCAGAGTTCCGTACTTCAGTGCAAGGATCACCGGCATTCCGTACAGATAGACGTACAGGAGGATCTGCCGCAGGAGGAGCGCAACCTTCACCGCAGTAATCGTGAGCCCACCTGCACCGGCGAAGATAAAGCCAAAGACTGGATTCACGAACGAGACGCTCAGAAAGTCGAGCATCGTCGCCTCGAGCGCCTCGAACGGCGGTAACAGTGCGATCGTGAAGCCGTCGATAAGGTAGAGCGCGAGCGTCGCGATCCAATACCAGGTGACGATGACCATCACACCGGTCCACATTGTCGCTTTCGACCGGCGCGCACGCATCGAATCACCGACGCTGAAAATCCGGAGGAAATGGTGCGCTTGGACAGTGCAGACGAGCACGAGTAGTGCAAGCAGCGTTATCTCGCCGCCGACAACTGCCGAATGAATCGTCGTCCACGGACCGTTCGTCGGCGTCCCGAGGACGAAGTTGCCGTCTGTCTGCGGAAGCGTCGTACCAAACAGTTCGGCGTTGATCGATTCGTAGCCGTCTGTAAGCATCTGACGCAGCCAGTTGGTTACGACGCCGATGATATCGCTGAACCACCGCGTCCCGAGTTCACCGAGCGTTGATTCAGCCACGATGTCCTCCTACCATCGACCCTCCTCGCCGTAGAACAACTGACCGAGGCGCCTGCCAGCGATGAATACGACCACGAACGGGATACTCGCTCTCAGAGCATCGACACCGAGTGTAACCCACCCGCCGAGACTCGTGAGTGGGTGGAATGCGACACGTTCGGTACTGGGAAGATACGTAGTTCCAGTACCATCCCACGCTTTCGGTCTGTAAGAGACGGTGGAGATGCCGCGTGCAGGTACCAGTATCCTTGTCGTTCCGTCGGAATCGATCGCGTAGGTTCTGCCTCCACTCTGGAGTACACCACCTGCGTCAGTTCGACGTGTGGGTCGGATCCGGTCGCCTGTCGTGTTGTCTCGGAGTGCGACCGAGAGAACGACTGCCGTCTCGTTCTTCGAGAGCACGGTCGTTTCGAGCGTAGTGGGTCGTAGTTCGCTCGTCCGTTGCTTATCGGAGACGTCGACCGTGGTCGTCGTTCCGGCTACCAACCCTCTAATCGAGAGTACGTCTTCGAGGGGGTGACTGTGGTCTGTGACGAGCGTTTCCGGTCGGCGATACGATGCATCGATAACGTCGACTGCAATCCGACTCGGGAGGGCTGGTGCGTCCTCTGTCGCCCACGTTGAGCGATCCGCTTGCACGCGTACCGCCCGCGAAAGGGGTGCAGGACTCGGTTGAGTACGTGCTGGATACGCATGAACGACGACAGGGCGTGTCTGTAGTGCGGCCGTCTCTCGACCTGCTTCGGATGTTCGGGTTATCGTCTGCCAGGAACCGGACCCAACAGTGTAGAAGCGCCAAACGTTCCGAACTGATTCGTCGGTATCGGCGGCAGATCTGTATGCTGCGTACGGTTGTGACGCAGTTACTGCAAGGAGTCCTGTCTCGGCAGGAGTCTTCGCTATGGCAACATTGTAGGACGGTCGATAGATCTGAACGTCTACCGAGTCGTGAACGGTAACCTGGTACTCCGTGCGAGAGGTCTCGGTGACCGTTTGATTCGCTGTCTTTCGTGTACTAGTCTTCTCAACTGTCGCCAACATTCTGGCTTCAACCCAAAGCGTTCGTCTTCCCTTTCCAGCGAGTGAGTACCGAAACGTTGGCGTGCTTGACTGTGATCGCTCTCGTATCTCACTATCGACTCCGAACCGAACAGCATCGACCTCGGTGGATTCGAGAGCCCACGTCGTCGTCTCGTTCTCTGTTTCGACTCTATCAGGTAGTTCAATTCGATAGTCGATAAGTGCTCGAAGTGTTCCTGCTGGGGCGACGTAGCGAGTTGTTTCATCAGCGGTCGAGTGAGTGATTGTTTCTGGGCCACTCGAGAAGATCGTCGCGTGCGCATCTCGAATCGGCCCGCTCGACGCTACTTCTGCACCGTTCGGATACGCTGATTCGTACGGACCGAGTGACCGGATCTGCTCGAACGATTCACTGGTCACCTGTTCTACTGTCTCCGGTGGCGTCGAATAGGTGATATCGGTACACTCTGCTAACTCTCCGAGCGCATCTGTCTCTGAGAGACTCATCCTACAGTCGTCGGAATCATCCGACCAGAGTACGGTCGGATCATTCGGTGGTGCATCCGCTGAGACCCCCGTGGTAAGGAGCGTGAGTGCGCTCACAACGCTCACTATGCGAAGAAATGGCCGCATTGGTGTGATGTGCTATGACCTCGTATTCACCACGGGGCGAGGTCGACGCACGAGGCGAGCGGGAGTCCCATCGTCGAGCCTGCGACTGTGTAGAGTGGCCCGAGAACGAGAAGCATTCCAGTCGATTTGAACGCCGTTCGCTTGTGGCGCTTGATCTTCTCGCGAGCATCAAGGCCGAACGAGAACATCTCCATGAGCGAGTTTCCCTGCCAGACGATAACTAGCCCAATAACGCCGAGGCCAGTCGTAAGCTGGAAGAATCCGGATATCATGGTCGAAAGCCCGTCGGCTTGACAGACGATGCTTTGGTCAGTGGTTTGGGCGAGTGCGGGATCGACGGCGGCCAACAACAGTACGAAGACCGGTACCGCTGCTCGGTGCACGAACCGGTAGTGTAGTTCGGTGAAAATCGTGTTCTCAGTTGTTGATGCGGCGAACAGCTTCGAGAGTTCGTCTTGGATTGTCATACGTGTAGGCTCACAAGTATCTCACCTTTGACTAAGGATTTAAAATTTGATAATCAAGGATTCAATGGCGGTCACTTGTCATATTCTCTTGTGGTATAAAAAGGTCTTAAACAGCATATAAACTATGGTCAGTGGACTACCCTACCTTCATAGTGGGACTACAGTACAGGGCCTCTGTGGATATCAAATATGATTTTGGAAGTCAAGGGTGGAGGAGGGGGAAACGTTTTCTTGAATCTATTGATCAGTCTGGGAAGTCCGCTGTCGCTCATGGGACGGGCTCAAAAGAGACCCCGTGTGCGAAGTGAATTGACGAAGAGTCGAAGTGGGTCCTGCACTGTCGCTCGCCCTCGAGTTGGACCTTTTCGAGTCGCTCGCGGACGCGGAGGCCCCGCTCACGGCCGCGGCCCTCGCCGACCGCCTCGACGCCCATCCTGACGGTATCGCTACGCTTTGCAACTTTCTGGTGGTTGGGGGTTATCTGGCGAGCAAAGCGGACGGCTACCGCCTCACCGGGATGACGGAGACATGGCTGCTGGCCGCGTCCGAGACCAATATGGGACCGTGGTTCGCGTTCTGGAACGAACTCGTTTTCCCGTTCTGGGAGGGTGAACTCGAAACCGCGGTCAGGGAGGGCGAACCGAGCCAGTCGATCTACGAGTGGTTCGACGAGCAGCCCGGCCGCTGGACGGTCGCGCAGGCCGGCTTTCGGGCGGCCGCCTCTCTGCTGGTGGACGACGTGGTCGACGCGGTGACCGTTCCGGGCGGGAGCACGCGGCTCATCGACGTCGGCGGGGGACACGGACTCTACGCCACCGAGTTGTGCCGCCGGCACCCAAATCTCTCGGCGACCGTTTTCGACCTCCCGGGGGCCGTCGAGGCCGTCGACGACGAGGTTCCGGACGCGGTGGCGGACCGAATCAGCACACGAGCGGGAGACTACCGGGCGGACGACCTCGGGGACGGCTACGACGTGGCGCTCCTATTCAACGTCGTCCACGCGCACGACTCGGGAGAAAACACTGCGCTGTTCGAGCGTGTGGCCGATTCGCTCGCGCCGGGCGGGCGGATTATCGTGCTGGATCAGTGGGAGGGGAGCGGACGAACGCCGGTGAGTCCGGTCTCCGGTTCGTCGCGCTGACGTATCTGACGACCCTCGGAGCAACCGTCTACGCCCACAAGGAGGTCGCTTCGTGGCTCCGGGACGCCGGCTTCGCAGACGTCACCCAACAGAGCGTCGGCCCACTGTCGGGGCTGGCGCTCGTCGAAGCGACGAAGCGGTCAGTCATTCACGACTGAAGTCGTGGACTTGTCAGCGGACTCCCCTTCTGGCGTCGATTCGACGGAGGCGTGGAAATCACCATTCAGGTTCACGTCCCTGATGTCAACGCACACGGCCAGGGGACGGCGGTCGGCGATGAAACGGTGCCGAAGCAGATGCGCCGTCTACGCGGCGAGTTCCTCGAACGGCCGACGAAATAGAACCGCCGTATCTCTATTTCACACGGCCCTCCGGACAATTGCTCGGTAGTTCGTCGGGACTGTGGACGGCCACGACTCGTCTTCAACAGCGCCACACTACCCTCTATTAGAGGGAGTTTTCTTCGGTCGACGCTCCAATCGACCACGCTCGAACACCGGTATCCGGCCAATCTGTTATTGCCAACTTACTTGAGCGAGGAGGGTGTAGAATCTATATGAGTTCTCTCACATCTATTGAGTCGAAGCCGATTCTACCCATACAAATAGCTCTCGGAGTGGGTGGGTTGTGAACCCGAGTCGCGTCGACTCTCTCGTTGATCTGGCCTACGGCCTGTTGATCGCGGTCTCGGTCGGACTGATTGTCGTCGCCGGAAACGCTGTCGGGTTGGCGTTCGGATTTGGAGTGTTAGTCTCCTACGTCCTCCACGTCGTCTGGAAGATGGCCCGGTTCGACCCGAATTGGATGACGACGGCGGTCAAAGAAACCGTCGAGGAGACGGTCAACGAAACCGTCGAGGAGACAGTCGAGGAAACCGTTGAGGAGACAGTCGAGGAAACCGTCGAAGAGACGGTCGGAAAAACCGTTGACGAGACAGTCAACGAGACGGTGGAGAAGACCGTCGAGGAGACGGTGGACGAGAAGGTCGGAGAGACGGTGGAAAAGACAGTCGGTGAAACCGTCGAGAAGACGGTGGGAGAGACAGTAGAGAAGACCGTCGAGGAGAAGGTGGGCGAGACGGTCGAAAAGACGGTGGACGAGAAGGTTGGTGAGACGGTCGAAAAGACAGTCGGTGAAACTGTCGAGAAAACAGTTGGCGAGACGGTAGAGAAGACCGTCGAGGAGAAGGTGGGCGAGACGATGGAGAGAACCCTCGAAGAACAGCGTGCGGCCGAGAGGGCGAACGGGGAGGTGGAGGGGGCCGCCGAGGACGACGAAGTGGACGAGCCTTCCGAGGATGACGAGGTGGAGAACGTTGCTGAGGACGACGAAGTGGACGAGCATTCCGAGGATGACGAGGTGAAGAACGTTGCTGAGGACGACGAAGTGGACAAGCCTTCCGAGGATGACGAGGTGGAGAAGGCAACCGAGGACGACGACACAGAGAACCGATGACAAGCCTCCTACTCGTCGTCGGCGTTCTCGTTGCGATGTTCGTCGCCTACAACATCGGGGGGTCGACCACGGGGCCGGCGTTCGGGCCGGCCGTCGGGGCCGGCGCCATCTCCAAACCCGTCGCCGCGGCGCTGATGGGCGTGTTCTTCTTCATCGGTGCCTGGACGCTGGGTCGGAACGTCGTGACGAAACTCGGCACCGAACTGGTCGTCGACCCCGGTGTCTTCACGCTCGAATCCTCCATCGCGGTGCTGTTCTTTATCGGGGTCGCACTGCTGATCGGGAACCTCTTCGGCGTCCCGGCCTCGACCTCGATGACCGCCGTGGGGGCAATCGCCGGCCTGGCGCTGGCCGGCGGCGTGCTTGATTTCGCCGTGATGGGACAGATCGTCGTGTGGTGGGTCGTCTCGCCCATCATCGGCTTTTGGGTATCGCTGATCATCGGTCGGTACTTCTACGCGCGGCTGAACGGACTGATCGCGATGGAGCGCAGTACGGGTCCCCTGTTGGACCTCGACCGGTCCGGTGTCGTCCCCATCCCGCGGATTCACCGGACGACCAACCGTCGGGAGCTAGTCGGGACGGTTACCGTCGTCGCCATCGGCTGTCTGATGGCCTTTTCCTCGGGCACCTCGAACATCGCCAACGCCGTCGCACCGCTGGTCGGCAGCGGCGAACTGGCCATGAACCCGGCTATCATCTTCGGCGGTATCGCGGTCGCCATCGGTTCGTTCACCATCGCTCGACGAACCCTGGAGACGATGGGCAGTGACCTCACGGAACTCCCCCTCACCGCGGCCATCGTCGTCGCGTCGGTCTCCTCGACGCTGGTCGTCTTCCTCTCGGCGCTCGGCATTCCCGCGAGTTTCGTCATCATCGCCACCATGTCCATCGTCGGGTTGGGGTGGGGCCGAGCGACTCGACCGATGACCGGTTCCGAGATAGTCACCGGTAACGGCGGGGCCCCGATCACGGTCGACGCGCTGGCGGCCGAAACGGAGGGTGAGACGCTCCCTCCGATCGGCGCGGAGGACGCCGAGGACATCCCCGATCCGGGGGCGTTGTTCAATCCCGTGATGACCGCTCGGGTCGTCCTGATGCAGAACGTCGTGCCGGCCATCGCGACGCTCGGTGCCTACCTCACGTTCCGGTTCGTTCCGATATTCGGATTCTGAGCCGGAGCCGACTCGAACCGCGTTCCGTCTCCTGACCGATTCAGCGAGCGGGTTGTTCAGTCCACGAACTCTACCCCCCTGATCTCGAATCGCGCGCCCCCGTCCGTTCCCTCTGTCGCGCGGATGTCCCAGCCGTGAGCATCAGCGACTTGTGTGACGATGCTCAGTCCGAAGCCGGTTCCGTCCTCGGCGGTCGAGTAGCCCGCGTCAAATACCCCGTCGCGGTCGTCTTCGGGGATGCCGGGACCATCGTCCTCGACGTAGAATCCGTCAGCCAGTTCACCGACAGTGACAGTCACGTCCGCACCGCCGTGCTCGATAGCGTTCCGAATGAGGTTCTCGAACAGTTGCTGGACGCGGCTCCGGTCGGCCTGAATCGTCCGATCAATCTGTATCACAATCGTTGCCTGAGCCGTCTCGACGGTTTGCCAGCACGTCTCGATAAGCTCCCTGACAGCAACCGCCTCTAGTTCACCGACCTGCTCGCCTTCACGAGCGAGTGTGAGCAGGTCGTCGATCAACACCTCGATCCGAGTATGGGCCCGTACGACGTGGTCGAGGTGCTCACTGTCACACTCCGTCCGTGCCAGATCGACCCGTCCCTGCGCCACGTTGAGCGGGTTCCGGAGGTCGTGCGAAATGACGTTGGCGAACTCTTCGAGCCGTTCGTTCGTCTGCTCTAACTCGCGGCGATAGCGCTCACGTTGGGTGATATCGGTGAGCGTGATCAGTTGACCGGTCGCTACCTCTCCCGACAGGAACGGGCTACTCGACACCTGATAGACTCGCGGCCCGGCTTCGTTCTCGATCTCGATGAACTCGGTCGTCTCAGCAAGCGCATCTACGACGCGGGGAATCACGGAGTGGACTGATTCCCCGAGCGACCCCTGCAGGGTCGGAAGAAGCTCGACCGCTGCGTGGTTGTAATCTCGGATACGCTCGTCTTGGTCGAGAAAGATCGCGGGCGCTTCGGTTCCGCTGGTGAGCTGAACGGTTTCGAACTGTCGAAAGTAGACGAACAAGGTTCCGACGGCGAAAATCGCCACTCCCGGCGGCTCGTACATGAGCGGCAGTAGTGCCGGGATCTGCTCGGCGAGTATCGTGACTCCCGCCGGGAGGCCGGTGAGTCCGAGAAGGACGACGAGCGGACGCGTATCGGTTCCGGTATGGTACAGCCGTTCGAATAGCATGAAGAATCCGACAGCGATGACTGCATACGACAGGCCGAGGAAGATCCAATAGAGGGGGTTGTGTTGGACGGCGAGATGCGGGAACGGGTCACTCGCCCACGTCGTCGTAAAGAAGAGGTGGTGCAGTGGATTTGTGAGCTTCAAAAGAACCGTGAAGAGAAAGATCCCAGCGGCGACTCGTCGATAGGGCATCTGTCGGGGGGGACGACCGGTATAGGCGGCGCACAGATAGAGGAAGGCACCGACCGAAACGAACGCGGAACTGATGCCGAGGAGATAGAACGCCAGTCTCACGGAATCGAGTGGCGCTACGAGGTATCCGACGTAGCCGATTGCCCAGACCCCGACCGTAAACAGCAGTACAACGAATCCGTCACGGGTCCCTCGATGCTGTATCTTTCTCGCCTGCGGAATACTAGCGAGGCAAATCAGCGCGGAGAGAGCAAAAATGACGACGTGGGCGACGAACGAGAGAGTAGACAAGATCCTGTCGTCCCTAAATACGTTCGCCGTATAATTGCTTACGGCATCCGCCGGTAGTCTCTCACTCCCCGAACAGCGGTTCGCCCGGGTGGAACTGAACCTCACCCTTGACGGAGACGCGTGCGAGTGCCCGGTCACCGATGCCGAGTTCGCGAAGCGGTTCCGCGCGGTGAGAGTCGCCGAACGCCACCGAAACCTCGTCAGTGAACGGCCACGCGCCAATCTCACCGTGTACCTCGTTCGGGACGCGCAGCAACGTGTCGTCTTTGACAGTGTACGTGTAGCCGTCGTCCCGCATCTCCATCGACGGCGGATAGGTGGTCTCGAAGGTGATGAACCGGTCGCCGTCGACGGTGACGGTCGTTCGTCGGCGGGTACCGTCGTCCCTGTGGGTGATGTCGGCTACGACTTTCGGGAACCCCCAGATATCGACCCCGAGGGCTTTGGCCGGTTCCGTCGTCACCGGCAGATACCACATGTAGCCGCTCGTCCCGTGGGTCAGCGCCGACAGATACGGAACCGTCGTCGCCGACTCGTGAACGGCGGGCAGAACGACGGCAAACTCGTTGTACGGGTCGATCTCGCCGTTGCCGATGCGATGATACTCGACGCTGAGAAACGTCACCGCCGCTTTTCCGCCCGCCGTCACCCGCATGGGTCGTAGCCCGTCGGGCAACAACGCCGCGAGTTGCCGTCTCGGGACCGTGAACACGGCCCCCAGCATCGTCGCTTCGGTCGACAACGGGAGGGTAACCGTCTCCCCCGTCGAGAGCGTCACCGGTTCCGTCTCATCGGATGCTGGTGGTGAGGCGTGGTCTGTCCCCATAAGATGATACACCGTGGCAGAAGGAAATAAAGCTAGATACCGCACTCGGGGAGCGGTCACGGCGCCGTCGTGAACTGATTCTACGGGTGGGTTGGAACTGTTCAGCTTCCATCAACTCAAATACTGGAATCATATATCTCCAAAATGCTGTTGTATCTCCCGATTGTATCTATCTATTGGGTTGAATAGACCCATCTATGGGCCGATTGACCTCGCTGAAGCGCTTCTAGGGACCGAACTCGCCGAGCAGGTGAGAGACGCGGGCGTATCGGCCACAGAAGTCCCAATCGAAGCAGGCGGGCTATCACATCCGGAGAGCCCCATTTTCTCCAAGGCCCACGCTCGCGTAGCGGTAGAGACGGCCGGCGACTACCGGTGGAACTGTCGCGGAACGACCGTTTCTAACGATCAGTCTTCGGTACCGATACACGCTATCGCACGAACCGGGGGGATTGCTGAGACGACCGTCTTTTTGCGTGTTATTATCAAACACGTCACTTATCTCCTCGGACTGCGTACTAGGATTCACAATGAAGGGGGATGTCCGGTTGGAGGACTTGACAAAAGCCGGACTAAAAAGGTACAAACAGGAATCGATTGTCGAGGAAGTCAACACTGCAGTCGGGTCGATAATCGCGGGCTTCGAAGAACACTCCGGCAAGCATCTCAGAGATAAAGACGTTCACATCGCGAGATTCGAACTTGACGTCTACGAAGAGGGCTCGAGTGAGAAATCACACTTCGTCTACAGTCGTTCTCGCGGGTTCGGTCTGACGTCCCCGTTCGGGAGTGGTTTCCAGTTGCCGTGGCCGTTCCCGCCTCACAAGCACTGCACGTGGACTCACTGTATCGACCTGGAGATTCCAATTCCCGGTTCGGACACCGTGATTGTCGTTCCCATCTGTATCGACGTAGAGTACCCCTGCTGGTAGAACAGGGACGGTTCCGACGGAAGAACTGCGGACTCCGCACACCGACTTATTCAACGAGATGAGCCCGTTGCTGACTGCACCTTCTCCGTTCAACAACCCGTTCGTCTCAACTACGCGGGGTTCCAACTGACGCCTCATTCCGAGACGGGGCGTACACCTGACTCCCGGTGTGTTCGAAACGCCGTACTACAGCACCGTATCTCGCCAAGGCGGATCTATATCGCCCCCGTGTGGCGCTTAGTAGTCCTGTCTCTCCAGTTCGATGATGTTCGCCGCGTCAGACACCGCCCGCGGGAGTTCCTCCGTGAAGTAGTCGTCCTGCGCGCGACTCGCGGGGACGGCGACGCTGATGGCACCTCTGACCGACACGTCGTCGGACTGGGTGTCCCTGATGGGGGCCGCGACGCAGCAGAGGCCGTTCAGTTGCTCCTCGTAGTCGAAGGCGACGCCCTCCGTGCGCGCCGTCTCCAGTTCCGCGTCCAGTTTCTCCCGGTCGGTGATCGTTCGCGGCGTCGTGGCCGGCAGTCCGTGTCGCTCGACGATTTCGTCGACGCGTTCGGACGACACCTGCGAGAGGAACGCCTTGCCGAGCGCGTTGTCGTGCAGTCGCTTTCGGTTCCCCGCGGTGTCGAAGTTGACCGCGTCCTCCCCGCGATTGTCGTAGATGTAGTAGCCGTAGCCGTGCTCTTCGACCATCAAGATGCAGAGTTCGCCCGTCTCGCGGGCGAGTTCGTCCACCTTCGCTTTCCCCGCCTGGTACGTGCTCATCTGAGAGACGACGTCGTGTCCCATCGTCAGCAGGTTCAGACTGACCCTGTAGCCGTCGCGTTCGCGGACCACGAACTCCGCGTCCTCCAGTGTCTTCAGGTGGTAGTGCGTCGTGCTCTTCGCGATGCCCAGACGCTCTGCTACCTCCGTCGCCGTGGTTCGCTCTCGGCCGGCGAGAAAGCCGAGAATCTCCAGCGTCCGTTCGGAGGCTTCGATTCGCTTCGTCCCTGTTTCGCGTGCCATGGTCGTCCCTTCGGACCGAACAGTAATCAATTTTCACCACAGTAGAACCGCCGCTCGCGTCGCACGACGGCTGAGTTCCCGCTATCGTCCATATATTACAGAACTATGGCTGTAATCAAATCTGGCATCGTGTTCGACAGCGTAGAACCCACTTCGGCCTCGACGGCGCGTTCGCAGACGCCGGTTTAACCCTGAGCTCGCGTGTCGAATGTCTCCGGTTCCGGGTGTTCGACAGGATTGAACGGACCACGAAAGGGAGTTTCAGCCGCCGAGGCGTATCTCACCAAAACAATTATTATGGTATGTTCATGAGTCCCATACGGGATGTACCAACAAGACGGAGAGGAGATATTCGTCATCGACGGGCACGTCCATCTCTGGGACGCCCGCGAGGAGAACATCATACACCAAGGCGGCGAGGAATTCATCCAGTGTTTCTACGACTACCACACCGGATTCACGCCCGAGGAACGAGAGTGGGACCTCGAGGAGTATCGGTACTACGGGCCCGACCGGATGACTGAGGACCTGTTCGGAAACGCGGCGGCCGACATGGCCGTCTTCCAACCGACGTACCTCACCGACTTCTACGACGAGGGATTCAACACCATCGACCAGAACGCCGAGTTGGCCGAGGAGTACCCCGAACGGTTCGTGCTCAACGGCGCGTTCGACCCGCGGGACGGCGACGCGGGGATGCGCGACCTCGAACGGCAGAAGGAGGAGTACGACATCCAGGGCGTGAAGGTCTACACGGCGGAGTGGAAGGGCGAATCGAAGGGGTGGCGTCTCGACAGCGACGAGGCGTTCGAGTTCTTAGAGAAGTGCGCGGACCTCGGTATCGACAAGATTCACGCGCACAAGGGGCCGACGATTCGACCGCTGAACCGCGACGCGTTCGACGTCGCGGACATCGACGACGCGGCGAGTTCGTTCCCCGATCTGGACTTCGTCGTCGAACACGTCGGACTCCCCCGATTAGACGACTTCTGTTGGATCGCCGCCCAGGAACCGAACGTCTACGGCGGACTCGCCGTCGCGGCGCCGATGGCGCAGAACCGACCGCGAAAGTTCGGCGAGATAATGGGCGAACTGCTGTTCTGGCTCGGCGAGGATCGCATCATCTTCGGCTCCGACTACGCCCTCTGGAACCCCGACTGGCTGGTCGAGACGGTGATGAACGCCGAACTCACCGACGAGCAGAAAGACGAGTACGGCATCGAACTCTCGCCCGACGTGATGCGAAAGATCATGGGCGAGAACGTCGCGGAACTGTACGACATCGACATCGAGGCGAAAAAAGAACAGTTCCAGTCCGACGACGTCACCGAGGAGTTTGGGCTCGGAGACCACTACGGCGCCCCCGACGCCACCGCAGACTGATGTCGAGTCGAACACACAGCGAGGACGGTCCGTCCGTCCCGGACGTACGCGCCCGACTGGACCGCGTCACCGACCCGGAACTCGACGAATCCATCGTCGAACTCGGCTACGTCGACGACATCGTTCTCAGAGGCCCGGCCGTCGACGTGACGTTCTCGCTCCCGACGGCGTGGTGTTCGCCCGCGTTCGCGTGGATGATGGCGTCGGACGCCCGCGACGAGGTCGAGTCGCTCCCCTCGGTCGAGACGGCGACGGTCACGCTCCGGGACCACATGCACGAGTCGGAGATCACGCGCGGGGTCAACGCACGCGAGTCGTTCGCGTCGACGTTCCCGGACGCCGACGGCGACGTCGCCGGTATCCGCGCCTCCCTCGACGACAAGGCGCGCGTCGGCCGACAGTTCGAAGCGCTGAACGAACTCCTGGAGGCCGGCCTCACCGAGCGACAGATCGTCGCGCTCCGACGCGAGGACGTCTCGCCCGAAGACGGAGCGGTGTTCGTCCGGGACGGTTCGGTCGGTATCTCCGTCGAGCGGGAACCGCTCGCCGAGTACGTCGAGAAGGTCGAAGCTACGGGACTGGTCGAGACGGGCGAGGACGTGCTGTTCCGAACGCCGGAGGGTGACCCCATCCCCGCCGACGAGTTCGACCTCGTCCACAAGCGGAGTCGCCTCGCGAAGGTCAACATGACCGGGCAGGGAAACATCTGCGATGCGCTCAACGAAGCGCGGTTCGACCCGGACCGACCGGAGACCTACGGACCGCAGGCGGACGAGTCCTGAAGCTCCCTGTCCGTCTCGTCGGCTCTCGGAGGGTCCCAGTGGGTGGGTGGAGACGACGTACGACGGTTCGACCCGCGGATTTATAATGAATGATACGGAACTACCTCTTGCACCATGTTAGCAGCACGTTTGCACGAGTACACCGAGGACATGAGCGAACCCCTTTCTATCGACGAGGTCGACCGACCGTCCGTCGACGTCTCCGACGGCATCGTCGTCGAGGTGGAGGGGGCGGGATGGTGTCAGACCGACAACCACATCATCGAGGGGATGTGGACCGACTACGTCGAACAGACGCTCCCGATGACGCTCGGCCACGAGAACGCGGGCACCGTCGTCGAAGTCGGCGAGGAGGTAAACACGGTCGAGGAGGGCGACCGAGTCATCTGTCACCCCGTCGCGACGTGCGGGACGTGCCGGGCGTGCCGGCTCGGAAACGACATGTACTGCGAGGATCTGTCGTTCCCGGGACTCACGACGGACGGCGGCTTCGCGGAGTATCTCCTCACGAACGAGCGCGCCGTCATCCCGCTACCGGGCGACGTCGACACGGCGGACATCGCGCCGCACGCCGACGCCGGCATCACGGCCTACCACGCAGTGAAGAAGGCGGCCGACGAACTGAACCCGGGCGATACGGCCGTCGTCGTCGGCGTCGGCGGCCTCGGGCACATCGGGCTACAGTGTCTGGACGCGATGAGCGCCGCCGACATCGTCGCACTCGACGTGAAGGAGGCCGCCCGCGACCTCGCGTCGGAACTCGGCGCGAGGCACGTCCTCGACCCGACGGCGGAGGACATCCCCAGCGCCGTCGACGACCTCACCGACGGGAGCGGCGCCCAGCAGATTATCGACTTCGTCGGCGCCGACGAGACCACCTCGATGGGCCCCGACATCGCCGCGCCGGGAGCCGACCACCACGTCGTCGGCTACGGCGGCCACGTCCACGAGCCGTCTCAGACGCTCGTCGACGGCGAACTATCCTACCGAGGGACGCTCGTCGGCCGCTACACCGAACTGCAGGAACTCGTCGCCCTCGTCGACCGAGGGGACGTCGAACTCCGAACGAGCCAGTACGACCTCTCCGATATCAACAGCGTCGCCGAGCGCCTCGAACACGGCGAGATAGAGGGTCGGGCGGTCATCATCCCGTAGTCCGCCGGGCGTCGACCGCCCCCGCAGCCGCCGCACTCGAACGGCGCGCACTCCGGCGGTTTTCTTTCGATTCCGTCGAACGGCTACGACTGCCGTTCGCCGACTCGACGACCGATTCTGTCGGCGGTCCGGAGCGCGTCTCGGACCATCGGCGGCGTCACCTCGAACGGCTCGTTGTGAATCGTCTCTTCGGGGTCGCACGCCGCCTCGGCGACGGTGTCCAACTGCGCCGTCGTCGCGTCGTCGAGTCCGATATCGGCGAGCGTCACCGGGAGGCCGAGCGCCAGCGAGAACTCGACGTAGTCCTCGACGAAGCCGTCCTCGCGGCCTTCGAGCACGAGTTGCGTGACGGTCCCGACGTTCACCTTCTCGCCGTGTGTGGCGTCGTGCGTCTCCTCCAGTTGCGTCAGCCCGTTGTGTACCGAGTGCGCCGCGGCCAGTCCGCCGCTCTCGAAGCCGAGACCGCTGAGCAGCGTGTTCGCCTCCGCGACGGCCGCGACGCTCTCGGTGACCGCGCCCTCCTCGACGGCGTCCACGGCGGAGAGCGCGTGGTCGCGGAGCGTCTCGTAGCAGAGCTTCGCGAGTCGGTGTCCGGCCCGCGTCGGCGTCCCGCCGACGACGTTCTGACCGCCCGACCGGTACGTCGCGTCGGCCTCGAACCACGTCGCGAGTCCGTCCGCGACGCCGGAGCGGAAGAACCGGGTCGGAGCCCCGGCGACGATCGCGGTGTCCAAGAGAACGAGGTCGGGGTGTTGGTCGTAGAATCTGTACTCCTCGAACTCCCCGTGCTCGCTGTAGATGACCGACAGCGCACTCGTCGGCGAGTCGGTCGACGCGACGGTCGGCATGGAGACCATCGCTCCGCCCGTCTCCTCGCGGACCGCTTTCGCCGTATCGAGCGCCTTCCCACCGCCGGCACCGACGATGACGTCCGTGCCGCGTCCGTCGACGACGTCCGCAACTCGCTGTATCTCGGTCTCGGAGCTCTCCCCGTTGAACTCGAGCGTCTCGGCTTCGATATCCGCCGCTTCGAGACTCTGAACGACCCGCTCGCCGACGAGGTCGAGCACGACGTCGTCGGCTAGGAGGAGACACGCCGTCCCGAGCGACCCGACGTGTTCTCCGATATCGTCTACCACGCCCCGTCCCTGTACGTACGCCTCCGGTGACTCGAATACCTGCGGCATGCGAAGGACAACCACGCCGAAGGTGTTAAGAGTTCCCGTGGATGTGGCGGTGGTCGTGCCACGGGTCCGTCGGCTGATAGCGACGGAACGTGCGATTCTACGCACGGATTCAGGAGAACTCCGAAACGCTGGTTCGAGTCTGCGGCGTCGAGCGAATTCCACGATTCGAGTGAGTGTACAGGCATCACAGAATAGGTGTGGAAGGTCGTTTCTGGCACCATAATTCTGAATATATCTACATATGTCGGATAGATAGTATCAATATCCCAGATACAACTATACTAAGAGCGTTTGGTGAAACTGAGCGCCTTTTGAGAGGAATTCGACGACCGAAGTAGCCAGTCGAGACGAGTTCGAGACTCCGGGATCGCGGTCGATCGGGACCGGAGCGGTTCGTTCCGCCGTTCGCGAGGCGCCGGGACGACTCTCGCCGTTCGACGGCGTCCGTCGCGGTCGACTGCCCCCCAGAGAACGACACCTCTATTATCGCCCACGAGCGAAATCCGCCGATGAACAACGTTAGCATGCGGTGGTGTACGGATGAGTGAGGCGGACAGTACCGTCCAGTCGTACACGCTCCGTCTCGAACTCGTGGACGAACCGGGCGAACTGCTCCGTTCGCTCCAGCCCATCGCCGAAAAGGGCGGGAACCTCCTCTCGATCTTTCACGAGCGCGGAAACGTCACCCCGCGGGGTTACATTCCGGTCGTCGTCGACGTCGAGGCCACCCCGGACCGCTTCGAGAAGATCGTCGACGCGCTCAGCCGAACCAACGTCAACGTCATCCAGGCCGGCACCGAGCGGTACAGCCAGGAACTGACCGTTCTCCTCTCCGGGCATCTCATCAACACCGACTTCTCGAACACGCTCTCTCGCATTCAGGAGACCCGAAGCGCCACCGTGACGGACATCTCGATCTCTGCACCCCAAGGCTCCACCGAGATTTCCAGCGCGCGCATCCGGATGGCGACGCAGTCGGGGTCGAAAAACGAGGTATTGGCGGCCATCAGAGAGGTCGCCGAGGAGAAAGACCTTCGTCTCGTCGAACCGCTCGTCACCGGTGGTCACGCGTGAACGTCGGCGTCGTCGGGGCCGGCGACGTCGGCAGCGCCGTCGTCGAACTCGCCGAGGCGTACGGACACGCCGTGACCGGATTCGCGGACTCGCGGAGCGCCGTCGTGGACGCCGACGGTATCGACGTGGCGTCCGCCCTCTCGACGAAGCGCACCGAGGGTACGGTCGGGTCGGGCGACCCGGAGGCCGTGTTGGATGCCGAGTACGACGTGCTCGTCGAGGCGACGCCGACGACGCTCGGCGACGCCGAACCCGGATTCTCTCACGTTCGGACCGCGCTCGAACGGGACCGACACGTCGTGCTGGCGAACAAGGGTCCGATCGCGGAGCGGTACGGCGACGTTCGGGAACTCGAAGCCGAGAGCGCCGGGTCGGTCCGGTTCGAGGCGACGGTCGGGGGTGCGATCCCGGTTATCTCCACCATCGAGGGGTTCGGAACGTCGCGGGTCGACTCGCTCCACGGCGTTCTGAACGGGACGGCCAACTTCGTCCTCTCGCGGATGAGCGCCGAAGGACTGGACTACGAGCACGTCCTCGCGGAGGCGCAGGACTTGGGCGTCGCGGAAGCGGACCCGACGTTCGACGTCGACGGGACGGACACCGCGCTCAAGGGAGTCATCGTCGCCAATCTCCTCTTCGACGGGGAGTACAGCATCGAGGACGCTTCCGTGGACGGTATTCAGGCGCTCCCCGGGACCCTGCTCGAACTGGCGCGGGAGGACGGCCAGACGATTCGGCTCCTCGCGGAGGTGCGTAACGGGAGCGTTCGGGTGAGTCCGCGTCTCGTCCCCGTCGAGAGTCCGGTCGCCCCCACCGGAACGCACAACGCCGTGCAGTTGGACATCGAGAACGCCGGTCAGATGAACCTCTCGGGTCGCGGAGCGGGCGGCGTCGAGACGGCGAGTGCAGTCCTAACCGACATCGGGCGTTTGAGCGGAAAACAGACGAAACGATAACTTCGGAATCGGGTCTTCAACGGGGCTACTCTGACAGCGGAATCTCCTTCGGTACCGATACCTCGCTCCGAAGCGTGTCCATCACGTCGTCGTCGACGCTGTTGTTCTTCGTGAGTTCGATGAGCGACGCGAGTTTTTCGAGCGGAATCTGGCCCGGCGCGTAGTCGACGTCGTCCGCCAGCAGCGGCGCGTATCCGAGTTTGGAGCCGTAGAGATGACCGATGACGCGGGTGTGGCTTCCGATCTCACCCATCGAGATTCCCGCGACGTCGATTCCCTTCTGCGTGGCGGCGTGGACGGCTTCGAGAAGCGTGAGCGTGTCCGATTGGTCCCGCGGGAACGTCGCCACCTTGGCGATGTCGCCGTACGCCGCGCACTGTTCGATGATGGCGTCGAGCACCGCTCTCTCGGGCGTGTCGTCGAAGTCGTGATGGGAGATGATGAGTTGCACGTCGTTCTCGCGGAACTCTGCGGCGAGCCACTCCTTCGAGCGAATCGTCTCGTACTCGATATCGACGAACTTCACGGAGTCGAACCGCGACGCGGAGAAGAGGTCGTCGAGTCGTCCCGTGTCGTTCGCCTTTCCGCCGAACCATCGCGCCCGGTTCGTCGCGATGATCGGCAGTTCGCCGTCGTACGCCTCCAGTTGTTCGATCGGATTCTCCGCTTTGTCCATCCGGAACTCGATGAGGTCGGCGATTCCTCGAGCGTCCTTCTCTCGTGTTAGGTCATTTGTTGTTGCAGCGAGAGCCGATTCCTCGATTTTCATGTGAGGTCTTATCACTCTGTCGGGTATAAACGTTGGCTCTTTCCGCAATATCGCGCCCGTGTGTCTCTCGCTCGCGAACGCCACGGGCGACTGACCCGACAGCCCCGAAGCGAAAACAGTACAAGAAATTATATTCACTACGCAGTATCTGTTTCAAGTCGAAATAGAAGATCACCACACGATAGCGGCTACAAACTTTCCGCGAGTTCGTCTCCGCGGCTAATTCCTTGCGCATCCGCGATCGTATTTAGCACATCGTTGAGTTGTTTCAAGCTGATGTCTCCCGACCCGGTGTCGGGTCGGATGGGGGCGTAGGCTAATCTCGACCCGTAGAACGCGCTGACCACGCGAGTGTGCTTCCCGGCCGCTCCGCTCCCATACCCCGCAATGTCCGTCTCGCCCCGCGAAGCGTCGTTCAAACACTCCAGCAGTACCAGCGCGTCTCTCTCGTCCTCGACGAGGATGACGACTTTGATGAGGTCCCCGTGCTCTCCGCACTCGGAGATGGTCTCCCGGAGTTCCTCTTTCGACGGAGCCGCTTCGTTGCTGTAGCTCGATATTAGTAATTGGATCTCTCGGCTGCGGAGCCGTTCGAACGTTTCGCCCCGTTCGTCCGCATCGGCCAACGGCACTTCTACTATCTCCACGACGCCCGGTGGCGCGGCGGCGGCGATGCTGGCCACGTCGTCCGGCTCAAGCGTATCCCCGCCTTCGGTGGCCGCTCTTGGTGAGAGGATAAGCGGGACGCCTGGGGTATAGTTCGAGAGTTGGGCCCGCGGGTCCTCCGCACTCCCCAATCGGAACTCGACGTAGTCCGCCAGCTCGCGGACCGCTTGTACCGTTGCTAAATCGTCGGTCACACCCACCAGTCGACACTCATCAACGTCCATGTCATACGTAGCTCTCTGCGGATTCAAAAATGTTTCTCAGGTTCGGAACCTCGTTACCTCCTCTCTGTTTCGATGGATGCACGGAACGATCGTTCCTTACTGTAGCGTTCTCCCCTCCTTTGAGCATCTTGCAACGATGAAATCTGCCCCGTACCGGCCGCTCTCGGACGAATCAGTGATACTATTACAGTACTAACCATGTAACATCTGCCAGATACTGTCCAACGCAT
The DNA here is from genome assembly GCF_000337095.1 of Halogeometricum pallidum JCM 14848. Taxonomy (GTDB): domain Archaea; phylum Halobacteriota; class Halobacteria; order Halobacteriales; family Haloferacaceae; genus Halogeometricum; species Halogeometricum pallidum. The sequence continues at coordinate 65,126 of NZ_AOIV01000041.1, forward strand.
TGCTTCAATAATATCGAACCGAGGTCTTGGTGGGCGAACCGTGCTCTTCGCGGAACTACTGACGGAAACGCAAATGTCAAAATCGACCGAGGGGCGAGACCGTACGGCGACAGCGTGAATCAGTTGTCTCTGTTGTCCGAGTTCTCTCTCGGAGTCAGTGTTGTCACTCGCGCAGCGTCGCCGTGCACTTACTGGATGGAGTCTTCCGGTCCGACGATGGTTAGGTTGTCGAACAGTTCGTCGTAGCCGTTGAGTTCGTACAGGTACTCTCCCTCAAGCACTTCTTCGCGCACGGAATCCTCCGAATCGAGCTTCGCGCGGGAGCGCTCCAGCACGTCTTCGGCTCCTTCGGGCGGGATGACGGCTACTCCGTCGTCATCGCCGATAACGATGTCGCCCGGGTCCACGCTCACCCCGCCGCACGCGACTGTGACGTTTATCGAACCCGGGTCCTGCTTGAGCGGTCCTTGAGGGTTGACTCCGCGTCCGTACACGGGAAACTCCATCTCGGCGATTTCCCGGCTATCCCGGTACGCGCCGTCGATGATGATTCCGGCGAGTCCGTTCGCCTGACAGGACGTGCACATCAGTTCGCCGATGTGGCCTGTTTCGGTGTACCCGTTGCAGTCGATGACGAGGACATCACCGGGTTCGGTCATCGTGATGGCCTTGTGGATTATGAGGTTGTCCCCAGGCGACGCGTTGACGGTGACCGCCGTTCCAGCCATCTCCACGCCGTCGTACGCCGGCCGGACCCCCGAGTCCATCGTCAGTCCGATGTTCCCGGTGACGTCGGAGACGATGGTGCTCGGAACGTCTTCGAACGCCGCAACCACGTCGCTGTCGGGACGGTCTACGTCATGCTCTACCGTGTGCATGTGGCGAACGATGCGTACGGCTCACGTTAAACTATCGGTGTTCCGAGAAAGACCTGACCGCTCCCCTCCCATCGATGTGGGCGGGTCTTTCAACGAGGGGCGACCGAACGGTGAAGCGGTCGCGCGACGGAGGCGGGACCAGCGCACTCTGATGAGAATATGGGCTCCCGAAATCTCTGCACTTCCCGCTGAGCGCGTCTCCGTCCCCGAATTCTTCTCTCTCCCAATCCATAGAATTATATCCGCAGGGCTGCCACGATGCTGTATGCGTGGATTAGCGAAGACGGAGCGTACTGAAGGGTACGTCGAACTTATCGAACGGGAGCGTCCGACACCGGCGTCCGACGAGGTGCTCGTCGAGGTGGAGTACGCCGGCATGTGCGGTAGTGACGCCGGCATCTACAAGTTCAAAGCGCCCTTCGAGCGGATGAACCTCCCGACGGTCATCGGCCACGAGTACTCGGGTCGCGTCGCCGAAGTCGGCGCCGACGTGACGGCATTCTCTCCCGGCGACCGAGTCGTCGAGCGACCGATTCGGCCGTGCGGCGACTGCTATCAGTGTCAGATAGGCGAGGAGAACGTCTGTCAGCACACGGAACTCACCGGCATCGACCACGACGGCGCCTACGAGGAACTCATCGCCGTTCCGGAGCACGTCCTTCATCCAGTCCCCGACGGCGTCTCGGCGAAGCACGCCGCGATAGTCGAACCGACAGCCATCGCGACGCGCGCCGTCATCGAGAACTCGCGGGTCAGCCCCGGTGACCGCGTCTTGGTCGAAGGGCCGGGGCCCATCGGACTGCTGTGCGCGCAGGTCGCCGACGCGCAGGGTGGCGACGTGGTCATCTCCGGCGTCGGACGGGATTCGAAGTACCGTCTCCCGCTCGCTCGGGAACTCGGATTCGAGACGCTCAACGTCGCCGAAACGGACGTCGCGTCGCACCGCGACCGGCTGACGGACGGCATCGGGTACGACGTGGTGTTGGACACGACGGGCCACCCGTCGGGGTTGACCACCGCCGCGGACGAGACACGCAAAGGCGGCCAGATAGTGCTCGTGGGGCAGACCGGCGAGACGACGATGCCGTACTCGCCGCTCGTCCGCGCCGAAGTCGACCTCCAGTGCAGTTACGGGGCGACGTACGAGGACTTCGAGCGCGGACTGCGACTCATCCAGTCCGGAGACATCGACTGCGAGACGTTCATCGACGACCGATTCTCGCTCCTCGACGCCGACGGGGCGTTCGAGGCGTTTCTCGCCGGCGAGACCTGCAAACCCGTCTTCGACGTCTTGGAACTGTAGTCTTCAGTGGCCTTGACTGCGGACTGACGAGCAGAGCGACGATCGAATTCCTTCGAACCCGCCCGTACACCATTCTGTGAGCCGTCGTGCGCGAGGTTGGAGATTGCTCTCCGAAGTCACGACCGAAGAGGAGAGCGGCCGGCGTCCTATACTCGCGTACCGACCGTCGCACCGCGTTACCGGTCGTCGAACCCAAACGACGTTCTGACCGGGGTCATCGTTTCGACTCGGGGGAAGGGTCCTCCGCCTCGGGCGGACCGTCCCACCGACACCCGTCGTCCTTCGGTTCGTATCCGAGAACCTCCTTTGCGTGCTCGGTGTCGAACCACCGAGACTCGTTGTCGCTGACGGCGTAGAAGGTGTCGTACGTCACCGTCTCGTTCTGGAGGCAGCACTCGATGAGGTGGGCGAAATCTCGCTGGGAGGTCCACGTCGCTTTCAGCCGTTTCACCATCCGTTCGTACTCCTCGCTCCCGCGCTCCCAAGACCCCGTTTGCGATTGGTCCCAGACTTCGTCGCCGTCAAGTTTGTGCTCGTCACCCCTGTCGACGCCCCGTTCGGCGTCGCCATACGGATGGTCGTACCGCTCGGTGCGGACGCTGGAGATGCGGAGCGAGAACAGCCGTTTCGGATACGAGTCGCGTCGCGCGTGCGACCGGAGGACGTTTTCGCCGAAGACCTTCGACGCGCCGTAGTATCCGTCCGGTTTCGGCAGCGACTCGTGATCGAGCAACAGCGGATGGTCCTTCTCGTAGAGTTCCGGCGCGTGGTCCTCCTCGTACAGACCCATGACCCGTTGTGAGGACGCGTACACTAACTTCTCCACTTCGGCGTCCTGGGCCGCCTTGAGGACGTTGTACGTGCCGACGATATTCGGTTGGACGATGTCCTCGAACTCCGCCCCGGCGTCGGACTGAGCGGCGAGGTGGACGACGGCGTCCTGCCCGTCGAAGGCGGGCCGGATCTCCTCGTAGTTGCTGACATCGGCCACGTGCGTCTCGTAGTCGGGGTGCTCGTTCCGGTCGAGGAAGGTGAACTCGTATCGCTCCTTGCCCACCAGGTGGTTGCGCAGGGCTTCTCCCGCCTCGCCGAACGGACCGGTAATGAGGACTCTTTGCGTACTCATCGATAATGGAGGTTGAGACTGGAGATATTTATAGCTTCTGCGAAGTGGAATCGGTCCCTCAGGCTCCGACGAGACCTTTAACAGGTGTTTTCGGAAGAAAAACCACTATCTCTACTTCAATAATATTGAACCAGTGGCGAACGTGAGAATTACGAACATAGGAGCGTAACGGAAAACGGGAGAGGGAACGAACGGTACGGCGATAGAGTCAGAAACGAGAGAGCTACCGTTGGGAGAGTTTGAGTTCGATGATGTTCTTTTTGTTCAGTATCGCCGGGGCGAGCGTTTCCTCGATGCGCTCGTCTCCCATCCGGCTGAGGGGGCCGCTGATGCTGATCGCGCCGACGACGCCGCCCGAGTTCGATAATATTGGAGCGGCGACGGCGCTGACCCCGACGAAGTGCTCTCCCCGGTTCACGGCGTACCCTCGTTCTCGCGTCTCCGCAAGTTCCTCGAACAGCGCCGCTCTGTCGACGATGCTCTCCTCGGTGAGCGCCGGGAGCCCCCGCAGGTCGAGGATAGCCTCCACTCTCTCGTCGGAGAACTGAGACAGCATCGCCTTCCCGAGCGCCGTGTTGTGCAAGTAGAGGTGCGCACCCAAGGCCGCGTTGTCGTCTATCGATTCGGGTCCCTCCGACTTGTAGAGTTGTACCATGTACCCGTTCTGTTCGGTCCCGACATTCGCGATTTCCCCGGACTGCGTTCGGAGGTCGTCGATCTCCGATTTCGCGGCCTGATACAGCGGCAACTGGTCGCGCAGTTGACCACCGGTGCGGAGAAAGAGGAAACTGCACTCGTACCGCCCGTCGCGCTTTATCACGTAGTCGTTCTCGACGAGAGTGACGAGGTGGATGTGGGCGGTGCTCATCGGCGTGTCGAACTCCTCTGCGACCGCCGAGAGCGTGGCCGGCCCCTCCGTCCGCAGATACTCCACGATGTCGAACGCTCGAGAGACGCTCTTCAACTGCCGCGCGCCCGACGGGTCGTTCTCGCTCATACCTCCGCATTCGGTCGTCGTATCTTAAGTGCTAGGAATCACTTCAACGATGTTGAAGTGGGGTGTGGCCGAACACGCGGACGGCGGCACGGAGTCTGGGAGAGAACGGCTGTACCCTCGCTCATCGGTAGTTTTATTTTTTCCGCGAAGCGAGTCGCCTACGAACATGAGCGCGGAGAGCGTCGTCAAAGGTATATCGCTGATCCAGTTCGAGCACGTCCGCGTGTACGTACTGGAGGACGTACCGAGCGGAGAGACCACCCTCATCGACACGGCGTTCGAGGAGAACGGCGAGGAACTCGTGGCGGTGCTCCGGAACGAGTTCGGCGGCGTTGACCGCGTCATCCTGACGCACGGTGACCACGGGCACCACGGCGGACTTCCGTATGTGATGGATGCGTTCTCGCCGACGCTGGCGGCTCCCGACAACGAGACGAAACTGTACGAGGCCATCGAGTACGAGCCGGACGTCCGCTACGAGGACGGGGATGTCCTCGACGGCAATATCGAGGTGATACAGGTCCCCGGCCATACGCAGGGGACGTCCGCGCTGTTGCTCCGAGACCGGGATATCCTCATCTCGGGGGACGCACTCGACGGCGCGGACCGCGCCGGTCTCCCGGCCGGCTACCTCCTCCCGCCGCCGGCACTCTTCAACGACGACCACGAAGCGGCCGAGATCAACCTCTATAACCTGCTTCAGTACAATTTCGAGACGCTGTTGGTGTTTCACGGATCGAACGTGTTCGAGAATCCAAAGGGGAAACTCGACGACTTCCTCGTCGAACGCGAGTGGGACCCGCGCCCCTGAGCAACCGGTTGCTGTCGAGACGGTACGGAACGCTCCTCCTCCCGCGTCAGTTTTCGTCGTCGACGAACGACGTGACGACGGGACAGGTCGCGTCCAGCAGGATGGACTGTGCGACGCTCCCGAACAGAACCTTCCCAGTGGGAGAGCGTCGTCGGGGCCGAACGACGATATACCGGGCGTCCCGCTCCTCGGCGTAGTTGATGATTTCGTCGGCCGGATCGCCGACTAATCCGACGGTCTCGTACTCGACCGAGATGTCGGTCACCGCTTCCTCCGCCATCTCCGCCGCCGCGCTGCGGACCTGGCCCATGTCGAGGGGTTCGTCCGCCTGCGCGCTGGTCCGCCCCAGGTTCACGAACTCCGAGCGGGTCAGCGCGTGGACGAAGTGAATCGTATCGTCGAACGCCTCTGCCAGTCGCTCGGCCTCTCTTACCACGGTCGTCGTTCTGTTCGATTTGTCTACCGCTCCGACGATTACCATGCCTCCTACTGATTCGTAGCTCCCACATCATTGTTTCGCCCTCGAACGTCGATTTCCCGTCGCGTCTCTTGTCATCGGATGATAGAAAAACCTAAATGATAGTCCCCACACGATAGAGTAGAGATGACAGACGACAGTATCTCTGCCAGCGCTGGGGACAGCCAGGCGAGTACGTACGGTGGCAGTGTGAACCGACGGAACGTCCTGAAGGCTCTCGGTGGGACGGGCCTCGTGGCGACCGCGGGATGTACCGGGCAGCTATCCGGCGGGTCGAACCAGGAGTGGCCGTCCCGTCAGGTCGAAGTGGTCTCTCCGTGGTCGGCCGGCGGGGGAGCTGATCGGACGAGTCGGGCGGTCGCAGACGCCGGGGAAAGCAATACCGACGTCTCGTGGAACGTCAGCAACCAGACGGGCGGGTCGGGGTCGGTCGGGATGAGCGCGGTGGCGAACGCGGAGCCGACCGGACACACGCTCGGCTGCACCGCTCCCGAAATCTGCCTGTATCAGCACCTCGGAATCGCGGACCTGGGTCCGGACGACATCACGCCCATTATGCAGTACACCCAGATGCCCGCAGCCATCGTGGTGAGGGAGAACTCCGATTACACGACGGTCGACGAGTTCCTCTCGTACGCGAAGAACAACAAGGTGCAGATGGCCAACTCGGGAATCGGATCCTCGTGGCACATGGCGGGTGCCGCCTGGGCGTACGAGGCGGGCATCGACGTCCAACACGTCGCCTACCCCGGTGCGGCCCCGGCTATCACCGCGACCGTGAACGGCGAAGCGGACTGCGCGACGGTCGGCGCGGTGGAGGTCGCTTCGCAGGTCCGCGACGGCCCCCTCACGGCGCTCGGCGTCATGTACGACGAACAGCTCGAATCGCTCCCGAACACGCCGACGATGCAGTCGCAGGGCATCGATATCGTCATCGGATCGTGGCTCGCGCACTTCGCGCCACCGGACCTCCCGGACGACGTGAAGCAGTCCATCGTCGAGACGTACAACACCGTCTACGAATCCGAATCGTTCAAGACGTTCATGGAGAACAACAACTTCATGCGCGTCAAACGGGGTCCCGATGAGCTCCAGAAGTTCCTCGACGAGAGATACAAGTACTACGGTCAGCTAGTCGAGAAGCTGAACATCCAGGCCTGACCACTTCACAACCGACGACCCGAGGGACCGCGGGAGTCTCTTCGGTCGACACCAGTACCTTTTTATAAATCATGCGTGAAAATTTCACACAGTCACCAAATACATGAGCACCAGTAATGCACGTTCGGGGAATCGACCGACTGACCCCCGAGAGAGACGCGTTCGAAGCGAACGACGACGGAACCCGATGCCGACCGCTGTGTCGTCTTCTGCGATGGGAGACCCGCGACCGGTCGATACACGGACCGCGTCGACTCGGGAGTACCACCTCGAATCGGAGTCACACCATCTCGTATGAAACTCAGCACCAACGCGCTACGGTCGAGTCCGCTCGCAATCGCCTTCATCGTCGGTGCGGCAGTCGTGATACTCTTCGCGTCCCGCTTCCCGAGCGGCGGCGAGGTGGGACCGGGCTTCTTCCCCATCGGCATCTCGACCGGCATCATCCTCTTCGCGCTCGTCGAATTGGTCACCGAAGATGACGGCGGACTCGACGTGAGCGACCACGACCTTCGGGCCGCCGGCGTTGTGTTGGCCCTCGTCTTCGGATATCTCGTCGCGATGCCGCTCGCGGGATTCCTCGTGGGGACGATACTGTTCCTGCCGGTCATCCTCTACTACTCGGGCGTCCGCTCGCCGACGACGATAGCCGTGATTTCGCTACTGCTCCCTCTCGCGCTGTTCTATATCTTCAGTCAGTTCTTCTTGGTCCCGCTTCCGGAGGGCGTGATACCGTTCTCCAGACTGCTCCCCCGGCTTCCCGTCTGGGTGATGCTATGATAGAGTACATCATCGCCGGGTTGACGAACGTCCTCAACCCGTTCACGCTCTTCCTGATGGTCGCCGGCGTGCTCGTCGGTATCCTGATGGGGTCGATTCCGGGAATGACGGCAACGATGACCGTTGCGGTCCTGCTCTCGTTCACGTTCACCATGGACCCCGGCAACGGGATGATGCTCCTGCTCGGAATCTACGGCGGCGCGGTGTACTCGGGGTCGATTCCGGCGATTCTCATCCGCACACCGGGGACGCCGTCCGCGGCGGCGACCATCTTCGACGGCTACCCGCTCTCCCAGAAGGGCGAGGCGGGCAGAGCCATCCGAATCAGTACCGTCGCCTCGTTCATCGGCGGCGTGATCAGCGTCATCGGGCTGATGTTCTTCTCGCCCCTCATCGCAGACGCGGCCCTGCAGTTTCGCTCGCCGGAGTTCTTCGCGCTTGCGCTGTTCGGGCTGACGATAATCGCCAGCGTCAGCGGTGATTCGCTACCGAAGGGGATGATATCCGGCCTCCTCGGGATGCTCGTCGCCACGGTCGGCATCGATCCGCTCACCGGTTTCCAGCGGTTCACGTTCGGCGTCCCGGAACTGCTCACCGGCGTCCAGTTCATCGCGGTCATGATCGGATTGTTCGGCATCGCGGAAGGGATGAAGGCGTACTCCTCGGGTATCGACGACGAGGGGAAGAAAGTCGATCAAGACATCGATGGCATCCTCCCGTCGCTCTCGGATCTGAAAGCGATCGGTCCCGTCTCGACGGCGTCCGGCATCGCCGGCGTTCTCATCGGTTCTATCCCCGGCGCGGGTGGTGACATCGCGGCGTTTATCACGTACAACGAGGCCACTCGATGGATAAAGGACGCCGTTCCCTCGTTCGGCGAAGGCAACGTGCGCGGCATCGCGGCCGCGGAGTCAGGGAACAACGCGAGTACCGGCGGCGCGTTGATTCCGACGCTCACGCTCGGCATTCCGGGTGACTCGGTCTCGGCTATCCTCATCGGCGCCCTGATGGTTCACGACGTTCAGCCCGGTCCGGCGCTGTATCAAGAGGAGACGACGCTGCTGTACACCATCTTCGTCGGGTTCCTCCTCATCTACGTCCTCATCCTCGTGTTCGGATTGCTCGGGGCGCACTACTGGGTTCGACTCATCAACATCCGCGAGTCGCTTCTCTGGCCCGCCATCTTGGTCCTCTGTGTCATCGGTGCGGTCGCCCTCCGAGGGAACCTGTTCGACGCGTGGGTCATGCTCGGTGCAGGTGCGCTTGGATACGTGCTCCGTCTCCGCGGGTATCCGTTGGCGCCGATGGTGCTCGGACTCATCCTCGCGCCCATCGCCGAGACGAATCTCCGACGTTCCCTCTCGCTGTCCGGCGGGTCGTTCGACATCTTCTACACCAGTCCGATCGCACTCGTCATCATCCTCCTCAGCGTCGCGACCATCGCTGTCCCGGCGGTTCGCTCCCTGTCTTCGCGCTCTTCCGCCTGAACGGCGGTTCCTTCTTTTTGTTCTATCCTCGTTTTACAAACATAAGATTGTACCCGGACAGTTAGAACCGCCTCTGCTTTTTCTGATGATAAAAACCACAATATGTACTTAAAATTGCGCAAAGGAGGATATAAAATAGGGGTAGGAGAATATAATTGGGAATAGCTACATATGCCCGTATATCTGGAGTTATAGGTCCACAATGTGTTTGCATTTATGTTCATGAGAGGTCAACCCGACGCAAGAGTTTCCTCTCGATGGCCGCCCACTACCCAAACCACCGCCGTTTTTCCTCCTGCTCTCGATTTCTCCGCTCATCGCTCGATCTTCTCCCAACCTCGCACCATTAAAATACAAGTTATAAATATATAAGATTAATTCTATTTTCCTCAACACTTTACTGGCCGCCCTCTCGAGAGTAGTTTGTCATGTCCTCGCTTACCAGACGCTCCCTCCTCAAGGGAGTCGCCGGCAGCACACTCGCTCTCGGTGCGATGGGAACCGCCACGGCCGCGGACGGCCGCGAGCAGTACGTCGTGACCGCGCCCGGCGACGGCGCTCTGAAGAGACTCGAACGGCGCGGCGCGGAGGTGGTCGCCTCTATCGCCGACGATACCGTCCACCTCGTCCTCGCGGGCGAGGAGACGGATCTGAACGGCGTCGGCGGCGTCACGTCCGTCGACCCGAACGGGGGGTATCGACTGCTCGGCCCGGCGAAGCAGGCGACCAGTACGGCGGAGTCGCTGGACGACCAGTACGCCTCGCTCCAGTGGGACAAGATGGCCGAGACGACCGGCGCGTTCGAGGCCCACGACACCGCGACGGGCGACGGCAGCACCGTCGCCATCATCGACACCGGCATCGACGAACAGCACCCGGACATCCCCGCCGTGATGGAGAAGGGAAGGCTGTTCCGCGCGGACGGGCTGACGAGCCCCGACGGCGAACCCACCGTCGCGGGCGACGAGACCATCGAGGCGAATCTCCATCCCGATTCCGAGGAGGTGGAGCCGTACGTCTGGCGCGGCCCGCCGGAGACGCGCACCCAGTCGGCGGCCGACGACGTGCAGTCACACGGGAGCCACTGCGCCGGCATCGCTACGGCTAAAAACGACGTCGACGCCGACGGCGTCCCCGAGGACGTGGGCGTCGCCGGAATGGCGCCGGACGCCGACGTGGTTCCCCTCCGCGTGTTCTACTGGAAGAAACTGGAGGAGTACGAACTCGACGCCGACGGCGACGGCGAGGTGGAGGAGACGATTCCGGTCGTCACGACGCTGTTCACGACTGACTTCGACATTTTGAGCGCCATCGACTACGCGCCCGACGCCGGCGCCGACGCCGCGAACATGAGCCTCGGCGGCGGCGTCATCAAGGGTGCAGAACACAGCACCGGCGAGCACGTCGCCTACCAGCGCGTGACGCAGGACGCGGTCAAACGAGGAACGGTGGTGACCGCCAGCGCGGGTAACGCGAGCGCGAACCTCCAGCAGGGCGGCTTCTACACGCTCCCGAACAGCGTCCCCGGAGCGCTCAGCGTCAGCGCGACCGGACCGAACAACGAACTCGTGTTCTACTCGAACTACGGCACCAGCGACATCGACGTGGGCGCGCCCGGCGGCGGGTACGAGACGCTGGAGAAGACGCTCGCGGCGGACACCGAGTGGCCCTTCCCCACGAACCTCGTGCTGTCGACGGTACCGCCGGACCTCAACGACGGACTCGCCTACGATTGGTACGCCGGGACGTCGATGGCCGCCCCGCAGGTGGCCGGCCTCGTCGCCCTTGTTCGCGAAGTCGCCCCCGATATGAGCGCCAAGAAGGTCCAGAACGTCATCGAACGGACCGCTCGGCACAGCAACGGCAAGAGCAGCCCCGAACTCGGCGCGGGCGTCATCTACGCGCCGGACGCCCTCGAAGAGGCCCAGCGCTAGCACACCTGCCGACCCATCGTTTTTCGGTATCGTACGACACGCTCGCGTCCGATTCCCCCCGGTATAGACAACATACCAGATACATCGATATCCAAAATTGATAATCCGACGAATACCGTTATGAAGCCGCTTCGGTTTTTCCCGTATACACTATGGAACATGTCTCGCAGCGGGTGGAATCGCGTCTTCCCGATCGAATTCGGCAGAACTACTTGTGGCGATTGGTGGCCATCTTCCTCGTCATCAGCGTCATCGTCGGCGCCGTCGGCATCTATCAATATCAGCAAGTGGAATCGACGGTCGAGGCGGAGGCGGAGGAGCGACTCCTCCAGACGGCCAAGGAGAACGTCGAGGTGCTCTCGGCGTGGCGCGCCGACCACATGAAGACGGTCGGACTGCTCTCTAACTCCGAGACGTTGACGGGCGACGACGAGGCGCGGATGAACGCCCACCTTGCCTCACAGCACGAGCAACTCCCGGCCGACATCATCGACCTCTCGGTCGTCGACCTCCAGTCCGGCGAGGTGCTCGCGAGCACGTCCGAGGGACAGGCCGGAACGACGATGGACCGCGTCACCGCGGCCGCACCGGTCTCTTACGTCGACCCGAACGCCGTCGGGTCGACCGCGAAGCACCAGTGGCAGGGCGACGGCGCGAACGTCATCTCCTTCTTCAGCCCCGTTCCGGGCGCGACCAACCGCGTGCTCGTCTACTCGGCCGAGACGGCGACCGTCGACGAACGCCTCAAGGGCGCCGAGGGGTCGGTCACGCAGTTGATCGGTACGACCGGCACCATCGACTTCGACGGCAGCGGCGAGAACGCCGGCGAGCAGTACCCGGTCGAGAACTCCGAGGCGGTCGAACGAGCGTGGGCGGGCGAGTCGGGCGTCGTCGTCCAAGACGCCGCGCCCGGCTTGATGGAAGAACGGCACCTCGTCGCGTACGTTCCCTACCACGCGGGTCTCATCCTCCTCGTGCACGAACCCACCTCCTCGGCGTTCGCGCTGGGTGACCAGGTTGCCGGCACGGTCGCGTTGCTCATTGGGGTAACGGTGGCCGGATTCGTCGCCCTCGGCCTGCTCATCTCGCGCAGCACGACCAAACCCCTGCGCGACCTCTCCGAGAAGGTGCAGTCGCTCCGCGAGGGCGATCTCGACGTCGACCTCTCGACCGGCCGCGAGGACGAGTTCGCCGGGGTGTTCCGCGGTATGGCGGCCCTCCGCGACGACTTGCTCGACCAGCGACGCGACGCCGAACGCTACGGCGACGTGATGAACGTCGCCGCGGATGGAGACCTCTCCGCGCGGATGGACGCCGACAGCGACAGCCGCGACATGCGGACCATCGCCACCTCGTACAACGGGATGATGGACGAGATAGAGGAGACGGTCGTCGCGGTCCGGCAGTTCAGCGGCGACGTGGCCTCGCTCAGCGAAGAAGTCGCGGCCAGCGCCGACGAGGTTAGCCGCGCCAGCAGCGAGGTCAGCACGTCCATCCAGCACATCGCGGACGGCGCGACCGACCAGAACGACAGCCTCCTCGCCGTCTCCGAGGAGATAGACACGATGACCGCCTCCGTCCAGCAGATCGCCGCCTCGGCGGACGAACTCGCCGACTACACGAGGAACTCGGCGGCGAAGGGCGACGAGGGACGGCGGGCGGCGAACGAGGCCCTGACGGGCATCGAGACCATCCAAAAGGAGACCGAGCACACCGTCTCCGAGATGGAGCAACTGGACGAACAGATGAGCGAGATCGGCGAGATCGTCGAGGTCATCTCCGACATCGCCGAGCAGACGAACATCCTCGCGCTGAACGCCAACATCGAGGCCGCGCGGGCGGGCGAGGCCGGATCGGGATTCGCCGTCGTCTCGAACGAGGTCAAGTCGTTGGCCGAGGAGACCCAGGACTCCGCACAGCGCATCGAAGAGCGCATCGCGTCGCTGCAGGACCAACAGCAGAGCGTCCTCGACGGGATGGCGCGGATGCGCACCCGCGTCGAGGAGGGAACCGAGTCGGTCGGCACGGCGATCGGTTCCTTCGAGGAGATCGTCGAGGAACTGGACGAGACGAACGCGAGCGTCGAGGAGATAAACGCTGCGACCAGTCGACAGGCCGAGTCCTCGCAGGACATCCTCAACATGACGGAGGAGGCGACGAGCATCAGCGAGGAGACGACCGCGGAGGCGCAGACGGTCTCCGCGGCGGCCGAAGAGCAGACGGCGACGCTCTCGGAGGTTTCGGAGGGTGTCAGTCGCCTCGCGGAGAACGCGAGCGAACTTCGGACTCATCTCGAACAGTTCGAGGTGCGCGACGAGGCGAACGGAGCGTCGGGGTCCGACGCCGTCGGCGACTCGACGGCAACCGATTCGACGGTCGCCGCGCCGGCCTCCCGCCCGACGGCGACCGACGGCGGCGCTAACGCGCAGTAAGGTCGTCAGAACGTTCGCGTACTTCTTTTCCGTTCCGCCGAATACGGTCAGCGGCCCGTTTCGAGCCGTTCGAGAAACTCTTCGCGCCGGATCGGTTTGGTTATGTAGGCGGTGATCCGGTCGCCGTCGCCGTTCAGGTGTTCGTCCGCCTCGTAGGCGCTGAGGACGAACACGTCGCCGTCGAACTCGGTTTCGTCGATTCGGTCTATCACCTCCGGCCCCGAGAGGTTCGGCATCCTGCGGTCGAGAACGAGGACGTCCACCGATTCGTCGATTTTCGACAGCACGTCCTCGCCGTCGGCCGCCTCCCGCACGTACCACCCTTCCTCGCTCGCCAACCAGATGACGAGCGTTTCGCGGAACTCCTCGTCGTCGTCGGCTAACAGGACCGTTCGTTTCGTCGTCTCTTTGCTCCGTCTGGATGTGGGTTGACTCTGCTGCATGCTTTTCACCCTCGTTTCGGCGTCCCACCCCTGTGACGCCCATCCGTCTCTGCGGATGAGTAGTGATGCGATTCTTCCTGTATGAACCTTCACCTTGTATGTACAACCCTATTCTTATATTCCGGCTTCTTCCTCCCTCATTCCGACGCAACGTTCTCAGCGCTCGTCGTCGTCCACGGAAGAGAGCGTCTCGCCCAGGATGCAGTTGATGCCGCGTCGGATTCGGGAGCCGACCGCCTGCTGGCTGATTCCGAGCTTCGAACCAAGTTCGGCCATCGTCACGCCCCGCGGCGTGTCGAAGTAGCCGCGCTCGTACGCCAAGACCAGCGCCTCGCGTTGGGCGTCGGTCAGTGTGGCCTCCGCCGACCGCTGCCGCGGGGTGAGCGAGTGGAGTTCGGTCATCGTGACCGGCACGCTCCACTCCTGACAGCGGTCGTAGAACGCGGCGACGTCGTGGCGCTTATCGCCGCGTATCCGGAACAGCCACCGCTCGCTCGTGCCGACCGCTTCGAGGAGCGGAACGCGCGTCGCGGCCAGCGCGCTCAGAACGCCTCGGTAGGAGGGGTCCCACTCGACGCGCAGGAGGTACTGGTCGTCGACGGCGTCCACGAGTCGGAGGCTCCGCACGCCGGGGTGCGAGGAGAACGCCGCCTCCACGTCGTCGACGCACACGCCGTACACCCACGCGTACGGTATCAGCACCTCATCGTTCGGAACGACCCGTTCCAACTCCACGGTCGCCGCCGGGAACTCCTCGAAGATGCTTCCCAGCGGGAACTCCGTGGCGCGGACCGTGAACGTCGCCTCAGTCGCCATTACTCGCCGGTCGTCGAGCGTTGACGGGCGGACGGTCGAAGAGAGCGGTGACCGCTCGCGTTCCCCCGCGCGGCGGGGGGCCGAATCGGATACAGTCTGCGTTCGGAAAGGAAATCGAGGCGGCAGAGAGCGTGCTGACCATCGAACCTACTCACTGTACAGTGATTAGCCACGTAACGAGCAGCTTTCCGTGTGAAAGGTGTTTAAATACCACCGACGTCGCGGTCGCGCTGTCGGTCAGTTTTCTCGGTCGAGAAGGGGAGTCGCGGCGACGGGAATCCCGCGCTCCTCACCGCGCGGTTCCACCCGCCACCGCCATCACCGACGCACGTCGTGCGCTCGCGACGCGCACTTCCGAGGACCGGGCGCCGTTCGCCGCCCTCACCGGCCCCCGCCGGTCGGGAGGCGAAGCGCCGCCGTCGCGTCGCCGTCGAAGTCGAGTTCGCAGCCGACGAGTTCGGCGCCCCAGCGGACCACCCAGAGGTCGAGGCTGCTGGCGTGAGTGAGCGCCGTCTCGGTGCCCGCTTCGACCGCTTCGACCTCGTGGGACGGGAGCGGTCCGGACCCACGGAATTCGAGGCGGCGAAAGCTCGCGTCCGTTCCCGCCCCGCTCTCGGATTTCGCTTCGACCCCGTCGATCAGGCGGATGACCACGTCGCCGCCGACGTACTCCTCGATGGCGCTCAGCAGGCGGGCCGCCGTCGTCGTCAGGAGGCGAGCGTCCGTCTCGACGACGGCGTCGGGGTTCACCTCCACGGCGGCGGCGTGTTCCACGCCGGCCGTCGCGACGGCGTCCGAAACGACGTCCCGGAGGCGGACCGACGCGCGTTCGACGTCGGCGCGGTCCACCACGCGATCGACGGCGCGCGCGTCCTCGGCGAGTCGGAGGAGCTTCTCGGCGGAGCGCGAAGCGGCCGCCAGTCGCCGGTCGCGGCCGCCGTCGGTCGGCAGTTCGGTCTCCTCGCGGGCGAGTTCGAGGTTCCCTAAGACCACGTTGAGGTCGTTTCGGATGTTGTGTCTGAGGACGCGGTTGAACACGTCGAGTCGCTGCTCGCGGCGGCGCTGGACGGTGACGTCCTGAAAGAGGACGCTGTAGCCGACGGGTATCCCGCTCGGGTCGACGTGTTCGGAGGGGCTGACGGCGAAGTCCCGGGGGACGCCGTCGACGCGGGCCGTGATGGTCTGGTCGGCCGCAGCGAGGTCGATATCGGACCCCACCACCTCGTCGAGGCCGGTTTTCAGCGCCGCCCGCTTCGAGGTTCCGAACGCGTCGGCGGCGGCGGGGTTGAGGTCGACGACCCGCCCTTTCGGGTTGACGACGACCACGGGCGATTCGAGGTAGTCGATGGCCGTCTCGTCGACGACGCGTCGCGTCGTGGGGTTGTACTCGAAGATGTCCGTGGCGAAGACGGCGTAGCCGTCGGCCAGCACGTGCGGGATGAACGCCAGCGGCATCAGGTTCAGATACGGGTACGGCCCCACCTCCGCGAGCCACATCACCTCCGCCAGTCCGGGCGGGATGGTGCTGAACACGATGGCGAGCGACTCCGCGCGGTACAGCGAGTAACTCGCCGCCGTATCGAGGAGTACGACCGCCGCGACGCCGACGAGAAACAGCCCGAGACCGACGAAGGCGACGCCGCCCGGGGCCGCGCTGTAGGTGGCGCTCGACAGCCCCAACACGGACTCGACGCGGAAGTTGGTCCAGAATAGCCCGTGCGTCCGGTTCGTCGCCAGCACCACGGAGATGACGAACGGGAAGGCGAACAGCGCTCGGAACCACGGGGTGCGGACGAGGTGACCCCGACCGCTGTACGAGAGCGTGAACGCGAGGAAGGCGACCACTTGCACGGCCAGCGCCGTCCACGCAATCGTCTCCAACAGCTCTCGGAGCGCCGGGTCGAAGACGAGGTAGGAGACGCCGACGGTGGCGCAGAACACCGCCTGACTCCCCAGCGTCGCGGCGAACCACTTCGCGCCGGGGCTCCCCCGGTAGGTGAGGAGCTTCCACCCCAGCCCTGCCGACCCGACGGCCGCGAGGAACGCGCCCGCGATGGGCCAGAGCGCGACGCTCATCCGGTCCGGGCCCCACCCGACTCGTCCCCGACCATCCCGCCTTTCGCTCCGGCGCCTCGGCGGACGGTCCCCTCGTCCCAACTCATCTCTGCCTCTCTATTCGTCTCGGAAGTAATAATCCTCTCCCTGAATTATCAGTTTCTATATCGGAGCGGTCTGCACCGGGGCGAGGCGAGAGGGGACGGGTGGTCAGTCGTCCGCCGAGATGGGGTCGCCGCTCGCGTCGGTCGGCGCGGGACTCTCACCGTCGTCGAACGGGTACCACGACTGCTTCCCGTCGGTGAGACAGGGGTCGACGTAGTCGGTCTCCTCGGGTTCGGCGAACTCGACGAGCGCCTCCTGACCGGTGGCTTCGACCCACTGTCTGAACGTCTGGCCGTTCTCGCGGTGGGCGGCGAACGCTTCGAGCAGGTTCCTGAGCAGGCCGGGCACCTCGTCGGCGGGAACGCGCTGGCGCACCCACTCGACGAACGTCGGTTCCGGACCGATGCCGCCGCCGACGCCCACGTCGAGCGCCTCCACCATCTCGCCGTTCTTCCGCGCTCGCATGCCTTGGAACCCGATATCGGCGGTCAGCGCCTGCCCGCAGTCGGCCGTACAGCCGGAGTAGTGCATCTTGATCTGCGAGACGTCGTCGGGCAGTTCGACGTTCGCGCGCAACCAGCGCAGCATGACCGCCATCCGCGCCTTCGTCTCGGTCAGCGCGAGCGAGCAGAACTCCGTGCCCGTGCAGGCCATCGCGCCGCGGGTGAAGACGCTCGGTTCGGGGCTGTGCGTCTCCAGCAGGTCCGCGGCCAACAGGTCGTCCAGTTCGGACTCGGGGACGTCCACGACGAGCGGGTTCTGCCGGCGGGTGAGCCGCACGGCGCCGGAGCCGTGTCGGTCCGCGAGGTCCGCCAGTTCGATGGTCTCGGCGGCGGTCAGTCGACCGACCGGCACCGAGAGGCCGACGTAGTAGCCGCCGTTCTTCTGCTCGTGGACGCCGACGTGGTCGTGCTTGCCCGCCTCGTCGGGGCGCCCGGCGTTGTAGGTGTACTCCTCCCGGAGGTTCGTCCCCTCGCGGTCGAGTTCGAAGTCGACGTACTCCGCCTGGAGCAGTTCGCGGATCTTCTCCGTTCCCCACTCGTCGACGAAGAACCGGCTTCGGTTCTTCTGGCGGTTCTCCCGGTCGCCGTGCTCGAAGTAGAGCTCTACGAACCCCCGCACGACGGCGTACGCCTCGTCCGGTTCGACGAAGATATCGAGACTCTGCGCCCGCCGCGGTTGGCGCCCGCCCAGACCGCCGCCGACGCGCACGTTGAATCCGCGGACCGCGTCGCCGTCGACGGTCTTCTCGGCGGGTTCGAGTCCGATGCCGTTGATGGAGTCCTGCGCGCAGCCCTCCCGACAGCCCGTGACGCTGATGTTGAACTTCCGGGGCATGTTGGCCAGGTCGTCGTCGCCGCGCAGTTTCTCCGATATCTCGTCGAGCACGGGTTGGGCGTCGACGAACTCCCGGTCGTCGCGGCCGGCGACCGGACAGCCCGAGATGTTGCGCATCGTGTCGCCGCCGGCCGAGCGCGAACTGACCCCGACCGACTCCAGTCGCTCCCATACCTCGGGGATGTCCTCCAGTTTGAGCCAGTGGAGCTGAACCGACTGGCGGGTGGTGAGGTCGATCCAGGCGTTCCCGAACTCGGGATTCTCGACCGGGCCGGCGGCGTAGTCGCGCGCCACCTCGCCGATGGCGCGCAACTGGTCCGGTTCGAGCACGCCGTTCGTGTTGGCGAGCCGCATCATGAAGTAACTCTCCTGACCCGACCGGTGGTGGAACACGCCCCAGAACTTGAACCGGGAGAACCACATCTCCCGTTCGTCCTCGGGTATCGACTCCCACCCGTCCTCGGCGAACTCGAGTATCTTCTCGCGGACCTCGTCGCCGTACATCCCCGCCTTCCACTCTTCTTTCTTATTCGCCATCGGCCACCTCCGAACTGGTCGTTCGGAACACTATAACACAGAAGTTGGGTGTTTGATTCATTAACAGATACAGACACCCACACCCACGCATAAAATACTGGTCCTTTAACAAATATACAAAATCGTCTCTCGAACTCGACGGACCGAAAACGCGGGGCGGGGCACCGGATATTTTTCGAGACTATCTGAGAGAATTTTTATTTCGGCGTTCGGTCCGTTCGAGAACTGACGATGTGCAACGGGACGGGCGGGCGGCCCCGTCCCCGAGAGACGCGGCGGCGTTCGCGTCGCACGCGGGAACCCTTAGCCACGCAATACAATATAATCACTTTTAGGCCCTGCTGTTGTCTTCATAGCAACAGCTATTGGGCGAGAGAGGAGACGGAAACACAGTCAGCGAGCGTAACAGTGGACGAACGTTTTATTCAAAACACCATGATAGTCGTCGACGGAATCCTCGCCACCCGACCATGACAAATAGACAAGCGCATGCCCTCGCCACAGTTTATCGACCGGTTGGCGTGTACCGCCGAAGAGTTCGGCATCACAGTCGAAGCGCGATCAGAAGCGTGGACGAGTCGGACGTGTCCGAACTGCGGGTCGACCGACCGAACGATTCGGCATCAGGACACGCTCACCTGCGAGTGCGGCTTCGAGGGCCATGCGGACCTCACTGCATCAGAGTCGTTCCTGAGGCGGCAGACAGCCATACCACGGCCGATGGCACGGCCCGTGCGATTCGAGTGGGACAGCCACGAGTGGCTGGAGTCACAACGCTCTCTTCGTCCCAAAGAAGTGCGCACGAACCAGAGTATCCACGGCTAGGAAAAAGTCGCTCACGTGGAGGGTGGTGCTAATGCCAGACCCCGAACGCGAGGATTCCCGCGCCTTTAGGCGCGGGAATAATGTCAATGATTCGAAACCAACCACCTGTATGCGATGTGCGGTCGGATGCGGCTACCTTCAAGCGGGCGCGGCCTCCGGTCAGGGCGTCGCCGACGTGTCCGGTCACGCGGAGCATCCGACGAGTCACGGCGGCACTTGCGGTCGCGGCGTGCGCGAGACGGTCGACCCCCGGGGGGAACGACTCACGACGCCGCTGATACGACGGGGGGATAGCTTACGGCCGACGGACTGGGACACCGCCCTCGGCGTCGTCGCCACCCGCCTCATCGAGGCGATTCGCGAGAGTCCGAGCAACGTCGCCGTGCTGGGAAGCGGCCAGCAGACGAACGAGGCGGCGTACGCGTTGGGGAAGGTCGCCCGCGGCGTCTTCGGGACGCCCCACTACGACGCGAACACGACGCTGTGCATGGCGTCGGCCGTCACGGCGTACTACCAGGCGTTCGGGAGCGACGCGCCCCCGCCGACGTACGACGACATCCCCGAGGCGGACACGCACGTCGTCTGGGGGGCGAATCCGGCCGTCGCCCACCCCGTCCTGTACCGCTGGCTCGCCGACAGCGCCCGGGCGGACGGCGGTCGGTTGATCGTCGTGGACCCGGTGTCGACGAAGACGGCCGCGGACGCGGACGTGCACGTCCAACCCGACCCCGGCACCGACCTCGCGTTGGCGCGCGCCGTGCTCGCGCACGTCGTCGAGTCGGGCGCGGTGGACGAGGCGTTCGTGGACGCGCACACCGAGGGGTTCGAGCGGATGGTGGAGTCGCTCCCGGACGCCGAGACGGCGGCGGCGACTGCGGGCGTCCCCCTCGACCGGGTTGCGGCGGTCGCCGCGGCGCTGGACGCGCCCACGATACTCTACTGGGGGATGGGCGTCAACCAGAGCGTGCAGGGCACCGCGACGGCGCGGGCGCTCATCGACCTCTGTCTGGCGACGGGGAACCTCGGCCCCGGTTCCGGTCCGTTCTCGCTGACCGGACAGGCCAACTCGATGGGCAATCGCGTCTGCGCCTCGAAGGGGACCTGGCCCGGACACCGGGCGTTCACCGAGGGGGCCAACCGAGAACGGATGGCGAAGGTCTGGGACGTGCCGCTGACCCGCCTCCCGGACTCCTCGGGGCCCGGATTCGTGAGCATCGTCGACGGCCTCGCCCGCGGCGACATCGACGTCTGCTGGACCGTGGCGACGAACCCCGTCGCCGGCATGCCGGACGCCGGGTACGTGAAGAAGGCGCTCGACGACGCCTTCCTCGTCGTGCAGGACGCGTTCCGCTCGGACACCCTCGAGTGCGCCGACGTGGTGCTGCCGGCGGCGACGTGGGGCGAGACCGAGGGGACCGTGATGAACATGGAGCGTCGCGTCTCCCCGGTGACCGCGGTGACCGACCCGCCGGGGTCGGCCCGACAGGACATCGACATCGTCGCGGCCGTCGGCAACCGCATCCATCCCGGCGTGTTCGAGGGTCCGCCGGTGGACCCGGAGTCGGTGTTCGACGAACTGCGGGAACTGACCGCCGGCACGACGGCCGACATCTCGGGGATAACGTACGACCGCCTGGAGCGGGACCTCGCCGTTCGGTGGCCCGCGCCCGACGCGGACACCGAGGGCGGCTATCGGTACTACGACGACGGGGCGTGGTCGTTCTACACCGACTCCGGCCGCGCCAGGTTCTCGACCGCGGTGCACAGCGCCGTCCCCGAACCCGTCGACGAGGAGTACCCGCTCACGCTCACGACCGGTCGGCGCTCGGACGCCTACAACACCGGCGTTCGGACGCGCGACAGCGGCGAGAGCGAGAAACCCACCGCGCGGATGCACCCCCAGACCATCGCGGACTGCCTGCTATCGCTCGACCGCGGTGAGACGGTCATCGAGTCGCGCCGCGCCAGCGTCGCCGTCGAGGTGGCCCCGAGCGACGGCGTCCCGCCGGGCGTCGTCTGGCTTCCCATCCACAACGCGGCCGCCAACGAACTGACGCTGTCGACCGTCGACCCGGAGTCGGCCGAACCGAACCTGAAGCAGTGCGCCGTCGCGCTTCACCCGCCGGAGCGGACGCGCGCAGAGCGAGAACGGAATACGGCGGTCCTGCCGACGTAGACAGACGCCGCCGACGACGACGCGCCGCTACCCTGCCGCGCCGGACGGCCGCTCTCGACGTCTCTTTGCTTCACCCCGTTGACGCGGACAACCGTCGCGCGACCGACACGCCGAGCGGCGCGACCACCCGGCGTACTCGCATCCTCATGGTTGTTCATAAAATTAAACTGTGATTGTCGATTCTAAACTAGATCGTCCAGTGATTGTCCGACAATTCATTTCAACTCCCAGAAATAGAATAATAACCCGGTTCGAGCGCCTAATTGAGAAACTCGTCTCTCGAATCATCTGACCGGTCGTTTGTCAACCGAATATCTTATTAAGTACCCATGTATGGCACGGAACTGTAATGGAGTGTAAGAACAGAAGATTTAGGACGGATTGCGTACAGGAGTCGCAAGCCGCACCGGTCGGTCGGTGGACGAACCGGCACGTCTCGGCGGGTTCGCGTTCGGTTCGGTCGGGTGCCGTGCTCGGCCGGACGGGCGTCGAGAAGCGGACGGCGGAGTGTCGCAGATGAACAGTCCGATCAAGATGACGAAGTACCGGACGCTGCTGCTCGCCACCGTCGGATTCAACTTCTCGTTTCTCATCTGGTTCTCCTTCGCGCCGTTCACCGGCCCGATGGCCGAGGAGTTCGGCCTGTCGCTGACCGAAATCGGCATTCTCGCCAGCGCGGCCATCTGGCTCGCGCCGTTCGGCCGCATCCTGACCGGGTGGCTCTCCGATAAGTTCGGCGCGCCCACGGTGTTCGCCATCGTGCTGGGCTACGTCGGCGTCTTCTCGATGGCCTCGGCGTTCGCCCAGTCGTACACGGTGTTCTTCGTCGAACGCCTCATCGTCGCCACGGCGGGCATCACGTTCGTCATCGGCATCCAGCACGTCTCCGAGTGGTTCGATGAGGGGGAACTCGGCACCGCCGAAGGCATCTACGCCGGTATCGGGAACGCCGGCGCCGCGGGTGGCGCGCTCATCCTTCCGCGCGTGTTCGGGTCGGACTGGAGCGGTCCGCTGTTCTCGACGAACTGGCGCGCCGCGTTCTTCTACACCGGCGTCGTCTCCATCGCCCTCGGCGTCGTCTACTTCGTGTTCGGCGAGGCGGCCAAGAGCGACGCCAAGCGGCAGGCGACGAAGGACAGCACGAGCTTCAAAGGCTGGTTCTTCACGGCCACGCGGTACGGCACCGTCGTCCTCGCCCTCGCGTACGTGATGACGTTCGGCCTCGAACTGTCGATGAACGGGTGGCTCGCCACCTACTACCGCGAGGGGTTCGACACGAACAACCTCGTCCTCGCGAGCACGTTCGCGGCGACGTTCTCCGTCGCCGCCGGCCTGCTCCGCCCCATCGGCGGCTACGTCAGCGACGTGCTGGCGCGAAAGGAGAAAGACATCCTGCCCGTGTTCACGGGCCACTACCGCGAGCAGTGGACGTTCGTGACCCTCTGTTTCGTCGTCCTGACGATGCTCGGGATGACCGCCGCGGGCCTCACCGGTCGGGTCCTCGTCGCCGTCGGCGCCGGTTTCCTCGTCGGCACGGCCTGTGCGCTGGCCGAAGGCTCCATCTTCGCGCAGGTTCCCGCGATGTTCCCCAACAGTTCGGGCGCCGTCGCGGGCGTCGTCGGCGGTATCGGAACCGTCGGCGGCATCGTCTACCCCCTCGTCTACTCCGCGCCGTACCTGCCGAACCTCCACACCGGCTACTCCGTCGTCGCGGTGTCGATGGTCCCCATCGTGCTCCTGACGGCGTGGGTGTTCCAGCCGAAGATAGCCAGCGTGGCCAATCAGGCCGGGTTCGTCGGCCGGCAGGAGACGACAGTGACCTCCGACGACTGAGCCGAACGGGGATTGCGCTCCGTCTCCCCTCAACCGTCTCGAATCGCGGGCCGTTCGATTTCCGTCCGCTTTTCTTCCGTTCGTTCACGCGCGCCGCGCGCCGCGACTCGTACCCGGTTCAGAACTGCTCGGCGGTGTCGACGCCGATGACGACGCCCGCCTCGTCGTTCGCGAAGCCCCCGTCGGCGTCGGCCGTGGAGGCGAACGTCAATCGCGCCTGTTCGGCGTGGGCGCGGTGGACGGCCTCCGCCACGTCGTCGTCGAACGAGAAGTCGGCGATTACCTCCTCCCACGACGAACGGGGGACGCGGTACGCCCGCACGTCGTCGACGGTGACGTAGTCGCCCTCTCGCTCGAACGTCGAGTGCTGACCGAGGAGGGCCGCGTTGAACTCGACCAGCGCGTCCGCCAGGTCGTCGGCGTCGACGCCCGTCTCGTCGGCGGCGCGATGTACGACCGCGTCGTCTATCGGCGCCTCTCGCGTCTCCGAGGAACTGTCGTCTGACATCTGACTGGTCGGGTCGACGGCGGCCTGCCGGTTCGGTCTTTCGGCCCGACCGGTCCGACGGTCGGGTCCGCCGCCCGCCTCGACGACGGCGACTCACCCCTCGTCCGCCGTTTCGAGCGCGAGTCGGTACTCGTAGTACGCGCCCCCGTATCGGAGCAGGTCTCTCGGCGGGTAGTCGTTCGCGCCGCCGTCCTTCGTCACGTTCCCGTCGATGTACGCCCGTTCGTCCAACCGCTTCAGCACGGAGACGAACGCGTCGGGGAACGGATGCTCGGCGGTGTACCCCTCACCTCGCGCCCGCCGGAACACCTCCCGTTCGGCCTCCGAGAGCGTCTCAGGGTCGATTCGCGCGCCGACGAGGCGTCCGCGGAGCGCCTCCTCTATCCCCGCCTCGGAGTCGGCGACGGGGTCGGCGTCCGGGCGGTAGACGGCCTCGTGGAACGTCTCACGGGCGACTTCGACCCGCCAGATGCGGTCCCTGTGGGCGACCCGCGACGGGCCGTCGTCGGCGAGGAGTTCGCTCTGGTTCGCAGTATCGTCGTCCCGATAGACGTAACCGCCGCGTTGGACGAGTCCCCACGGAACGCCGCCGGCGTTGCCGCGGGCGCGCGCCGCCATGTACGCTATCTGGACCGCGCGCTGGTCGACCTTCGGCAGGTCGTCTCTCTCCACGTACGTCGACTCGTCGGCGTCGTCGGTTCGCCCCGCCTCGTGTAGTCGTAGGACGGGGTGTGTCACCTCCTCCTCGCCGACGACCACCTCGTCGAGGCGGTAGTACGTTCCGTTCAGTTTCGCCCACGCGGGGTCGGGTCCCGGGAACGGCTGTCTGCGCTGCGTCGCGTCCTCGGTGCCGTTCACGGCCGCCGCGAGGGCCGCCTCGTCCCACGGGACGCGCGTCTCGTTCAGGTCCCGAACGTACTCCTCGCGGAGCGTCGAAGCGCGGTCGTAGAGGCGAAACGTGAGCGTCGCGGCGTCGCCGTCGGTCGTCTCGGACAGCCGATCCGCACAGCCACTCACGGCGGAGAGGCCGACTGCGCCGGCGAGTGCGAGGAGCCGTCGTCTGGACGTGGTGGAGGGCATTCGGTCTTCAGGTTCGACCAACACGTCAAGTATCTTCGGTATGTTCGGAGCGCTCCAACGCGAATCCCCGCGGGAGTCCGGGTCGGTCGACCGAGGGTGCGTCGCCACTGTCGAGGTTTCGCGTCGAAAAAGGGTGCTGTGTCGGGGGGTTGCGAATCGACCGGCATCCGCGCTCTCGTCTCGAATCAGGCCGACTGGACGGCGTCCAGCAGTTCCTCGTAGTCGGGTTCGTTCTCGGGGGAGTCGGCCTCCCACGCGTACGAGACGGCGCCGTCGTCGTCGACGACGTACACCGCGCGGTTGGCGACGCCGTACAGACCGAGGTCGCCGATGTCGGTTTCGAGGTCGTAGGACCGAATCGTCTCCCGGCCCATGTCGCTGACGAGGGGGAACGACAGGTCGTACTCCTCGCGGAACGCGTTGAGCGAGAACGGCGAGTCGGCGCTCAGTCCGTACACCGACGCGCCGGCGTCCTCGAACTCCTCGGCGTGCTCTTCGAGGGCGGACATCTCGTTGGAGCACGGCGGCGTGAACGCGCCCGGGAAGAACGCGAGCAGGACGGGACCGTCGCCGACGGCCTCGGACAGCGAGAACTCCTCGACGTCTCCGTTCGCGACCTTGTTCGTGAACTCGGGTGCGTCGTCGCCTTCTGAGACCATACCCCACCTTCGGGCTCTCGGGCGGATAAACCGTCGACAGGACGTCGCTCTCGCCGCCAGCGGGAGAGCTATATGTCGTCCGTAGACGGACCTTGAACGTTGTTGCCGGGACGGCGACCGTTCGGTCGGGACCCGTCGCTCACCGCACCCCGCGTCAGCACGCGTCTATGTGCGTTCAATACCTGAGCCGACGTACAGTGCGGTACCTACGGAACTCCTCCGCGGGAAACCATCATGAGTACTCACTACCCCACCGTCGAGACGAACGGCCCGCGCGACGGGCGCGCAATTCGCGCCGTCTTCGTCGCCGTCGGCCTGTTCGCCCTCGGCGTTCTCGCCAACCTAGTCCTGAGCGTCGCCGTCGCGGTGCCCCTGTTCCTCGCGGGCGTCGGCGTCACTTCGGCCGCGGCCCTCGTACTGCTGACGCTCGCCGGCCAACTCGGCTTCGCGGCCGTCGCCGTCGGCTACCTGCGGCGCTGGCTCTCCGGCGTACCTGTCCGCCGGCTCACCGGTTCGGACGCGCGCGTCGTCGGCCTCTACACCGTCGCCGTCCTCCTCGTCGCGTTCGGGTTCACGGCGCTGAGCGCCCTCCTCCCCATCGAACCCACGACGAGCGTCGTCGGCGACGTGGCAGCCTCCGCCCCCTGGGTGCTGCTCGCGTTCGCCGCGCTCTCGGTGCTCGTCGTCGCCCCCGCCGAGGAACTGCTGTTCCGCGGCGCCGTCCAAGGGCGACTCCGACGCGCGTTCGGCCCCGTCGCGGCCGTCGTCGTCGCGGGACTGCTGTTCGCCGCCATGCACGTCCTCAACTTCGGCGTCCTGAACGCCGGTGCGGCCGTCGCCCTCGGCGTCATCTTCCTCGTCGGCGCTCTCCTCGGGTGGGCGTACGAGCGCACGGGCAACCTCCTCGTCCCGATGGCGATTCACGGCGTCTACAACGCCGTGCTGTTCGGCGTCGCGTACCTCGCGGCCGTCCTCGCCTGAAACATCACCGCGCTCGACGGCGCTCTCGAAAAGAAGACCCTCGCAGACTCGCGTATCGGTCCGGGTAGGTTCGACCGCACGCGCCGTTCGAGAGGGAGTTCTACCGTCCTCGTCAGGTTTCCCTCACTCGCTGCCGGTGCCGCGGCCCTCTGCGTTGGAGTCGTCCCGTTCGTCGTCGGTGCTCGGCGTCCGCTCGTCCCCCTTCATCGACGGGAGGTCCATCTCCGGGTCGTGGGTTATCTCCTCTTTCTCCGATTCGCCGAGCACCTCGTCGCCGACGGTCAGTCCGAACTCCTCGGCGCGTTCGCGCCAGAACTCCCGGTACCCCTCGTGTTCGACGTCGCTCGTCACCGTCGTCTCGCCGCGTTCGACGCGGGCCTCCTTCTCGCGCACCTCGGCGATGAGGTCCTCGGTGAGGTCCCTCGATAGCTGGCCGCTCAGTTCCGCTTCGGTGATGGCGCTCTCCTCCGCCTGGAGGATGCGCGCCTCGCCCTGCAGGAGTTCCTGTTTCAAAAGCGAGGGCTCGGCCTCCAGCAGCGCCCGGATGACGTGGTTGAGCTCCTTTTTCTCGCGGCCGTACTCGCGTTGGAACCGCTCGTACACGTCCGTCCGAATCAGGTTGCGGTCGTGAAGTCGCTCCGCCTCGTCGAG
Source organism: Halogeometricum pallidum JCM 14848 (assembly GCF_000337095.1). Taxonomy (GTDB): domain Archaea; phylum Halobacteriota; class Halobacteria; order Halobacteriales; family Haloferacaceae; genus Halogeometricum; species Halogeometricum pallidum. The sequence goes on from NZ_AOIV01000041.1 coordinate 92,520, forward strand.
CGCCTCGTCGACGGCCTTCGCTCGGGTGAGAAGCAGGCTGTAGAGCTTCTGTTCCTCCCCGGAGGTGCGGACGCCGACGGTACGGAGGAACCACTTCATCGAGAGCCCCTGCACGACGAGGCTGAACGCCGCGATTCCGAAGACGAGGACGCGCATCTGTTGTCGCGGCCCGACCGACTCGGGGAGACCGAGGACGAGGGCGATGGGGATGGAGCCGTGGAGGCCCCCCCAGACGAGGACGTGCTGGTACTTCCGTGAGACGTTCGCGTTGCTCAGTCGGTTGACTATCCCGGTGAGGGGGTAGACGGCGATGGCGCGCGCGGCGAGGACGAGGACGATGGCGGGAATCAGCACCTCGATTTCGGCGAGTATCTGCCGGATGGGCGTCTTCACGCCGAGGAGGACGAAGATGAACGTGTTGACGACATACGCCGCCGTCTCCCAGGTGTTGAACACCGCGGTCTTCGTCTGCGGCGACATGGCGTACTCGCGGCCGCGGTTGCCGATGAGGAGGCCGGCGGCGACGGTGGCGATGACGCCGCTGACGTGCAGGTAGTGCTCGGCGACGAGGAACGCGCCGTAGGCGAGCACGACCGTCAGAACGATTTCGGTCATGTGCTCGTCGAGGTTCGCCATCACGCGGTAGATGAGATAGCCGCACGCGAGGCCGACGACGGCGCCGCCGCCCGCGGAGACGATGATACCGCTCACGAGGTCCGTGACGCCCGACAGCGTCGCGAGGTCCGCGGCGCTCTCGCCCGCCTCGACGAGGGCGAGCAGCGCCGAGAAGATGACGACGGAGATGCCGTCGTTCATGAGGCTCTCGCCCTCCACGAGGACCGAGAGCCGTTCGGGTGCGCCGACCTGTTTGAACAACGAGAGCACGGAGACGGGGTCCGTGGGGAGGATGATGGTGCCGAACAGGAGCCCCATCAGGAGCGTGTAGCCGAGCAGGCGTGTCGAGACGACGCCGACGATGATGATGGAGAGCGCCAGCCCCACCGTTGCCATCACCGCCATTACGGGGAAGTTCGCTCGGAACTCGTCGATGTCAGTCGTCGCCGCGCCCTCGAACAGGAGCGGCGGGAGGACGACGAGTAGGATGATGTCGTGCGTCAGAGTGATGTCTATCCCGAGGCCGACGATGGAGGCGGCGAACCCGGCGAGCAGGAGCGCGATGGTGTACGGGACGCGCCCGATCTTCGCCAGTAGTGCGCCGACGCCGCCGGCGATGAGAAAGACGGTCAGGAGGTCGATGAGCTGTTGCTCGATTCCGCTCGTCGCCATTGGTCGTAGTTCTGGACGGCGACAGTTAGATGCGGCGGCCCTCGTGCGCATCGTTCACGTGGTGAACGATAGCCTCCGTCCCGGCGCCGCCGTTCAAGGCGACCGGGTGGACGCTACGTCCTCGACGGGCGTCGCGTCCGCCCAGACGTGGTCGAAGAGGTCCGCACCGAACGCCGCGGCGGCGGCGGTGTCCGCGACGAGTTCGGTGCTCGGGTCGTACGTCCCGTCGAGTCGGGGCAACGAGAGGAACGTTTTCTCGCCGACCACCGCCAGGGCGAACGACACGTCGGCGACGCGAATCGAGAGGCTCTCGGGGACGGGGACCACCGCCGCGTCGTGGCGGCGAATCTCCTCGACGACGGCGTCGGTGACGAGGAGTCGTCCCGGTCGGTCCGCGCACACCTCGCGGAGCGTCCGCCCGAGATTCGGGAAGTGGACGGGTGAGACGACGGACATGGCGTCGGCGTCGAGGAGGTGTTCGTGGATGAGACGCACCGCTCCCCCGGGGTCGGTCTCGGAGGCGCGAAACACCTCCGCGTCGGCGAGTTCGCCGAGGCGAGCGCGGAAGACGTCGGGGAGCGCGCGCACGTCGTGCGTCTGCCAGTAACAGGGGTCGGCCGCGAGCAGCGTCTCTAACTGTCGCCGGCGTTCCACCGCGTCGGCGACGACGAGTCCGAGACCGGTGAGGCGGAAGCGGCCGTCGACGGTCTCGATGAGGTTTCGCTCCCGCAGGTCGTTCGTCGCGGCGTACACGCCGGACTCGCTGGCGTCGAGTGCGGCGCAGAGTTCGCGGGCCGTCCGCGCCTCCGACCGCAGGGCCGCGACCACGGACTCGCGGGTCCCCGAACTCGTGACGTACTCGACGGTTCCCCCCTTCCGACTGTCGGTCACGTTCGCAGCGTCGACGCGGTCCGAACTAAACCCAGCGGTCGGCGGTCGATAGTCGACGGACAGTGGGCAGCGGTCGGCGGATTTCCACCCGTCCGAACGGGTGGAAGCCGGGTTCGATTCCGGGAGGGCCGAAGGAACGCAGGAAGGGCGGACGGCGACTGGCGGAAGTCGAACCACGGGGTCTCGGGTCCCGGCGAACGCACCTGTTGGGGTTCGTACCCGTCGGGACGGGTGAGTACAGGACGCTGCCCCACTTGAACGTTTATCAAATATGACAGCAATCTTCCGGCTCGATTCGAAATTTCCAGTCGTACTGGAGCACCGGTACGCTCACCGCGAGGGTGTAAACGGACGACTCGACCGGATTCGACGGACCGAGAACCCGTCAGCCTCGAAACGCATTTATCATGAGTCTCGGTATGTCGTGTCGTGGATAGAGACGCCGCCCGCACCGTCGGCCTCGCCCTCCTCGCCGTCCTCGCCCTCGGCGTCGCGGCGGCCACCATCGACACCGCCGTCACCGGCGGGAGCGGCGGGTTCGGCGGGGGGACCAGCGGCTCCGGTATCGGCCCGTCAGACCAAGGCGACATCGGTCTCTCGGAGACGCAAAGCGGCGGCGGTGCTCCGATCATATCGTTCTGTCTCCCGATACTGACGAGGCCGGCGGTGATGGCCGGACTGCTCTTCGTGTTCGTCGCTCTGCTGGCGTTGGTGTACTACGACACCCGGTCGCTGCTCCCCGTCACCGCGGTGGGCATCACGTTCGGCCTGCCGGGGTACGTGCTCTGGGTGCTGTTGACTACCTGCGGTCCCCTCAACTTCGGCGGCGCCGGGACGGGAGCCAGCAACGGGTCGTTCTCGCTCCCGGAGGGGGGCGGCCAACTCGGCGGGTCCGGCGAGGGCGCCGTCTCCGCGCCGACGGCCGTCTTCGGCGTGCTCCTCGTCCTCGCCCTCGTCGGGGCCGTCGCCCTCCTCGTCCTCTCGACCGGCGACGACGACGCGGCCGGCCGCGAGACGGTCGCAGAAGCGGAGGACCCGGACGTCGATGTGGGCGAAATCGGGCGGGCGGCCGGCGCCGCCGCGGACCGCATCGAAGACGACGCCGACGTGGGCAACGAGGTGTACCGCGCGTGGACGGAGATGACGGCCCTCCTCGACATCCCGAACCCGCGGACGAGCACGCCCGGCGAGTTCGCCTCGGCCGCCGTCGAGGTCGGGATGGCCCGCGAGGACGTGGACGAACTCACCCGCCTGTTCGAGGAGGTCCGGTACGGCGGCGAGTCGCCGACCGAGGACAGGGAAACGCGCGCCGTCACGGCGCTCAGACGCATCGAATCGGCGTACGCCGACGCTGAGGACGGCCCGTGAGAACCCGGTCGCTCGTCGCGGGCGTCGGCGTCGCCGCCGTCCTCGGAGGACTCGCGGCCCTCGCGGGGTTCGTCGTCCCCGGCCTGAGCGCGACGTTCGTGTTCGTCACTATCGTCGGCATCGTGGCCGGCGTCCAGGGCCTCCGCTACGCGCTGGGTCGCCGGAACGTCGACTACCGCTCGACCGATACGGGCGACCCCGAACTCCGCTACCGGGTGCCGACGCCGGGCGACGACGTCGACCGCAGACTGGTCGGCGCCGGCGGGTGGAGGCGGACGGGGGCGTCGAACCTCCGGACCCGCATCCGGGAAGTGGCCATCGAGTCCCTCGTCCTGCACGACAACTGCTCGCCCGAGGCCGCCGAGGAACACGTCGAGGCGGGGACGTGGACGGACGACCCCGTCGCGGCTCGTTACCTCGGCGCGGACGTGCCGCTCTCGTGGGTGACGCGACTCAGTCTCGTCGTCCGCGGCGAGTCGTCGACGCCGGCCCGCGTCTCCCGGACCGTCGCGGCCGTCGAGGCGATACACGACGGCGACGACTCGGTCACCGAACGGAGGCGAGAGCGGGGACGGGACTCGGCGGCGGACACCGTCGGGGAGGGCCGCCCGTGAGGGATATCGAGACGAACCGCTGGACCGGCATCGAGGGGGCGGCCCTCATCGCCGGCGCCGCGGGCGTCGTCCTCCAGCAGCCGTCGCTGCTCCTCGTCGCGGGCGTCGGCGTGGCCTACACCGCCTACGCGTGGCTCTCCGACGCGCCCGACCCGCGACTCGACGTCGAGCGGACGCTCTCGGAGACGACGCCGGACACCGAGGAGGAGGTGCGCGTCACCGTCACGGTCACGAACGCCGGCACGACGCTCACCGACCTCAGGCTGATAGACGGCGTCCCGCCCGCCCTCGAGGTGACCGACGGCTCCGCGCGCCTCGGCACGGCGCTCCGACCGGGCAAGTCCGCGACGTTCTCCTACTCCGTCGAGGCCGTCCGCGGCGAACACGTCTGGGAACCGCTCCGCGCCGTCGTCCGCAGTCCGAGCGCCGAACGGGAACACAGCGAGACGGTCGCCTCGACGGAGGAGACGACGCTCCGGTGTGCGCCGTCGCTGGAGGCCACCTCGGACCTGCCGCTCCGGGGGCTGACGACGCAGTACACGGGTCGGGTGGCGACGGACGTCGCCGGCGACGGACTGGAGTTCTACTCCACCCGCGAGTACCGCCGCGGCGACCCGCTCAACCGCATCGACTGGAACCGACGCGCCCGAACCGGAGAGATGGCGACCCTGGAGTTCCGCGAGGAACGTGCGGCCACCGTCGTCCTCGTCGTCGACGCTCGACGGGAGTCGTACGTCGCCGGGGAGGCGGGCGGACAGAACGCCGTCGAGCGCAGCGTCGACGCCGCGACGCGGGCGTTCTCCTCGCTCCTCGACAGCGGCGACCGGGTGGGCGTGACGGCGCTGTCGCCGCGGGAGTGCTGGCTCGCGCCGGCCACCGGCGCGGACCACCGCACGCGCGCGAGAGAACTGTTCGCGGCGAACCCCGCACTGGCGCCGACGCCGTCGGACGAGCCGTACTACCCCATCGTCGCCCTCCGCCGCCTGCGCCGCCGGCTACCGTCGGACGCGCAGGTGCTGTTCTTCTCGCCGCTGGCCGACGACCTCGCCGTCACCGCCGCGCGGCGGTTAGACGCCTACGGCCACCTCGTCACCGTCGTCAGCCCGGACCCGACGACGGGCGATACGACCGGTCATCGACTCGCGCGCGTCGAGCGACGGAACCGCCTCGCCCGCCTCCGACGGGCCGGACTGCGCGTCGTCGACTGGGGGGAGCGACCGTTGGCGACGGAACTCGCCCGCGCCGGACGGCGGTGGTCGCGGTGACCCGTCCGGCGGCGGCCGCGACGGTCCTCCCCGAGGGGTGGTCGGCGTGACCGAGATAACTCGGCGGCCGCCAGTGGCGGGCGTCTCCGTCGCCCTCCTGGCCGCCGCGTTCGGGTTCGCGGGCCTCGGCGTCGCCTCGGCGGGTGCGCTGGTGCCCGCCGGCGTCGGCGTCCTCGTCCTCGCGGTGGGGCTGTTCCGCGCCTCGCGCCGCGCCGTGACGGTCGGGGCGACGGCGCTGTTCCTCGGCGTCCTCTACGCCGGCGCTCGGGGCGGAGCGACCGAACCGATTCTGCTCGGTGCGCTCGGAACGGTCGTCTCGTGGGACGCCGCCGAGTACGCCATCGGCGTCGGCGAGCAACTCGGCCGCGGCGCGGACACGACGCGACTGACGCTCGTCCACTCCGCGACGACGCTGGCCGTCGGCGTCGTCGGCACCGCCGTCGCCTACTCGGTGTCCCTCTCGGTCGGCGGCGGCCAACCCGTCGCGGCGCTCGTGCTGTTGCTCCTCGGCGTCGTCGCACTGGTCGCGACGCTCCGCGGCGGCGCGGACGACGGCGGGTCGAACCGAACCCGGCGGTAACCGTTTTCGGGCCCGGACCGGTCCGGTCCAGTTCGGCGTTCGCCGCGGGCGTCGAGCGCCGGTCGGCCGTCAGTTCAGGTCGCGTTCCCCTTCCGCGTCCACCGTCGCGGCGAAGACCGGAAGCGCCGGTAGGACGGTCTCGACCGGCCCGGACGCGAACTGTCTGAAGAGGTCCTGCATCCCCGTCACGGTGTCCTCGTCGAACCCGGCCCGTTCGAGGTCGTCGGGGCCGAGTCGCGGGCGGTACGGCGCGGCGTCCACGAACGACGCGACGCGGTCGTCGGTTCGCTCGTACGCGCTCTCGAAGGCGTCGCCCTCCAGTCGGGGACCGACGTCCGACCACATCCGCTCGAAGAACGAGGGCCACTGCGCGAGCGTTCGGTAGATGCTCGGCAGTTGGTCGTCGAACCCGTGGAACGACTGGACGTCGTCGACCGTCCCCGTCAGTTCCTCGGGCACGTCTTCGAGGTCGCGTAGCGTCGGCGCGCGCCCGCGGTCGCGGTCGAGCCACTCGGGGAACGGTTCGGTGGCCGCCCGTTCGTCGACGGGATTCTCCCCGACCGGTTCGTCGTGGAGCGCCCGGTCCATCGTCTCGAACAGCACGGCCAACCGCGGCGCCACCACGTCGTAGGTGGCGAGTTGCCCGCGGAGTTCGCGGTAGGACGCCGGCGAGACGCCCGCCTCGTTCGCTCGGTACGTCGGGAGCGGCGTCTCGGCTTCCAGTTCGTCGAGGACGGCGCTCCGGTACTCGACCGTCAGCCGAGCGAACGCCCGCGTCTCGAAGAGGGGCTTGACCTGTCCCCACGCGTACCGCGTGAACTCGGGTTCGTTCGCCATCGCCGTCCGGAAGATCCAGTTGACTATCGGCGCGCGGAACGTCCGCTTGATGTCGGCGTAGACGCCGCGCCGCCACCCGCGGGCGTCCATCTCGTGGAGTTGCTCGTCGGTGTCCATGGCGGCGTCTCGGAGAGGAGTTACATAGGTGTCGTGCCCGACGCTACTCGGACTCCACCGTCGGCACCTCGACCCGTCCGAGAACGTCCGCGACCACGTCGCCCTTGTCCACGTCGTTGACGTGCGCATCCGGCGTGAGGACGAGGCGGTGCGCGAGGACGGCGGGGGAGACGCGTTTCACGTCGTCCGGCGTGACGAACTCGCGGGCCGAGAGGACGGCGCGGGCGCGCGAGGCTTCCAGCAGTCGCTGCGTCCCGCGTGGGGAGACGCCGACCTCGACGCGGCGGTCGACGCGCGTCGCCCGCGCCACCTCGGCCATGTATCGGAGCAGGTCCTCGTCGACGCGGACGTCCTCGGGGACGAGGCGCACGTCCAGCACCTCCGCTCTGCTCAGCACGGACCCGACGCTCGGACTGCGGGCCTCCCGGCCGACGCGCCGGCGGAGCAGTTCGACTTCGCCGTCGGCGTCGGGATACCCGATCTCCGTCTTGACGACGAAGCGGTCTATCTGCGCCTCGGGGAGGGGGAAGGTGCCCTCGCTCTCGACGGGGTTCTGCGTGGCGATGACGAGGAACGGCTTCGGGAGTTCGTGCGTCTCGCCGTCCACCGTCACCTGGCCCTCCTCCATCGCCTCCAGCAGGGCGGCCTGCGTCTTCGGCGGCGCGCGGTTTATCTCGTCGGCCAGCACGACGTTGGCGAAGATGGGTCCCTCGGAGAACTCGAAGGATTTCTCGCGTTCGTTGAAGATGTTCGTGCCGGTCACGTCGGAGGGGAGGAGGTCCGGCGTGAACTGCACGCGGGAAAAGGAGAGGCCGAGTGCGGTGGCGACGCTGCGGGCGCTGAGCGTCTTGCCCATGCCGGGGACGTCTTCGAGGAGGACGTGGCCGCGCGCGAGGACGCCGATCATGACCCGTTCGAGGAACTCTCGGTCGGCGATGACCGCCTTCGACACCTCGGCGAGGACGTCGCCGCACGCCTCGCTCGCTTCGGGGATATCCATACGATGCTCGCGTCGTCGTGCGACTTAGTACTCCGGGTGAGACCCACGTGGTCCGTCGAAATCGAAACCGATTAAACTCGGGCCGTCCCAGTTGGGGATGCGAGCCGAGGTAGCCTAGCCCGGCCAAGGCGGTAGATTCGAAATCTACTGTCCATTCGGACACGTGAGTTCAAATCTCACCCTCGGCGCTTTCTCAGCGAACTCAGCCCGCGAGAGACCTCCGTGTCTCTCGCTACGCGTGACGTAGATACGCGGTGTACCGAGATTTGAATTAGCGAGTGACCGGCAGGGAGCGAGTGGAGTTCAAATCTCACCCTCGGCGCCTTCTTACGAATACGGCACTCCAAGTAGCGCGTACCTCTCGATATCGGCGGTCAACCGCGAATCGGCTTATCGCCTCCGAACCCATCACGAATTCGACCTGAATTTGGGGGAGATTCTGAAGAAGGTACATCCCGCTTGGGACTCCATCTCTTGGTATGGCACGGAACCGTTCCGAGTGGCGTCACGGGTCGACGCTCCTCGTCGCCCTGTTCGCGGGAATCGCCGCCGTCGCCGGGTCGTACGCCGCCGCCGGGTTCACCCCGGCGTTCGTCGTCGCGCCGGTGGAGGCGTTCCTCACGCGGACGGTGCCCGACGCGGTGCTCCGGTTCGCGATAACCACGCTCGGCACGTTCGCCGGTATCGAGCACTTCGGGCAGCTACTCAACCTAGCGATGGCGCTCGGCTTCGCCGCGGCGCTCCTGGCGGCCGCGGCGCTGGCGGCGCTCGTCGTCGGGCGGCGACTCGACTCCGCCCTCGCGTCGGTCGGATTAACGGGCCTGTTCGCGTGGGGTCTCACCGCGTCGCTCACGGGCGCGCCGGCGCTTTCGCTCGGTGCGGGCCTCGGCGGTGCGCTCGTCGTCGCGGGCGCCGAACTCGCGTCCGCGTCGACGGGCGTCCCGTCCGGCGGCGCCGACGCCGCGCGCCGGAGACGACTGCTCGGCGGCGTCGGTACCGCCGTCGGCGTCGGCGCCGTCGGCTTCCTCCTCGGTCGGTCGTCCTCCTCCGCCGGCGCGGACGCCGGGAGCGGTCCGAGCGCCGACGTCGACGGGGGCGCGAGTGACGACGGCAGCGGCGGTGCCGACGCCGCGGACGCGGATGCGGGCGACGCGGACGCGTTCGGCGACCCGGAGGTCACGGCCCGGTATCTGGAAGAGGCCGAGAACCGGGCGCTCGACGTCGAGGGGTTGGAGGGACTCGTCAGCGGCAACTTCTACACCGTCGACATCGGGAACGTCGACCCGAAGGTCAGCGCCGACGAGTGGTCGCTCTCGGTCACCGGTGCGGTCGAACACGAACTCTCGCTCACCTACGCGGACCTGCGCGCGATGGGCGCCGAACAGCGGTTCGTCACGCTCCGGTGCGTCAGCGACAAGGTGAACGCGAAACTGATGGACACCGACCTCTGGACGGGCGTGGCCGTCTCCAAAATCCTGGAACGGGCGAACCCGCAGGCGAACTACGTGATGCTCCGCGCGGCGGACGACTACTTCGTGGGGTTCCCCCTCGACGCCCTGGAGACGGGCTTTCTCGCCTACGGGAAGGGCGGCGAAGCGCTCCCGCGGGCGCACGGACACCCCGTGCGGGCGCTCATCCCGGGGCACTGGGGGGAGGTCAACACCAAGTGGATAACCGAGATAGAGGTGCTGGAGAACGCCGAGAAGGGCTTCTGGGAGAAGCGCGGCTGGCACGGCACCGGTCCGGTGAACACCGTCGCCAAACTCCACGCCACGAACCGGCACGACGGCGAGATTCAGGTCGCGGGTCACGCCTACGCGGGCGTGCGCGGCATCGACCGCGTCGAAGTCTCCACCGACGGCGGCGAGACGTGGACGGATGCGACGCTGTCGGAACCGCTCCCGGCCGGCACCGACGAGGACGGCGACGCCGCAGAGGACGCCTGGCGGCAGTGGGAGCACACGTACGATGACCCCGGCACGAAGCACACCGTCGTCGTCCGCGCCGTCGACGGCACGGGGACGCTCCAACCCCGCGAGGAGGACGGACCCTATCCGAGCGGTGCGACCGGGTGGGTATCGAAGACCGTCTCAGGGTAGGACCGCCGACCCGCCGCACGGCCCTCCGACATCGTCACGACGCCGTCTTCCGAATTCACTTTCACCCCGCTAGGCTCGCCTACTTATCGGTTCTCGTGAATTTGTGGGTATGAACGCGCTCGCAGTCGAGCGACGGGACGACGGCAGAGAACGGACGCACCGCATCGAGGTCACCGAGGTCGAAACGGCGCGCGTCGTCGACTACGCCGCGAGGCGGTTCGACGCCGACGCGGACGTGCGTTTCCGGCGCCGTCCGGGGGCGACGTATCTCCTCGCGGACGAGCGTCGATAAAAGAGACGGGAACCGCTCAGTCGTCGGCGCGCGGCGGCGACTCGGCGGTTCCGCCGAAGCCGTCGTCGTCGGCGACGAGGAGTCGGTCGAGCGCTTCGACCATCGCCTCGACGCTGCACCGCGTGATGTCGGAGTCGCTGGTCGCCACGGTGACCGAGCGGTCGCCGTAGGACATCTCCACCTCGACGGTGACGACGGCGTCCGTGCCGCCGGTGATGGCGTCGACGTGGTAGGAGTCCAACTGCGCGTCGGCGTCCGGACCGAGCGCGGAGCGGACGGCTTTGACGGCGGCGTCGACCGGTCCGCTCCCGGTGCCCGACGCCACGCGTTCATCGTCGTCGACGCGGAGGCGGACGGAGGCCGTCGGCGTGCCGCCGCCGGAGGCGGCCGTGAGGTCGAGGAGTTCGACCCGGCGGTTCCGGTCTCTGCCCTGCACCTCCTCGGCGATGGCGAGGAGGTCGGCGTCCGTGACGCGCTTGCCCCGGTCGCCGACGGTCTTCACGCGTTGGACGACGGCCGCGAGGTCCTCGTCGGACACCTCCACGTCGTGTTCGTCGAGGGCGGCGGCGACGCCGGCGCGGCCGGCGTGCTTGCCGAGGACGAGACGACGCTCCCGTCCCACCGTCTCCGGCGGGTAGGGCTCGTACATCGCGTCGTCCTTCAGCGTCCCGTCGGTGTGGATGCCGCTCTCGTGCGTGAAGGCGTTCTCGCCGACGACCGCCTTGTTCGGCGGAAGCGGGACGCCCGTCGAGTGCGAAACCTTCTGCGCGAGCGGGTAGAGCTCGTCGAGTTTGGCCGTCTCGACGCCGTAGCAGTGCGACAGCGCGATGGCAACCTCTTCGAGGGCGACGTTGCCGGCGCGTTCGCCGATGCCGTTGACCGTGCCGTGGACCATGTCGGCCCCGGCGGCGAGGCTGGCGTAGACGTTCGTCATCGCCAGTCCGAGGTCGTCGTGCGTGTGCGTCGACACCGGGCCGAGTTCGGCCAGCGCCGAGACGTACTCGAACGTCGTCTCGGGGCTGGCGTGCCCGACTGTGTCGGCGTAACAGGTCCGGTCGGCGCCGGCGTCCAGCGCCGACTCCGCGATATCGACGAGAAAGTCGAGGTCCGCGCGGGAACCGTCCTCGCCGATAACCTCGACCCAGAGGCCGTGGTCCTTCGCGTAGGCGACGAGTTCGCCGGTCGTCTCGACGACGCCGTCGCGCGTCGTTCCGACCTTGTCCTCGACGTGGCGATCGCTGGCGGGGACGACGATAGTGACGCCGTCGACGTCGCAGTCCAAGGCGAGGTCGACGTCTTTCTGCACGCCGCGGGCGAAACTGGTTATCGTCGCGTCGAGACCGAGGTCCGTGACCCGCCTGATGGTCTCGCGCTCGCCTTCGCCGGTGCAGGCGCTGCCCGCCTCGATGAACGGGACGTTCGCCCGGTCGAGCGCGCGGGCGATGTCCGCCTTCTCCTCGGGAGACAGCGAGATGCCCGGCGCCTGCTCGCCGTCGCGCAGCGTCGTATCTAAGAGCTGTACCGTATCGTCAGAATCCAGAACGGATGCGAGGGGTGTTGTGGGGTTACCCCCGAATAAATCGACCACGAGTCATGTGCTCACACACTCCGTTACCGGCGACGTACTTAAACCAGCGGCTCCCGACAGTTTTCGCCGTTCGATTCGCCGCGACTGGTCGGTTCCGTCGGCGTCGGGCGTCGCCCTTCGCTCGGTTCGACCCCGTTCGAGGCGTCACTCGACGAGGCGGACGGTGTCGCCGCGTTCGACGTCGTCGGCGGCCCCGGCCGGAAGTTCCACGATTCGGTCGGCGAGTCCGAAGCCGATACCGACCCACCCCCGCAGGCGCTTTTTCTTCGTCACCTCCTCGCCGACCAGCCACAGGGCGTCGATGGGGAAAGGGACGAACATCATGTGGAGGCTCCGCCTGTCGGGGCTGTCGAACTCGAAGACGAGGCCGTAGTCGTCGCGTATCTTCCGGCGGAACATCAGTCCGAGCGACTTCGAGAGAAAGCCGTCCGCGACTTCCACGTCGCTGGCGAGCGTTCGAGCCGTTCCGTTCCGGCGGTGTTCGACGTGCACGAACGGGGTGTCATCCAGCGGATACATAAATCTCTCGCGCCGAATCTCGGCGGCGAGAACCCCCCGTCCAACCGGGCTTCGACGCGGATTCGGCCGCGGAGTCGGCGACGAACCCCGCATTGAAGACGGTCGGCGCGTACCGGTACCCATGGAGAAGACGCCCACGGGGACGCCCGTCGGCGTGGACGACCCGTACGACCACGCGGGCGTCTGCGACCACCTCACGGGCGACGGCCGGTGCCGGTTCGCACTCGACCGGGCCGGCGACGACCCCTCGTTCGCGGCCGCCCGGCGCGCCGACGACTACGCCTGCGTCGCCGCCGGCGAGGACCGCGAATTCCGCGACTGCCCGCACTACCGCTCGACCACCGACGGCCGCGAGTGCGTCCGGTGCGGCCTCGAAGAGGTCCGCATGGCCCACCGGACCGGCGCGCGCCCCCTCCTCGAAGAACACCACCTCTCGTACGGGGGCGCCGGCGGCGACGGCGACTCGGGAACGGACCCCTCCCACGAGATAACGGTCGCCCTCTGCCGGTGGTGTCACACGAAGGTCCACAAGTCGTTCGCCCGCGTCGACGACGACGCCTCGCCCGACCCCGAGGCGTTCGCCGCGCGCGAGGACCGCCGGTCGCGGGAGGCCGAGGAGTTCGGGTTCAGTTCGGCGGCCGAGCGGTACGGCTCCGGGGCCGAAGACGGCTGACTTTTGGACTCGGACTCCGCCTCACTCCGCGTACAGCGTGGCGAGCAGTCCCGTCGCGACGGCGTCGACGCAGACGACCGACCAGTAGCTACACACCCGGTAGAGGAGGGCGACGGCGGCGGCGGCGCTGACGGGGACGCCCGCCGTGGCGACGAGTCCGGTGGTGACCGCGACTTCGACGCCCCCGGACCCGCCCGGCAGCGGCGACCACCCGACGAGGCCCGACGCGGGCGCGACGAACAGGGCGGCCGCGACGGGGACGGACACGTCCAACGCGGCGCCGGCGCCGGCGAGGGCGGCGGCGAACGACACCCACCCAAGCGCGGCGAAGCACGCGACGGACGCGACGCGCCGCCGGTCGTCGGCCACCGCGTCCAGCGTGCGGAAGTAGCTCTCGACGCGTCGCTCGACCGAGTGAGGGTGAAGGTGGCGTTCGAGCGTCGTCGCGCCGAACCGCGCGGCGAGTCGGTGACCGACGGCGACGACGGCGACGACGACCCGTTCGAGCAGGTCGCGCCGCCGCGTCGCGAGGTACGCCGCGGCGCCGACGACGACGACGGCACCGGCGAGGCCGACGATGAACGTCAGCACGTCGCCCGTCGCCGACTCGAAGAGCAGCGACAGCCCGAACGCCGACACCGTCACCGCCGACAGGAGGTTCAGGAGGTCGGTGACCGTGACGGCCGCCAACGCCTCCTCGTACTGCACGTCGAACGGTCTGGAGACGGCGTAGCCGATGATGGCCGACCCGCTCAGACGGCCCATCGGGAGCACCTGCCGGGCGAAGTCGCCGGAGAGGTACGCGAGGCGGTAGCGGAGGCCGCCGACGGGGTGCGCGCGCTGAAGCGCGCGCCGGAGCGACTCGCCCCACAGCGAGATGGCGAGGACGCCCGCGAGGGCGGCGGCGACGGTCACTCCGGGGTCGGCGCGCGTGAGGGCGCGGAGGACGGCCCATCCGCCCGTCAGGGAGACGAAGACGGCCAGGACGAGGAAGGCGAGAGCGAGTCCGGCGACCGCACGGACGGCGGGGCGGGCGCGGGAGCGCGTGCGCGGAGAGTCCACGTCCCCTCGGAGGGGACCGACCGACTTGAGTTCCGTGCCGTCGTCGGGTTCGACGCTCGTTTCTGCATCGTCGGCACCGGCGCCGCGTTCCGGACGCTTTTTGGCCGCCAACCGAATATCCCCCTTCAACTGATGACTCGCATCGTCGTCATCGACAACCACGGTCAGTTCACCCACCTCGAACACCGGGCGCTCCGCGACCTGGGGGTCGACACCGACCTCGTGGACAACGACACCCCGGCCGAGGAGTTGGACGCCGACGGCATCGTGCTCTCGGGCGGGCCGGACATGAACCGCATCGGCAACTGCCCCGACTACCTCGACCTCGACGTGCCGGTGCTCGGCATCTGCCTCGGAATGCAGATTCTCGCCGCCGAACTCGACGGCCGCGTCGGCGGCGGCGACTACGGCGGCTACGCCGACGTGACCGTCGACATCCTCGACGAGGACGACCCGCTCATCGGCTCGCTCGCCCCCGACACGCGCGTCTGGGCGAGTCACGCCGACGAGGTCAAGGAGGTTCCCGAGGGGTTCACCCACACCGCCTCCTCCGACGTCTGCGACATCGAGGCGATGAGCGACGTCGACCGCGACCTGTACGGCGTCCAGTGGCACCCGGAGGTCGCACACACCGAAGAGGGCGAGGCCGTCTTCGAGAACTTCCTCGCCATCTGCGAGTCCTGACCGCGCCGGTCTCCACCAGCGTCCCCGGATTCTCCCTACACGATGACTGCTACTCAAAGCGACTTGGCGGGGCTGTCGCGGTATATCTTCCGCGCGCCCAGTTGGTACACCAGCCTCGCGTTCGCCCTCCTCATCGCCGCCATGGCCGGCGTCGCCGCGTTCGACTCCGGCGCCTCGGTCGGGACGTGGCGCGGGTTGTTCTTTCTCGGCAAGGACGCCTGGGAGGGTATCTTCTTCATCGGCGTCCCCACCGTCATCGCGGCGTTCGGCACCTCCGGCGTCGACCGCTTCGTCGGCGGAACGCTCACCCCGAACCGCTCGTCGCTGCTCGCGTTGGTCTGTGAGATACTCATCGTCGCCATCGTCATGCTGGCGGCCATCGTTTCGGTGTTCACGGGGCTCGGTCAGCGGTTCATCTTCGACGCTCTCGTCGTCGCCCTCGCCTCCACGTTCGCCTTCCGCCTCCTCGTCATCATGGCCGTCTCCCGGTCGTCGCTGCTCGTCGCGGCGGTGCCGGCGAGTCTCCAAACGGCGGCGGCAGCGGTGCTATTATTCATCTACAGCGGAACGCTCACCTTCCTCTCGGTGGGCGGTCCCATCCTCGACGCCTACCTGCTCCCGTACCTGTCGCGGGCCGACCAGGCCCCGGCGGCGCTGTCGTACATCGGGCCGAACCACTTCCTCCTGCTCGGTCTCACCTGCGCCATCTACGCTCTCGGCGTGTACGTCTTCGTCGCCGTCGTCGACCGGCCGTGGCGGCGGAGCCTCGGCGTCTCGATGCTGGATTTCCTCCGCGGGTTCATCGGCCACATCGCCGAGGGCTCCCGCGAACTTGAGGAGTTCTTCGAGCAACTCGGCGAGGAGGCCATCGTCCCCGTCACCGTGCTCTCGTTCCGGACGGCCGACGAGGAGAAGGCGCGGTTCATCCTGCCGATGATCCACCCCGGACCGATGGGCGAGATAGGCGGCGGTAACTTCCCCGAACGCGTCGCCGCCCGTTCGGAGGGGCTGGCGTTCCCGCCGCACGCCACCGCGGGGCACGACTTCAACCTCGTCACCGAACGCGAAGTGGACACCATCCTCGAAGCGGCCGACGCCGCTCACGACCGAATCGAGTACGGGTCCGAGGCGACGCAGAGCGTGCACACCAGTTCCGGCGAAGCGAAGATGCTCGGGCAGGCGTTCGGCGACGACGCCGTCCTCGTCTCGACGTACGCGCCGTCGTTCGCCGACGACGTGGACTACGCCGTCGGCCTCTCGGCGTCGGCGGAGGCGCGCACCACCGGACTGGACGACGTGCTCCTCGTGGACGCCCACAACAGCAACGACGGCCTCAGCGGGCCGGACCTCGGACACGTCACGCCGGGGTCGAAGCGCTCGTTCGACATGATAACCGCCGCCGGACGGGCGGGCGAGACGCTGGCGGACGCGCCGCGCGACGACCTCTCGATGGGCGTCGCCTGGGAGGCGACGCCGTGGACGCCGGCGGAGGGAATCGGTCCGCTCGGCATCCGCGTCGCCGTCACCGAGGTGGACGGGCAGGCGACGGCGTACGTGCTCGTCGACGGCAACAACATGGAACCGGGCCTCCGCGACGCCATCGTCTCCGACCTGACCGAGGCGGGCGAGAGCGACTCTGCGCTCGGAGACGACTCACTCCTCGACGTGGCCGAGGCGATGACGACGGACACCCACATCGTCAACACGGTAAAGGCGGACAACCAGGTCGGTGCGGCGCTCGACAAAACGGAACTCCGGGAGCGAATCGTCGCGCTCACCCGCGAGGCGCTAGCGGACGTCGAACCCGTCGAGGCGGGGATGGCCGTCGAACGCGTCGAGGTGACCGTCTTCGGCAACGACCGGACGGAGACGCTCGCCAGTCACGCCAACGCCGTCGTCGCCATGGGCGGCGCCTTCGCCGCCTCGATAATTCTCGCGGCGATGGCCGTGAGCGTCCTCATCTTCCTGTTCGCCTGAAGCGCCTACTCGTCGGTTGTCTCTCTGTTGATGACCACCTCGTCGACGTGGTCGCAACTCGGACAGACGTGCTCGTACGATATCTCGCCGCCCGTCGTCGACGCCGTCCACCGCCCGTCGGTGTCGAGATATCCGCACGCCGTACACTGCATCCGAGTCTCGTTGTAGCGTTCTCGGAGACTGTCCAGCGTCGTAGTGCCGATCCCGCTCTGATACGACATATGATACCATACAGCATCAATCGTGTTAGTTGTTACCCCCGAGCGCGCCGTCGAGGGGGTCACGATGTCTCGTTGAGAAGACGGATAAGTGGGCCGACCGTACCGGAAAGCAGCATGGTTGACCTCCTGTCCGTCGGCGGTGTCCTCCTCGCGTTCTTTCTCGTGTTCATGAACGGGCTGTTCGTCGCCGCGGAGTTCGCACTCGTCAAGGTCCGCCCGACACAGATCAACGCGCTAGTCGAGGACGGAACGGCCGGCGCCTCGCTCGTACGGGACGCTCTCGACAACTTGGACGGCTACCTCGCGGTGAGCCAACTCGGAATTACGCTCTCCTCGCTCGGTCTCGGGTGGGTCGGCGAACCGGCCGTGGCGGCGCTCATCGAACCCGTTCTCGGCGGCTACCTCCCGGAAAGTTCGATCCACCTCGTCTCCTTCGCGGTCGGCTTCGGGTTCATCACGTTCCTGCACGTCGTCTTCGGCGAACTCGCTCCGAAGACGTTCGCCATCCAGGAAGCGACGCGCATCTCCCTGCTCGTGGCTCCGCTGATGAAGTTCTTCTACTACGTCTTCATGCCCGGCATCATCGTGTTCAACGGGACGGCCAACCAGTTCACCCGCCTGTTCGGCGTCTCGCCCGCCTCGGAGGGTGGAGAGACCCACTCCGAAGAGGAGATTCGAATGATCCTCGCCCGCTCGGAGGAGACGGGCCGCATCGACCTCGAGGAGGTCGAGATGATAGAGAGCGTCTTCGAACTCGGCGACACCGTCGCGCGCGAGATCATGGTGCCGCGACCCGACGTGCAGACGGTTCGCGCCTCCACGCCGCTGGACGAACTCCGAACCGTGGCCGCCAACGGGCGCTTCACGCGCTATCTCGTCCTCGAAGACGACGGCGACCAGGTCGTCGGCTTCGTCCACGTGAAGGACATCCTGAAAGCGATGGAGGCGGGGTCCGAGACCCCGCCGACCGCCGCCGACCTCGCCCGGGAGGTCCTCGCAGTCCCGGAGACGCGACGCATCGACGAGATCCTCGCCGACTTCCAGGCGCGCGGCGAGGGACAGATCGCGGTCGTCATCGACGAGTGGGGCGTCTTCGAGGGCATCGTCACCATCGAGGACGTCCTCGAGGAGATCGTCGGCGACATCAGAGACGAGTTCGATACGGGGGACGACGAACCGTCCATCGAGCGGCAGTCGGAGGGGGTCTACGTCGTCGACGGCGGCGTCCCGGTCCAGCGCGTGAACGAGCGGTTGAACACCGTCTTCGCGAGCGACGACGTCGAAACCATCGGCGGGTTCGTCTTCAGCCACCTCGGGCGCGTGCCCGAGGTCGGCGACGAAATCGAACGGGAGGGCTGTCTCCTCCGCGTCGAGGCGACCGAGGACGCCCGAATCGAGTCTCTCTCGATACGGCGCACCGAGAGCGGTCCGGACCGAGACGAGGACGGCGACGACGCTGACGAGACGAGCGACGACGATTCGGACCGAGACGAGGACGGCGACGACACGGACGGGACGGACGACGACGGCACGGTGCGAGCGAGCACGTAGCGACGACCGGCGTCCGGAAGCGCCGACGCGTCGCTATCGGGGAGATTCGTCCGCTCGCGGACACGCCGTCGTTCGCGTTCGGCGACGGTCCGCGAGCGACGCTTCGAAAAAACGAGACGCGGTTCAGACCGCGTCGGTGTCCGCATCCGCGTTCGCGTCCTCGGCAAATAGTTCGTCGACGGCGTCCTGCGCGGCGCGCGCCGCCTCGTCGGCGACGGCTTCCGAGTCCGACTCCCCGTCTTCGGGGGCGTTGACGTAGACGTCGACGTCGAGGACGCCGTCCTCGAACGTCACCGTCACGTCGAAATCTCTGACCTCGGACTGTTTGTACCGCGCGAAGATAACGCCCTCGGCCGCCTCTGCGGCCGTTTCGACGACTTCTGCGTCCGTGGGCATGCGCTTACGCGCCACCTGCGCCGCCGGGGCCCATCGGACCGCCGCCCGCGCCGCCCGCGCCGCCCTGCAGCATCTGCTGGAGCTCGCTCTGGAGGTCCTCGAACTGCTCCTGCACGCGCTCTTCCTGCTTTTGGAGCTGTTCGACGCGGACTTCGAGGCTATCGACCTTCTCGCTCAGGTCGTCGTGGGCCGCCTCGTACTCCGTCTCGACGAGGAGTTCGCCGACTTCGCGGTACATGAGCGTGTCCTCGTCGATGTCGTCGAGGGCTTCCAGGGCCGTCTCCGACTCGTTGAGCGTGGACTCGGCCTGCTGTTTCTGGGCGGAAACCTTCTGTGCGGTCTCCTGAAGGTCCTGCAGTTCCTCGAGCTTCTCCTGTGCTTCAGGCGGTAGATTACCCTGCATAGTGGATGCCAGGAGACCCTGACTGAAAAAGACCAGTATTCTCCGCTCGCAGCCTCGTCGCGCGAGCCTACGCCGCCCGCTCGGAGACGGTTTCCGCGGTTCCGACGAGGCGCGTCCACGTGTTCACGCCCGCGCGGAGGGCGACGAGGTCGGACGCTTCGACGCGGACCCGAACGACGCGGCCGTCGCGTTCGACCGACGCCGAGGAGCGAGCGTCGGCTATCTCGCCCTCCTCGACGCGGACGCTCTCAGCGACGACCCGCGCGCGCCGCTCCTCGGGGTAGCGAAACGAGAGCGTCACGTCGTGACGGCGGGACATCTGCGAGAAGCGAAAATCGGGGTCGTTACCGGACCGGGACTTCCTTGACGGTCGGTGCGCGCTCCTTCAGGAGCACGCGGTGACCGCAGTACGGACACCGCACGCCGCCGTACTCGTCGAGTTCGACGTCGCGTTTGCACCGAGAACATTTGTAGCTCATCGTATGTTAGAGGTAGTGGTCGGGCGTGATGTATCTTACTCGCCGTCCTCGTCGCCGTCGCTGGAGAGAGCGGCGCGGATGGAGCGGCGGACCTGCTTGCCACCGGGCGTCTCGGGGCGGTACGTTCCGCCGGTGAACTTCTCGCCCGTCTTCTCGTTCTTCCAGATGCCGGTGCCGACGCGGGTGACGTCCTCGCCGTCGACCTTCGCGTCGCGCATCTCGGCTTCGATCTCCTTCACGCGGCGGCGGGCGACGCGCCCGTAACGCGCGCCGAAGCGCCCGGCACTTCCCGTCTGTCGCGCTTTGTTTTCGGCCATAGTATCGCCTCCTATCCGCGGTACCGGGATAAACCCTGCGAGTCCGACTCGCCGGCGGCGGCGTCGGTCTCGGCCCTCCGGCACGCTTATCTCGGCGTCCCGTGCACGCACGTGACGTGCCAACGATTACCCTCGTCGGAGCGGGGAGCATGGTGTTCGCGAAGACGCTGGTCGGCGATCTCCTCTCGTTTCCCGAACTCTCCGACAGCGAGATTCGCCTGATGGACGTGGACGAGACCCGCCTGTCGAAGACGGCGCGCGTCGCCGAGGCGATGGTCGAGAACGAGGGGTTGAACGCGACGATTCGCGCGACGACCGACCGGCGGGAAGCCCTCGAAGACGCCGACTACGTCCTGAACATGATCAACGTCGGCGGGACGGAACCGTTCGAGAACGAGATTCGCATTCCCGAGAAGTACGGCGTGAAACAGGCCATCGGCGACACCATCGGCCCGGGCGGCATCTTCCGCGGCCTGCGCACGATTCCGACGATGCTGGAGATGGCCCGCGACATCGAGGAGTTGTGTCCCGACGCCCTCCTCCTGAACTACACGAACCCGATGTCCATCCTCTGTGAGGCGATGTTCGAGGCGACGGACGTGGAGACGGTCGGCCTCTGTCACTCCGTCCCGCACACTGCCTCCGCCATCGCGGACTACCTCGACGTTCCGCGGGAGGAACTCGACTACTGGGTCGCGGGGCTCAACCACCTCGCGTGGTTCCTCGAACTCGAACGCGACGGCGAGGACCTCTACCCCGCCCTGCGCGAGTCGATGGCGGACGAGGACGTCTACCGGCGTGACACCGTCCGGTTCGAGATGCTGCGGCACTTCGGCGCGTTCGTCACCGAGTCGAGCCACCATATGAGCGAGTACGTGCCGTACTTCCGGACCGACCAGTCGACCATCGACGCGATGCGCGGCGAGGGCTACGCCGAACGGATGGGAACGGCGACGTACCTCGAAGGCTGGACCGCCCGCTCGGAGGCGCGCGACGACCCCGAAATCGAGGCGGACCTGGACGATATCGGCGTCGAACGCTCCGAGGAGTACGCCTCGCGCGTCATCCACTCCATCGAGACGGACACCCCGCGGCGGTTCAACCTCAACGTCTCCAACGGGACGAACGCCATCGAGAACCTGCCGGCGGACGCCTGCGTCGAGGTGCCCTGTCTCGTCGACGGGACGGGCGTCCGGCCGTGTTCGGTGGGGGAACTCCCGACCGAACTGGCGGCGTTCGACCGACGGCACGCGGCGGTCAACGGACTCGTCGTGGCGGCGGCGTTGGAGCGGGACCGGGAGAAACTCCACCGCGCGGTCAAGTTGGACCCCCTGACCGCCGCGGCCTGCTCGCTGGACGAGATTCACGAGATGACCGAGGAACTCCTCGACGCTAACGCGGCGTATCTGCCGGCGTTCGAGTAGCCTAGTCCTGTAACTCCGCCTCGCGCAGCGCCTCGTTCAGGTCCTCGCGGACGAACTCGCCGGTCTCCGTGTCCATCGCGGTGGTGACGATGCGGTTCTCCTGCACGCTCGACCCGTCGCGGAGGAGGAGGCGGACGTTGCCGTTGGCGTCGGCGCGCGTCACCTTCGCGCGGAAGCCCTTCTGCGACCCCATCCCGCCGGCGTCGATGGGGCCGGGGATGACCTTCTTCACGTGCGGGTGGTCGGCGATGACGCTGATGGCCCGTCTCCCCTCCCGGTCGCCGATGAGCGTCGAGTGCGTCCCGCCCACCTTCTCTCTCGGCGGCGTCTCGACGACTTCCAGCGAGCGTTCGCCGCGCCGTTCGAGGACGCGTTCGACGGGGTTCTCGCCGGCGACGCGGTAGAACTCGTGGTGCAACTGCGCGCGCGCCTCCCGGAGCACGTCCCGGTCGCCCGCGGCGTACACCTCCTCGGGGCGCTTGCGGCGTATCTCGTCGGCCACGAGGCCCGCGAAGTTCCGCAGTTCGACCACCTTCGCTTCCCCCTCCTCCTCGGGGATGGTCGTCACCGTCGTCGTCGCGACCACCTCCTCTTCGTCCAGCATCGTCAGCGTCGCCCGGTCGCGTTCCAACACGGCGACGACGGTGTCGCAGTTGGCGGTGTTGCACGTCAGACAGTAGTCTCCCGGCTTCTCTAACGGCGTGCCGCACCGCCCGCAGTCCATAGGTGTGAAAGCGGGCGACCGCATAAAAACGCGATTGTTCTCGGCGGTCACCGTCCGCCCGGATTCGCGTCCGGACCGCGGATCGAGAGGCCCGTGAGGCGGTCTCGGACGGGCTATCCCTGTTTCACTCCGGAACTGTCCGCCTCCCGCGACGCTGTGACGCTGGCCTCGGTCTGTCCTCCCCCTCTCTCGTCGCGTGCCGTGAGTTGCTTCACGACGTATCGCGCGTCGCGGCCGACGCCGGTGAACAGCGAGGAGGTCAGCGCGTACAGGAAAAGGAGGCCGACGAAGTATAGACCGGGGGCGTCGGGGACGACGCCGCGAACGTGGACGGGTTCCGCGGGCGCGTCCTGCCCGTCGAATATCGGGAGGTCGATCCACGAGAAGTCCGGTCGAAAGCCCGTACACCAGACGACGTTCGCGACGTCGAGCGTCCGGTCGTCTCCGACGATGGGGAGACCGTCCCGGACTCCGGTCGTCCGAGCGACCCGTTCGACTCCCGCCGAGGACAGGTCCGCGGGCTTGGTCCGAACCACGGGACCGCCCCGACCGAGCACCTTCGGCCGCACCCGTCGCCCGACGGGCGTCCCCGTGGTCAGGACCCGGTGGTAGAGAACGCGGAGCACGAACGGAACGCCGAGGTGCCTCCCGAACCGCGAGTCGACGTGGAACGGCACGTGACCGACGTCTCGTCCCGACAACCACGTCTCGTGGTGCTCGGCGACCTCGAGGGCGATCTCCGCCCCCGAGTTTCCCGCCCCGACGACGAGCACGCCGCCGTCTCGGAGTTGGCCGGGGTTGCGGTAGTCGGTCGAGTGCAACTGGACGACGTCGTCGGCGAGGTCGGCGGCGAAGTCGGGCACGACGGGAACCTGATAGCTCGCCATCGCCACGACGACGTTCCTGGCCTCGATTCGGCGGTCGTCGGCGGTGATCCGGTAGCCGTCGTCGGTTCGCTCGAGGGCCCTGACGCGAACGCCCAGTTCGACGGGGAGGTCGAACCGGTCGGCGTACGCTTCGAGGTAATCCGCCACCTCGTCTTTCGTGGGGAAGTAGTACGGCGACGTCGGGAAGCCCATCCCCGGCAGACCGGTGTAGCGGGCGGGGGTGAACACGCGGAGCGAGTCCCATCGGTTCCGCCACGGGTCGCCGACGCGCCCGCCGGCGTCGAGGACGACGAAGTCGCGGTCGTGCTGCCGCAGGTAGTACCCGGTCGCGAGGCCGGCCTGGCCACCGCCGACGACGACGGTATCGTAGTGCTCTGTCATGGGGTCGTTCCTCGCCCGAACGGAGGCGCTCCGAGACCGTGATGATGCCGCGTGCAAGCTTTCACGTCGTGAAAGCTCCGCGACTACGTGGCCGGAGACGACTCGGTCGTGGGGTCGACCGGCGTCGCCTCCGTCTTGACACGCTCGAAGGTCGAGAGCGCCCACTCTCGAGCCGCGGGGGCATCGGTATCGACGACGGCCACCAGTGCGCCGGTCTCGGGGTCGTGACAGCAGATGCCGGCCCGGTCGTCGACGATGCCGAGACCGCACCGGTCGCCGCCGGGCAGGTGGTCGTGAACGAAGAGCGCGGCGTTGTCACACGCGGCGACCGCGCGCATCCGTTCGGGATTCCAGGCGAACGTTCCCTGGAGGGCCTCGGGTGCGAAGACGTACTCGAACGCCATGCCGTCGAGGATCGCCCCGCAGGCCGTTTCGAGGTTGCTCGATTTGTAGACGATGCTGTCGAACCCGCGCATCCTCGTGGTCGATTCGATGAGGTGGCTGAGTCGTTCGACGGGTTCGTAGGGGTAGGCCGGTCCGGGGTACGAGACGACGGCGTCGGCGAACAGTTCGACGCTGAAGCCCGGCATCTCGTGCGGAAGCCACCGCCAGATGTCGCGGAGTTTCGCCTCGATTTCCATCGCGTCTCGCAAGTCGAGAAAGCGGTCTGCGACGAAGTCGCCGAGCGGTGTCAGCGCGTAGGTGGCACCCTCTCGCACGACCCACTGGCGGTCCTGGAAATCGGCGAGAACGCGCCCCATGGTCGGAGAGGAGGCGCCGGTCGCCTCGCCGAGTCGACCACGGGTGGTCGGTCCGTCGCTCAACGCTTCGAGAACGCCGACCCGGTGGGCCGACCGGGCCACGAACTCGACTGTTTCGACACCGGGAGTCATGTGCTATCTATGGTGGCAACCCCCTTAGCCTTTCCAGAGGACGCTCAGAGGTCCATCGGCGTCGCCTTCAGATACTCCCGCAGCAGCACCGTCGCGTACGACCCCGAGGGGAGCGAGAAGGCGAGTTCGTAGGCGTCTCCCGCCTCGTCCACCGTCGTCTCCGCGTCCGTCCGCAGGAGAACCGCGCGGCGCGTCCCCGAGGAGTCGAACTCGCCGGGCAGGTCGAAGTCGGCGGGTTCGAGGTCCAACTCGTCGAGGACCGCCCGTTCCACATCGCCGGGTTCGCCCTCGGCCAACTCCGTCTCCGTCCCCACGAGGGGCGCGGTGACGAACGCCCGGCCGCGTTCGCAGTGGCGGGCCATCACGTCGACGCGGCGGCCCGTCGCCACTTGGGTTCTATCGGGGTCCGCGCGGTAGAGTCGGTCCGGAACGTCGCGGTCCGAGAAACAGACCACGTCGCCCTCGACGGGTTCGGTCAGCGGCAGTCCCCGGTCGAGTCGCTCCGAGATGATGCGGTTGAACGCGTACGACTGCGCGGCGTTGACGAACAGACGCTGGAGGTTCCGCGGGACGGCTTCGAGGGCGTGCCGCCACTCCTCGTCGGTCTCGTCCCCGTCCTCGGCGAGGCGGTGGAGCATCGACCGCTCGTAGCGCAGGCGGTGCGGCATCGCGTCGAGGCAGGCCCCCCAGTCGGGACGGTCCGAGTCGGCCTCCCTGTCGACGAACTGCCGGGCCTCGCGCGTCCCCTCGGGTTCGGCCTCGGCGGGGTTGCCGACGTAGGCGAGGACGGCCTCGCGCCACTCCTCGCGGGCGACGTGCAGGCCCACGACGTGCGTGACGGGCCGGCGACTGCCGAATCGCTGGTGGCCGAAGTAGTTGGGGACGGCGACGGCGGCCGTCTGGCCGTCGGTCGGTTCGCCGCCGTCGCCGCCCGCATCGTCACCCTCCGAGCCGTTTTCGCCCGCGAGGAACGCCGCCAACTCCGCCGTGACCGCGGCGGCGTTTTCGGGGGCGTCGGCGTCGCGGACGCGCACCTCGAAGTCGTTGCCCGCCAGGTCGCCGAACCCCAGGTCGCGCCCGATTCGCCCGAGAACCGCCACGTCGGCGTCGCGTACGTCGGGAATCCTCTCGGGGTCGACGTCGCGGACGGAGAACAACTGCGTCGTGACGGCGTATTTGTCCTTCGTCCCCGCCCACGAGACGCGTTCGCGGCTGATTCCCATCGCGTCCGAGAGGCGGCGCGCGAAGTCGTTCGTGTCCCACTCGCGGAGCGTCGCGCGCAGGAGGAGGTGCGGGTAGTCGCCGGGGTCGGCGTCGACGTCGACGGGGTCCATCGCCTCCACCTCGCGGACGCGGAAGTCCTCGGGGTCGACGCGGAGGCGGCCGCCCGTGCCCTCGGCGTCGCTCGCGTAGTAATCGATTCCGACGCGCCGTTCGAGTGAGTGAGCCTCGCGCATCTGTGTCTCCGGTTGCTCGGCGTTTCGCTCGGGCGGGTAAGGTCCCTCCGGTCTCGGGTTCCTCGCGGCGGGCTTCCCGTTCCCGCCTCGTCAGTCGGAGACGCCCGTGACCTCGAAGCGGGCGCCGCCGTCGCCCTCCGAGACCGCGACGTCCCAGTCGTGGGCGTCGGCTATCTCGGCGACGATGTTGAGCCCGAAACCCGTGCCGTCGTCCGCCGTCGAGTAGCCGTACTCGAACACGTCGTCGCGCTCCTCCGCGGGGATGCCCGGCCCGTCGTCTTCGACTGAGAACCCGTCGGAGAGGCGGTCGACCGTGACGGTGACGCGTTCCCCGCCGTGGCGGACCGCGTTGTCGAAGAGGTTCTCCAGGAGGCGACGGACGCGCTGTCTGTCGCCCTCGACGACCCCTAGGTCGTCGCCGACGACGAGAGTGGCCGCGGGGGCCTCGACGGCTGTCTCTTATACACATCNCCGTGAGCGGGAACGTCTCGGGGTCGCTGACGTACCGTCCCTCGCGGGCCAGCGTCAGCACGTCGTCGATTATCTCGGCCATCCGGTCGGTCAGGTCCTCCAGCGTGTCGACGTACTCGTTGTCGCAGCCCTCCACCTCCCGAAGGAGCGTCAACTGCGCCATCGCGGCGCTCAGCGGGTTCCGAAGGTCGTGGCTGAGCACGCTGGCGAACCGCTCGAGTTTCTCCTCGCGGCGCTTCCGGCGAGTGATGTCGCGGGCGACGCCGACCGCCCCGCCGAACGACTCGCCGTTCCGCGGCGGCAACAGCGCCATGTGCGACTCGATGGTCCGCTCGCTCCCGTCCGCGCGGGTGACGGTTCCTTCTAGACGCACCGAGTCCTCCTCGGACTCTTGGAGCCCGTGGATGGCTTCGAGATGTTCGCGCGACGTCGAGGAACTGAGCGTCAGTTTGGCCGGGTGCGCGCCGATTAGTTCTTCCCGCGAGTAGCCGGTCAGATTCAGCGTCGCCTCGTTGACGTAGTCGATCCGGTCCCGCTCGTCGAACGTAAACACCGGGTCGGAGATGAGCGAGACGAGCCGCTCGTACCGCTCGAGTTCGAGTTCGTGCTCCTTGCGGTCGGTCACGTCGCGGATGACGTTCACGAGCACCGTCCGGTCGCCGAGGTCGGTCTTCGAGATGTCGATGTCGACCCAGAACTCGGTGCCGTCGGCCCGCTTGGCCTTCCACTCGAAGGTGCTCTCCCCCGTTCGTCGCGCCTCGGCTATCAACTCCTGTGCGCGCTCTTCGGTGTACTCCGGCGGCCCGGCGCTGTACGCCTCGATGGGGAGGTCGCGGAACTCCTCGGGAGTGTAGCCGTACACCTCCTCGACGGCGCCACTGACCGCCAGCGTCTCGCCGGTCTCGGCGTCTCGGACCGTGATGACGTCGTTGACGTTCTCCAGTATCTGGAGAAGTCGTTGATCCGAGTCGGACGCCGCGAAGTCCCTCATCGCCGGGGTATCGGCAGTGGCGCGTTGTAAGTTGTTCGGCTATTCCTCGCCGCGAGATGTGGTTGTTCGGCGGTTTCCGTCGGGAGAACTCAGTACAGCGAGAGGTCGCCGGTCACCTTGTCGACCAACTCGTCCCGACCCGGCCCCACGGCGAGGCAGGTTACGGTCCCCGGCTCCAACTGGGTGTGCCCCGCGTCCCGGATGATGGCGTGCGGGAGCCCCTGACGCTCGGCGTCGTCCGCGAGACGGAACAGTTCGTCCTCGCCGTTCGCCTTCAGGACGACCTTCTTCTGTCCGGAACCCTTCCACTCCGTCCGCGCCTTTCGGTCGGTGTCCTCGTACGCCGAGAGACTGGCGTGGGCGACCTGCGCGGCAAGTTTGCCGCGGCCCATGCCGAGGTCCGCCCGGGCGACGATGGCCTGTTTCATGGGGCGCAGTCGCCGCCCCGGCGGTAAAGCAGTGCCGAGTCGTTCTCAGGCGTCGCCGGGGGAGTTCGACCCGCGTCCGCCGTCCGACGGCCCGTCGTCCTCGTCGGCAGCGGATTCGTCGTCGCCGGCGGTCGAGTCGCCGGCGTCCTCTTCCTCGGAGAACGCCGCCGGTTCGGTCGTGCCGAGCGACCGGGCGGCGTCGACGTGCGGCGTCAGCGTGTCGCCGTGAACGAGGTCGGTGAAGGTCACTCGCACCACCTCGATGACGAGGACGACGATCAGGGGGAGCAGGAAGAACCCGTACCAACCCCAGACGATGGGGCCGAGAATGTAGGCGAACAGCAGGAGCCCCGGGTGGAGCTTTCGGCCCGTGATGTAGGGCTGGATGATGCCCTGCGGCGCGAGGTCCAACACCACGAGACAGACCGCGAGGAAGCCGCCCACGAACGCGAGTTGGTTGCCGGGCGTCTGTATCGACGAGAGGGCGAGGTATCCTGCTATCGGGATGTACACCACCTTGCTCACCACCAGCGGGATGAGACTCGACACGCCGGTCAGCACCGCGAGGACGAGCGGAATCGGGATGGAGAGGCCCTGCGGCGCCAGCATGTTCGTCCCGGAGTAGACCGTCGCGGCGATGACCGCCATCACCACGACGAACAGGACGTTGCCGAAGTACAGCGACTCCAAGTCGGTGTCGACGGCGGCCATGTACTGTCCGGTGGTCGACTCCTTGCTCGCGACGTTGTCGTGGAACCAGCCGACGATGCGGTCGTCGTCGCGGAGCAGATAGAACGCCATCGCCAGCGCGAGGACGAGGTGCAAGAGCACGTTCACCGCCGTTCCGAGGACGGCGGTGCCCTGCTGGAGTATCGTCTGGACGGTCTGCTGGTCCATGCTGAACGACCGCGGCGGGTTCGAGACGAGGTTCGAGAGCGACTGCCACTGCGCGCCCGAGAGCGACTGGATGCCGGTGAACCGCTGGATGAGCATCCGAATCGGCTCGGGGAGGCTACCGAGGGAAGTCTGGAGACTCGTCGCGACGTGGACGCCCGTGTACAGCAGCAACAGGACGACGGGCAACACGAACCCGAGTACCGTCGCCCCCGCGGCAACCCCGTCCGAGTCGGTTACTCGACTGATACGGCCGTACAGTGGCCGCGCCGCGTAGTAGGCGAAGACGCCGAGCACGAACGTCCCGACGAACGAGTAGACGACGAACCCGAGGACGACGCCGAGCGCCAGGACGTACGCCCACCAGCCGACTCGAGAGCGGTCCATCGACGACTCAGAGGAGAGCGATGAGAACGACTTCACGTTTCCCACTACTCTCGGCTTCCCGGAAGGTCTTATGCCCGACCGGTCGGATGCGGGCACTGTCGTTACCCGCGGCCGGTCGATAGGCGACTCCGAGACGAGTCCTTTACATCGCCCCGATGCACCTCTGTCGATATGATACTGTCCGACGTGGACATCCTCGACCGTCTGGGGGAGGGGGACCTCGTTGTCGATCCGCTTGACGACGTGGACATGCAGGTACAGCCGGCGAGCGTCGACCTCAGACTGGGCGAGGAGTTCCTGGAGTTCCAGCGGACGAACATCTCCTGTATCCACCCGAACCGGGAGAACGAGGTGTCGAAGTACGTCCGAGAGACGCACGTCGCGGAGGGCGAGGAGTTCATCCTGCACCCCGGCGACTTCGTCCTCGGGACGACCAAAGAGCGCGTCGAGATTCCGCCGGACCTCCTCGCCACCGTCGAGGGACGGTCGTCGCTCGGCCGCCTCGCCATCGTCATTCACGCAACAGCAGGAATTGTCGATCCGGGGTACCACGGACAGATCACGCTCGAACTGTCGAACCTCGGCACCGCCCCCGTCGCCCTCTCGCCGGGGATGCGCGTCTCCCAACTCGTGTTCACCGAGATGAAGAACCCCGCCGAGCGCCCGTACGGCGTCGAACGCGGGTCGAAGTACCAGAACCAGGAGGGACCGCAGGCCTCCCGCATCGGCTCCGACCCCGAGTTCGCCGCGGCGCGCGCCGAGGCCGAAGCGGACGCGGATGCAGAAACGGAGGCGGGCACAGAGACTGACGCTGACGCCGACGGTGCGGGCGGGACGGGGGAGAGCTGATGCGGTTCATCGAGGAGATAGTCGTCGACGCGTTCCTCCCCACGTTCCGGTCGATGCTCGCCGAGGAACTCCGCGACCGGGGGTTCACCCAGCGAGAGGTCGCCGAGGCCCTCGGCATCAGCCAGTCGGCCGTCTCGAAGTACGCCCACGGCGAGGTGAGCCGCAACGAGGTTTTCTTGGAGGACGAACGGGTCGAAGAACTCGTCGAGCGCATCGCCGAGGGGCTCTCGACGGGCGATATGACGCCCGTGCAGGCGCTCGTGGAGGCCGAGGTACTGGTCCGACGCTTGGAGGAGGGTGACCTCTTGGCGACGCTTCACGAGGAGGCGATGCCGGCGCTTGCGGAGTACGACGGCGCCTTGAGCGTCCACGACCCCGACAGCACGCTCCGGACAGCGGAGCGCGTCCGGTCGTCGGTCCGCCGCGGCCTGCGGACGCTGACGAACGCCAGCGGATTCGCCGGCCTCATTCCGAACGTCGGCTCGAACCTCGTGGAGTGCCTGCCGGACGCCGACGGCATCGACGACGTGGCGGGCATCCCCGGGCGCATCTTCGACGTGAAGGGACAGGCGACGGTGCCCGGCGACCCCGAATTCGGCGTGAGCGAACACGTCGCGAGCGTCCTGCTCTCGGCGCGTGAGGCGGGCCGGGACGTGCGGGCCGCGGTCAACATCCGGTACGACCCGGACGTCGTCTCCTCGCTCGAAGCCGCCGGCCACGACGCCGTCGAGTTCGACCCCGACGCGCCGGAGGACCCCATCACCGCCGCCCTGTCCGGTCGGGCGGACCTCTCGGACACGTTCGTGGTGTACCAGACCGGCGCGTACGGTATCGAGGCCATCACCTACGTCCTCGGCCCGGACGCGCCCGCGGTCGCCCGCGCGGTCCGGGGTCTCCTCGCCGACTAAGATGGCGGACGGCGTCACCACCACGCAGGAGTTCTACACGCGCTACGCGGCGCTGTACGACGACATCGCCCGCCGGACGCCGGGCGTCCGGGGCCTCCGACGCGCCGTCGCCGACGCCCTCGACCCGGCGCCCGGCGATATCGTCGTGGAGATGGGCTGCGGGACGGGTGCGAACTTCCCCTACCTCCGAGAGCGGGTCGGTCCCGAGGGAACCGTCGTCGGCGTCGACTTCACGCCGGGCGTCCTCGCCGTCGCCCGGGAGCGAATCCGACGGGAAGGCTGGGAGAACGTTCACGTCGTCCGCGGCGACGCCACCCGCCCACCCGTCGGCGACGCCGACGCCGTTCTCGCCACGTTCGTCTCGGGGATGCTCGCCGACCCCGCCGCCGCGGTTCAAACGTGGGCCGAACTCGTCGGCCCCGGCGGGAGATTCGCCCTCGCCGACTTGGCTCGGACGACGCGGACGCCGTTCACGCCGCTCAACGCGATTTTCAGGGGCGTCGTCCGCGCGTCGTCGCCGCCGGGGACGCGGAGTATGACGGGGTCGCCGACCGATATCCTCGATTCGCGCCTCGTGGCGGCGCACCGCGAACTGGAGAATCAGTGCGAGGACGTTCACCGGGAGACGCGGGCGCTCGGGTTCGCTCGGGTGGCCGGCGGGCGGGTGCGGCGGTAGCGACCCGACGCGACCCGGAGCGTAGCGTGCTCTGTGTTAACCAGTAACAATATCCGCGTTCGCCCCGTAGTTACTACTCGATGTCCAACACGACGCGTCGGACGCTCCTCCGCATGGTCGGCGTCGCGACGACAGTGGGGCTGGCCGGGTGTACTGGAGGGGGCGGTGGCGAGCGAACGGTCGCCGGGAGCGACTACCCGCTAATCGACGAGTGGTTGACCGAGACGAACGTCGGGGGCGCGGCGGACAACTACGACGGCGAGTTGCTCGACTGGACCGACCGCGAGACGGTCACCGTCCACGTCGGTACGGAGGGAAATCGGGGTGACTTCGCGTACGATCCGCCGGCAATCGTCGTCTCGGCGGGGACGGAAGTGACCTTCTCGTGGACGGGCGAGGGGGATGCACACAACGTAGATGCCGAACCGGACGAACAACTCGGGAAGTCCGACTACGAGTTCAGTTCGGGCGAACCGAAGGCCGGGTCGAGCGTCACCTACCGGAAGACGATGGACGAGGCGGGCGTCGCGTTGTACCACTGCGAACCGCACCTATCGCTGGGTATGAAGGGAGGAATCGCGGTCAGCTAACCCCCGACTGCGGGAACGTGGCGTCGGGCCGTCCGACGGTACCGGACGCCGTTCAGTCGTCAGCGGGCGCCGCCGGCGAGAACTCTATCTCCGGGCCGTCGCGGCCCAGTTCGTCCATGATGGACTGGGCGGCGCGCTTTCCGGAGATGAGCATCGCGCCGAACGTCGGTCCCATGCGCGGCAGGCCGTTGACGGTGGCGACGGCCATCCCGGAGGCGACGACGCCGGGGTGGACGAGGCCCGTGTTCTCGACCACCGCGTCCTCCGATTCGCCGACCCACATGGAGTCGTGGCCGGGCGAGTCGTGCCCGGGGGCGCCGTACTCGCCTTCCTCGGTTTGGTCCATCCCGGTGTTGTGCTCCTTCGCGTGTTCGATGCCGGGGGCGTCGAGGACGCCGCGTTCGGTCAGTTTCGAGATGACGACGGCGTCGTGGCCGGTGGCGTCGAGGACGAGGTCGGACTCGACGGCGACGGGGTCGACGCAGGTGAGTTCCCGGGGGAGGGCGTGGACGGGCGTCCAGTTGAGGACGACGCCGCCGACGCGGTGGTCCTCGCGGACGACCACGTCGGTGAACTCGGTCATGTTCTGGACGTTCGCGCCCGCGTCGCAGGCCGCCTCGATGAGCGCCGAGCAGGCGTGCGGCCCGTCGGCGACGTAGAGGCCGGGGGCCTCCTCTGCCTCCTCGTAGGGGACGCCGAGTTCGTCCAGCACCGACTGAGCGGGGTCGCGGACGGTCACCTTGTTCATCAGGAAGCCGCCCAGCCAGAACCCGCCTCCGAGGTAGTTGTTCTTCTCGACGATGGCCACGTCGACGTCGCGTTTGGCGAGTTCCTTCGCCGCCATCAGCCCCGAGGGACCGCCGCCGACGACGATGACCTCGGTGTCGATGCGGTCCATGAACTCCTCGGTCCAATCCGACGCGATAGCTCGGGTAACCTGTGCTTCGCTCACGTCCGCGAATCCGCTGAATTCGGACATACCACCTAGTGTTACCACTTGGTACTAAACTGTTCGGGTGGGCGTCGGTTCGGCGGACAATCTCCCGTATCGACGAGAGGAAGAGCGGTGGTCGAACCGCGCGCCGGTGGGCGGGAGGATAAAACGGCTCTTTGAGCGTACTGAAAGCACTTATCGCGGAGCGACGAACGGCCGACGATGAACCGACGACGGCTGCTCGGACTCTGCGGACTCTGCGTCTCCGGCGCCGCGGGCTGTCTCTCCGGAGGGTCACGGCCCGGCGACGAGGGGAACGAGACGGAGGCCGACGAGTCCGTTCGAGGGACGAGCGAACCCGACGGCCGAACGGGAACGGAAACCGACGAACCGACGGGCACCGGAACCGACGAACGGACGAGCGAGACGGCCGAACCACCGCCGGGAGGCGTCGTCGTCGTCGAGGACGTCGTCGTCAGGAAGGCCGTCAGGTACGAGTCGGTGATGGGCTCCGGCGGCGTCCTCGCGGCCGAGGGGGAACAGTACGTCGTCGCGTCGGTCCGAACCGACCGCGACCTCTCGCCGTCGTCGTTCGCGTTTCTGGCCGACGACGACTCGTGGGACCCCGGACTCCCCCACACCGTCGGTGCCATCAACTTCTCCGTCGCGGGGCGGACGGGCGCCCCCCTCGGCCGCGCCTTCGGGAGCGGCGACGAGTCGTATCTGGCGTTCGCGGTCCCCGCACCCCTGTCGGCGACCGACCCGCGAATCCGATTCGAGGGCGACGGCACGGAGTGGCCGCTCTCGGCTCGGATGCGGGACCGACTCGCGGCGCCGTCGCCGCGATTCGACCTCGAGAGCCTCACCGTTCCGGAGGCGGTGTCGCAGGGGGAGACGCTGTCTCTGTCGCTGACGGCGACGAACGTTTCGGATACGGACGGGCGCTTCCTCGCGGCCGTCTACTGGCCGACGGCGCTGATAGCCGACGACGACGAGTCGCACGTGGTCGAACGGACCGTCGCCGCGAACGACGACGTGACGGCGTCGCTGGAGATAGACACCGCTCACACCGGGTACGAGGCGGGGCCGGTGACGCTGTCGATTCGCGGTCACGTTTCCGCACAACGAGACATCGAACTGCGGGACGCCTCGACGGCGTCCGAGACGGGGTGACGGCGCGTCCGCCGCGTTCGCTCGACTCGCCGTCGGCGTCCGTGTCCTTGTACGGACGGCGCCCGAGCGCCGAACCGTTTAGCCCGTCCGGTTCCAACGAGCGTCCATGACGCGACAGTCTCTCAACGGCGGTGGTCGACGGTGAACATGCTCGTCGACGGCGAGTGGCGCACCGGCGCCTACGAGAGCACGAACGAGGACGGCGAGTTCGACAGACAGGAGACGTCCTTCCGGAACTGGGTTCGAGACGAGGATGACGCCGAGTTCCCCGCCGAGTCGGGTCGCTATCACCTCTACATCTCGCGGGCGTGTCCGTGGGCGCATCGGGCGGCGATGACGCGTCGCCTGAAGGGGTTAGAAGACGCCATCTCCCTCTCCGTCGTCGAACCCGTCCGCATCGACGACGGCTGGGAGTTCTCCGAGGAGTACCCCGACCCCCTCCACGGCGAGGAGTACCTGCGCGATATCTACGTCCGCGCGGACGAGGACTTCACGGGCCGCGTCACGGTGCCGGTCCTCTGGGACACGGAAAAAGAGACCATCGTCAACAACGAGTCCCGCGAGATAATGCGGATGCTGAACACCGAGTTCGACGACCACGCGAAACGCGACGTGGACCTGTGGCCCGAGGGCCACCGCGAGGAGGTCGAAGAGATTCTAGACGACAT
This sequence comes from Halogeometricum pallidum JCM 14848, assembly GCF_000337095.1. Lineage (GTDB taxonomy): Archaea > Halobacteriota > Halobacteria > Halobacteriales > Haloferacaceae > Halogeometricum > Halogeometricum pallidum. The sequence continues at coordinate 127,475 of NZ_AOIV01000041.1, forward strand.
CTACGACCCCATCAACAACGGCGTCTACCGCGCGGGGTTCGCAAAATCGCAGGACGCCTACGAGGAGGCGGTGGACGACCTGTTCGACGCCCTCGACCGCTGGGAGTCGGTACTTGAGGACAACCGCTTCCTTGCGGGTGACGTGCTCACCGAGGCCGACATCGCCATGTTCGTCACCTTGGTCAGATTCGACCACGTCTATCACACTCATTTCAAGTGTAACAGACGGGCGATTCACGAGTACCCGAACCTCTGGGACTACGCGAAGGAACTCGCGCAACTGCCGGGCGTCGAGGAGACGATAAATCTCGACCACATCAAGCGCCACTACTACGAGAGCCACGGCGACGTGAACCCCTCGCGAATCGTCGCCACCGGCCCGGACATCGACTTCTTCGAGTCTCACGACCGGGACCGACTGACGGCCGACCTTCCCGAGTCGTTCCGCGGCGACGCGGCGCCCGCTGACGACTAACCAGCTTTTTACTGACTCGGGTCGCGCTTTGCGCGACCACTCGTTGCAAAAAGCTGGACCAAAAATCTGCCACGAGGCTCGCATTCGCTCGCCTCGTGGTACATCCGCAGACCTCCTACATTCCGGCGACGCCTTCTTTCTCACCGGCTCCTTAGCACCGCCATGAGTGACGGGAGCACGGGTCGTCTCGCTCGCCTCCGCCGCCTCCTCGCGGCGGTGGAACCGCCGCCGCGACTCGTGGACTGGTCCATCCTGACGTGCGTGCTGTTCGAGGCGGCCAGCGGCGTCCTCAGTTTCGGCGCTGGCGCGCCGTCCCACTGGCCCCTCTTCGCGCTTCACACCGTCGTCGGCCTGACGCTCGTCTCCCTCCTGTTCTACAAGTTCCGTCGCGTCCGGCGACGCGTCACCGACTCGCGCCTGTGGACGCGAACGACCGGACTCTCGGTGCTCGTCGCCGCCGTCGCCGTCGCGGCCCTCGCCACGGGGTCGCTCTGGGTGCTCGGCGGCAACGCCTCGGTGCTGGGCTACTGGAACCTCCTGAACCTCCACGTCGGACTCGGACTCGCCCTCGTCCCCCTCGTCCTCGCGCACCTGTACACCCGGTTCCGAACGCCCTCCCGCGCCGACTTCGAGGGTCGGCGAACGGCCCTCAAATTCGGGACGCTCCTCGTCGGCGACGCCCTCCTCCTGCGCGCGCAGGAACTCCTGAACGCCGCTCTCGACACCGGCGGCCGAGTGCGGCGGTTCACCGGGTCGAAACCCGTCGAGAACGACGGACTGGCTCCGGAGGGCAACGTCGGGAGCGGAAACGCCTCCTTCCCGGTGACCAGTTGGGTCGCGGACGACCCCGACCCGATAGACGAACCGGCGTGGCGACTCCGCGTCGGCGGACTGGTCGACGCTCCCCTATCGCTCTCCGCGGCCGACCTCTCGCCCGTGACGGAGCGGACGGCGCTCCTCGACTGTACCAGCGGGTGGTACGCCGAACGCGACTGGCGCGGCGTCGAACTCGGGACCGTCCTCGACGCCGCGGGCGTCGCCGACGAGGCGCGGTGGGTGACCGTCCGGTCGGTCACGGGCTACCGGTGGTCGTTTCCACTCGAGGAGGCGCGCGGGATGCTCCTCGCCACGCGCGTCGGCGGGGAACGACTGACGCACGGGCACGGCTTCCCGTGCCGACTCGTCGCGCCGGACCGGCGCGGTTTTCAGTGGGTGAAGTGGGTCGAGTCGGTGGAGGTTCGGCGACGGCGCGATTCGGCGCAGTGGTTGGCGGTGCTGGTCAGCGGCTTCGATTAATCCAGGTCGCCGCCGCGAATCGCCGCTTCGGCCTCGCGCAACGCCGCCTCGCGGTCGAACTCCGCGACGATGCGCTCCAGTTCCTCGCGGGAGGCCCCCGACTCCGAGAGGTCGCGGGCGTGTTCGGTGACGTTTGGGACCGCACGGAGGATGTTGTCGATGATCGGAACCGCCGCGGATTGTGCGGAGCGAGACATCGGGTTGAGGTCGACGACTATCTCGGTCTTCCCCATCGCCGCCAGCGCCTCGGCCCTGTCGCCGTCTTCGAGGGGGACGAGAACCACGTCGGCGGCGCCGATGCCGTCGGCGTCGACCTTCGCGCGTTCGTGGTCCAAGCCGGGAATCCGACCGTCGGCGGTCAGCCCCTTCACCCCCTCGGCGCCGTGGTCGCGCAGGTGGTCGGTGATGGCGCGGATTCGCTCCTCGGTTCGGTTGAACAGGTTCACCTCCAAGTCCGCTCCCACGGCGGCCGCGAGTTCGACCATCTCGCCGGGGACGAGAGCGGCGACGTTGCCGTTGACGGAGAGGACGGGACGCTCCGCGAGGAGCAACTGCGCGGCGGCGGTCCGTTCGGCGGCGTCCGCGGAGGGGATGGTCTCCTCGCCGAGGAGGTAGTCGAACGCCTCCCCTCGTCCCTCCGCGATGAGTCCCTGCTTCGAGGTGATTCCCTTCTCCACGCCCTCCTCGATGCGGTGCCGGGTGAGAAGCGAGAGGTAGCGCGGGTGGCTCTCCGGGATGTCGACGTCGCTCATGCGCGGAGATGAGTCGCAGTGGGAGAAAAACGGGGCGATACGGGACGGCGGACAGGGGACGGTAGACGGCAAGATAACAGACGGTGGAGGGAGCGGGTCGAACGACCCGGCTACTCCGAGACGAGGCCCGACCCGGTCGGATGCACCTCGCAGACGGCGGGGTCGTAGCCCGCGTCCGACAGCGCCGTCCCGAACGCGAACACGGTGTCGCCGAGCATCGCCATCGCCGCGTCGCCGCCGGCGGCGCGGACGTCCGCGACGGCCGACTCGACGCGGTCGGTGGTCAGTTCGGCCTCGCGGGCGAACCGACGCGAGAGGGCGACGAGACGGGCGGGCGTCGGTCGGTCCCGGAGGTCCGCGAGCGAACGCTCGCCCGCCCTCGTCAGCGACCTCGTGTCGCCGGAGAGTACCGCTTCGGTCGACACCTCGCCGAACGTCAGATACTCCACGCGGGGACGGGCGGGAACGCCGTCCATCGCGCCGTGTTCGGGAGCGCCGGGTTCGAGTCGAATCGGTAGCCCGCCGCGGGCCTGTCCGACCACATCGCCGAGTCCGGTCCCCGCCTCGACTTCGGCGCAGTGGGCGGCCGAGACGAGTCCGTTCTCCGACAGTCGACGCCCGAAGACGGCGTTCGCGGCGTAGGCGGTTCCGAGCGCCACCGCGCCGCTGACGCCGAAACCCGACCCGAGCGGAAGGGGAGTCTCGGCCTCGACGGCGGCGTCGGGGACGCCGAGTCGCTTCCGGACGCCGTCGACGGGCGGCATCGGGACGGACTCGCCGTTCAGGGTCGTTCGGGGCGGTCCGTCCGTCGTTTCCCTGCCCTCGTCGGGCCGCCGAACCGTCACGCGCACGCCGTGCGAGAGGGCGACGCCCGCCCCGCGGGACCCGGCCCTCGCGGGGTTCTCGTGCGGGTGGGCGCTGAAGAAGCCCGTAACGTGCCCGGGGACGAACGCCGTCGCCTCGTCGGTCATACCCGGAGGTGGAGGGCGAGCGTTATGTCCGGTGCGGTTTCGGGCGGCGGGGTTCGCGGCGCCGGTGGACGCCGGGTCAGGATGCCCCGGACCCGGGTACGGGGCCGCGAGACTCGCTCAGTTGTGGTCGACGCCGTCGAGGGCGACGCGGGCCTCGGGGTGCTGGTCAGCCTTCTCGGAGAACACGTCCTCGTCACGGAGGCGTTCGATCTCCCGTTTGGCCTCCTCCCAGGTGAGCGGACCGAGGGTGGTCACGACGTTGATGAGCGTCTCTTCGGGGATTCCGGCGCCCTGACCGCCGCCCGGGAAGGCCTCCTGGGAGTCGTCGACGGCGGCGACGATGTACTCGACGAACCGAACCACGTCGTCCTCGCCCGCGAGCGCCTCGTGCCAGTCGCGGGGGTAGACGCTCACGTGGTTCTCGCCGGTGACGTAGAGTTTCTCCTCGCCGACCCAGGTGTCGCTGTGCACCGTCTCCTCGGCCAGCGCATCCTTGACGTCCTCCACCGAGAGCAACTCGGCGCCCGACCGGAGGGCCTCCACGTACGAGATGAGTCGGTCTTCGCTCACGCCGAACTCGTTGGACTCGATGACCGCCGGGTCGTGTCGCTCGATGAGCGTCACGAGTTCGGTGGTGACGAGGAATTCTCCGCGCTCGGTCGCCGTCTCGAGGATTTCGTCGACGAGGTCGACCTCGGTTTCGGCCATGTTGCCCGAGGGTTAGGACGTGCGGACAAAAGGTGATGCGGCCGTTCGGTTCGCGAGGCACGAGTTAGCGTGTGAACAGGCCCCAAAACACCGTATACCCGCCGTCGATAAGCGCGAAGACTCCAAAGGTTCCACCGGACCGGTGAACGCCGCGAGCCGGGAGACCGACTCGCAGACGAAGCGGCGAAAGAAAACGGAGCGTAACCGCAAGTTCGTCCTCGCGGCGTTGCCTACGGCGACAGCCGCTGACGGTCACGCGGGAACTCGGTCGCGGCAGAGCCGCTCCCCATTCCCACTCGCAGAAACGCCTTCGTCCTACGGACTCAGACGTTGTCTGTCTCGCGGGAACAACACGGCCTCCCGGATGTTGTCGAGGCCGAGCATCGTCATGACGAGGCGCTCGCCGCCGATAGCCCACCCCGCGTGCGGGGGCATGCCGTATTTGAACATCTTCGTGTAGTACTCGAACTGGTCGGGGTCGAGCCCCTGCTGCTCGAAGCCCTCCACGAGGTGGTCGTAGCGGTGCTCACGCTGCCCGCCGGAGACGAGTTCCATGCGCGGGTGCATCATGTCGAACCCGGTGGAGAGCTGCTCGTCGTCGTCGTGGTCCTTGATGTAGAACGGCTTGATCTCGGAGGGCCAGTCGGTGATGAAGTAGTGCTCGCCCACGTCGTCGCCGAGAGCGCGTTCGCCCTCGGTGGGCAGGTCGTCGCCCCAGACGAGTTGCTCGTCCAGTTCGCCCGTCGCGTTGATGCGCTCGATGGCCTCCTCGTAGGTGAGTCGCGGGAACTCGCCGTCGGGAGCCTCGAACTCGTCGGCGAGGCCGAGCAGTTCGAGTTCGCGCTCGCAGTTCTCCGCGACGCCCTCGTAGGCTGATTTGACGACGTGCTCGCAGGCGTCCATCGCCTCGGTGTGGTCGAAGAAGGCCGACTCGAAGTCGATGGACGTCGCCTCGTTCAGGTGCCGCGGCGTGTTGTGCTCCTCGGCGCGGAAGATGGGACCGACCTCGAAGACGCGCTCCAGACCGGAGCCGACCATCAACTGCTTGAACAACTGCGGCGACTGGTTCATGAACGCCTCCTTGCCGAAGTACGTGATGGGGAACAGCTCCGTGCCGCCTTCGGTGCCGGTGGCGACGATTTTCGGCGTGTTGATCTCCGTTGCGCCAAGCTCGCGGAAGGCGTCGCGGGCCGAGCGGAGGATCTCCGCGCGAATCTCGAAGACCGCCTTGACCTCTTCTTTCCGGAGGTCGAGCGTCCGGTTGTCGAGGCGGGTCGACAGTTCGGCGTCGACCTTCCCGGAAGGGTCGAGGGGGAGTTGGGTGTCCGCCTCGGCCATCACGTCGATGCTCTCGGGGACGATTTCGACGTCCGTCGGCGCGCGCGGTTCCTCTTTCACCTCGCCCGCGACGGCGATGACGCTCTCGCGGGCGACGTCGAGGCCCGTCTCGACGAGGTCCTCGTCCATCTCGTCTTTCTCCAGTTTGATCTGAATCTTCCCGCTCTTATCGCGGAGGATGAGGAAGGCGATGCCGCCGAGGTCGCGCACCTCGTGGACCCACCCCGCGACGGTGACGCTGTCGCCGGGGTCGGCGTCTGCCGTGTACGTTCGGTTCTGCATGTGGCGTGATTCCGACCGCCCGGTCTTAAAAACGGTCGTTTCGACCCGAGCGCCGCTCCTATGACCGCGTATCCGTACATCTTCGATGATGTACGACGGCCGCCCCGCCACCGAACACCTTCGGCGATATATGCGGACGAGTGGCTAACTTCGATCATCTACTCTTGCGACACGTTTACTTTTCTCCGCAATCGTACATTAGATGTCTATCAGATGTGCCTCTGCTCCGATTCACTCGGTCTTCGCCTGTCCACCCCCTGACGCTGCTCGCGGTCGGGGTCGTCGGGTTGCTTCCGACGGTTCCCTACGCGCTCGCGGTCGCGTGGTGTTATCTCCGGTTGGTCGAACTTCTCGGCGTCACCCTCGCCGCGGCCGTCACGGGCGTCGGGGTGTTCGCGACGCTTCCCGTCGTGCTCGTCGTTCTCATCGCTCTCGAACTACTCCTGATAGAGCGCCTCCCGTGGTCGTCGGAACGGGACCGATAACTCGCGGCGGCCGCTCCTGTCCGTTCGGACGGGAGCGGAGGAAGAAGACAGAGGCCCCGGTCGGCGGCGCGGTTACCGCTCGGCTTCGGCGCGTTCGGCCATCGCGTCGCGCGCGCCCTCCACCGTCTCACGAACGGCGTCGACGCCCTCGTCGTGCAGGAGGTCGCCGACGACGACCACGTCGGTGTGGCTGCCCATCTCGTACGCCGACTCGTAGTCGTGGATGCCGCCGCCGTAGAACAGCGTCGACTCGTCCAAGGCGTCGTACGCGGCGTGCACCTTCTCCGTGTCGCCGAACGTGCCGGAGTACTCGATGTAGACTATCTCCTGACCGAACATCCGCTCGGCGACGGCCGCGTAGGAGGCCACGTCGTCGACCGCGAGGTCGCAGTTGGCGTCGGTGAGTTGCGCGACGGAGGCGTCGGGGTTGAGCACGATGTACGCCTCGGTGTGCGTGCGGTCCCAGTCCATCCCGTTCTCGATGCGGACCCACTCCTTGTGGGCGCCGGTGATCCAGAAGGCGTCCTTCGCGTTGAACACCGTCGGGATGAGGTAGCCGTCGAGGGCGTCGTCGTCGACGACGACCCCGGGGTTCGACGGTTCTTGGTACAGCGGTACGTCGTACTCGGCGCAGGCGTCGACGACCCGTTGCATCTTGTCTGCGGTGATGTCGAGGGTGCCGCCGATTTCGATGGCGTCCGTCCCGGTCTGACAGACGTCCTCGAACGTCTCGTCGCCGACGAGGTCTTTATCTGGGTCGACCTTGAGGATGTGATTCCACTCGGTCCAGGGGCCGGTCATTGGGCGTACTACCACCGGGAGGCGTTAAAAATGACGCGGATGGGTCGTGAAGACTATTCACCGAACCCGTGAAGTGCCCGATGTTCTCTTAGATACAGTCTTGCAGGATGCTTGTTTTCGTCCTCGGGGAGGTCGATTTGTCTTCCCTCAAGTGATTCGAAGTCCTCGTGTCCCGGTACCGACTCGCAGCTCTGTACCAACACTCGGAACTGATCATTGATGGCCAACCAACCCTTGTCGAGGGCCCAGTGGTGTAGTCTGCACAACGCGAGTCCATTACGAACGTCATCCTTTCCCTTGTGACTCTTCGGATAGATATGTGCGGCTTCGACCTCCGGTAGACCGTTCGGTGATAGCCGATACGACCCACAGATTGCACACCGATTATCGTAGAGAGACTTCACGTCTCGGGCAAATACCGCAGAACGCTCCTTTCGTCGTTGTTCCGAGTACGACTGTGATTCGGTCAGTTCTGGTGGCGACTCCAACTGTGCATCCAGTTCCCGCTTTTCGATATCTGCTGCAGTCGGAGACACATCTACTGAGTGTTCGTCAACGAATCCTTTGACTGATCCATAGGCTGATTCGATGCTTCGCACAGCCTCTCCAGTCAACCGCATGAAATTCTGTGGGTGCCCCCGACTGTGTCCGGCGTGTTCGTGGTGTACCTCTCGGCTGTCGATGTCGACTGACTGCACCTCGTCGAGATAGATAATGTTGGGCCACAGTTCATCATTGTTCTCTCGCAGTCCGATTTTGTATTCTGTCCAGAGGTGAGCTGCGAGTGGCTCGTTGACTTCCCGTCCAATCACGCGTGCAGCGTACTCGTACCGGTTCTCACCCAGGTAGAAAAGCAGTATATCTCCCGCAGACATCCTGCCGAGAAATCGATCCGCTCCGGGAGAGACGCCCCAGATTGATGCGGGGTCACCGACGTACGCATCGGTGTGCTGCGCGTAGCGACTTCTGGGAACTCCATTGATGACGGTATCGTGGAGATGCTCTTGTGCCTTTGAGTTGCTACAAGGAACGACGAAGACTTCGACCATCCACAGCAAAACCCCAGCAACTGACAAATAACTATCTGATTAGTCTGCGGACGTCTGCCACTTCCGCACCGTATCCGGTCCAACGCCGTCCATCAGGTCGGCTAAGGCGTCGGGTTCGGCCTCCTTCAGCGACGGCACGTCCTCGACGCCGGCGGCCTTCAGTTTCTCCGCCGTCTTCTCGCCGATGCCCGTCACGCTCTCCAGTTGCGAGCCGTCGACCTGTTCGGCCTGATACTCTCTGTAGTTGCAGATGGGACAGCCGAGGTCCCACGGCTCCCTGTCGCTGTCCTCGTAGGTGATCTGAATCTTCGGCAGGTCGTGCTCCTCGCAGTCCTCGTCGGTCACCTCGATGTCGCCGCGGCGCGGGAGGGGCAGCGAGTAATCGCAGTCGGGGTAGCGCGTGCAGCCGACCAGTCGAGAGCCGGAACGGAGCCGCTTTATCGCCAGTTCGCCGCCGTGTTCGTCGCCGCACTCCGGACAGACGCCGATGACGAGGTCCTCCTCCTCGTCGGCCTCCTCGGCCTTACAGAGCGGACAGCCGTGGACGAACGTCTTCCGCCCGGCGAGCATCTTCACGTGGTTCAGGTCGTGTTCCTCGCAGGACTCCTCAAGGATGAGCGGCTTGCCCGTCGACGGCAGCGGCAGCGTGTACGTGCAGTCGGGGTAGCCGTCGCAACCGATGAAGTACGACCCGTGACGGCTCTTTCTTATGACCAGGTCGTGGTCGGACTCGGGGCACTGCCCGACGGTCTTGTCCGCCTTCAGCGACTTCTGGAGGTGTTTGCCCACCTCGTCGCCGGACTCCATCAACCCCTCGAACACGCCTTCGAGAATCTCTCTGGACTCCTCGGTGACGTCGTCGAGGGTGGTCTCTCCGCGCGTGATGGCCTGCATGTCCTCCTCCAGTTGGGCGGTCATCTCCTCGCTCACGATGAGTTCGGCGAACTCCTCGGACGCCTCGACGACGGCGCGGGCGAGTCGGGTCGGGCGCGGCGGGTCGCTCTCGATGTAGTTGCGGTCGTAGAGCTTCTGAATCACGTCGTGCCGCGTCGCCTTCGTCCCGATGCCCATCTGCTCCATCGTCTCGATGAGGCGCGACTGGCCGTAGCGGCGGGGCGGTTGCGTCTGCTTGGCCTCCATCTCCGTGTCCGTCACGGCGAGTTCCTCGCCCTCCTCCACGTCGGGGACGAACGACTCGCTGGAGTTAAAGTACGGGTACACCGCGTGGTAACCCTCTTTCACGAGGCGCTTGCCGTTGGCCTTCAGCGAGAGGCCGGCCGCATCGGCGACGACGCGCAGGTGCTCCCACTCGGCGGACTCCGCGACGGTGGCGAAGAAGCGCCGGACGACGAGTTCGTACACCTCCCACTCGTCCTCTGTGAGGTCCGCGCGTGAGGGGAGTTCGCCCGTCGGGTGGATGGGCGGGTGGTCGGTCGTCTCGTTGTCGCCGGCGGTCGGTTCTATCTCCTCTTGGTCGAGGAGCGACTCCGCGTCCTCGGCGAACGTCCGGTTCGCGGTGAAGGCGTCGAGCAGTTCCCGCGGGTCGAGGTCCTCGGGGTAGACGGTGTTGTCCGTCCGCGGGTAGGTCATATAGCCCGCGGTGTAGAGGTCCTCCGCGATGCTCATCGCACGCTGGGCGGAGTAGCCGATGGACCCCGCGGCGCGGATGAACTGCGTCGTGTTGAACGGGGCCGGCGGGTCGTCCGTCCGGGTGCGGCGGCGGACCGAGGTGACCGTCGCCGTCTCCGCCCCTCGAAGCGTCTCGTACGCCGCCTCGGCGTCGTCGCCGTCCCAGACGCGTTCGGCTTCGTTGTCGTCCTCGTCAAGGTAGAAGTACTGCGCCTCGAACGACTCCGAGCCCTTCTCCAGGTCGGCGAACAGTTCCCAGTAGTCCTCGGGGTCGAACGCGTCTATCTCGCGTTCGCGGTCGACGATGAGTTTGAGGGTGGGCCCCTGCACCCGGCCGACGGAGATGAAGTCGTCGCCGAGTTGGCGCGCCGACAGCGAGAGGAATCGGGTGAGCGCCGCCCCCCACACCAGGTCGACGATCTGTCTGGCCTCGCCCGCCGCGGCGAGGTTGAAGTCGAGTTCGTCGGGGTTCTCGAACGCCTCGGTCACCTCTCGTTGGGTGATAGAGGAGAAGCGCACCCGGTCGACGGGCACCTCCTCGTTGACCTCGCGGACGAGTTCGTACGCCTCCTTGCCGATGAGTTCCCCCTCGCGGTCGTAGTCGGTGGCGATGACGACGCGGCGGGCGTTGCGGGAGAGTCGCCGCAGGGCGGCGACGATGTTCTCCTGCGTCGGGTGCTTGTCGATGGGCGCGTCGATGAGTTCCACCGGTTCGACGTCGCGCCAGTCGTTGTACTCCGGCGGGAAGTCCACGCCGACGACGTGGCCCGACAGCCCGATGCAGCGTTTCCCCCCCCACTTGTAGACGTTCACGCCGTTGACGCGTTCGGCCTCCGCGGACTCGCCGCTCAGGATGTCGGCGATGCGCCGAGCGGCGTTGTCCTTCTCGGTGATGATCAGTTCCGGACCCTTACTCATTGGGCGGCGATATGCGAGGGTCCGGCCTAAAGCTTTCGCGGCGAATCGGCCCGAATCGGCGGCCAGCGCGGGCGTACGCGTGGGAGCGCGGATGGGCGAGCGACGCGGGCGGGCAACGTGTACGGGGGCCGCGAGCGGTCCGGGCGCGGCTTGGAAGGCGGACGAACCGGCAACGCGGCACCGATCCCCAACAGATAGGTGTCGACGCGCGGAGTGGACGCCACCGTGTCCGGACGAGAGAGCCGAATCGATATGACCGACGGAGCGGTGACGCCCAAACTCGTGTCGCTCTCGTGGCCCCTCGTCGCGGGCAACCTCCTCCAGACGTTCTACAATCTGGCCGATATGTTCTGGGTGGGCCGCGTCGGCCCCGAAGCCGTCGCCGCCGTCTCGCTCATGTTCCCCACGGCGTGGATGTTCGTCTCCGTCGCCATGGGCGTCACCGCCGCGGCCGTCGCCCTCGTCTCCCAGCACGTCGGCGCGGGCGACGACCGGAGCGCCGAACGGGTCGTCGGGCAGACGCTCCTGCTCGCCGTCGGCGTCGGCATCCTCCTCGGTATCGTCGGCTACCTCGGCAGGCACCCCCTCCTCGCACTCATCGGCGCACAGGGGCGCGTCTACGCCGAGGCCCTCGCCTACGCCGAGGTGCTGTTCGTCACGCTGCCGTTCACGTTCGTCTTCTTCGCCTTCCGGGCCGTCCTCCGCGGCGCAGGCGACACCCGCACCGCGATGTGGCTGGTCGTCGTCAGCGCCGGACTGAACGTCGTCTTGGACCCCGTGTTCATCCTCGGATGGGCGTGGGTCGAACCGATGGGGACGCGCGGCGCCGCCGTCGCCACCCTCCTCGCGCGAATCGTCGCCGCAGTCGCCGGCCTCGCTATCCTCCTCCACGGCGGGTGGGGCGCGCGCCTGCGCCTCCCCGACCTGCGGCCGGACCCGACGCTACTCCGGAAACTCGTCGACGTGGGGTATCCCGCGACGCTGGACGGCCTCGCGCGGAGTTTCGCGGCCGTCGCCCTCGCCGCACTCGTCGCCCGGTTCGGCGCGGTGGCCACCGCCGCCTACGGCATCGGCCTCCGCCTCATGTCCGTCTCGTGGACCGTCTCGGGCGCCGTCGGCCAAGCCGCCGCGACGGGCGTCGGACAGAATCTCGGCGCGGACACGCCGGACCGGGCGGCGGAGGTGACGTGGAAGGCGACGGCCGGGACGATGGCGATTCTCGGCGTCGCCGGCGCCGTCGTCTGGGCGATTCCGGCCGCCTTCATGCGCGTGTTCATCGACGACGCCGCCGTCGTCGACGCGGGCGTCGAGATGCTCACCATCGTCGCGCCGTTCTGGGCCTTTTTGGGCGGGCTGATGGTGATTCAGGGGGCGTTCCGCGGCGCCGGGCGCACCCGCGTCTCGATGGCGCTCTCCCTGATTTCGCGGTGGGTCGTTCGCTTCCCGGCGGCGTTCGTCCTCGCCTACGTCCTCTCGTGGGGCGTCACCGGCCTCTGGTGGAGTCTGTCGCTGTCGGGCGTGGTGACGTTCGCCGTCGGATGCCTCTGGTTCCTCCGCGGCGGGTGGCGCTCCGCCGTCGTCGAGGGCGACGGGAGGGACGGGGAGGAAGAAGACGGCATCGCCGACGGCGAGGAGTCGTCCTCGACGGCCGACTGAGTCTCCCTCCGCGTCGCGGTTCCGGACGCCGGACTGTCCGGCGAATCCCGGAAAACGGCCAAGTGTCCGACGGTCGAACGGTACGTATGTCCCACACGCCGGACCTTCCCGAACGGTACGTCTGCGAGAGTTGCCACGCTGTCTACGCCGGCACCGTCGTCGACAGCGACGGCGAGACGCACGAGTTCGCCGCGCCGGACCAGTGCGCCGCCTGCGGGTCGACGGCGTTCGTCCCGATAGAGCAGTACATCTACGACATGAAGGCGTGAGGCGTCCGCGGACGGCGGCCGGAGTCCGCTGGTAACGGAGCAAACGCGCCGAGAGAACGGAGGCGGCGCCTCGTTACTCGTCCAGACGCTCGCGGAGCATCCCGTTCACGTCGCCCGGGTCGGCGCTTCCGCCCGTCTTCTGCATCACCTGTCCGACGAGGAAGTTGATGGCGCCGCCCTCCCCTGCGTGATAATCTTCGACGGCGTCGGGGTTCTCCTCGATGGCCTCTTCGACGGCACTGACGACTTCGTCGTCGTCGGCCGCGCCGAGGCCCTCCTCCTCGACGATTTCGTCGGGCGCGTCGCCCTCGTCGAGCATCCCGCGGAGCACTATCTCCTCGGCGTTTTTCGTCGTAATCTCCCCCTCCGCGACGAGTTCGACCAGTCGGGTGAACTGGTCGAGGCGGTCGGAGACATCGGTAATCGACATATCGCGGTAGTTGAGTTCGCCGAGGAGGTTGTCCGCCACCCACGTCGCCGCGAGGTCCGGGTCGAACTGGTCGGCCACGTCCTCGTAGAAGTCCGCCACCTCCTTCGTGGAGGTGAGCTTCGAGGCCGACTCCGCGTCGAGACCGTACTCCTCGCGGAAGCGCTCGCGGCGGGCGTCGGGGAGTTCGGGGATGGCTATCTCCGCTTTCCAGTCGGCGACTTCGAGGGGCGGCAGGTCCGCCTCCCGGAAGTACCGGTAATCCTTCTCCTCTTCCTTCGAGCGCATCGAGACCGTGATTCCCCGGGATTCGTCCCAGTGGCGCGTCTCCTGCTCGACGCCGCGGCCGCGGGAGATGGCGTTCTTCTGTCGGGTCACCTCGTAGGCCAGGGCCTTCTCGGCGCCCTTGTGACTGGAGATGTTCTTCACTTCGGTCCGGTTCGCCTTCGCCAGCGTCTCCCCGGAGATTTCGCCGCCCTCGCCCACCTCGTCGTCGGGCACCATCGAGATGTTCGCGTCGATGCGGAGCGACCCGTCGCGCGTCGCGTCGAACACGCCGAGGTACTCCAGCACCTCCTCCAACTTCGCGAGGAACGCGCGCGTCTCCTGCGGACTGCGGAAGTCCGGTTCCGTCACGATTTCCATCAGGGGCGTCCCCGCGCGGTTGTAGTTGACGAGCGTGTAGTCGGCGGTGTCGATGCTGCCGCCCTTGTGCTGGAGGCTCCCGGGGTCCTCTTCGAGGTGGGCGCGTTCGATGCCGACTTCGCGGCGGTTCCCCTCGACGGACACCTCCAACGTCCCGTCCGAGCAGATGGGAGCGTCGTACTGGGTTATCTGGAAGTTCTTCGGCAGGTCGGGGTAGTAGTAGTTCTTCCGGTGAAAGCGGGTGTGCTCGGCGACGGTGGCGTCGAGCGCTTTCCCCACCTTCACGGCGGCCTCGACGGCGCCTTCGTTCAGGACGGGAAGCGCGCCCGGCAGACCCAGGCAGACGGGACACGTCCGCGTGTTCGGTTCCTCGTCCTCGGCCGCGTCGGTCGAACACCCGCAGAATATCTTGGTGTCCGTTTCGAGCTGGACGTGGACCTCCAGCCCGATGACGGTGGCGAGGTCGCGCTGAGAGAGCGCCTTCGCGGTCATTAGGCGCGATTTGGCGGCGCGCGGCTAAAGACTAACGGGAACGCTCCGAACGACCCCGCCGAACTCATCTCAGCCGAACGCAAATTATTCACAGCAGTACGGTAATGGCCCACCGAGACAGATGCCCTACCCGTTCGGTTCGCCGCCCGTCGAAGTCGTCCGCGACGCGGCGTTCGCCTCGCCGTCGGAGGGGATCCTCTCGCTCGACGTCTACCTGCCCGTCGGAGGGAGAGACGGAGACGGCGGTGCGCGCCGAGCGCTCGTCGTCCTCCTGCACGGCGGCGGGTGGCGCGCGGGCGATAAAGCCGACCTGCGGGACGCGGCGTTCGCCCTCGCGGAGCGACGGTTCGCCTGCGCCGTCCCGAACTTCCGCGGCAGCGACGAGGCGACGTTCCCGGCGCAGATTCGCGACGTGAAGGCGGCGATTCGGTGGTGCCGCGCGAACGCGGACGCCCTCGGCGTCGACCCCGAGCGAATCGCCGCGTTCGGCCCGTCGACGGGGGCGCACCTCGCCGTCCTCGCGGCGCTCTCGGCCGACGACCCCCGGTTCGCCCCCGACCCGGCGCACGTCTCCGACGCCGTCTCCGAGGCGTCCGACGCCCTCGCGGCGGCCGTCGGCGTCGCCGGCCTGTACAACTTCGAGCACACGCCCGAACGGGCCGAACTCGCGGCGTTCCTGGGCGGGTCGCGGAGCGACGCGCCGGAACGCTACGAACTCGCCTCCCCGTCCTCGCACCTCGGCGGCGGCCCGCCGATTCTCCTGCTTCACGGCGCCGACGACGACGTGGTTCCCGCGATGGCCTCCGAACTGTTCTACGACGGACTGGAGGAGGCGGACGTCGAGGCGGAGTGCGTCGTCGCCGACGGGGTGGGACACGACGTACTCGGCGAGCAGTTCGAGTGGGCCGTCGACTGGACCGAGGGGTTTCTCGACCGACATCTCCGCTGACGGCGTCGCAGTCTCCCGGTTTACCGTCGACTCCGGTCGGGATGCGTCGCCTCTTTCTGTTCGATATCTATCATTTAACGACTATATGTCTGACGCACGTTTATGTGTCCACGGACGGGGATAACACGCATGAGTAACCGGGTGGAGGAACTCGAATCGAAAGTCGCGGAACTCCAAGCCGCCGTGAACGGACTGACCGAGGAACTGGTCGAGACGAAAGAACGGGTGCGCCTGCTCGAAGACCAGGTGGAAGTCGACCTCACCACCGGGACCCGCCCCGTTGGCCACGCCCCCGCCCAGCCCGAGGAGCCGGAAACGGAGTCGGAGTCGACGCCGACGCCGGAACCGGAGTCGAGCGAGGCCGACGCGGCCGCCGACGGCGGAAACGTCGACGAGAACGAACCCAGCCTCCGCGAGTCGCCCGCGCAGGCGCAGTCGCGCGCCGAGACGTCCGCTCAGCCCTCCGACGACGCGAGCTTCATCGACGCCGACGCGCCGAAAGACTCGCCCGCGGCCCCCGACGACCCCTCCGACGACGCCGCCGAGGCGGAACCGACCGACCCCGCGGACGACGAAGTCAAGTCCGAGGAGTCCGAGACTACCGACGAGGCAGAGTCCGCAGAAGACGACAGCGATATCATCGTCGCGTAACTGGGTGGCTCTGTCCCCCGCGAGCAACCCATGCATATCAAAGAGCTCGTCCTTGACGGTTTCAAGAGCTTCGGGCGTAAGACCCGGATTCCGTTCTACGAGGACTTCACGGTAGTTACCGGCCCCAACGGGTCGGGCAAGTCGAACATCATCGACGGCGTGCTGTTCGCGCTCGGACTCGCCCGCACGAGGGGCATCCGAGCGGAGAAACTGACTGACCTCATCTACAACCCCGGCCACGCCGACGACGCCGAGGGCGGCGGCGGCACCAAGGAAGCGAGCGTCACCGTCGTCCTCGACAACGCTGACGGCAAACTCGACCGCTCGCAGGTGGTCAACGCCGCCGGCAGCGACGACGTGGGCGACGTCTCCGAGATTCGCGTCAAGCGACGCGTGAAGGAGACGGACGACAACTACTACTCGTACTACTATCTCAACGGCCGCTCCTGCAACCTCTCGGATATTCAGGACCTCCTCGCGCAGGCCGGCATCACGCCGGAGGGCTACAACGTCGTGATGCAGGGCGACGTGACGGAGATAATCAACATGACCCCCTACCAGCGGCGGGGCATCATCGACGAGATAGCCGGCGTCGCGGAGTTCGACGCGAAGAAGGAGGACGCCTTCGGCGAACTCGACGCCGTCGAGGAGCGGATAGAGGAGGCCGACCTGCGGATCGAAGAGAAGCGGGGCCGCCTCGACCGCCTCGAAGACGAACGCGAGACGGCGCTGAAATACCAGTCGCTCCGCGAGGAGCGAGAGGAGTACGAGGGCTTCCTGAAGGCCGCCGAACTCGAAGACAAGCGCGCCGACTTGGAGAAGACCGAGTCGAAGGCCGAAAAGCGCGAGGCGAAACTCGATTCGCTGCGCGAGGAACTCGACACGCGGCAGGGGAAGGTCTCCCGCCTCGAGGGCGAGTTGGAGGAGCTCTCGAAGGAGATAGAGCGGAAGGGCGAGGACGAGCAGCTTCGGATAAAATCCGAGATCGAGTCGGTCAAAGGCGAAATCGACAGGCTGGAGAACGCCGTCGAGGCCGCCGAGGACCGCATCGACGACGCCGAGACCGAGCGGCGAAAGGCGTTCGTCGAACTCGACCGCAAGCAGGAGAAGATAGACGACGTGGGCGACGACATCCGCGCCGTCAAGGTCGAGAAGGCGTCGGTCAAATCCGAGATACAGTCGAGAGAGACCGACCTCGCCGAAGTCGAGGCCGAGATAGCCAGCGTCGACACCGAGTTCGACGAACTGAAAGAGGACCTCGCCGAGAAGAAATCCGAGTTGGAGGAGCTGAAGACCGAGCGGAACGACCTCCAACGGGAGAAAGACCGCCTCTTGGACGACACGCGCCGGCGCTCCTCGGAGATATCCGAGACGCAGGAGAAGATAGAGGAGATACGCGAGGAACTGCCGGAACTGAAGGCGTCGCTGTCGGACCTACACTCGGAACTCGACAAGGCCGAGAAGAACAAAGCGAAGATAGACGGCGTCATTGAGGACCTCCGAGACGAGCGGTCGGACCTGAAAGACGACTTAGACGAGGTCGAAGAGGACCTCCGCTCGAAGCAGTCCGAGTACGCCGAACTCGAAGCGCGCGCGGGCGAGGACGGCGACGCGTCGTGGCCGCGCGCGGTGACGACCATCCTCAACTCCGGGCGGTCGGGCGTCCACGGCACCGTCGGCCAACTCGGCTCGGTGCCCGGCGAGTACGCCACCGCCTGCGAGACGGCCGCCGGCGGTCGCCTCGCGCACGTCGTCGTCGACGACGACGGCGTCGGCTCCGACTGCATCGACTACCTGAAATCGCGGAACGCCGGTCGGGCGACGTTCCTCCCCATCACGAAGATGGACGACCGCGGCCTGCCGAGCAAGCCGAACGACCCGGGCGTCGTCGGCTTCGCGCGAAACATCGTCGAGTACGACGCGCAGTACGAGCCCATCTTCTCCTACGTGCTCGGGTCGACGCTGGTCGTCGAGGACATGGAGACCGCCCGGTCGCTGATGGGCGACTTCCGGATGGTGACGCTCGACGGCGACCTAGTTGAGCGCTCCGGCGCGATGACGGGCGGGTCGGGCGGCGGCTCCCGGTACTCGTTCTCGAAGTCGGGGTCCGGCCGACTCGAACGCCTCGCCACCGAAATCTCCTCGCTGGAGGACGACCGCCGCGAACTGCAGAGCGAGATACGCGACGTGGAGTCGCGGTTGGACGACGCCCGCGAGAAGGCCTCCGACGCCGCCGACCGGGTCCGCTCCGTCGAGGGCGACATCGACCGCGCCGAGGCCGACGTAGAGGAGAAGGAAGCGGAGATAGACCGCCTCGAAGACCGCATCGAGGAGTTGCGCGAGGAGCGAGCCGACGTCGACGAGGAGATGCAGTCGCTGGACGCCGACATCGACTCGCTGAACGCCGACGTCGCGGACGCGGAGTCCGACATCGACGACCTCGAATCCGAACTGCAGGATTCTGAGATTCCCGAACTGACGGCGAAGGCGGACGAGATACGCGCCGACATCGACGAGAAGGAGGCGCGGATGGACGAACTCGACGGTCGCCTCAACGAACTCCAGTTGGAGAAGGAGTACGCAGAGGACGCCATCGAGGAGTTGAACGAGACGGTCGAGAGCGCACAGGAGCGGAAGGCCGACGCCCGCGACACCGTCCGCGAGAAGGAGGCGGAAATCGAGGCGAAAGCGGAGACGCTCGAGGAGAAACGCGAGGCCGTCTCCGACCTCGAAGACGAGTTGAAGGAGCTCAAATCCGAGCGCTCGGAGCTCCGAGCGGACGTGCGCGAGGCCAAGAGCGAACGCGACGAACAGCGCGATAAGGTCGACCGCGCGGAGTCCCGTGTGGAGAACCTGCGCGAGAGCGCCGAGCGCCTCGCCTGGGAGATAGACGAACTCGAATCGGAGGTGGGCGAGTACGACCCCGAGGCGATACCCGACCACGAGGAGGTCGAGGCGAACATCGAGGAACTCACCGACGAGATGGAGGCGCTCGAACCGGTCAACATGCTCGCCATCGACGAGTACGACGAGGTCGAAGCGAGCCTCGAAGAGATGCAGGAGCGCCGGGACGTACTCGAAGAGGAGCGAGGGGGCATCCGCGACCGCATCGAGCAGTTCGAATCGCAGAAGAAGGCGACGTTCATGGACGCGTTCGACGCCATCAACGAGAACTTCACCGACATCTTCGAGCGTCTGTCGGACGGCACCGGGGAACTCCTCCTCGAGAACCCGGAGGACCCCTTCGAGGACGGCCTGACGATGAAGGCCCAACCCGGCGACAAGCCCATCCAGCGGCTGAACGCGATGTCGGGCGGGGAGAAGTCGCTGACCGCGCTGGCGTTCATCTTCGCCATCCAGCGGCACAACCCCGCGCCGTTCTACGCCTTGGACGAGGTGGACGCCTTCCTCGACGCCGCCAACGCCGAACGCGTCGGCGAGATGGTCGACGACTTGGCGGGCGAGGCCCAGTTCGTCGTCGTCTCGCACCGCTCGGCGCTCTTAGAGCGATCCGAGCGCGTCATCGGCGTCACGATGCAGGGCGACAACGTCAGCGCGGTGACGGGCATCCAACTCGGCGAGGAAGACGAGGAGGCGGGCGAACCGGAGGCCGCGGCGGATGACTGAGGACGTCGGCCCCGCCGCGCCGCCCCGTGAGACGGTCGTGCCCGACGGCGTCGACGCCGATGTCGACGCGGGCGCGGACGCCGACGACGACGAGGTCGAACCGGTCGAACTCCTCGTGCAACTCGCCGAGGATGGCGAGATAGACCCGTGGGACATCGACGTGGTGGAGGTGACGGACGCCTTCCTCGCGCGCCTCGACGCGACGGACCTTCGAACCTCGGGGCGGGCGCTGTTCTACGCCTCCGTCCTCCTGCGGATGAAGTCCGACGCCCTCCTCGAACCCGACGCCGACGAGGAGGAACCCGAACTCGAACCGTGGGAGCGGGCGCTGGAGGGCGGCGGCGAGATGGCCGGCGGCGACGACGTCGACGGCGCGCCCGGGTCGGAATCGGGGTTCGACCCGGTCGACGCCCTCGAAGCCGAGATGGACCGGCGCCTCGAGCGGAAACAGGCCCGCGGGTCGCCGGAGACGCTCGACGAACTCGTCCGCGAACTCCGGGAGGCCGAACGCGAGTCGTGGTGGAAGCGCCGCCGCGAGTACGACACCTCCGACTCGCCGCGGGGCTACGGCCGCGGGACGCAGACGCTCGATTACCGGTCGACCGACGACTTCCGGGCGGACGACGAACCCACCGCCGCGGACGTGACGGGGACGGCGCACACCGAGGACATCGAGTCCTCCATCGCCGCCGTCGAAGCGGCCCTGCACGAGCAGTACGGGAAGGGGCGGGCGGAGGTGCTGTACGCGGAGATTCGCACCGCCGCCGAGACGCCGGTGACGACGTACCTCTCGCTGCTGTTTCTCTCGCACCGCGGAACCGTCCGCCTCCAGCAGGACGACCTGTTCGGAGACCTATGGGTGCGGGACCCCGCGGCCGTCGACGGGGCGGGGGACGGCGGCGACGGCGACGCCGAGGACGAGACGACCGAAGCGATAGCGGACTGAGTCGTTACCCCCGGGAGAGATTTTCTACCGCTCGTCCGTAGTCGGGAACCGTGCCTCCACCGACCCTCCTCTCCGGCACCCTCCGGAGGCTCACCGTCGCCGTCTCGCTGCTCACCTCCGCGCTGTTCGCCCTCCTCGCGGGCGCCCTCGCCGCCGGCGCACTGGGCGTCCCCGCCGGAACGGCTCTCACGGCGGTCGTCGCCGCCCTCGCGTTCCTCCCCGTCTTCTGGTTGCACTGCTACGCGGCGGGCTACGTCGCCTACGCGCCGACCGAGTTCGGAGCCGTTCGGCGTATCGAGACGCTCTCGGCGCAGGTCACCGCGTGTACGGTCTGCGGCGACTCCGACGCGAACGGCGTCTGCCGGCGCTACGGCGAACAGCGGGTCGTTGCGGGCGTTCCGCTGGCGACGACCGAGGAGGGCGAAAACTGGTACTGCGGGAACTGCCACGCCGTCGAACACGGCGACGGCGGGTCGGCGCCGGACGCGACAGTCGACCGCGCCTTGGAAGAGACGGACTGACTATCGGTCGCCGTTGACCGCGGCGGCGACTTTCGTCCGACTGAACAACTGCTCGCCTTCGGGAATCTCCGGGTACGGCTCGCCGTCCTCGTACTCGGGCCACTCGCCGAACTGCTCGGGGTAGAGCTGTTTGGCGCCCATCTCCAACTGGAAGAGGTTCATGACGGGGCCCTGATAGCGCATCCCGGCGGGGTAGACGTTCCCGTTCTGTACCGCGGTTAACTGCCCCCCGACGGGATGGTCTTCGAGCGCCGCGCGCACCTCGCTCATCTCGTAGTTCGGCGTCATGCCCCAGAGGTGGAGGATGACGTCGGGGTCGGCCTCGGCCAGCGTCTCGAAGTCGACGGTGCCCCAGAGGCCGTTCCACTGCTCGGAGCCGAAGGCGTCGTTGGCGGCCAGCGGCCGGGTATCGGCCAGCCAGTAGCCGGGCCGGTTGAGGTGGTAGGTCCAGAACGTCTCGTTCTCCGCCGAGTAGGTGGCGCGGACGGCCGTCGGACGCTCCTCTTTCGGCGGAAGGTTCGACCGGATGGTCGAGAGGAGGCCCCCGTGAACCGCGTTCAGCGCCTCGTAGCGCTCGGTCTCTCGGAACACCTCGGCCACCTTGCCGAACAGTTCCCAGAGCGTGTAGTACTGGTAGTTGCCGTAGCCGTCCGGTGCGTCGGCGTGGGTGCCGCTGTAGAAGTTGCCGAACCACGGCGCCACCTGCGAGCCAATCTCCTCGACGTCCGAGTCGTCCCAGTTGTCCTGCGTCGACGCCCACGCGGGGTCGGTCAGGTGGACGTCGCTGCCGAGTTCGAACAGCTTCTCTTTGTTCAGCCCGCTGCTCAGCGGGTCGTAGAGGTCCTTCCACTCGAAGCCGACGCCGTCGAGGCGGTCGTAGTAGTGGTTCATCGTCGTCCCCGACATCTCGGGTACGTAGACGGAGTTGACGGCGTCACCGTGCCCCAGCGCCACCGCCATGTCGGCGTACTGCGGGAAGACGGTGAAGACGTTCTCGGGCACGCCGTCGAACGCGACGTCGCCCATCGGCGACATCGACACCGTGTACGACCCCGAGGCGGACGAGCCGGTCCCTTCCTCCGTTCCGTCCGTTCCCCCAGTTGCCGCCCCTTCGGTCGCCGTCGACCCGCTTACGTCGGTGCCTTCCGTCGCCGTGCCGCCGGAGTCGCCGGAGCAACCGGCGACCAACCCCGCCGCGACGAGCGCGCCGGTCCGCTTTAGATACGTCCTCCGCGTCGTTTTGTCGACCATCTTGTTTTAGGTAGGCCTAAACAGGCGTAAGACGCTTTCGACTCGCGGGAGCGAGGCGGGGGGGACCGGACGCGAACGGGCGGGAACGGAGGCGGCTTGACTTGCTACTCGACGTACTCGCTGATGAGGGGCGCGAGGTCGGATTTCACGTCCTCGTCGATGGCGTCGTCCGGCGTGTTGATGGTTCCCTCCAGCGAGGAGTGACACGGGCACTCGTGGTCCTCGGGGATGGCTTCGATGGCGGCCTCGACGGTCTCTTTGATGGCCGTCTCGTTCTTCTCGGCGTTCTTCAGCACCTCTTCGAGGGTGACCTCGCTGTCCGCCTTCCAGACGTCGTAGTCGGTGACGCCGGTGACGGTGGCGTACGCCATCTCCGCTTCCCGGGCGAGTTTCGCCTCCGGAATCGTCGTCATCCCGATGACGTCCCAGCCCTGTTCGCGGTAGAACTCGCTCTCGGCGCGCGTGGAGTACTGCGGCCCCTCGATGCAGACGTAGGTGCCGCCGCGGACGACGTCCGCGTCCGTCGCCTCCTCGGCGGCGTCGGCGAGTATCTCGTTCAGTTCCGCGCAGTAGGGGTCGGCGAACGGTTGGTGGACGACGACGCCCTCCTCGAAGAACGTCAGGTCGCGGTGCTTCGTGCGGTCGTATATCTGGTCGGGGATCACGAGCGTCTGCGGCGGCAGGTCCTCGCGGAGACTGCCGACGGCGTTCGAGGCGAGGACGTGCGTGACGCCCTGTTCTTTCAGCGCGTAGACGTTCGCGCGGTACGGCAGCGTCGTCGGCGAGCGCTGGTGTTTCGGCCCGTGACGCGGGACGAAGACGACCTCTCGGCCGGTGTCCCCGAACTCGCCGACGGTGAGCGGCGCCGAGGGGTCGCCGTACGGCGTCTCCACCTCGACGGTGCGCGTGTCCCTGAGGGGCAGGGCGTCGTAGATGCCGCTTCCACCGATGAATCCGATTGTCATACCCCTCCCTCGCGGGCCGGGGGCTAAAGCGTGGTGAGTCCGGACGAAAACTCAGAACAGCAGGCCCGACTCTAAGAGGGCGATGACGCCCGTGAGCATCGGGACGCTGACGAGCGTCGTCACGAAGACGGCGGTGGAGACGAACTCCGCGACCGAGACGCCCCGGACCGTCCCCTCGGAGAACTCCGCGACGAGGATGAGGGGAGTAATCGCCGCCGGCATCGCGGTTTCGAGGACGATGGTCTTGGCCACCGTCGGGTCGGAGATGCCCGCCGCGAGGGCGAGACCGAGGCCGACGACGGGCGCGACGACCATCTTCAGCGTCGTCACCACGCCGACGGTGCGGAGCGTCGCGCCCACGTCCGTCCGGGCGAGTTGGACGCCGACGATGAGCAACATCAGGGGGATGGAGGAGTCTCCGACGAGTTGGAGCGTCTCCATCGCCGTCGAGTCCGCGGGGGGGACGGCGCCGAGTGCGCGGGCGAGGAGGGCGGCGAGGACGGCGTAGACGAGGGGGATTCGGAACACGTGCTTCAGGCCGGACAGTCCGCCCGACCCGCCGCCGCGCGAGGCGATGAAGACGCCGAGCGTGTAGATGAGGATGCTCTGCACCGACAGGAAGACGACGGCCGTCGCCCGCCCCGTCTCCCCGAACGCGAAGTTCGAGACGGGGATGCCGTAGTTACCGGAGTTCGAGAACGCGGAGACGAGGACGAGCGAACTCAGGAGGGGGTCCGTCTCGCCGAGGGCGCGGCCGACTCCCTCGGCGACCAGTATCATGACGAGGTGGTAGGCGACGACGACGCCGACGACTTCGAGGAGCGTCGACCCCGCGAGCGTCGTCGTCGCCAGACTGTGAAAGACGAGTGCGGGCGCGAGAACGTAGACGACGACGGTGTTCAGGGGGGCGGTGTCGACGTCCTTCGTCCGACCGAGGACGAAGCCGACGGCGCCGACGGCGAGGATGGGGAGGATGGCCGTCGCGAAGATAGACAGCAGTGATGCCACGTTCGCGTCTCACGACCGACCGGGTCAAGCGCTTCGGAGACGGCGCGACTTACCGCGTCGTGAAGGACCCTGATACACCGCGCGCGGGCGGACGAGTCAGCCCCGGGTCTCGTACAGTCGCGCCATCCGATCGAAGAACAAGAACATGACGACGAGCGAAACCGCCGTGCCGACGGCCGTCCGGAGCGACCGTCGCTCGGCCGCCGCGCGGAGTGTGGACAGGAACACCGGAGCCATGAGTGCCACGAACAGCGCGTCGCCGGGCGACGACAGGAGTCCCCGGTCGAGCCAGACCCGTTCTCCGAGCACGACCCGGGTCGCCCACGCCGCGTCGTCGTCGGGTTCTGAGAACAGTAACGGGTTCGCCGCGACGAACAGGAGCGTCCCGGCGAGGAGTCGCCGGTCCCGGCGGTAGACGGCAGCGACCAGTACCGGGTACGCTCCGACCAGCGTCCAGACGCTCCCGGGGTTCGCGTGTCGAGTCCAGAAGAACTGCTTCGCGAGACGCCATCGCTCGGCCGCGGTGGTCATGCGCGTTCCTTCGTTCGGACCGGAGATAACCGTGACTTCGCGTCGCTCTACGCGCCGACGCCCTCGTTCTCCAACAGTCGCCACGCGTCGCCGCCGGCGGATTCGACGTACCCGCGGCGCTCCATCTCCGAGAGAACCTCGGGCATTCGGCCGGGTTGGGCTATCTCCATCTCGATGCGGTCGACGCCGTGGTACTCCGCGAGGTAGTGTCTCAGGTCCTCCATCTCGAACGTCTCCTCGTCGGCCTTCTCCATGACGCCCGTCGTGAGGTCTATCATGTCCTCGATGAAGTTCCACGGGTAGACGACCCACGTCCACTCCTCGAGGCGTTCGCCGACGAAGTCGGGTTCGAACTCGCTCGTCTGGAGGAGTTGGAGCGTCCCCGTCCGTACTTCGCCGGCGTCGCGTTCGGTGACGTACTCGTAGGCGCGTTCGATAGAGCCGCCGGTGTCGGCGATGTCGTCGATGATGAGTACGTCTTTGCCCTCGACGCTCCCCTCGGGCATCGGGTAGCGAACTTCGGGTTCGTTCGACTTCTGGGCCGTCCCGACGTAGTGTTCCATCTTCAGGCTCGTCAGGTCGTCCAGCCCGAGGAAATCGCAGATACAGCGGCCGGCGAACCAGCCGCCGCGCGCGAGTGCGACCACCACGTCCGGGTCGAACTCCGCGGCTTTCACCTGGTCGCTCACGTCGCGGCAGCGACCGTAGATGTACTCCCAGTTCGTGATAGTGCAGTTAAATTCGTCGGGGAGGTCGCCCATGAGCTTCGTTCACCACTTCGTGAACGGGTCGTAGACACCTTTAACGTGTTCGTCTCGTCGCGAGTCACACCCTCAGCGGAGGCTGGGCCGCCTTCCCCGTCGGATACCGGGCGCATAGCTTTATACTTCCTTGCTGTATGGCAACATGTAACAAGGTGTGTTCCGATGTACACGTGCAACAACTGCGATGGGTTCGTGACCCGCGATTTCGTCCGCGTCTTCGGCGACAGCGACGACGAGGTGTTCGGCTGTCCCTCGTGTATGAACATGCGCGAGGTGATGAACGGCGCTGCGTCGCGTCCGAGCGCCGTCACCGAGTAGTCCGGTCGCCCGTCCGCGACCGCCGGGATTCTTACCGGCGAGCGCCGTCGAGGGACGCATGCAGACGCGCCGCGCGCTTCTCGTCGACGCCTTCGCGACCGAACCGCTCTCGGGCAACGCCGCCGGCGTCGTCCCCGACGGCGACCTCGACGCATCGCAGATGCGGGCGGTCGCCCGCGAACTCGCCGTCAGCGAGACGGCGTTCGTCGGACCGTCGAGCGACGCCGACCGACGCCTCCGCTTTTTCACGCCGACCCGGGAGGTGGACCTCTGCGGCCACGCCACCGTGGCCGCGCACGCGCACCTCCACGAGGACGGCGTCCTCGACGCCGGAACGCACACCGTCGAGACGAACGTCGGCGTCCTCGACGTGGAGATAGCCGAGGACGGCACCGTCTGGATGACCCAAGAGCCCCCGACGGTCGAGACGGTCGACCTCGATTACGACCGCGCGGGCGAGGCCCTCGGCGTCGACCCCGCGGCCCTCCGCGACGTGGGCCAGGACCTGTCCTCCGCGGTCGCCTCCACGGGTCTCCCGTACCTCGTCGTCCCCGTGAACTTCCTCGAACATCTCGGCGGCGCGGACCCCGACTTCGCCGCCGTCGAGGCGTTGGCCGACGAGTACGACGCCGCCGGCGTCTACGCGTTCACGTTCGACGCCCTCGCCGCCGACTCGACGCTCCACGGGCGCATGTTCGCGCCCGGTCTCGGTATCCCCGAGGATCCGGTGACGGGAACCGCCAGCGGCGCCTGCGGGGCGTACCTCCGCCACGTCGACGCCTTCGAGGGTGACCTGCCCGAGGAGATGACCTTCGAGCAGGGCCACTTCCTGGACCGACCGGGTCGCGTCCGCGTCCGCGTCGGCGAGACGGTCCGCGTCGGGGGGCGCGCCGTCACCTCGCTCGACGGGTCGCTCGCGGTCCCCCCCGCCGCGGACGACGACATCGTCGAAGCCTGAGGTCGCGGCGTCCGCGGCGCCATCGCTCGTCGCTCCGATTCGAACGCGGAACGGACTGGCTCTCGTCGCGAGAAGGAACCCCACCGGTCCGCGGTTGCGGTTCGCCGAGCGAGCGCCCGGTCAGCCGATGTAGCGCAGGTCGTCGTCGCTTATCGCCTGCCCCTGCTGTTGGTTCTGCATCTCCTGTATCTTGCCGACGACTTCCTTCATCTCCTCGGCGCGTTCTTCGAGCGACTCGAAGCCGACCTCGAAGCCGATGACGTCCTGCATCACTTCGAGCACCCCCTGTGCGCTCTGCGGGTCGACGAGGTAGCCGCTGGTCTCGCCCATCAGACAGGCGACCGAGAGGCCGCGGCGTTCGCCCAGACCGAGGAGGAGGCCGCTGACGCCGACGATGCCGCCCGCGGGTTCGTCCTCGCGGAACTCCACGCCGGCGTCTTCCAGTCGTTCCACGTCGTCGGCGTCGGTGACGGCGCCGAGGACGCTCGGTTCGTCCACGAGTTCGCCCGTCGGGACGCCCCCCAGGGCGTACCCTTCCTCGACGCCGAACTCCTCGGCGATGTCGAGGAAGGCGTCGGTGAGGTGGTAGTGCCCCTCGTTCGACTGCGCCTGGTGGTCGCCGGTGAGAATCAGCAGGTCGTGCTCGCCCGCGTCGACGGCGTGGAACTCCGCGCGGGCCAACTGCGCGACGTTGTCGTCGAGGGTGACCTGCGGCGGGAACTCGTCGGCGTACACGTGTCGGACGGGTTCGCTGTCGAACTCTTCGAGTAGGTGTTCGACGGCGAGTTTCCCGACGTGTCCGACGCCGGGGAGCCCCTCGATCAGTACGGGGTCGCTGAGCTCGGGGTCTGCCAGCGTCTCCACTTCGATATCTTCCATGCCCCTACTCCCGGACGCGGCGTTTAAGAGCGCGTCGGTACTCCCCGTACGGGTCCTCGGGGTTGTACGGTGCCGGAGCGCTGTTGACGGCGTCGGCGCCGCAGTCCGGACAGGTCTCCGAAAGAGTGTAGACGGGTCGTTCGTGGGCCTCCCGCCACTCGTCGCAGACCCGAATGTCCGATTTCACGCGTTACTCGTCGTCTTCGGTGCGTTCGCGGTGGAACAGCGCCGTTCCGCCGGCCGTCACGATGGAGTCCTCGGCGCGCCCCGCGGCGTCTTCGAGAGCCGTCTCGGCCGACTTGTAGTCGGGCGCCTGCACCTTGATGCGGTACTCGGGCGCGCCGACGTAGGTGACCTCGAGTTGCGTTTCGCCCTCTTGGGCGTCGTCACCCTCGGCGGCCTTCAGCGCCTCCTTGATGTGATCGACGCCGTCGCCGGTTGGGCATCTGAGGTCGACGTAGCCGGTGACGTTGACGTACGGCACCGAGACGTTGTCCCGGGCCGTCTCGACGATTGCCTCGACCTCGTCTTCGTCGAGGTCCGTGTCTTCGAGCGCCTCCGCGCCGTGGATGGCGGCCTGCTCGAAGCCGTCGTAGAGCGTCTCGTACTCGACGAGGACCGCGTTGGCGACGGCGCCGTACTCCTCGTCGGAGACGTCCTCGCCGAACGCGATGCTCATCCACTTGTCGGCCTTCTGCTCGTTCTTCCACTCCTGGATCTTCTCCTTGCGCTGGTGCTCGTTGACGTCCTTGATGGAGAGGTCGATCTGCTGGGAACTCGTATCGACCTCGAGCACCTTCGCGACGACCGTCTGTCCCTCGCGGACGTGGTCGCGGACGTTCTTGATCCAGCCGTTGGCGACCTCGCTGATGTGGCAGAGGCCGCGCTTGTCTTCGTACTCTTCGAGGTCGACGAAGACCCCGAAGTCGGTTATCTCGTCTACTTCTCCGACGACGAGTTCACCGCTGTCGGGCCAACCGCTGTACTTCATGTATGAATACCTCCAGAGGGGAGCTTACGCCTCGGCGGACCGGCGTTCGACCGTCTCGACAACCTCACCGTGAATCTCGGCGTCGCCGCCCGTCGGCGTCGCGAGCGTCGTGCCGCAGACGGCGCAGTTGACGGTCGAGGAGGCCTTGCCGAAGACGACCTGTTCGTTGTCGCAGTCGATGCACTGCACGAGATAGAAGTTACCCGCCATGGATTACTCCTGGAACTCCAGTCGCCCGGCGCGCCAGCCCTCGCGCATGTGAGCCTTGCCGCAGTCCGAGCAGATGTATTTTAGGTGGGTCTTCTTCGTCGGCTTGTCTCCGCCGGGGACCTTCGAGAACTTGCCGGCGTTCCCGATGACCGCCTTGCCGCGGCGAGTCTGACGGGCGTTCCACTTCATCCCCGTCGAGCGCCCCGTGCGGACCTTTTCCACTTCGTGTTCGTGATGCCCGTTGCAGTTGGGGCAGTACGTGTTGAATCGGCGTGGCATCTGCATAGATATCGACCTTGCCCGTGTTTTGCCGCCGCCCGTTAAAACCCGTTTGGTTCGCGGACGCCGCCGGACGGGGGCGTGCGGGTGCGTAGTGTGCGACAGGTCGGTTCGGGAGCGTGCGGGGACGGCGGCCTCACGCCCCGGAGACCGGTGTCGTCGTGTCTAATCGGGCTAAATATCTGATTATGCGACAGTTAGTGCGAGGATAGTTATCGATGCGGGTAGTAGTAATCAGTCAAAGACGTACCTCACTATGAATCGGAGAACATTTCTCGGCGGGGTCGCCGGGTCGGCGGCCGTCGGCGGACTCTTGAACTGGCGGACGGAGTGGGGCGTCCAGCGTCCGCAGACGAGCCTCATCGACGACGGCCCGACGGTCGTACTCGACCCCGTGGCGACGGGCCTCGAACAGCCGGTCGCCTTCGCGCCGATCCCCGGGCGGACGGGGAGCTACGTCGCCGACAAACTCGGGATGGTCTACGTCCACGACGGGGACGACATCCGGGACGAACCGCTCCTCGACGCCCGCGACCAACTCATGGAGTTGGTCTCCTGGGAGCAGGGGCTGCTCGGTTTCGAGCTCCACCCCGACTTCGAGAACACGCGGCGCTACTACGTCAGATACAGCGCGCCGCGGCGCCCGGGGACGTCCGCCGACTACGACCACACGTTCGTGCTATCGGAGTTCACGGCCACGGAGGACCTCATGGGGACGGTTCCCGACTCCGAGCGGACCATCCTGGAGATTCCCGAGTACGGCCGGAACCACAACGCCGGCGCCATCGAGTTCGGCCCCGACGGCTACCTCTACGTCGCCGTCGGCGACGGGAACAACGGCGGCGGCGACGGCGGAACCGGACACGCCAACGACTGGTACCTGCTGAACCGCGGCGGGAACGGGCAGAACGTGACCGACAACCTCCTGGGCAGCATCCTCCGCATCGACGTCGACGTCGACGGCGACGAACCGTACGCGGTGCCGCCGGACAACCCCCTCGTCGGGCGCGACGGGCTGGACGAGCAGTACGCGTGGGGCTTCCGCAACCCCTACCGAATGTCGTTCGACGGCGACGACCTGTACGTCGGCGACGTGGGCGAGGACAAATACGAGGAGATAAACCTCGTGCGGCGCGGGGGCAACTACGGCTGGAACGTCCGGGAGGGGACGCGCTGTTTCAGCAACCGGCTCTCGATAGCCGCGCTCGCGAGGGTGACGGGCGGCGAGCGGACGTACCCGGCGTGCCCGACGACGACGCCCGCCGGCGAACCGCTCGTCGACCCCGTCGTCTGCTACCCCCACTCCCGCGACGGCGAGGTGTTCGGCTCGGCGGTCATCGCCGGCTACCGCTACCGCGGCGCGGACGTGCCCGAACTCGACGGCAAGTACGTCTTCGGCGACGTGCTCGGGTCGCTGTTCGCCGCGACGCCGACGGACCGGGAGGACGAGATGTGGCCGATGGAGACGGTGCGCGCGACGACGCCCGACGGCGAACCGTTCCGAAGCCCGGTGCTCTCGTTCGGCCGCGGCGGGGACGGCGAACTCTACGTCCTGGCCTCGACGTTCGAACCCGGGTCTGGCACGGTGTACCGGGTTCGTTCGAGCGGGAACTGAGGCGGGCGGCCCCCGCCTCCCCGACCCGTCTCCGAAGGCGTTAAGCCCCGACTGCGTAAACCACGGGGTATGAAGAAGGTCATCATCCGCGGCGACCCCGGCATCCGACGCGGCGCGATCATCGAACTCGACGGCCAGGAGGTCATCTGCTTCTCCATCGACCGACAGGGCGATTACCACGGCCCCGACCGGCCGCAACTGTGGTGTACGGTCGGTACCGAGGACGAACGCGAGGCCTTCGAGAAGCGCGATTTCGTCCCGCACTTTCTCGACACGGTGGCCGTCGACGCCGAGGCGCTGACGGTCATCTCGAAGCGCCCCTCGTAGCCCGTCCTTCGGTCGGCCTACGCGAGCGACGCCGACTCGTTTCCGGCCGGCAGCGCGCTCCGGTCCACCTCGTATATCGTTATCGACCCCGACCGGTGAGCGACGCTGACTCCCGGCATATCGAACGTTATCTCGCCGTAGCGACCGCGCTCGCTCGGCCCGACCCAGACGTGCGTCACGTCGTACTCGCGGAGAAGTCGGGCGCGCGTCGCCGCGCCGCCGGTGTAGATGGCGTCCACGTCGCGAACGCGTTCGTAGTAGGCGTCCGGCCCCCGGTAGCCGACTTCGTGGGCCCACCCGACCACCGACGGGACGCCGGTGAGGCTGGACGCCGGGTTGGCGTTCCAACTGTACATCACGCGCTCGCGGCCGTCGTCGCCGCCGGGGTAGTAGTTCGTCCCGGGCGCCTCGACGAGCACCGACGCCTCCTCGTGGTCGTCCAGCCAGTCGATGGCCTCGGCCTGCTGGGGATGGTACGTCTCGACGAACTGCGTCGCGTCGAGCGTCGTCCCGCCGGGCGGGCCCTCCTGCAGGTGACTCCCGACGGCGGCGACGCCGTAGATGCTCGTGGAGACGACGAGGAGGCAGACGAAGGCGACGGCGGCGGCGCGCGTCCCGCCGCCGGAGCCGTCGGTGGCGACCGACGGGGCGGCGTCACGCACGCGCGAGGCGACGCGCGACGCGCTCGGAACGCCCCGAATCAGTCCGGCGAGGGCGACGCCCATCGCCGGCGCCCACAGCACCCACACCTGCATGTACGTCTTGAACACCGTGTTCATCCGGCCGGGGCCGGCCTGTTCGTTCACGTACACCAGTTCGACCAGCGTGACGAGGCCCGCGCCGGCGACGACGAGCACCGTCTCGTAGCCGACGGGCGCGTCCGACCGGAGGGCGACCCAGCCGAACACGACGAGCGGCACCGAGACGATGAGGGCGGCCAGTCCGATCTGCGTCCCGACGTAGGCGGCCGCGAAGACGCCGCCGACGAGGTAGACGGGGCGGCGGACGCGGAGGCGCGAGAGGAGGTAGGCGGCGAACCCGACGAGGAACGCGCCGTGGACGAGGAGGAGGCCGCCGAGGCCGCTCCGCATCTCCGGGCCGAGGAAGTCGACGGTTCGCTCGCTCCCGCTGACGGCGGTGCCGAGGAAGAACGGGGCTGCGACGGCGACGGCGACGACGGCGCCGAGGACGGTGACGCCGAGGGCGACGCCGAGGCGCGTCGCCTCCGCGGAGAGCCGAGACCGGGAAGCCAAGCGGTCGCCGACCCGCGAGAGGCCGGGAACGAGCGTCCGCGGGTCGGCGGGAGCGAGGGCGACCGACAGCGTTCCCAGGGCGAGGACGCTCGGGAAACTCCACGTGTTGTGAATCGCCTGCCAGCCCGCGATGACGGGTATCGCGGCCAGGAGGAGGCGTCTGCGCCGCAGGTCCGGCGCGGGCGTCCGGTAGTACGCGTAGCCGACGGCGGCGGCGAGAACGAGGAACGACGTCCCCGTCATGTGCGCGTGGAGGTCGCCGTTCAGCCACGAGAACAGCGGGAACTCGTTGATGGTGTCGGGGATGACCCGCGAAGCGCTCCAGTAGGAAAAGGACGAGAAGCCGTCGAGCAGCGTCGCCACGGTGTACTCGCTGTTCTCGGCTATCGCCTCCGCGACCGGTCGCCGCAGGCCCTCCGGCAGCAGGAGGATGCCGAACCGCCACGCGGTGACGAGGTTGCTCGCGAACCCGACGAAGAAGGCCCCGATACCCCCCGCGACGCGCCGGGAGAGGTCGTGGTCCTCGCCGACCGTCGCGGCGAGTTCGAAGACGGCCGTGACGAGCATCGCGTAGAACCCCGCCAGCGCGAGGTTGTAGGCGAACCGCGTCGGCGTCCCGGTCAGCCACGCGAACAGCGTGGTGACGAGGTGGCCGCCGTAGTAGTACTTCACGCGGGTGCCCGCGAACCACATGTCCTCCGGCGGGAGCACCGACGCGCGTCGGAGGCTCTTCAGGAGGCCGTAGTCGAGGAACTTCTCTCCGCCTCCCGGGAACACCCCGGGGTCGAACGCCCGCACGAGGACGAGGAAGGCGAACGAGAGGGCGAACACGACGGCGGCGTCCAGCACCGGACCGCGCGGCACGTCGACGGCGAGTTCGAGTCGGCCGTCGCGCAGGGCGCCGACGTCGAGGGCCGCGAGGGCGGAGGCGGCGAGGAGGACGACGACGCCCGCGAGAAGCGCCGGGAGACCGAAGGCGACCTGTCCGACCCAGTACGCCGGAATCACGAGGACGAGCGTCGCGGCGGGGACGGCGAGGCCGACGCCGCGGCCGCGGGTGTTCGGGAGGAGGCGGGCGACGAGGGGCACTCCGGCGGCGAAGAGGGCGGCGTAGAGGACCAACCAGCGAAGGACGAGCGCGTACTCCATTCTCTACGGGACGAACTGCGGGCGGGCGTCATACGTCTTATGATGGCCGACGAGCACCGTCTCGACGCTCCGAACGCGCCCGGCCGTACCGGTTCGAAAGGCGACAGATACGCGTAGCAGTTCGTTTTTTACCCTCGCCACACCGAATCAACGCCAATGGACCGAACCGTCGGGGTCGTGGTCCCCGCCTACCGGCCGGACCTCCAGCGTCTCGAAGCGTACGTCGACGCCCTCCGGAAGCACGTCTCGCCGGCCGTCGTCCGCGTCGAACTCGACGCCCCCGGACCGGGCGTCCTCGACCGTCTCGACGACCTGCCGGCGACGGTGCACGCCGTCGACGGGCGCCGCGGCAAGGGCGCGGCCGTCACCGCCGGCTTCGAGGCTCTCGCCGACGAGGTTGACGTGTTGGCGTTCGCCGACGCCGACGGGAGCACGCCCGCCGAGTCGTTCGCCGCAGTCGTCGACCCCGTCCGCGAGGGGGAGGCGGACCTCTCGGTCGGGTCGCGGCGACACCCCGCGTCCGTCGTCGAATCACACCAGACGTTCGCCCGCCGCCGCCTCGGCGACGGGTTCGCGTGGATCGCTCGCCGCCTCCTCGACGAGCGATTGTACGACTACCAGTGCGGCGCGAAGGCGCTCTCGGCGGAGACGTGGCGTTCGGTGCGCCCACACCTCTACGAGGCGGGGTTCGCCTGGGACATCGAACTCATCGCCGTCGCGGGCGCCCTCGGCGAACGCATCGTCGAGGTGCCGGTCCGGTGGGAGGACCACCCGGGGTCGACCGTCTCGCCGGTGGACACCTCGCTCAGTCTGGCGGTCGCGCTCCTCAGTTCGCGGCACCGCGCCCGCATCATTCGCGAGAACCGACTGCACACGTTCCTCGAAGCGACGCGCGAGCACGAACCCGCGCTGATCGAACGACAGGGCGAGACGCTCGACACCTCCGAATGAGCGAGCGCACGCTCTCGGCCCTCCTCTCCGGCGTCCGGTTCGGCAAGTTCGCCTCCGTCGGGGCCGTCGGCGCCGTGTTCGACGTGACGACGACCACCGCCCTCATCTTCCTCTTCGACGTGCTGAACGAGTACGCCAAACTCGTCGGCGCAGAGGTGGCCATCGTCGTCATGTTCGTCATCAACGAGCACTGGACGTTCGCCGACGCGGGCGAGGCGGGCCTCCTCCCGACGCTCCGGCGCTTTCTCACCTCGAACCTCGTCAGGAGTGGCGGCCTCGCGGTCCAGTTCCTCGTCGTTCGGGCGTTCCGCGAGGCGGGCTTCTCCTACGTCGTCCTCGGCGTCGACGTCTGGGAACTGCTCCCGATTCCGTTCGCTATCGGCGCGTCGATGCTGTTGAACTACGTCGCCGAGAGCGTGTTCACGTGGCGCATCGCCGGGGGGTGAGAAGCGGTGGAAACTGACATACGGCGGTCGAATCACAACCCTTAACCGTAACCCGCGGTTTGGATGATACAGCGGGATGGGATAGCCAGGAGATTCCGCCGGGCTCATAACCCGGAGATCGGTAGTTCAAATCTACCTCCCGCTATGGTTTTGCCGAACTCACGCCCCAAGCGAGGCGTTTCATCGCCGAGCGACGGTCGAGTTCGGTCCCATAGCTTCGAGGAGATTTGAACCGGAGAGTGACGTAAGCGTCAGCGAACGGAGCGACCGTGGTTCAAATCTACCTCCAGCTATTCTCCTGAAATTCACACTCCCGAGCGCCGAGTCTTGTCTCGGCGCGACGACGTGTTTCTGTACGAAGAGTGTAGGTCCCGAGCGGTGCGTTTTATCGCACCGCGAGGACGCGTTTCCGTGCGAAGAGAACGAAGTCGTTTGAACGAGAGAACCGAGCGGTAGCGAGGTTCGCATAGTTCAACTCTACCTCCTGCTGTTCGGAGGCGTACGCCGCTCTAGCTCCCAGTGAAGTCGATTCGGCTCCCCGACGAGAGGTCGTGGTCGCCCGACCCGCCGAGGTGTTCGAAGGAAAAGGCGTCGTCGGTGAGATACACCTGCCCGTCCTCGACGGCCACGTCGAACGTCGAGAGGACGGACCCCTCGCAGGGGCCGAAATCGCAGTACCCCGAGTCGCGTTGGAACGTCGCGCCGTGTTTCTGACAGACCAACTCGCCGTTTCTGACGTAGGCTCCCGACCCCTTGTCGAGGCGCACGTCCGTCCAGTGCGGACAGGTGTTCTCGAAGGCGACGACCGTTCCGTCGCCGAGTTTCGTCAGGATGGCCTCCGTCGTCTCCGCGTCCGCGTCCGCGCCCGCGCCCGAACGGACTGTAAAGAGGACGGTGCCGTCGGCGGGAACCTCGTCGGCGGCGATGATTCGGCGCTCGTCGTCCATGGGCGGCGTAGGGATGGCGACGATTCAAAAGTAGCGGTTCGCGTGGACGGGTCGCGTCCGGGCCCCTAACTGTCCTCGGCGTAGTGCGTTCGTTCCACGCGCGCGTCGAACAGTCGGGAGAGGAGCCTCGTCACCGGGCCGCCGCCGAGTTCGATGCCGTCCACCGACTCGACGGGGCGCAGTTCCCACGTCGTGTTCGTGGCGAACGCCTCCGTCGCGTTCCGCAGGTCGTCGGGGACGAACCGCCCCTCGCGCACGGGGATGCCCTCCTCGCGGGCGATATCGAGTACCTCGGCGCGGGTGACGCCCGGGAGGACCGGTCCGTCGAGGTCCGGGGTGCAGAGGGCGTCGTCGCGGACGAAAAAGAGGTTGCTCGTCGCCCCCTCTGCGAGGCGGCCCTCGCCGTCCAGCATCACCGCCTCGTCCGCGCCGGTGGTGCGGAGTTCGAGTCGCGCGAGGATGCCGTTCAGGTAGTTGTGGGTCTTCGCGCGCGCGGGAACCGCCCGGTCGGGGACCCGGCGGGTCTTCACCGTCTGGAGCGTCGCCGGGCCGTCCCAGACGGAGTCGCCGCCCCGTCCGCCCCGGGGGAGCGGTTTCACCTGCACCACGACGGTCGGATCCACCTCGGGGTCGGGCGTCAGCTTCCCCGGTTGGACGCCGCGCGTGACGGAGAGTTTGACGTAGGCGTCCGAGAGGTCGTTCACTCGGAGCGTCTCGTCGACGCGGCGCTTCAGCTCCGGGTCCGAGAGGCCGTGGTCGAGTGCGAGGGCGTCGGCGCCCTCGGCGAGGCGGTCGGCGTGCGCCTCCCAGCGGAACACGTCGCCGCCGTAGGCCCGGAGCGTCTCGAAGAGGGCGTCCCCGTACGAGAACCCCCTGTCGCGGACGTTCACCGTCGCCTCCGAGGCGGGGACGAGTTCGCCGTTCACGTGGAACCGGAGGTCATCGTCAATCATCGTCGCCTCCGCAGGCCGCGACGGTCGACGTTGGCGAGTCGGTCATGCGGTCAAGTAGGGTACCGGCCGATAAACGAGTTCGTGGTACCGGCGAGTAGAACCAGCGTCCGCTTCGAGGCGTTACGCGTCGTGGTCGGCCGCGCGGTCGATCCAGCGCTGGACGCGCTTTTCGGAGACCTCTATCGTCTCGGCGAGGTCGACGGCGTCGGCGGTCGCGAGGTCGTCGACCGTCTCGATGCCGGCCTCGGCGAGGCGTTCGGCGTAGGCCGGACCGATGCCCTTCACGTTCTTGACGGGTTCGGCGTCGCCCGACGCCATCGCCTCGCCCGGGTCGGCGTCGCCGGCCGCGTCCGGTTCGTCCACGTCCTCCTCGACGTCGTCGCCGGGGTCGGTATCGGCCTCGACGTCGGTGTCCATCTCCTCGGAGGACGGTCCGACGGCCTCTGCGGGTTCGGCGGCCTCGGTCGGTTCGTCGGCGTTCTCGTCGTCGAGGAGCGAGTCGGTGGACGCAGCGGAGGCGGCGTCCGAGGTGGCCGAATCGTCCGTTCCGGCCGGTTCGTCGTCCGGGGTTTCGGTCCCGTCGCCGGTCTCGGCGTCAGATCCTGCGTCCACGCCCGCGTCCTCGGTCGTGGTGGCGCCGACGGCCTCGGCGGGTTCGGCGGCCTCGGCGGGGTCCCGTTCCTCGTCGACCATCGAACCCGTCGACGCCGCGCCGTCCGCGTCGGCCGCGGCCGCCTCGTCGGCTTCGTCCGTTTCGGAAGGTTCGGCCTCCTCGATGACGGTCTCGGGGTCCTCGTCGTTCTTGACGCTCTCGACCGCCTCGGCGGGTTCGCGACCCGCCTCCTCGTCGACCAGCGTGTCGGTCGACGCGGACGCCTGCGTCTCCTCGGAGACGGGTTCTTTCACGGCGGACTCGGACTCCGTGTCGACCTCGCTCCGCGTGTCGCGTTCGACCGAAACGCGCGTCTCGCGCCGCGACGAGTCGGTAGAAGACGTTTCGTCGCGGCCGAGAAGCGACCGCAGCGACGACTTTATCGAGTCGAATATACCCATTGTGTCACCGTATGAACGCCGCTTATTTAAAAATCGTTACCTCGCCGTCTGTTCATCCGAGATTCGCTCTGAGGGCGTCGTTCATAGCGTCGACGGGCGCGTCCCGACCGGTCCACCGCTCGAACGCCTCGACGCCCTGAAACAGCAGCATCCACGCGCCGTCTATCGTCGTCGCGCCGGCCGCGGCCGCCTCCCGGAGCAGACGCGTCTCCACCGGCGCGTACACGGCGTCGAGGACGGCGAGTCCGTCGTGGAGGCGTTCGGCGGGAACCGGCGTCTCGTCGGACTCCATCCCGACGCTGGTCGCGTTCACCAACAGGTCGGCATCGGCGAGTCCGTCGAGCGTATCCAGTCCGCCGCCGGTGGCGCCCGGCACGTCGGCGGCGAGGGACGTCGCCCGCTCGGTCGTCCGATTCGCCACGTGGACCGACGCGCCCGCGTCCGCGAGGGCGAACGACGCGGCGCGCCCCGCCCCCCCGGCCCCGACGACGACGGCGCTCCGCCCGTCCAACGGCACGTCGTGGTGTGCGAACGACCGGCGGACGCCCGCCGCGTCGGTGTTGTACCCGCGCGGCGGTCCGTCCCCGAAACCGACGGTGTTCACCGCGCCGATGCGGGCGGCGAGTTCGTCGGGTTCGACGAGGTCGACCATCTCCCGCTTGAACGGAATCGTCACGTTCAGCCCCGCGATTCCGAGCGCTTCGGCGCCCTCGACGGCCGCCGAGAGGTCCTCCGGCGAGGGCTCGAAGGTGACGTAGCGCGCGTCCATATCGACTCGGTCGTACGCCGCCTCGTGCATCGGCGGCGACAGCGAGTGACCGACGGGGTTGCCGACGAGTCCGAACACCTGCATGGCCGTGGCGTTTCGACGGGAGAGGGATAAGTGCCGCCGAGTCGGCAGCCTCTGCGGAGCCGATTGCGTCGGGTCGACCGAAACGGCTTCAGGAACAGCATCACCGTTCAACGCGGCTTTTCGTCCCGTTCGTTGGGACGGAGAAAACGCAAGAGATAGGCGTCGGGGGTGTGGTAGCCCGCACGATGAGTTCACGCCTCAGCCATCCGCTCACCGCCGTCGGGTTCGCGGTGCTGTTGACGGCCCCGTGGGTCTTCTTCTGGACGACCGGTTCCGCCTCCTCTCTGTCGCACACCCTCACCGTCGCCGTCAGCGGTCTGGCGGTGCTCGGCGCATCGTTCCTGCTCGCGTGGGGCGCCGAGACGGCCGAGGAGGACGTCCCGCGCGCGTTCGCGCTCGCCATCCTGGCCGTCCTCGCCGTCGCCCCCGAGTACGCCGTCGACGCCCTCTACGCCTGGCAGGCGGCCAGCGACCCCTCGAAGGCGAACCTCGCGGTCGCCAACATGACCGGCGCGAACCGCATCCTCATCGGTCTCGGCTGGTCCGGCATCGCCCTCTTCTCGATATACAAAGCGTCCCGCGGCCGCGACGACGACAACGTCGTGCACAGGGAGGGCCGCCTCCGCGACGCCGTCGCCCTCGACCCCAGCATCTCCACCGAGATTCTGTTCCTGTTCGCCGCCACGGTGTACGCCTTCCTCGTTCCGCTCGGCGACGCCATCGACGCCGTCGACTTCTTCGTCCTCGTCGGTCTCTACGTCACCTACATCGCCATCATCGTCCGCGGCGACGCGGACGAGCACGAAGAGCAGGTAGGCGTCCCGGCGTACTTTCAGGAGAAGCCGAAGAACCTCCGTGTCGGATCCGTCCTCACCCTGTTCGCCTACTCCGGCTTTCTCATCTTCACCGCCGTCGAGCCGTTCGCCCACGGCCTCGAACAGCTCGGCCTCCAGTTCGGCATCCCCGAGTTCTTCATGATACAGTGGATAGCGCCGCTGGCCTCCGAGAGCCCGGAGCTCATCGTGACCGCCTACCTCGTGAACAAGGCGCGCGCGACGGCGGCGTTCAACGCGCTGATATCCTCGAAACTGAACCAGTGGACGCTGCTCGTCGGGACGCTCGTCGTCGTCTACAGCATCGCGCTCGGCCGCTACGGCGCGCTGCCGTTCGACCTGAAGCAGGAGGCCGAGATATGGCTCACCGCCGCCCAGAGTTTCTTCGCGCTGACCGTCCTCGTGAACTTCCAGATAGACGTGCGCGAGGCGGTGACCATCCTCGTCCTCTTCGTCTCGCAGGTGGTCCTCGAGTTCGCGCTCATCGAACTGTACCCGACGGCGGTGGCCGAGCAGTACTCCGTCTCCCTGCTGCTCGGATACTCCGTCCTCTACGTCGTCCTCGGACTCGGCCTGCTCTTCCGCCGCCGCGGGGACCTGCGGCGCCTCTGGACGCTCACGGCGAAGAACATCCGCGGCGAACCGGTGCCCGAACCCGGGCAGGCGGACTGAGAGCGCGCCGAGGGACTCGGTTGCGGGCGCACTGCGCATCCGTTCGGTGTTTCCCATCCGAAAGGCGGCAATAACTGTTTATAACGTGGCCGAGATAGCTTCTCGTATGGGTGGTGAGCGGTCGCCATGAACCGAGAGATTCTCGAGGGGGACGAGGAGTTCCTCCGATCACTCCTCGAGAGCACCACCGAGGGGATACTCGTCATCGATACCGAGAGCCGGATTCGGTTCGCCAACCCCGCTATCGAACCCATCCTCGGCTATCGGCCGGAGGAACTGGTCGGACGCGAGAAGATGATCATCATCCCGGAGCGACTGCGGTCGACCCACGAGGACGGGTTGGCGCAGTACCTCGACACCGGAGAGCAACACATCGACTGGACGGGCGTCGACCTCCCAGCCCTCCACAAGGACGGCCACGAGGTTCCGGTGTCGGTGAGCATCGAGGAGTTCACCTACCGAGACGAACGGCTGTTCTGCGGCGTCTTCACCGACGTGACGGACCGGAAACGGCGGGAACGACGCCTCCGTAAACAGGCGAACGAACTGGAGGAGTTCGCGGGCGTCCTCTCGCACGACCTCAGGAACCCGCTCTCCGTCGCGCAGGGGTACCTCCAGTTGGCTCGCGACGACGACAGTGAGGTGCTGCGGAAGATAACGGAGTCCCTCGACCGGATGGAACAGATGATCGACGACACGCTGGCGCACGCCCGGGACGCGCAGGCGGCCGACGAGACGGAGGTGACGTCGCTCCGGGAGTTGGTCCAAGCGGCGTGGCAGAGCGTCGTTACCGACGAAGCGACGCTCGTCCTTCCTTCGGAGCGGTGGCGCATCCGCGCGCACGAAGGGCGGGTCCGGCAACTGGTGGAGAACCTCGTTCGCAACGCCGTAGAGCACGGCTCCACGGGCAGTGAGACGGAGTCTCACGACGCCGTTGAGCACGGGACCGGGGACGGCGAGTCCGACGGGACCCGCGTGACGGTTCGCGTCGGCGTCCTCGACGGGGAGGACGGCTTCTACGTCGAGGACGACGGACCGGGTCTCCCGGACCACGTCAAGGCGCAATTGGAGGCATCGGCCGAGTCGACGTCGGACCACACCGGCGGCTACGGGTTGAACATCGTCCAGACGGTCGCGGCCGAACACGGCTGGGAGATGCGGGTCGCGGACGCCGAGTCGGGCGGCGCGCGCTTCGAGTTCCGCGGCATGTCGTTCGTCCACTGAGGACTCACCCGCTCCGGCCGCCCGCGCGCGGACCGAAGCGCTCGGCCGCCGGTCACCTCCGCCGCCCGTCGCCGTCGTGACAACTGACCGAACCATTATCCCCCGTCGGTTCCGACCGTTCTCCCGTGCTGAACCTCGACAGACGGCGGCGCGACCTGCGGCGCGACGGCGCGCGGTTTCTCGTCGGTATCGTCGGCCTCCTTGTCGCCGAACTCGTCGTCCCCGCCGCGTCGTTTCTCGCCGCCGACGGAGTGGTGCACGGATTCCTGTTCGGCGCGTCGCTGGGGGTCCTCCTCTCGGGCGTCTTCCGCGCGACGGCCCGACAGGCCCTCTCGTCGACGCTGGCGCTCGGCGTCGGCTTCGCCCTCGGTGCCGTCGTCGACCTGTTCTGAGTCACCGGGCGCCCTCTCCTCCGAGACCGCGTCGCCGGCTTCGACGCGCTTTAGCGTCCCGACCGGTCAGTCTCTCCCGTGATAGCCGTCGTCGTCAGCCGCGCGGACAGCGCATCGGTCCACATCGGAGAGCGCCTGCTCGAACTCGGGACGTGGGACGAACGGACCGACGACTCGCGCCCGGACGCCGAGGGCGGCGGGACCTACTACGAGAACGAGGACTTCGAACTCCGCGAGTTCGACGACCTGCACCTCGAACTGGAACACGTCGCCGACGCGTTCTCCGAGCCTCCCGAGTTCGTCGCGTTCGTCTCCCGGCACTCCGGCGAGACGGGACCGCTCCTCACCGCCCACTTCACCGGCAACTTCGGACCGGCGGAGTACGGGGGCGAGGAGGGAGCGTTCGCCCGCGCCTGTCCGAACGCGGAGAAGGTCGTCGTCGAGGCGTTCGACCGCCACGCACCCGAGGGGTACGAGGTTGGAATCGAGTGCACCCACCACGGCCCGACGGACGCCGGCGCCCCGGCGATGTTCGTCGAACTCGGCAGCGGCGAGGAGGAGTGGGGGGACCCCGCCGGCGCCCGCGCCGTCGCCCGCGCGGTGCTCGACCTCTCGGGGGTCGACGCCGACCGGGAGCGGCAACTCGTCGGCTTCGGCGGCGGCCACTACGCTCCCCGGTTCGAGCGCATCGTCCGCGAGACGGACTGGGCGGTCGGTCACGTCGGCGCGGACTGGCCCCTCGACGCGATGGGTGCGCCGGCGAAGAACCGCGAGGTGATACGCCGAGCCTTCGAGGCCTCCGACGCCGAGTACGCCGTCGTCGACGGCGACCGGCTGGAGGTGGTCGAAGCGGTCGAGTCGCTCGGCTACCGCGTCGTCACCGAGACGTGGACGCGGGAGACGGCCGGCGTCTCCCTCGACCGACTCGACGAACTCGAAGCGGCCCTGTGCACCGTCGAGGAGGGCCTCAGACTCGGCGCCGACGCGGGCGACTCGGACGCCGGCGAGGGCGACCCAGCGTCCGACGACTACGTCGTGGTTTCGCTCCCGGACGACCTCCTCTCCGAAGCGGCCGGAATCGACCTCGACGCGGCCCGCGACGCCGTCTCCGCGAACGCCGTCGCGTTCGAGACGAGAGAGGGGGGGACGAAGGCGACGGGGCGGGCCGCACTCGTCGAGGCGGGGCGGTACGACGACATCGTCGACTCGCTGGCGGCGGTCCTTGGAGAAAAATACGACGAGGTGCGCCGCCAGGAGACGGCCGTCGTCGCCGTCCGGGAGTCGTTCGACGCCGCGGCGGCCGCCGAGTTGGGCGTCCCCGAGGGGCCGGCGTTCGGGAGGCTCTCGGCCGGTCAGTCCGTCGAACTCGACGACCGCGAGGTGACGCCCGCAGAAGTGCGCTCGGAGGAGAAAGTAGCGTTCAGGATATAATCAGTTATCGATTCACTAATCCGGAGTCTCGGGCCGTCCGACGCGCGTCGGACGCGGAGGGGAAAGATAATTAGGCTCCATTCGGTAAGGATGCTCATAAATGGACTCTATCGTCGACGACGCGATTGACGAAGCCGAGGAGACGGGGGATGGGAGGTCCGTCGACGGGCTCGATAACGACCAAGTACGCCGAAGCGGCACGATGACCGACGACGAACTGAAGGACGTTCTGCAGGATTTACAGACCGACATCACCGTCGTCGGTTGCGGCGGCGCGGGCGGTAACACCGTCAATCGGATGCACGAGGAGGGCATCAAGGGGGCGAAACTGGTCGCCGCCAACACCGACGTTCAGCACCTCGTGGAGATAGAGGCGGACACGAAGATACTCATGGGCGAGCAGAAGACCCAGGGCCGCGGCGCCGGGTCGCTGCCGCAGGTGGGCGAGGAGGCGGCGCTCGAATCCCAAGAGGAGATTTACGACGCCATCGAGGGCTCCGATATGGTGTTCGTCACCGCCGGCCTCGGCGGCGGGACGGGGACGGGTTCGGCGCCCGTCGTCGCCAAGGCGGCCCGCGAGTGCGGCGCGCTGACCATCGCCATCGTCACGACGCCGTTCACCGCGGAAGGCGAGGTCCGACGGACGAACGCCGAGGCGGGTCTCGAACGCCTCCGCGACGTGGCCGACACGGTCATCGTCGTCCCGAACGACCGCCTCCTCGACGCGGTGGGCAAACTCCCCGTCCGGCAGGCGTTCAAGGTGTCCGACGAGGTGCTCATGCGCTCGGTGAAGGGCATCACGGAACTCATCACGAAACCCGGTCTCGTCAACCTCGACTTCGCCGACGTCAAGACGGTGATGGAGCGCGGCGGCGTCGCCATGATCGGTCTCGGCGAGTCCGACTCCGACTCGAAGGCGCACGACTCCGTCAAGAGCGCCCTCCGGTCGCCGCTGCTCGACGTGGACATCTCCGGCGCCAACTCGGCGCTCGTCAACGTCACCGGCGGTTCCGACATGAGCATCGAGGAGGCCGAGGGCGTCGTCGAGGAGATTTACGACCGCATCGACCCCGACGCGCGCATCATCTGGGGCACCTCCGTCGACGAGGAACTCGACGGGACGATGCGGACGATGATAGTCGTCACCGGCGTGGAGTCGCCGCAGATATACGGCCGCAGCGACGGCGGGGAGT
Organism: Halogeometricum pallidum JCM 14848; assembly: GCF_000337095.1. Classification (GTDB taxonomy): domain Archaea; phylum Halobacteriota; class Halobacteria; order Halobacteriales; family Haloferacaceae; genus Halogeometricum; species Halogeometricum pallidum. Next base: position 171,808 of record NZ_AOIV01000041.1, read on the forward strand.
CCGAGAGCGGTCCCGAACCGCAGGCGCCCCAGCAGGGGCAGGACATCGACTTCGTCGAGTAGTCGAAGCTCTCCGTTCTTTCGTCGCTCTCGCTCCGAACACGCCTCGATTCGCCAGTTCCGTCTCTTCTCGCCGCCGGTCTCGCCACCCCGGTTGTATCAATAGATAGAAAAAGCCCGCCGTCTAAGCCACGGGCAACATGGACGTCAAGTACGACCTGAACAGTTACGTGCGGGTGCTGAAACTGGCGAGCACCCCCTCGTGGCAGGAGTTCTCCCAGATCGGTCTCATCGCCGGTGCCGGCATCTTCCTCGTCGGCTTCATGGGCTTCGTTATCTTCGCGCTGATGACCTTCCTTCCCGGAGGTGCGTAGGCGTGCCCATCTTTGCCGTAAAGACGACTGCGCGACAGGAACAGACCGTCGCCGACATGATCGCGAACCGTGAGGAGGCGGAGATTCACGCCGTCCTCGCCCCCGACTCGCTCACGAGTTACGTGATGGTCGAGGCGGACAGCAACGCGGTCATCAACCGCGTCTTAGAGGAGATTCCGCACGCTCGCGGCCTCGTCGGCGACGGCCAGGCCACCTCCAGTATGGCCGAAGTCGAGCACTTCCTCTCCCCGACGCCGGACGTCGAGGGCATCGCCGAGAGCGACATCGTCGAACTCGTCGCCGGGCCGTTCAAGGGCGAGAAAGCGCGCGTCCAGCGCATCGACGAGACGAAAGACCAGGTGACGGTCGAACTGTACGAGGCGACGGTCCCGATTCCGGTCACGGTCCGCGGGGACCAGATCCGCGTGCTGGACTCCGAAGAGCGGTAGTTCTCCCGACCCGAATCCCCTCCGATTTCTTCTCGCCGCCGATAGCGGCGTCACCGGTCGCCCGCGGACGGCGACTGACACCCCGTGTCGCCTACAGCGCTCCCCGTTCTTCGAGCGTCTCGACGACCGACTGGAGGTCGATTTCCGACTCGATTTCGCCCTTTACCCGCTCCCGTTCGCGGACGTGCGAGGAGTTCGCGTCGTAGGCGCGGACGAACTCCGCGCGCGAGTGTTCCCCGAAAGCGTGGCGGATGGCGAAGTAGCCCTCGGGGACGACGGTCCCGCAGATCTTGCACTCGTGACGCTCGTGTTCGACCGTCTGGTGGATGACCGCGTCCGCCGCCGTCTCGAACCGCCCGTCGCACCCGGCGACGCCGCACTTCCACAGGGACATACAGACCCGGACGGATACCGGGAACTAAACCGTTCCGCAGCAGCCGACTCCGCCGCGCCGACCCGTCGCCGTCCGGTGGCTACGCGGCGCGGCCGGTCGAGAGATAGTAACCCCTAACCGCGGCGACGCCGGACCGACAGACGTGACCGCTACGTCCTCCGCCGCGGGCGTCGCCCGCGTCGATATGCACGTGAAGGTGTTGGACGAGCGCGTCGCGTCCCGAGCGAAAGCCCGCGGCATCGACGTGCTGGTGTACGCGCCGCACTTCACGCGCCTCCCCGACATCCGGGCGAAAGCCGCGGCGTTCACCGACGACGAACTGCTGGTCGTCCCCGGCCGCGAGGTGTTCACCGGCACGTGGCGCCGTCGCCGGCATCTCCTCGCGGTCGGTCTCTCCGACCCGGTGCCGGACTTCATCACTTTCGAAGCCGCCTTCGCCGCCTTCGCCCGACAGGACGCCGCCGTCCTCGCCCCCCATCCCGGCTTTCTCAACGTCAGCCTCGGCCGCGAAGACGTCCGCGCGCACGCCGAGGAGATTCACGCCGTGGAGACGCACAACGGGAAACTGTTCCCCTCGCAGAACCGCCTCGGCCGCGAACTCTCCGCCGAGTTCGACATCCCCGGGTTCGGTTCGTCGTACGCGCACCTCCGCGGGAGCGTCGGCGAGGCGTGGACGGCGTTCGAACGGGAAATCGACTCCGAGGAGGAACTGGTCGCCGCCCTCCGAGAGGGCGCCCCGCGGCGCGTCTTCCACCGCTCCGGCCACCGTCACCGGCTGCGCTCGGCGGCGGAGTTCGCCCACCTCGGCTTCGAGAACTCGTGGGGGAAACTGAACCGACTGCTCCTCTCGGGGATGGAACCGACCCACCCCGGCCACGTCGCCTACGAAGGGAAATTCGACGACGTGCGCGAGTACTGAGTCGCTCGGCTCACGCGGTCCGCCCCTGATTGCGACCGACGACGAGATAGAGGACGATGACGATACCGGCGCCGATGAGCGACCCGGCGAGTCCGCCGATGAGCGTCGCCACCGTCCAGAGCAGTCGGTGCGGGTTGTCGTTCTTTCCGGCGTCGTAGTAGACGAATATCGCCGGTACGACCCCGAGGATGCCGATGAAGAAGATGATGAGCAGTTCCGGACCGCCCGGAATCCCCGGGAACAGGGGCGTCGGCCCGAGTGCGCGATCGGCCGATAGCTGTAGGGAAGACAACATGTCTCGGCGTTCGGACGCTCGTTATTTGTCGGTATCGGTTCGCCGCGTCGGGACGCTCACAGCCCCAACAGCACGGCCGCCTCCGAGAGCGGCGTGTCCAGCGCGAACACGTAGTAGTGGACGACGGCGAGGACGACGAGTTCGAACGCCGTCACGACGACGGTGACCGTCCGCGCCCACCGACTCGACGTGGCGACGCCCGTCGGAAGGTCGTACTCCCGCGGCGACAGCGGGTAGAACAGCGCGATGCCGCGCTTGGAGCCGACGACGTCGAGGACGTAGTGCGTCGCCACGCCCACCCAGACGAACTGGAGGTTGCCGAAGACGTACGGGAAGGCGACGAAGAGGGCGAGTACGGGGAGGTTGTGCAGCGTCTTGCGGTGCCTGCCGAACGCCGTGTCCACGTCCGGGAACAACGCGCCGAGGATTATCGGCAGTGACAGTTCCGCGACTCTCGTCGCCGCTGTCAGCGCCAGCGCCGACGGCGTCTCCTCGACGAGAGGTCCCACCGTCGGGTCCACAGCGAGGATGGCGCCCAACCCCACCGCCAACAGCGCGCCGTTCAGGACGTGCCCGTCTTTATTCATCGAGTGACTGTCAGGCGCCGAATAATACAAGCGTTGTGCCACGCCGCGAATCGTCGGACGGGCGGCTGACGGCGACCGGAGAGCACCGGAGTCCGGTCGGCCCCCTCGTCCCGTCGCCGCCGTCTCAGACGCGCCGCGACCCGACGGCGGTTTCTACCGTCTTCAGGGCGGCGCGGGCGAACCGCTCTTTTACTTGCACCCGGTCGCCGTCGAACTCGTGTCTCGCGGCCGTGGTGTAGGACTCGCCGCTGCCCCACTCGCCGCGGTAGGCGACGCCGACGTACACCGTCCCGACCGGCTTCTCGTCGGTGCCGCCGCCCGGTCCGGCGATGCCCGTCGTCGCGACGCCCCAGTCGGTGCCGGCGGTGTCGCGGACGCCGGCGGCCATCTCGCGGGCCACGGGTTCGGAGACGGCGCCGCGTTCGTCCAGCGACTCCCGGGAGACGGCCAGTTCGGTCAGTTTCGCCTCGTAGGAGTAGGTGACGACCGAGCGGTCGAAGTAGTCCGACGACCCCGGCACGTCGGTGAGGAGCGACCCGACGAGGCCGCCGGTGCAGGACTCCGCGACTGCGAGCGTCTCTTCGGCGTCCCGGAGGGCGTCGCCGAGGCGTTCTTCCACGGGCGGGTCGTCCGCGAACTCGCGCATGGACGCCGAGAGGAGGGGGTCGGTGAAAAGTCGTCCTGCCGACGGCGAAAGAGCCACCTCCCCCCAGTCCGAGTCGACGGACGATGAGCGCGGACGAGACGGCGAACGACGAGTACGACGAGCCCCTGTTCTTCCAGGTGATGCAGTACGCGGCGCGCACCGACAGGGACGTGGTGGGGATGGTGTCCGGCAACCCCGACTGGGAGCCGCCGGCGGCCCTTCGGGACGGTCTCCGGGAGTACGCCGACGCCGACCCTCCGCAGCTTCAGTACCCCGCGAGCGAGGGGCTTCGGTACCTGCGCGAGGAGATAGCCGCCCGCCGGAACGTCGACGCCTCCCGAATCGTCGTGACGAACGGGACGGGCGAGGCGAACTACCTCGCGATGGCGCGGGCGATGGAACGGGACGCCGGACGGGAGTTTCTCTTGACCGACCCGGTCTACCCGTACTACCCGGGAAAGGCGACGATGCTCGGCGGCACCGCCACGAAGGTGCCCGTGTTGGAGAGCGGCGCCCCCGACGTGGCGGCGATGCGCGAGGCGGCCTCCCCGGAGACGGCCGCCGTCCTCGTCAACACGCCGAACAATCCGACGGGCGCCGTGTACGACCGGGAGACGGTCGAATCGCTCCTCGAAATCGCCGAGGAGAACGACGCCCTCCTCCTCGTCGACGAGGTGTACGACCACTTTGATTTCTCCGGGGAGTTCGAGAGCGCCCTCACCCTCGACTCCGACCGCGTCGTCGTCACGACGGGCTTCTCGAAGTCGATGGCGATAACGGGCTTTCGGGTGGGGTACGCCGTCTTTCCCAACCATCTCGTGGAGGCGGCGAAGACGCGTCACATGCTCGTGAACGTCGCCACCACGCGGCCCGGACAGGTCGCCGTCCACCGCGCCCTCGAGGAGACGCCGACCGAGTACTACGAGGAGACGCGCGGGATGCTCCGCGAGCGCATCGCGTCGTTCACCGACGCCCTCGACGCCGCGGGCGCGACGTACACGACGCCGAAGGGGGCGTTCTACGTCATGGCGCGCTTCGAGGACTTCCCGGGCACGATTGCCAACGTGGAGCGACTGATAGACGAGGCGGGCGTCGCGGGGATGCCCGGCGAGGCGTTCGGCGAGGCCTACGACGACTGGATCCGCTTCGCCCTCGTCACGCCGCGGGCCGACGAGGCGGCCGAACGACTCGCCGACTACTTCGCCTGAGCGACGGTACGCGCCGACGCCGGCGCGTTCGCGTCGCTTCCCGCCGGTCTCTCGTCCCGCGACCGACGGGTACACAAGCCCCGACCGCGTGCCTCCCGCTATGACGAACATCGACGTCGAACCCGTCGACCGCGTCGACGACGACGACGCGCGCGACGGCCACGCTGACGAGGGCGACTCGGAGGAGTCGACGGAACTGTCGGTCGACGTGGAGACGCGGACGACGGACGGGACCGACCTTCCCGACCGAGTGGACGCGCCGGAGTACGTCCTCTACGGTGGGAAGGGCGGCGTCGGCAAGACGACGATGGCGGCCGCGACGGCCCTCGCCTCGGCCGCCTCGGGAACCTCGACGCTCGTCGTCTCGACGGACCCCGCCCACTCGCTGTCCGACACGCTCGGCACCCCCGTCCCCGCCGAACCCGCGCAGGTGCGCGAGGATATGCCCCTGTACGCCTCCGAGATAGACCCCGACGAGGTCATCGAGGGGCCGTTCGCGGCGGACGAGGGGACGGGCGGGTTCGACGCCGCCGACCGCGACGCCGACGACAACCCGTTCGAGGACGACGGGAACGGCGCGGGCGGACTCGGCGGCGACTCCGGCGCGGCCCCCGGGCAGGACGGACGGGCGGGCGCGAACCCGTTCGGCATGGACATGGGCGGCATGGAGGACGTGCTCGGCGACATGATGGGTCCGGGGTCGATGCCCGGCGCGGACGAGGCGGCGGCGATGCAGCAACTGCTCGCGTACCTCGACGACCCGCGGTTCGACCGCGTCGTCGTCGACACCGCGCCCACGGGGCACACCCTTCGACTGCTGGAACTGCCCGAACTGATGGACTCGATGCTCGGGCGCATCGCCCGCATGCGGCAGAAGTTCTCCGGGATGATGGACAACCTCAAGGGGATGTTCGGCGCGGGGTCCGGACAGGAGATGGCCGATTTGGACGAACTGCGCGGGCGAATCGAGCGACTGCGCGCGGTGCTCAGAGACCCCGAGCGGACGGACTTCCGGGTCGTGATGATACCCGAGGAGATGAGCGTCGTCGAGTCCAAGCGGCTCATCGACCGACTCGACGACTACGAGATTCCGGTGCAGACGCTCGTCGTCAACCGGGTCATGGAGAACCTCGCCGACGTGACGACGACGCCCGTCGACTCCGAGTGGGTCGTCTCGCCGAACCTCGAGGAGTGCGAGTTCTGCCAGCGCCGGTGGGCCGTCCAACAGCGCGCCCTCCAGCGCGCGACGGACCTCTTCCGCGGGCGCAACGTCAAGCGCGTCCCCCTCCTCGCCGACGAGGTGAGCGGGGAGGAGGCGCTCCGCGTCGTCGCGGCGTGTCTGGCCTGAGCGGGACGCGTTCTTCGCGCCCCTCGGGGCCTCACGCGAGTTTTCTGAGGTACGAGTACGCCGTGTCGACCCACGAGTTCGGCAGGTACCGCGCGAGGGCAGCGACGCGGGCCGGCGTGCCCGGGAAGTAGCGCGACCGCGGTTTCGTCGAGGAGGCGGCGTCCACGATGTCCTCGGCGACGCGTTCGGGCGGGATGGCCGCCGGGCCGGCGCCGCCGAGCACCTGCGAGTCCTCGAAGATGTCGTACCACGACTCGTACGCTCCGGAGCGCTCGATGCCGGGAATCTCGTTCGTCCCGTCGACCTGTTCGGCGGCGCGTTCGGAGAAGTTCGTCGCCACCGGACCGGGTTCGACGAGTACGGCGTCGACGCCGTACTCGGCCACCTCGTTGCGCAGGGCGTCGGTCATCGCGCCGAGGGCGAACTTCGACCCCGAGTAGACGCCGCCGCCGGGGAAGGAGATGCGCCCGGCGACGCTGGAGACGTTGACGATGGTCCCCTCCTCCTGCCGGCGCATGTGGGGCAACACCGCGCGGACGAGGCGGTGCGGCCCGTAGACATTCACCTCGAACTGGCGGTGAACCTGTTCGGTCGGCACGTCTTCGAGGGGGCCGAACTGCCCGTACCCCGCGTTGTTGACGAGACAGGTGAGGTGACCCTCCTCCTCGACGATGCGGTCGACCACGCGGTCGACGTCGTCCTGTTCTGTCACGTCGAGCGTCGCTAACTCGCAGCCCTTCTCCCCCAGCGTCTCGATGTCGGCGGGGTTGCGGGCCGTCGCGTAGACGCGCCAGTCTTCCTCCAGAAACGACAGCGCTGCGGCGCGGCCGATACCGGACGAACAGCCAGTGATGAGGACCGTCTTCGGATGCACGTTCACGCACTCTCCCCGCGTCGAGTTAATAGTTCTTCAGTCGCGTCGCCCCGTTAAGCGTACTCGCCCTTCGCCTCGTCGGCGTAAGCGTCGGCCTCGCGAGTCGGTTCGGGGAGCTTGTATCCGCCGCAGAGCCGCGAGACGAGTTCCGTTGCCGTCGGCACCGACACGCGGTGGCCCGGGCTGACGTACAGCGGGTTGATTATCGGTTCGGAGTCGTACTGCCGGGACTGGTAGGCGTGCCCGATTCGATCCTCGGGCGCGGCGTTCTCGACGGAGCTATCGGCCACTACGTCGGTCCGCCAGCCCTCGGGCCGCCCGTCAACGTCTTCGGCCGTGCGCCCGCACAGCAGGTTCTTCGCCACGCCGACGCTCGGCACGTCGAAGACGACGCCGAGGTGCGTGGCGAGGCCCGCCTGTCGGAAGTGGATGCGACCGCTGCCGTCGAAGACGACGAGGTCCGGGTCCGACGACAGTTGCTCGAAGGCGGCGACGATGGGGCCGCCCTCGCGGAACGACAGCAGCCCCGGAATGTACGGGATATCGAGGTCCGTCACCGCGTGGACGCGCTCGACCACTTCGCCGCCGCGCATGAGCACGATAGCGCTGACCGCCTCCTCGCCGAGGAACGCCTGGTCGACGCCGGCGACGAGGGGCCTCTCGCCCGTCAGCGACGCCTCGGTGCCCAGCGAGACGTTCGCGGGGTCGAAGTCGAACGCGTCGGTCCAGTCGGCGGCGTCGGCCACCTCGAACTGGAGGTCCTCCATCTCCCCGCGGTCGAGCGCCGGGTCGGGGAGGAACTCGGGGTTGGCCGGGCGCACGGTTCAGAACCGCCCTCCCGGTCCGCCCATGCCGCCGCCGCCGCGGCCGAACTGGAGCGACTCGGGCGTTCTGACCTCCCGTTTGATACGGACGCCGTAGAGCAGACCGACCACCAGTCCCGCGAGGTGGGCGAGGTGGGCGACGTTGCCGCCCAGGGCGCCGACGCCGCCGCTGACGCCGAACCCGGCGACGATGCTGAACGCGGCGAAGCCGAACGTCAGCACCCACAGCGGCATCGGGATGACGAAGTAGAGGTACACTCTGAGGCTCGGGTTCAGAATCGTGAGCACGCCGAGGACGCCCATGATGGCGCCCGAGGCGCCGACGACGCCCGCACCGACCGCCCCGACGGTCAGGAGCGTGCTCGTCACCTGCGCGAGGCCCGCGAGGATGCCCGCGGCGAAGAACAGGAGGACGAACCGCTTGGTGTTGATGTAGCGTTCGACCACCGGGCCGAAGAAGTACAGCGCGATGCTGTTGAACGCGATGTGCGTGAAACCGCCGTGGGCGAACATCGAGGTGAGCCACGTCCAGACGTAGCCGATGTGTCCCGGTCGGAGGACGAACACGGTCTGCCAGAGTTCGGTCCGCGGACCGAAGCCGAGCACCGGGAAGAGGAAGTACTGGAGGGCGAAGGTAATCCACATGAGGCCGAGGAACACGTAGGACATGTTCCCGCGGACGTAGCTCATCGGGCCACCCGTGCCGGTGAGGCGGTCGAGCGCCCCCTTCGTCCGTCCCCCCTGGTTCACCGAGTCGTCGAAGCCGCTGTCGAACACGCCGGAGGGGTCGTTCCACTCCGAGAGTCCCGGGCAGTCGTGGTTCTCCGGTAACCGATGTTCCGTGCAGAACGTCCGCCCGCAGCGCCGACACTGATACGGGAGGTTCTCGTGCTTCCCGCACTTGTCGCACGTAGCCATTGCAGGGGCTAATCGTCGGTGGCTAAAAGGGGTTCCCCTCGTTCGGCGGTTACTAACCCCGCTCGGGCGGCGGAAAGCGGACCCTACGCGGGTGTCCGAGCGTTCGGTCCGGTCGAGCAGGCGTCCGAAAACGGTTGGGGACTGCGCACGCTACGCCGTCCCGTCGCCGTCCTTGCCCGCCTCGACGGCGCCTTCCCCGTCTGCGTCGTCAGCGTCCGCACTCTCGGGGTCGAAGTTGCGCGGAACGACCGTCGCGTGCGCGATGCCGAAGGTGGATTGTTTCGCTGCCATCTCTACGTGCATCTACGAACGTGAGGGTCTAAAAATTACCCATGCGCATAATTCATTGGCGGCGTGCGCCGTGATAACTCGCGGACATGCGAGCGGAGCGGAAAACGGCTCCGTCGGGCGTTACGCGAAGTTCTCTTCGTAGAGGTCCATCGCGTGTTCGATGGCGTCCTTCGCGGCGTCGGCGTCCTCCCAGCCCAGGGTCTCCACTTCCTTGCCCTTCTCTAAGTTCTTGTACGTCTCGAAGAACTCGGCTATCTCGCGCTTCTGCTGTTCGCTGAGGTCGTCGAGGTCCTGCACGTCGTCGTAGCGCGGGTCCTCGGTGGGGACGGCGATGACCTTGTCGTCCTTCTCGCCGTCGTCGTCCATGCCCATCAGGGCGACGGGGCGGGCCTCGATGATGCACCCCGGGAACGTCTGATCCTCGACGAGGACGAGGACGTCGAAGGGGTCCTCGTCGTCGTAGTACGTCTGCGGCATGAAGCCGTAATCGGAGGGGTAGTGGACGTTCGAGTGGAGGACGCGGTCGAGGACGACGCCGGGGATATCCTTGTCGTACTCGTACTTGTTGCGTTCGCCCTTCAGACACTCCACGACCGCGTAGACCACGTCGGGCGCGTCGGGACCGGTCTCGATGTCTTCCCAGAGGTTAGTCATGCGTCTCTCCCGTCGGACAAGGCGGAAAAAGTCCTTTCGCATTTCGAAGCGTCCGACGGCCGGACCGAACACGACCCGACCGGGACCGTTTCCACCGATATCACCGTGCCACCTAAAATAGATATTCTCCCAAGATTATTTCCGGAGTATCGGTTGTCCGGATTGTCAGACTCCAAACAGCCGTCCGTAGGCGTTTGAGTACATATCTGTACACCGTACTCCCGAGTTCTTCTTCGAAGCACCCTGTTGTAATCGGCGAACCAAAGCGTCAGTTGAGAAGGGTTAAGTAGTTAGGTGACATTTTTGCAACTATGTCAGAGGCACAAACAGTTGACAGCTCCGGACTGGCTCGCGATCTGACCGCGTTCCAGCAGAATATCCTCGTCATTCTGGCCGAGGAACCGATGTACGGACTCGCGATCAAACGAAACCTCGAAGACTACTACGGGACCGAGGTCAACCACGGGCGCCTGTACCCGAACCTCGACGACTTAGTCGAGATGGGACTCGTCGAGAAGAGCGAACTGGACAAGCGGACGAACCAGTACGAACTGACCGAGAAGGGCCACGACGCGGTGCTCGATCGCTTCGCGTGGATGCTCGATAAGTTCGTCACCGACGAGACGCGCGCCGACGAGGTTCGCGAACTCATCGACGCCAACCTGTAGCGGCGACCGAAGGGAAAGAGTTCTTCAGAACTCGGGCACGTCCGCTTCGGCGACCTCGAACACGAGTTCGACGCTGTCGCGGACGATCGACTCCTGCTTTTTTGACGGCCAGGCGTTGCGCGGATAGTACTCGCTCAGGAACTCCTCCACCTCGGCGCGCGAGGCGGTGTCCATCCGGCGCACGTAGTGATTACCCATGAAGTCCGCGAAGACGCGGGCGTTCGCCGCGTGGACGGCGCCGTGTTCGGCCTCGACGGCGTCGACGAGGTCGGCGTTGTGTTCCTCGACGGCGTCCCAGTCGCCGTCTACGTCCGCGCCCGTCAGCGGAATCTCGTACGCGCGGTCGGTGTCGTCGATGCGGTCGGTCCGGACGGTGTCGCCCGCCATCCACTCGGCGGGGTGGAGCACCAACGTCTCGTCGGCGTCCCGGACGCGCGCTCTGAACTCGTGGTCCGCGAGGACGTCGTCGCGTCGCTCCCGGTAGGCGGCCGCCTCGTTCCCGTCGACGGCGTCCCGCGCGAGTCGCGTGAGTCGCTCCGCGGCGTCGACCGCCGCCTCGGGCAGTTCGCCCGCCTCGTCTCCCCCGGCGACCGGCGCACCGCGGTCGGCCGCCTCTGACACGCTGTTCTCCTCGCCGCGGTCGGTCTCTTCAGGCATGGTCGAGGGCCTCGTTCGCCAAGGAGTCGGCGCGGTCGTTTATCTCCCTCGGGACGTGTTCGAGCGTCCAGCGGTCGAACCGTTCGAGCAGTTCGCGGACCCGGACCCGGCGTTCGCGGAGTTCCGGGTTGTTCGCGTCGTACTCCCCGCGGACCTGCTTGACGATCAGTTCGGAGTCGCCGCGCACGTCCACCTCCTCGAAGCCGAACTCCGCGGCGGCCTCCAGTCCCCGGATGAGCGCCTCGTACTCGGCGCGGTTGTTCGTCGTCTCGCCGATGGTCTCGGAGCCCTCGCCGACGATGCCGTCGGAGTTCACGATGGCCCATCCGACCGCCGCGGGACCGGGGTTGCCGCGACTCGCGCCGTCGAAGTAGACGTGCGCTCGCCCGCCCGACTTCCTGAGAAGCGCCAGGAGGTCGGTCGGACGCGCGCCCTGGACGACGACCTTGTCGTCGTAGGCGACGGCGTTGGCGCCGCCGCGGGAGGCGCGCCAGCGTTCGTACTCCGTGTTCCCCTCCTCGACGCTGACCCCCGCCTCCTCCAGTCGCCGTCGGGCCTCCTCGGGGTCGCAGTCTGCTGTCGGCATACCCGTCCCTTCGACGGCGCCCCTAAAGCGGATTCGCTCTTCGTCGGGCGGGTCGGTCGACCCGCTCGGTCAGAATTGTTATGTGAACCCGTGACAGTCCTCAACCATGACCGACGAGACAGCCGTCGTCACTGTCGCGCGTAGGTCTTCCCGCCCGCCGGAGACTCCCTCGCGGACGACGTCCGGGAGGTGGTGACCGTGGTCGCCGACGGCGTCCACGTCCTGCTCGGCGTCTCTCTCGTCGTCTCGGTGCTGCGCACCCGACGGGCGGAACCCTACCTCGTCGCCATCCTGGCCGCCAGCGTCCCGGACCTGGACAAGTACCTGTTCACGCCGTTCGTCTACGCCGGCTACCTCTCGGGCCCCCTCTGGACGCACCGCGGCATCACGCACTCCCTCCTGGCCCTCCTCCTGTTCGTTGGCGCCGCCCACCGCGTCGGCCACTGGCGGGCGGCGGCCCTCGGTTACGGTTCCCACCTCGTCGCCGACTACCTCACCGGCGCTATCCGGCTGTTCGCCCCGTTCACCGTGCGACTCTACGGCCTCTACTACGATTGGATGCTCGGCAACGTCGTCGCCGGGTCGTTCGCGGTGGTCGTCACCCTCGTCGGCTTGGCCGCCATGCTCCGACTCGACGCTGACGCTGACGCCGACGCCGCCACCGGGACCGGCGCCGTCGGCGTCGACGACCCGTTCGGCCGGTTCTCGCGGTGGTGGTTCCGATGACGGTTCCGGCGACGGGATGCTCGGGGGGGTCACAACGCCTATGGACGGAGGAGCTGAACGTTCCGGGCCGATGACGGAGTCGTCGATGCCGGCGGTCCGACGCCGGGCGCTGTTGGCCGCGGCGGGCGGGGCGGCCGCGTTCACCGGCGGGTGTCTCCGGCGAGTGCGGCGGTTCGTCGACGGGGACGCGCCCCGGCGAGTGCGAGTGCGCGTCGCGACCCTCCCGCGCGACACCGACCCGTACGCCCGCCGCATCGCCCGCCAGGTCGCGGAGTGGCTCCGGGCCGCCGGCGTCGGGGCCACCGTCGTCCCGATGGCCGAAGAGGAACTGTACCGCCGCGCGCTGCTCCGCGAGGAGTTCGACCTGTTCGTGGCGCGCCTCCCCTCGCAGTTCCGGCGGCCGGACGCCCTCTACCCGTTGTTGCACTCCCGGTTCGTCGACGGGCCCGGTTGGCAGAACCCGTTCGGCTACGAGAACGACCGCGTGGACGAACGACTCGACGCGCAGCGACGGGCGTCCGGACGGCGACGCCTGCGATTGGTGCGGGAACTGCAGTCGACCGTCGCCCGGACGCAACCGTTCACGCTGCTCGGCGTCCCCGACGACGTCAGGGCGGCCCGGCGGACGGCGTACACGGGGTGGCGGGGGGTCGACCTCCGGTCCCCCCTCGGCTACCTGTCGCTGGAGCGGACGACGGGGACGACCGAATCGCGCGCCGGCGGCCGGCGCCGCGACGACACCCTCCGACTGGCGGCGACCGACGAACGGCGGACGGCGAACCTCAACCCCCTGTCGGTCGCACACCGGAGCGACGGCGTCCTCACGGGACTGTTGTACGACCCGCTCGGGTACGCCACCGGCGAGGGCGTCGAACCGTGGCGCGCCGACTCGTGGACGCTCTCCGACGACGACGCCCCGGTCGGCCGCGTGCGACTCCGCGAGGGGACGACGTGGCACGACGGGGAACCGTTCACCGCCGCGGACGTGGCGTTCACCTTCGAGTTGCTCTCGGACACGACGCTCGGGGAGGGCGCGGGCGACGGCGACGACCCGGTTCCCGCCCCGCGATACCGCGGATTGACCAGCCTCGTCGACGAGGTGGTCGCCGAGGACGAGACGACGGCGGTGTTCCGATTCGTCGAGTGCGTGCCGAGCGTCGCCGTCCACGCGTTCACCGTCCCGGTCCTCCCCGAACACGTCTGGCGCGAGCGGACCGCCTCGGTCTCCCGGGAGGGCGAGGCGGACCCGACGACCGAGGCGCTGACGGCGGACAACGTCCCCCCCGTCGGGAGCGGTCCGCTCCGGTTCTCCGGGAACACGCCGGGCGAGGAGGTAGTGCTCGAACGCTTCGACGACCACTTCCTGACCGGGGAGGCCCCCCCCGAGACGTTGGCCCGACGGGTCGGCGGCGTCCCCTTCGAGCGGTTCTCCGTCCGGGTCGTCGGCACCGGGATCACGGCCGTCGAAACGGTCGCCGGCGGCGAGGCGGACGCGACGGGGACGCCGGTCGGCGCCGACGCCGTCCCCCGAATCGGCCGCTCGGACGCCCTCGAACTCCTCGTCGACCGCTCGCCGTCCCCCTACATCGTCGGCTACAACGCCCGCCGGCCCCACCTCTCGGACCCTCGGTTCCGCCGCACGCTCGCGCGACTCTTCGACTCCGAGCGCGTCGTGGAGGCGATATTCGACGGCTACGGGCGGCCCGCGGTCGGTCCGCTCTGGGACACCCGCTGGTACCCGGAGGCGTTCGAGTGGACCGACGGCAACCCGGTCACCCCCTTCCTCGGGAGCGACGGCGACGTGGACGTCGGGCGCGCGAGGGAAGCGTTCCGGTCGCTGGGATACCGGTACGAAGACGGCGTTCTCGTGGTCGACCGGTGAGGCGATTTTCGCGGTCCGAATCCGCCGCTGACGGGCCTCGGGGGGGCGTTCTCTCCGCCTGCCGATTCGTCCAAGGATTTAACTTTGACGCGATACCGAGTATAAAAATGCGATGACACGGCCTACTCGCCAGCGGGAGCGAGACGGTGATCGAGTACGATGGAACCGCGAGCGTCGGGACGAGGGCGCCGCTGAAGAGCAGACGGAAGAGGAGAACGAGGACGACATCGACTTCGAGGACATGGACGAGGAGGACCTCGTCCGGACCGGCGACGGGGAACTCATCCACGAACCGACCGGCATCGTCGTCGAGGAAGAACAGATAGACCCCGGCCCGGAGTGGCGGGCGTTCAACCACTCCGAGCGCCAGTCGAAGTCCCGCGTCGGCGCGCCGACGACGCAGACGATGCACGACAAGGGACTGACGACGACCATCGACTGGAAGGACAAAGACGCCTACGGGCGCTCTATCTCCTCGCGGAAGCGCTCGCAGATGCACCGCCTCCGCAAGTGGCAAGAGCGCATCCGGACGAAGGACGCGGGCGAGCGGAACCTCCAGTTCGCGCTCTCGGAAATCGACCGGATGGCCTCCGCCCTCGGCGTCCCGCGGTCCGTACGGGAGGTCGCCTCGGTCATCTACCGCCGCGCGCTGAACGAGGACCTGATTCGGGGGCGCTCCATCGAGGGCGTCGCCACCTCCGCCCTCTACGCCGCCTGCCGGAAGGAGGGCATCCCGCGCTCGCTCGAAGAGATTTCCGACGTCTCCCGGGTCGAGCGAAAAGAGATTGGACGGACGTACCGCTACATCTCCCAGGAACTCGGGCTGGAGATGAAGCCCGTCGACCCGAAGAAGTACGTCCCGCGGTTCTCCTCGGAACTCGAACTCTCGAAGGAGGTGCAGTCGAAGGCCAACGAGATAATCGAGACGACGGCGGAGAAGGGTCTGCTCTCGGGGAAGTCCCCGACGGGGTACGCCGCAGCCGCCATCTACGCCGCCTCCCTGCTCTGTAACGAGAAGAAGACCCAACGAGAGGTTGCAGACGTAGCGCAGGTGACCGAGGTCACCATCCGGAACCGGTACCAAGAGCAGATAGAGGCGATGGGCATCCACGGCTGAGGACCCGTCCCGTTCCGACGACGCGTCGCCGACCCCGACCGTTCTCGGCGGCGACGGACGCTCGCGAACGAGCGATTCCGTGCGGTCCCGATTTACTTCGATTCTCCGCGTTCGGCCCGTCCGCGACAGGTTCAAGCGGGTCGCGCGGCTAGAAACGTCGACCAGATGCGCCTCGACGAGTACATGGACATCGCGGCGGAGTCCGAACGCGCGAAGCGACGCCGCCTCGCCCAGGAGAAGTCCTACGACATCCTCGAGCACTTGGAGGACTTCCAGCACCGCTTCGAGGAGACGGTGCAGGGCGACTCGCTGTTCGGGAGCGTCTCGCCGTCCATCTTCGTCGGCGCGTCGAACTACCCGAACGTCTCGACGGGCATCCTCTCTCCCGTCGGCCGCGAGGACGACGCCGCGAGGTACGAGACGTCCGCCGGGTGGTACGAGGAGGGCGTCTCCATCGAGGACGTGTTCCGGCGCCGCACGAGCCTCCTGAACTCGAACCGGCCGACGGAGGTGCAGAACGTGAACGACGCGTGGGACGGCTTCCTCGGCGTCCAGCGGGAGGTCGCCATCGCCGACCGACCGGTGAGCGTCGAAATCGGTCTCGACGGCCGCCCGGACGTGGACTTCGACGTGGGGCGCGACGACATCGCCACGCCCACCGGCCCGCGCGCCCGAGCGAGGTCCGCCGACTTAGCGGAGAACCCGCACGTCCCCCGGCCCGTCCAGAAGACGCTGGAGGACGACGACTGGAACGCACAAGGGGCGATGAACTACCTGTATCGCCGGGGGTTCGACGTGTACGACATCAACACCATCCTCTCGGCGGGGGCGCTGGGACAGGGGGAGAATCGAAGACTCGTCCCTACGCGGTGGTCCATCACGGCCGTCGACGACACTATCGGGCAGTTCTTACGAGGAAGAATCCGGACCAACCCGAGCGTCGACGGGGTGGAGATTCACCGCAACGAGTTCCTCGGCAACGCCTTCTGGGTGATTCTCGCCCCCGGCGACTGGGAGTTCGAGTTGGTCGAGATGAAGGCCCCGGGCAGCGTCTGGAACCCCGACCCCGAGGCGGGGATGTGGCTGGCGGCCGACGGCGAGGGATTCGAGGGCCGCACGGGATACGTCGAGGAGACGGCGGGCGCGTACCACGCCTCCCGCCTCGGCGCGTTGGAGTATCTCGACCGGCGGGACAGGCAAGCGAAGGTGCTCGTCCTCAGACACGTCTCCGACGATTACTGGGGACCGGCGGGCGTCTGGCAGGTCCGCGAGTCGGTCAGGGACGCCTTCGAGGGCGAGTCGGCCACCGCCGAGACGTTCGCCGCGGCGGTCCGGCAGGTGACGGAGTACCTCCCCGTCTCGACGAACGACCTCCGGCGGAAGTCGACGATGGCGTCGGGACTCCAGACGAGCCTCGGCGACTACTCGTAGACGAACGCCTTTTCCGATGCCCGCCGCTCTCGCCGGTATGTTCACGCTCGTCCTTCAGGTCGGCTTCCCCGGCGGCGCCGGAGCGCTGCTCGCTTTCATCCTCTACGGCCTGTTCGCGCTCGTGCCCGTCAGCGCCCTCCTCGCGATCGCTTACTTCGTCTACCAGATTCGAGAGGACACGAACCGCATCGCGGACTCGCTCGAACGACTCGAAGAACGCGTCTGACCGCCGCGGAAGACGTCGACGAGCGAGGCCGGCTTACTCCCCGTCGAGGTTCGAGAACGCCTCGTCGGCGAGTCGTCCCGTCTCGGCGATGATGTCGTCCATCTCCTCGTCGTCGGGAGCGAGGCCGACGAGGCGACCGATGCGCATGATGCTCACGTGGTACACCGTCTGGACGCCCGGTTCCTCCTCCCAGACGATGACGTTGCAGGGGAACAGTCCGCCCATCCGCTTCTCGGAGGCGTCGAGAACCCTGTCGGCGATAGTGGGGTTGCAGGCGCCGAGGACGTAGTAGGGGTCCCTGTCGGCCTCGACTTTCTCGTTGAGCAACTCGGAGGGTGAGAACTCGACGGGGACGCCGAATCCGGCGTCGACGAACGTCTCGCGGACGTGTTCTATCGCGTCCTCGTGGTCCATCCGGAGCGTCGCTCGCTTCTCGCCGATGTCGCCGTCCGAGAGCGCCTCGGGGTCGATTGGGAGCGTCATCGCCTCCGGCTACGGCGCCGTCGGGGGAAAAGCTACGGGAGTGTCCGTCCCGCGCACGACCCGACGGTTCAGAGCGGAATCGGAAGCCAGCGGAGCCATCCGACCACCGTCTCCGTGGGGATGAGCGGGTCGTGCAGGACCAACCAATCGAGCAGTGCGAGACCGAGGCCGTGCGCGACGATGGAGGGGAGAATAGAGTCGCTGTCGTAGTCGACGGCGCCGAACAGCACGTCCGTCGGCGCCGAGAGGACGAGTTCGATGGGCGGCTTGCCGACGTGGTGAAGCGCGTAGACGACGGGGCTGATGAAGACGCTCTTGAATCCGAACTCCTCGCTCACGCCGACGCACAGCAGGCCGCGGTAGTACGTCTCCGCGGCGACGACGACGAGCAACTGCTGGAGGGCGTGCGGGACGAACTCCCCGAGGGCGAGGCTGGTCTGCCACATGGGGTAGTACGCCCTGACGCTCGGGAGCGACGACCCGACGACGTAGAACGGGAGGACGAACGCCGAGACGAGAAGCGTGTTGCGGAGGGCGCGTCGGTTCACCCGCCACCCGAGGTTGCGGCCGTGGGTGATTGCGAGGGCGACGGGGAAGACGATGAAGACGACGGCGTCGCGGAACGCCCGGTAGGTGAGGTTCGACGGCGGCACGGTCCACGTTCCCCACAGCAGGGCGAGAAACAGTCCAGTCAGTAGCGACTTTTGAAGCCACGAGAGGTCGGCCACCGAATCGCGAAGCCGCGAGACGCCGAACACCGAGAACGCCCTTCGACCGCCTACGTCGTCTTCCGCTTCGTCTCGACGGGACCGTTCCCGACGACGGACTCAATCTCGTCGACGAACTCCTTTCGCGTCTCGAAGTAGGAGACGTCGACGTCGTCCAGCACGTCCGAGAGCGTCTGCGGGCCCGACGGCGTCCGGATGACGGCGTCTCCCTCCTTGTCGAGGAGGCGTGATCTCTCGCGCGGCCACGTCAACCGCGAGGCGACCCGGGCGAGCGGTTGGCCCTCGACGGGCGTCTCCTCGCCGAGTTCGACGACGGGTCCCTCGTTTTCGTCCTCGTCCTCGTCTGCCATATCGTGCGCTTTGCCACCGCCGGCAATAATCCCTTCGACACGGTCGCACTCCCGCGACACCCCGCGCCGGCCCCCGACAGTCGAACGGCTCTACAAATCAGATGCCGTGAGGTTGCGGAGTGAAGACAGGTGTCACACGAGCGTCTGACGCACCGTTTTGTGTGCGGGGACTATACACACGCGCATGACCAGTCTCTCGGAGGCTTATCACACCGGAGAACGCGCGGGGCCGAGCCTCCGGCGACTGTCGCTCGGACTGGGGGTGTTCCTCGTCGGCGTCGCTCTCGTCGTCGCGGGAATCGTCGTCGCCACGACGGACCTGCTCCTCGGCAGCATGACGCTCGGGGGGGTCCGCGAACTCGGCGGCATCCTCGCCGGCGTCGGCGTGCCGATGGTGTTCCTCGGTATCTTCGCGGTCNTGCCACGACGGACCTGCTCCTCGGCAGCATGACGCTCGGGGGGGTCCGCGAACTCGGCGGCATCCTCGCCGGCGTCGGCGTGCCGATGGTGTTCCTCGGTATCTTCGCGGTCACCCCGTCGAGTCGACTCACGAAAGCCGCGGCCGTCGTCGGCGCGGGCATCGCCTTGGTAGGCGTCGCACTGTTCCGGTACGCGTACCCCTGCCGGTGGTCCGGGGCGACGGGGTGCCCCGCCGGGTACGGGGACCTGACGCTTCTGACGGTAGGCATCTACTTCCTCGGCGCGCTGACGACGTTCTGGTGTCTGTTCGTCGGCGTCGCCAACTTCAAGACGCGAAACGCGCCGGGCGGCACCGCCACGGTGCAGGTGACGAAGAAGGGCGAGACGCGGTACGTGGAAGTCGACCGCTCGCGCGGCCTCGGCGGCATCGGCTTTCTCGGCGGCACGCCCGACTCGGAGGCGGAGACGCAGACGGCGCGGGACAAGCGGGCGACGGAGACGGGCACCGTCTCCGACGGCGGCACGGACCCCGAACCCATCACCTCGCCGCGGGGGACGGGCGGAACGCGGAGTCCGGAGGGGTCGCAGGGACCCCGTTCTCCGTCCGACCGGTCGCAGCCTCGGTCCCAGTCGTCGCGGCCGGCGGACGTCTACTGCGGCAACTGTGCGCACTTCGACTACGTCCGCACCGACGACGGCATCGTGCCGTACTGCGGCTATCACGAGGAACTCATGGACGACATGGAGGCCTGCGACCGCTGGACGTCGCGGAGCGAGCGGTAACCCGCCCTCTCTTCTCTTCCGCCATTCGCCTTCGCGTTCACCCGACGGCGTCCAGTCGCTCCGCCACGTCCGTCCAGTGGCTCCCCCGCCAGAACACCTGCTCGCAGTCCCGGCACCGCCAGAGCGGTCGTTCCGCGGGGTCGGGCGCGTAGTCCGGAACCGACTCCCCGGCATCGACGGGGGCGACCGGGGCGTTGCACGACCCGCACCGCGTCGGCCGGTCGCCGAGTTCGACGGGGTAGCCCGCCGCCGCGAACTCGGCGAGTTGGTCGGTCACCGCCTTCGAGGAGAGGAGGACGCTCCGATCGGCGCGTGCGGCGAGGCGTCGGTCGCGGGTCACCAGCGTTCGGCCCTCCTCGCGCGCCCAGTCGAGGACGGCGTCGTCGCCGGGGTCCGGGCCGTCGTCGAGGACGTAGGCGGCGTCGTAGCCGCACATCCGCAGGTACGTAGCTAGTTTTCCGAGCATCGAATCGAGGAGGAGCGAGTCGATGTCGGCGTCGACGCCGGAAACGTCGGCGCCCTCGGCGCCGCTTCCGCCCTCGCCCGCGGACGGGTCGGACATCAGTGGAGGAACGAGCGCAGGTCCTCGACCGCCCGCGCGTTCAGCAGGTCGTCGGCCTCGCACCACCCGCGTCGGGCGGTGTGGACGCCGTATCGCACGTAGTCGAGGCTTCCGGGGGCGTGCGCGTCGGTGTTCGTGATGACGGTCGCCCCCGCGTCGATAGCGACGCGCGCGAGTTCGCCGCGCAGGTCGAGTCGGGCCGGGTCGGCGTTGATTTCGAGAGCCGTGTCGTTCGCCGCGGCGGCCTCCGCGACCCGTTCGAGGTCGACGCCGAGGCCGGGTCGCTCGTTGATGAGGCGGCCGGTGGGGTGACCGAGGACGTCGACCGAAGGATGCTCGACGGCTCTCACGAGCCGCTCAGTCGCCGTCTCGCGGTCCTGCCCGAGGGCCGCGTGCGGCGAGGCGACGACCACGTCGAGTTCGGCCAGCACGTCGTCGCCGACGGAGATTCCGCCCTCGGCGTCGACGTTCGCCTCGACGCCGTGGAGGAGTTCGAGGTCCGCGTCGGCGGCCGCCCCCTCGACCGCGTCCGCCTGTTCGCGGAGTTCGTCGTCCGAGAGGCCGACGCCGCCGACCATGCCGGGCCCGGTGGCGTGGTCGGTGACGGCGTAGTAGTCGTAGCCTCGCTCCTCGGCGGCGGCGACCATCTCCTCGAGGGGGTAGCGGCCGTCGGACCAGTCGGTGTGGGTGTGCAAGTCGCCGCGCACGTCCCCCGATTCGACCAGCGTCGGGAGCGTCCCCTCCTCGGCGGCCTCGATTTCGCCGGCGTCCTCGCGGAGTTCCGGCGGTATCGGCGGGAGGTCGACGGCGGCGTACATCGAATCCTCCGTCTCGCCGGCGACTCGCTCGCCGACGCGCTGACCGGCGTCGGGGTCCGCCACGTCCGAGACGTCGAACACGCCGTACTCGTTCATCTTCAGCCCCCGTTCGATGGCGACGTTCCGGACCCGCCGGTTGTGCTCTCTGTTCCCGGTGAAATACTGGAGGGCGGCGCCGAACTCCTCGGGAACGACGACGCGCAGGTCGACGCGGATGCCGTTCGACCGGACGCTCGCCTTCGACTCCCCGGCCTCGATGACGTCGTTCGCCGCCGGCCAGTCGACGAACGCGTCGACCACCGCCGCCGCCTCCTCGCTGGCGACGAGAACGTCCACGTCTCCGATGGTGTCGCGCCAGCGCCGAATCGACCCGGCGACGTCCGCCCGTTCCACCGCGCCGTCTGCGCGGAGGTACGCCAGCGCGTCGTCTGCGAGCGGTCGGGCGTCGCCGAGGCGTTCGCGTTCCTGGGCGCGCCGGGCGAACGGCACGTTCTCCCGGATGTTCTCCTCCGTCTTCGGACCGAACCCCTTCACCTCGCGTATCCGCCCCTCCTCGGCGGCGGCTTCGAGTTCGTCGAGCGTGGTGATTCCGAGCGCCTCGTACAGCGAGGCGACCGTCTTCGGACCGACGCCTTCGACGCTCGTCAGCGCCGCCATGTCGACGGGGAGTTCCGCTCGGAGCTCCTCTAACTCCGCTATCTCGCCGGTCTCGAAGTACTCGACCACCTTCGAGGAGATGGCCTCGCCGACGCCCTGAATCTCCCCGACGGCCTCTTGCCCCTCCGCGGCGAGTTCCTCGACGGGTCGGGCGTGCGCCCGGATATTCTCGGCGGCGCGGCGGTACGTGTTCGGCTTGTAGGAGACGTCTTTGGCCTCCAAGAGGTCGGCGAACTCCTCGAACAGCGACGCCACCTCGTCGTTTCGGCTCATCACCTCCCCCCTCGGCTCGCGCCGCCGCTGTCGCGGCCGAGCGCCTGCTTCAGGAAGTTCATCCAGCGCTTCTGGTCCTGCGCCTCCTGCAACTGCGCCTCCTGTTCGAGGTCGGCCGGGCGCAACTGCTCGAGGGCGTTCAGCGCCCGGTCGATGCCGACGATGCTCTCGGCCAGTCGCTCGCCCTCCTCGTAGCTCACCTCGTTGTCCTCGATGCGCTGGAGTCGTTCGAGGCGTTCGCGCCGGAGGTTCCGCTTCGCCGTCTCGACCCCTTCGCGTTCGCCCTCCGGAATCGTGTCGCGTCGCTTTATCTCGAAAACGAAATCGCGCAGTTCGACCTCCTCGCCCTGCACGTCGACGGCGTCGGGGATGTCCACGCCCACCGTCGCGCTCTCGCGGTTAACCCGTTCCAGCAACTGCTTTCGCTCGAACTCCTTCACGGTTGTCGTCGCCGAGTACGGACGGGCGACACTTCGCTCCTTCGCCCCGAGCGACGGCCGCCGTCGCTCCGGCCCGGTTGGCTCCGATTCGACCGCTCCGGTGGTTCCCCGGCCCGATTCGCTTCGCCGCCGCCCAGTCGACCGTTCCCGCTGCGTCGCAGTCACCGGCAGACGTTCGGACGTAGAAGAACCTTCTTATGGCGTCTCCGCGGAAGGAGTGGTATGGGTTTGTTCGACCGACTACGCGGGCAAGACGACCCGCGTGTCGCCTTCATCGGAATCGACGGCGTTCCCTTTAGTCTCCTCGCCGACAACCCCGACGAGTTCCCCAACATGGCGGCCCTCGCGGACGCGGGTAGCGCCGGCGCGATAGAGAGTATCGTGCCGCCGGAGTCCTCGGCGTGTTGGCCCTCGCTCACGACGGGTGTCAACCCCGGGGAGACCGGGGTGTACGGCTTTCAGGACCGCGAGAACGGCTCGTACGACACGTACGTCCCGATGGGGCGCGACGTGCAGGCGACCCGCCTCTGGGACCGCGTGACCGACAGCGGACGCAAGGCGACGGTGATGAACGTCCCCGTGACGTTCCCGCCGCAGCGGAACGTCCAGCGCATGGTCTCGGGATTCCTCTCGCCCAGCGTCGACAAGGCCGCCTACCCCGACGAGTTCCGCGACTACCTCGACTCGATGGGCTACATCATCGACACGAACGCGAAACTCGGGCACAAAGACGACAAGACCGAGTTCGTCGAGAACGCCCACAAGACCGTCGACAAGCGTTTCGAGGCGTTCACGCACTATCTCGAACAGGACGACTGGGACCTCTTTTTCGGCGTGTTCATGACGACCGACCGGGTCAATCACTTCCTGTTCAAAGACTACGAAGACGGGACGCCGGATAAAGAGAAGTTCATGGAGTTCTACCGCAAGGTGGACGACTACCTCGGCGAGATCCGAGAGACGGTCGCCGACGACGTGACGCTCGTCGTCGCCTCCGACCACGGCTTCACCTCGCTCGACTACGAGGTCCACTGCAACGCGCTCCTCGAAGAGGAGGGGTGGCTCTCGTACGACGACGACGACCACGAGCAACTGGACGACATCTCCGACGACACGCTCGCGTACTCGCTCATCCCCGGCCGCTTCTACATCAACCTGGAGGGCCGCGAACCGCGCGGCGCCGTCCCCGAGGACGAGTACGACGAACGCCGCGACGAACTGAAGGAGATGCTCGAGAACCTCGAAGGCCCCAACGGGCGGAAGGTCGCGGACCGCGTCGTCGAGAAGGAGGAGGCGTTCCGCGGCGACCACGACGACATCGCCCCGGACCTCGTCGTCGTCCCGAACCACGGCTTCGACCTGAAGTCCGGGTTCAAAGGCGCCGACGACGTGTTCGGACAGGGCCCCCGAAACGGGATGCACAGCTTCGACAACGCGTCGCTGTTCGTCGACGACCCCGACGCGGCCATCGAGGACGCCGACCTGTTCGACATCGCGCCGACCATCCTCGACCTGATGGAGGTCGACTACAGCCGCACCGACTTCGACGGCGCCAGCCTGCTCACGCAGTAACGCCGCCGTTCCGACCGCTCGCGTCTCGCTCTCACGATTTTTCCGACGCCGCTTTCGGTTCAGCCGTCAGTCCGTCCGCTCCCGCAGGCTCGGCGCCTCCCGAGCGCTCCGCCGCTCCGCGCCCCGAACGTCGCGTTCGAGGCGTTCGGCGTGTTCGAGTCGGAGTTCGCGCGCCTCCTCCGGGGAAATCGACTCCCGACCGTCTATATCGTGCGTGACGGGGCTGTAGGCGTCGACGTCGAACCCCATCCGGTCGAGGTACGACCGGACGTCCTCGGACTCCAACCCCTCCTCGATGGCGGCGTCGACGTACCTCAAGACGGCGTCGAACTCCGGGAGGACCACCGTCTCCTCCGTCGCGCGACCCGTCTCGCCCTCGATTCGGAGTTCGGCGCCGTCGAGGCGTTCGACGAATCCGGCCACGTCGTCGGCCAACCGGAGCACCTCGCTCGGGAGCGCGTTGTCCGGTGAGCGCCACTCGACGGTCGAGAAGCACTCTCGGAGTTGGACGGGCGTCCAGACGGCGCTCTCGGGGTCGAAGTTCGATTCGACGGCCGTCCGGTCGACGCCGGCGTTCACGGCGGCGGTCACGAACTCCTCGAAGCGGCGTTCGAGCCGCCGCGACCACTCGCGGGTGTCGTCCGCGTAGCGCCACAGCCCCCCCTGATGCGGTACGTCGTCGTACGCCATCCGTCGGTACAGCTTCGACCGCGCGCCCGCGGCCAACCGCCGCCCGTCGAAGTACGGCGACGTGTTCGCGAGCGCCAGCGCGGGGTCCGCGGCGACGAGCGCGTTCAGCTGGTCGATTTCGCGCCCCGGACGCTGCTCGACGTGGATGTGCGTCCCCGCGCAGTGTCTCACGTACCGGAAGTCGTCGCCGACGACGCGGTTCTGAATCCGCGTCCGCTCGCCGTCCAGTTCCCCGATGACTTCCTCGCTCATCGGCGTCGCGAGCGGAACGAGACCCTTGCCGAGTTCGTCGGCGCGCCGGAGAACCGTCTCGAGTCGTTCGTACAGTTCCCCGCGCAGTTCCGCCGTCGTCTCGCAGGGCGTCGTCTTCACCTCGAGGATGGGCTCGACGAACTCGCGTTCGGCCCCTTCGGTCGTTCCGACGAGTCCGCCCGGTTCGACGAGGCGACCCTCCTCGTCGACGACCCAGTATTCGACTTCGATGCTCCGCCGAAGCGGGCCGGATCCGTCTACGGACACGGCCGTCCCGTGGGGTCCCGAACGGTGATCGGTCGTCGATGACATCGTTCGTCTACATCGATGTTTGGTAACACGCCACCGTATTACGAGTTCCACCCACATGAACTCTTTGCAGACAAAACTAAATATTCCGGAGCTCCCGTGGACTGGCCCCGTTGATGCGATATAACTGACCGCACTGGACAAAAGAATCTTATCAGCGCTACATTCGGTCGATTCGGTCGGGGCCGACGGCTCAGATGAGGTCGTCGAGTTGGTCGGTGCTCCACATGTCGGTGGGGTCCTCGCGCTCTTCGGTCCCGTCGGCCTCCTTCGCGGCGTCCCGCGCGCGTTGCATGAACGCTTCGAGGCGGTCGGAGCGCTCGACGCCACCGAGGAGGATGAGCGAGGCGATGCGGCCGGACTGCAGCGGGAAGTCGCCGCCGCGGACCTGCTGGCTGCCCGTCTCCTCTTCGACCCACCGGCGGGCGCGTTCGACGCCCTTGCGGGGAATCT
Organism: Halogeometricum pallidum JCM 14848; assembly: GCF_000337095.1. GTDB lineage: Archaea > Halobacteriota > Halobacteria > Halobacteriales > Haloferacaceae > Halogeometricum > Halogeometricum pallidum. The sequence goes on from NZ_AOIV01000041.1 coordinate 197,671, forward strand.
TGTCCGGTTCGCCGGCGACGACGAGAAGGGCGGCGTCGGACTTCGACGCCTCGGGGAGGCTCGTCCCCGTGAGGAGGGCGCGCCGCGTGGTGCTCATCACGGTGTTGATGTTACCTTCGGCGTCCTCGGCCGACTCGGCGGCGGCGTAGCCCAGCGCGGCGATACCGCCCGAGCGGAGCGTGTTGATGACCTCCGAGGAGTCGACGACGCTCTCGGCGACGCCCCCGACGGCCTCTCCGGAGGCGAACAACAGACCGACGCGTTGTGCGATTGCGTCGTTGATGGCGTCGAAGCCCTGTTCGACGCTCTCGCCGGAGCTTCGGAAGGCGTCGTTGTCGACGAGCAGCAGCGAGTCCGCCTCGCGGGCGACGGTCTTCAGAGACCGGCCCGCGTTCACCTGGTACATCGCCCCCTCGTTCCGCCCGGGGAGGACGCCCAGCGCGTAGACGGGCACGTCGTATATCCGCTTGAGTTCGCGCACGAGGACCGGCGCGCCGCCGCTCCCCGTTCCCCCGCCGAGACCGGCGACGACGAAGACGGCGTCGGCCTCGGCGGTGACGCTGCCGTCGAGGGCGGACAGCACCTCCCGCCTGTCCGCGTCCATCACGGCCGCGCCGAGTTCGTTGTCGCCGCCGACCCCGTGTCCCTTCACGCGGTCCTGACCGACGAGGACGGTCTCGAAGGGGAGGTCGCTGAGGTCGGCCTTCGCCGAGTTCACGCCGACGGCGCCGAGAATCGCGCCGAACTCCATTCGCTCGTCGAAGTCGACCAGCGCGCGGGTGAGTTTCCCCCCGGCCTGTCCGACCCCTATCAGGACGGTCTTCATACCACCGAGTGGAGAGTACGGACCTTCAACTTTCCCCACCAATTCTTTATGTGACATGACGGGGCCAGCCGTCCCATGCCGAACGACCGGACCGACACCGCGACGCTCGCCGCCCGCCTCGACGCCGTCGAACGCGCGCTGACCGACGAGACGCGCACCGCCCCCGGATCCGCCGCCGAACGGGAACCCGCCTCTACCGACCCCGACGACTCGGACCTCTCGGGCGCGTTGAACGTTCCCGACGCGCCGGGCGCGGAGTCCGAACGGTCCGACGCCGTCGCCGCCGACGGGGACGCCGTCCGCCGACTCGAACGTCGGGTGGAGGAACTGGCCGCCGAACTCGACGCCGTCCGCGGACTGCTCGGCGGCGTCGAGGCGGTGAACGAGTCCGTCGAACGGCGCGCGAACCTCGCTCTCGCGGCGGCCGAACGGGCGAGGACCGACCGAGAGACGGACGGCCTCGTCGTGGAACGCCTCCCCGACGGGGACGACGTACGCGACGACCGCTCGTCCGCCGTCGACGCCGTCGAAGCGGAGAGAGAGGATTCCGCGGCCTCTCTCGCCGCGCGTCTCCGCGAGGCGCTGTGACGTGCTTCGCGTCGTCCTCGCGGCGGTGCTGGCGACGGCGGTGCTCGGTGCGTCGCTTCCGGCGGTCGAGGACGCGCGGGCCGACCGGACCGCGACGGCGCTGGACGCCTCGATAGCGCGGGTCTCGGCGGCCGGGTCGGCGCTCGCCGTCGGAAACGACGCACCGAGCACCGCCGTCGCGCCGACGCGAACGGTCGCGTTCTCGCTCCCGCAGCCGACGTGGACCGCCGCGGCCGTCGAGTACGTCGCCGTCGGCGGGTCGCCGGGCGGCCCGGGGAACCGAAGCGCCGTGACCTACGCGACCGAGGGCGGCGGCGAGGTGCGGCGACTGCTCTCCGTTCCCGTCCCCGTGCGGACGCCGCGCGGCCCGGTCGTCTTCCGCGGACGCGGCGAGCGGACGATCTCGCTGTCGCTTCGGGCGACGGCCGACGGGCCGGTACTCGTCGTCGGACGCGGCGGTCGCACCTGAGCTTCTTATACCGGGACGCGGCCAGCCGACCCATGTCACTCGACTTCGCCGCCGGCCTCGCGGCCGCCGCGAACGCGGTCGTCGCCGGCGGCCGAGACGCCGGGGAGACGGACGCCTGCCGGTGTCGCCACTCGTTCGAGACGCCCGTCGGCCGGGGAGCCGACCGGACGGAACTCGTCGTCGCCGCCGACGACTGCCCCGGAGAGGGGGACCTCGCGCGCGCCCCGTCGTGTCGCGCCGCCGTCGTCACCGCACTCGCCGAGCGAGACGCCGACGCGGTCCGGGTGCGGGCCGACGGACTCGAACGCGCCTACGACGACGGCGCCGCGGGACTCCTCCTCGCGGCCGGCCGGTTCGTCGAACGCGCGCGCTTCCACGACGAATCGCTGGCCGACCGCGCGACGCGCGACCCGGTCGGGGCCGCCCGCCGGGCGACCGGTCGAGCGGGTCCGGTGGCGCGAATCGCCGCCGAGACGGGCCTCGCCGCGGGTGCCGAACGCGCCGACCGGGGAGGCGGAGACGGCTACGCGGACCTGCTCCGCTGCTCCGTCGGACCGTCCGTCGCCCGGTCGCGGGTCGTCCGCCGTCCGCCGCCCGACGCGACGCTCCTCGACCGCCGGGAACTCGGCACCGGCGCGACGGTTCGCCTCTACCGAACCGACGGACGGGAGGCCGGCGCCGACCGACTGTACCACCTCACGCCCGTCTCGCACGGCCTCGACGCGGACGCGACGGCGACGCTCGCCGCGGCGCACGACTGCCTCGCCCGCGGGGGCGGCGGCGGCGGCGAACGCGCCCCCGGCCGGGCCGTCCGACACGTCGCCGCCGACGGCGACCCGGTGGAGACGCTCTCGGACGTGCTGGACCGACACACGCGCGGTAACGGCGTCCTCGACGACCTGTTCGCCGACCCGCGCGTGACGGACGTGGTCGCCTCCGCGCCCGTCGAGTCGAACCCGGTCCGCGTCACCCTCGACGGCGAGCGCGTCCCCACGAACGTCCGCCTCACGACCGACGGCGCGGCGGCCCTCGCCTCCCGGTTCCGACACGCCAGCGGGCGCGGGTTCTCGCGCGCCTCGCCCGCGCTCGACGCGACCATCCGCGCGCCGAACGGCCGTGTCCGCGTCGCGGGCGTCACTGCGCCCGCCAGCGACGGCGTCGGCTTCGCCTTCCGCGCGCACGGCGACCGCGCGTGGACGCTCCCCGGCCTCGTCGCGGCCGGGACGCTGTCGGCCGAGACGGCGGCGCTCCTCTCCGTGGCGACCGAACGCGGCGCGACCGGCCTCGTCGCCGGGACGCGCGGCGCGGGCAAGACGACGCTGCTCTCGGCACTCCTCTGGGAACTCCCGGCGTCGACGCGCCTCGTCACCGTCGAGGACACGCCCGAACTCCCGGTCGACGCGCTCAGAGACGGCGGCCGCGACGTGCAGGCCCTCCGAACCGAACTCGGGGAGGCGTCGTCGTTCTCCCCCACGGACGCCGTCCGAACCGCGCTCCGCCTCGGGGACGGAGCCCTCGTCGTCGGGGAGGTGCGCGGCGAGGAGGCCGGCGCGCTGTACGAGGCGATGCGCATCGGCGCGCACGGGCACGCCGTCCTGGGGACCATCCACGGCGACTCGCCCGCCGCCGTCCGCGAACGGGTCGTCTCCGACCTCGCGGTCCCCGAGTCGTCGTTCGCGGCGACGGACGTCGTGGTCGTCTGCGCCCGCGACGGCGCGGAACGACGGGTCGACGCCGTCGCTGAGGTCCGCCGGGGCGGTGATGGCGCTCGGGGAGACGGCGCGCTCCGCTTCGAGACGCTGTACGACCGCGCCGACGAGGACGTCCGCGAAACCGGCGTCGTCGCCCGCGGTGACAGCGCGCTCGTGGCGTCGCTCGCTCGGCACGACGAGTCGTACGCCGACGTGCTGGCCGCCCTCCGACGGCGCGAGGAGCACCTCGAACGTCTCGCCGAGACCGACCGGACGCGACCCGAGGACCTGCCGAACCGCGGCGGCAACTTCGGAGCGACTCGATGATCGGCCCCTCCCGAGTCGCCGCCGCGCTGGCGCGACTGTACCCGTGGTCGGTCGATCCGAGCGACGACCTCCGTGGGGCGCTCTCGTATCTCGGCTGCGACGTAGACGCCGAGACGGTCGTCCGCGCGGGATACGGGCTCTGTCTCCCGCTCTCGCTGGCGGCGTTCCTCCTCTCGACGCTCGCGCCCGCCGACGTCCCCCTCCCCGCCCGCCTCTGCGCCGGCCTCGCCGTCGGACTCGCGGGGACGCACGCGGTACACCGGCTGCCGGCCGCCGCCGCCCGACTCAGACGGACGCGCGCGCTGGGCGAGACGACGGCGCTGGTCGGCCGCGCGACGCTCCGGATGCGGCTCGCTCCCGTCCCCGAGCGCGCCGCGTCGTTCGCCGCCCACACCGCCGACGGACCGCTGGCCGACAGCCTCGCGGCGCACGTCCGCCGCGCCCGCGGCACGCCCGACACGGGATTCGAGTCGTTCGCCGCGGAGTGGGGCGAGGCGTTCCCGGCACTCGCCCGGGCCGTCTCCCTGCTGTCGGCGGCCGCGGACGCCCGACCCGCGGACCGAGAGCGGTCGCTCGACCGCGCGCTCGACGCCGTGCTGGACGGCACCCGGGACGAACTCGCGTCGTTCGCGTCGGACGTCCGCGGACCGACGACGGGCGTCTACGCCTTCGGCGTCCTGCTTCCGCTGGCGCTGGTCGGCGTCCTCCCGGCGGCCCGCGCCGGCGGCGTCTCGGTGCCGACGGCGCTGTTCGTCGGCGTCTACGACCTGCTGCTCCCGGCCTCGCTGGCGGCGGCGGGCGCGTGGATACTGCTCCGCCGACCGGTGGCGCTGGCGCCGCCGCGCGTCGATGCGAATCACCCGGACGTTCCGTCCTCGCCCGCGCGGGCGGTCGGCGCCGCCGCTGTCTGCGGCGTCGGCGGGTGGTTCGTCGGGTCCGCCGTCGCTCCGTGGGCCGACTGGCCGACGGCCGTCGGCGCGTGTCTCGGAACCGGGCTGCTCGTGCGCTACCGTCCCATGGCGCGGGTTCGAGCGCGCACCCGGGCGGTCGAGGCCGGACTCGACGACACGCTCTCGCTCGTCGGCCGCCGCGTCGACGCGGGCGACTCCGTGGAGGCCGCCATCGAATCCGCGGCCGAGGCGTTCTCGACGCCGGCGGGCGAGACGTTCGCCGAGGCGGCCGGCGTCCGCCGCCGCCTCCGCGTTGGCGTCCGGGAGGCGTTTCTCGGAAAACACGGCGCCCTCACCGACGTGCCGAGTCCGCGGGCGCGGGGGGCCGCGGCTCTCCTGTCCGTTGCGGCGAACGAGGGGCGACCCGCCGGGGATGCCCTCGTCGCCGGCGCGGACCACCTCCGCGACCTCCGCCGGGTCGAGTCGGAGGCACGGTGCGAACTCGCCGCGGTGACGGAGACGCTGTCGAACACCGCCGCCCTGTTCGCACCGCTCGTCGGCGGCGCCACCGTCGCCATGTCGGCCCGGATGGGGTCGGTCGACGCCGCCCTCGCCGAACGCGGGGCGGGGACGGCGGGAACGCTCGGCCCCGAACTGCTCGGCGCGGCGGTCGGCGGCTACGTCCTCTTTCTCGCCGCCGCGCTGACCGTCCTCTCGACCGGGCTGGACCGGGGCCTCGACCGGACGCTCGTCGGCTACCGCGTCGGAATCGCCCTCCTCTCGGCGACGGCGGCCTACCTCGCCGCGTTCCGCGGCGCGTCGCTGGTGTTCTGATTTCCCCCGTCCCGCCCGCGCCCCCTCCGCTCCGCCGAGCGTTTATATACGAACCCGCGGCCAGACGCCCCATGCTCGACCTACCCCTCGACGCGTGGTACGCGTGGCTCGGACTCTCGATCGCGGGCGTCGCCCTCGTCGGCGCCGCCTCGGGGCTGCCGACCGCGCCGCCGCCGAACGCCGAATCCGCGGCCGCGACGGTCGACCGTGCGGCCGCCGCCGAGTACGCGTCGACCGCCGAACACCCGCTGGATGCGACGGCGGTCAGACTTCGCCCGCGCCGACTCGCCCTCCGGAACGACGCCGGGACCGCGCACGCGACGTTCGCGTTCGGCCCGGTCACGCCCGTTCCGCCGGGGGACTCGCGGCTTCGCGACGTAGTGCACGGCGCGCACCCCTCCGACGTCTACGGCGACCCGGAGGCGTTCCGACAGACGGTCGTCGACGCCCGCGCCCGCGGGACCGACGCGCCGTGGCGCGAGGTGGACCGCACGCTACTCGTCCGCAAGACGACCTGGGAGGGGGTCGATGTCGTCCTCGTCGACGCGTGAGCGGTCGGCCGAGCGGAGCGGCCGCGCGCAGGCGTCGCCCGTCGCCGCCCTCGCGGCCCTCTTCGCCGTCTGCGCCGGAGTGACCCTCTACGCGACCGTTCTCGGCGGCGCGATGCCGGTCGTCGACGACCGGGACGCGGCCGACCCGACGCTGGACCGCGTCGCGGATGTAACGAGCGACGGCGGGGTGGTCGCTCCCGCCCGACTCGCCGAAGTCCGCGGTCGCGGTCCCGTCGGGCGCCGACTCAATGTCTCACTCGTCGCCGGCGGCCGCGCGTGGCACGTCGGTCCCGCCGTCCCCGCGTCGCTGTCGCCCGCAACGGACCGCACGGACCGCGCGGACCGAGCCAGTCGCCTCGTCAGCGTCCGACTCGGCGACGCTCGCGTCGAACCGGGTCGGCTCTCGGTGGCGGTGTGGTCGTGAACGCCACCGTCGACGCCGCGGTGTTCTTCCTCCTCCTCGGCGCCGCCGTCCTCGGTGTCACCGCCGCCGATACTGGAGAGTCCGCGGCGGCCGTCGACGGGGACCGCCCGGACGCCGTCGGCACCGTTCTCGCGACGAGCACCGCCACGGTGAACTACTCGCTCGCTCCGGGCGCACGCCGGGCAAACAGCGAGGAGGCCGACGGCGTGAGCGGCGTCCGCTTCGAGCGCACGGCCGGCCCGGAGTTCGAGCGGACGACGCACGGGTCGCTCGCCGGCCTCCTCGCTCGTGCCGCCGTCGGGACGGCTGGCTTCGATGACGCCCCCGTCACTCACGCGCGGGACGACCTACGGGCGGCCGTCCGCGGGGCCGTCGCATCCAGGATTTCGACCGTCGGGCTCCGAGTCGACGCCGTCTGGCGGCCGTATCCCGGCGCGCCGGTCGGGGGACGGGTCGCGGTCGGCGACTCCCCGCCCGACGACGAAGCGGTCGACGCGGCGACGCTCACCGTCCCGACGGGGGCGGAACCGCTCTCGCCGCGCGAGACGCGCGACTTCGCGTCGCTGTCGGGCGCCGTCGCCGACCGCACCGTCGACGTGTTGGCGCCGGCGGGTCGGATGCGGCTCGCGCTCCGCGACGACGCCCCCGTCTCGACGTTCGCGCGGTACCGCTACGCGCGCCTCGCCGCGGAACTGAACGTCTCGGTGACCGGCGCCGTCGCCGACGCGGACACGCGGGCGGCGAATCGTCGTCTCGCGTCCGCCTTCGCCTCCCGGGTCGAGTCCGACCTCCGGGCGCGCTACGACTCGCCCGAGGCGGCCGCCGCCGCCGTCTCCGCGTCCGAGGTGCGGGTCGTCGTCCGCGCGTGGGACGCCGGTCGGCGCGGGAACGACGCCGACGCGACCGACGACGGGCGGACCCCGGAGGGCGGTCGCTGATGCGTCTCGCGGACGACGAACGGGCGAGAGTCCCGTTCGCGCTCGTCGGCGTCCTCCTCCTCGTCGGGAGTTCGACGTTCGCGGCGTCGCTCGCCTCGCCGAACGCCGGCGTCGTGGACGACTCGGTCGACGTTGCGATGGACCGCGCCGACGCCGAGACGACCGCCGCGCTTCGAGTGGCGGTTCGCGAGGCCGCGAGGGCGGCCGCCGCCGACCCGGTGACGACGCCCGCGAACACGACGGTCGGTCGCGCCCTCGGGAGAAACCGGACGTTCCGGAACTACCTCCGGCTCAGAATCGCGCTCTCGGCCCGCGAGGCGGTGTCGACCGTGGAACACCGTCGGGGGAGCGCGGTGGCGCGGGCGTTGCTTCAGCCGGTCCCCGCGGTCGGTCTCGAACCGGCGTTGCGGAACGTCTCCGTGGCTCGCGCGGACGGGGGGCGGTCGCTGACGGTCGTCGTTCGAAACGTCTCGCTCGTCGCCGCGCGGGACGGACGCGTCGTCGCCGAGCGAACCGTCTCGCGGCGCGTGACGGTCCGTGTCCCGGTGCTCGCGCTCCACGACCGGACCGCGGAGTTCCAGCGACGGCTGAACCGCTCGCCGGTGTACGCGCCCGGACTGAAGCGCCGCGCGACGGCCGGATTGCTCGCCGTCGCGGAGGCGCGCGGCCTCGCCCAGCACGCCGGCGCGCCCGTCGACAACGTCCTCGCGAACCGGCACGTCGAACTCTCGACGAACGCGGGCGTCCTCGCCGCCCAGCGTGCTTCGTTCGGTCGGACCGACCCCGACGCCGCCCGGGGCGTCCGCGCGGCGACGCTCCGAACCGGACTCTCCGACGCGTTCTCGACGTCCGCCGGCGGCGAAGCCACGGAGCGAATCGTCGGCGCCGCGCCGCCTCCGAACCCGTCACCCCCGTCGTCCCCGCTATCGACGCAGACGTTCTCCGCGAGCGTCGATGGAACCGCCGACGACGCCTTCCTCGCGGTGCTCGGTGACGGGAACGAAGGCGGTGACGGCTCTCCCGGCGACGCGCCGACGCTCGGTCGGGTCCTCCGCGACGGCTACGCCGCGGACCTGACCGTCGTCTCGGCGGTGACCGACGCGGACGAGGGGCGGAAGCCGGCGCCGAACGCGCCCGGCGCACCGGACGGGTCGGGCGAGGCGGGCGGGTGGACGCTCGTCGACGAGGATGTGGACACCGATACGTCGGTGTTCGTGCTGGAGGACGCCGCACCGCCGGCCGTCGGCATCGGCGAACGCGCTTTCGAGACGACCGCCCGACGGGTCGTCGCGCGCCACACCGTCTCTCGGACGTGGGTGCGGAACGGGACCCAGCGGACGACCACGGGGCGTTGGACGGACGACTACCGCGTCCGCGTCGCCGTCGTCGCGTCGCTCCGCTCGCTTCCCGGGCCGGACCGGCCGGTGACGCCGCTATTCGAACGCGGCGGCGCTCTCTCGGGGCCGAATCTCGCCGCGGTTCCGCGACTGGCGAGCGCGGAACTCGCCGACAGCGGCGGGGCCGACGCCGTCGCCCGCCGGACGGCGCTCGACGTCGGTGGCGACGGCGACGAGGACGCTCTCGTGGCGTCGACGACCCACGTCGGCGACCGTCCGGATTCCCTCCGCGAGTGGGTCTACACGGACGTGGCGAGACTCCGCGAACGGGTCCGTAACGTCTCCGTCGAGGTGACGGCGCGGGACGCGGCGACCGGCCACGCCAACGCGGCGGCCGACCTCGCGGCCGCCGTCCGCGCCCGGCGAGCGGAACTGGTGGACGCGCCGACCGAGTACGACGGCGTCGCCGACCGGGCCCGCGCCGCGGCTCGGGAGGCGTACGTCGACCGGGTCCTCGCGGCGCTTGACGAACGCGCCGCGGCGGCCGGCGGGCGGAACGACCGACTGCGCGAGGCGCTCGCCTCCCGCGGAGTAGACCCGGACGCGGTGCGGGCGGTCCTCGCCAGCAGCGCCGTCGAGGACGACCGGGCGGTCTCTGCGGACGCCGCGACCGCCGCCGCCGACGCCGACGCGTTCGTTCCCGACGGCGACCCGGCGTACCTCTCGCTGTCGAGCGTCGACGGCGCGGCGGTCGACGGCGTCGCGGACGACGCCGCGTACACCCCGCTGGGGGCCCAAAACACCAACCTGTTCACCCTCCCGTACGGCGACCTCGCGGACGCCGTCGCCGGTGCGGTCTTCGGCGGCGACCGGGTGTCGCTCCGGACCGCGGGGCGGGCGCTCGTCGCCGCCGATCGGACGCTCGCCGTCCGCCCGGATTCGACGCTCCGCGACCGACGGAACGCGCTCGCGGAGGAGGTGGACCGCTCGCTCGTCGCGGTCCGACTGCGGGCCGCCATCGCGGTCCGGCGCGAGACGACGCTGACGCGCGAGGAGAGCGCCGACGCGGTGGACGCCGCCCTCGCCCGCTGGGAGGGGCCAGGCGCGCGCGCCGTCGCGGCGTCGAACGGGTCGCTCGCGGCCGCCGTCGCGTCCGAGGCGGGCGTCGAGAGCGACGCGGGGCGGGACCGACTCGCCACGGCGCTCAGAGTCGAGTTGCGCGAGGCGACGACCGCCCCGGGGGTCCGCGTCTCCGAGGCGGCGGTGAACGGCACCGCGTCCCGGACGCGGACGCTCGCGGCGGAACTGGCGACCGAGGCGGCGTCCCGCGGTGCGGACCGCCTGACCGACCGCGTTCTGAACGGGACGCTCGGGTCGGTTCCCGCGGGCCTCCCGCTCTCGCCGACGCTGAATCCGTGGGTCGCCACGACGAACCTGTGGGTAATCGAGGCCCGCGGCGCGTACGCCAGATTCGCCGTCTCCGCGGGCGGCGGCGCCGTCCCCACGACGTACGTTCGCGACGGGTCGGTCGTCCGGGTGGACGTCGACGGCGACGGGAGCCGCGAAGTCGTCGGCTCGAACGAGCGAATCGGCTTCGAGGTGCGAACCGTCGCCGTCGCCGTCGTCCCGCCCGCCGGTAGCGGCGTCGGCGACATCGGCGGCGACGCGGTCGAGGCGTCCCCGGCGTGGTCCGGTGCCGCGCCGGGACCGCGGTGCGACACGCCGACGGGACGGTGTCCGCCGGAGTGACCCCGGGCGACGGAAACCGTTTTGACCGAGGCGCGGCGAGTGGAGGTATGCTCTACGACGCGGCCGACGACCCGGCGTCGCTCTCGCCGGCGGAGTTGCGAGAAGCCTACGAGGCGCAGATTCGGACCGTCGTCGACTCGGTCGGCGTCGAGACGGCGGCGGCCGACGCCGGCGTCGACGAGGGGCGGGTCGCCGCCGTCGCCGACGGCGCGGCGCCCGATATGCGCGTCGAGGACGCGGCGGCCCTGTTGGCCCTCTCGGAGGACTACCCCGACCAGGAGGCCATCGTGCTCGAACTCCGCGACCACCTCCTGATGGGGATGACGACGGGCGTTCTCGACGTGGACACCATCGCCTCGAACGTCGATTTGGACCTCTCCGGACAGGAGATACAGCAGGCGCTTGAGGGTCGTATCCCGATGACGCTCGAACAGTTAGCGGCCATCCACGGCTACATCGCCGAACGGAACGACCGCTAAATGGCGCGCGCAGTCATCGTCGGGTGCGGCTACGTCGGCCTCGAACTCGGCCGGCGGTTGGCGGCCGACGGTCACGACGTGACGGGCGTTCGCCGCTCAGAGGACGGTCTCGCGGCCGTCGAATCCGCCGGTTTCAACGCCGCGCGGGCGGACGCGACGGACCCCGACTCGCTCTCTTCGCTCCCGGACGCCGACTGGGTCGTCTTCGCCGCGAGTTCCGGCGGCCGCGGCGCCGAGGCGGCCCGCCGCGTCTACGTCGACGGTCTACGGAACGTCGTCGAGGAGTTCGGAGACCGCGAGTCGCCGCCGGAGCGACTCGTCTACACCTCCTCGACGGGCGTCTACGGCGACCACGGCGGCGACTGGGTCGACGAGGAGACGCCGCTGGACCCGACGACGGAGAAGACGCGGGTGCTCGCGGAAGCCGAACGCGTGGCGGTCGAGGCGGCCGCCGGGGCGGGAATCGACGGTGCAGTCGCGCGGTTCGCGGGCCTGTACGGTCCGGACCGCTACCGCCTCGACCGCTATCTCTCCGGTCCGGTCACGGAGGGCTATCTCAACATGGTCCACCGCGACGACGCCGCCGGCGCGGTCCGCTTTCTCCTGACAGACGAGGGCGCCCGCGAGACGGACACGCTCCTCGTCGTCGACGACGAACCGGTCGACAAGTGGTCATTCGCCGACTGGTTGGCCGACGAGTGCGGCGTCCCCCGACCCGACAAGCGGACGAAGGAGGCGCGTCTGGACGACGACCTCTCGGAGGCGGCGCGGCGGCGCATCCTGACGAGCAAGCGGTGCTCGAACGACCGACTCCGCGGACTCGGGTACGACTTTGCCTATCCGACCTTCCGGGAGGGCTACCGCGCGGCGATAGACGACTACCGCGCGGACGGCGGCGCGGGATAGCGTTCACTGCCGTATCCTCCGGGGTCGTGACGGCGAACCAAAAGGAATATTCATACGTGTGGCACGGGACCACACGGTATGGATTCGAGGGCTGCCGTCGGCGCGACGGGGATCGCGCAGGTGGTCGGTGGGGCTCGATCCGTCATCGCGGACCATCCGGGGCTAGTCGTGGCCGTCATCGTCGCCGTGATGGCGTTAGTCGGCGGTCTGTACGCTATTCTCCATTTCAAGCGTCCGACCGGGACCCGCTTTCTGGAGCGGTTGTCGGAACTGGACGAGGTGGCGGTGCTGATGCACCCGAACCCCGACCCCGACGCGATGGCGGCGGCCATCGGCGTCGCCTGCCTGGCCGAACAGATCGGTGTGAGCGCGCACATTCAGTACACCGGGCAGATACGCCACCAGGAGAACCGGGCGTTCGAGACGGTGTTGGACCTCGATCTGGAGGCCATCGACCACGTCACCGACCTCGCGGCCCCGAACGTGGTTCTCGTGGACCACAACCGCCCGCGCGGGTTCGCCGGCGCCGACGGCGTCCTCCCGTTCGCCGTCGTCGACCACCACCCCGGCGAGGGAACGGGCGAGCGATTCACCGACGTGCGGACCGACTACGGCGCCTGTTCGAGCATCGTCGCGGAGTACTTCCGCGACGTCGGCGCGCGGCCGGTCCCGCCGGACCGCCACGCCAGCGAGGTCGGCTCCGAGTACATCGTCCCCTCGATGGTGGCGACGGGACTGCTCTACGGCATTCTCACCGACACGAAGCGGCTCACCGCGGGCTGTTCGGCCAACGACTTCGCCGCCGCGGGCTATCTCTACCCCGGCGTCGACGAGGACGTGCTCGACCGGGTGGCCAACCCCGAGGTGTCCAAGGAAGTGCTGGAACTGAAAGCGCGCGCCATCGCCGGACGGGACGTGCGCGGCCCGTTCGCCGTCAGCGACGTCGGCACGCTGTCGAACGTCGACGCCATCCCGCAGGCGGCGGACGAACTCATCCAGTTGGAGGGCGTCACCGCCGTCGTCGTCTGCGGCGAACGCGACGGCACGCTCTTTCTGTCGGGTCGCTCCCGCGACGACCGGGTCCACATGGGCCGGACGCTCGAACACGCCCTCGACAACGTCCCCGGCGCGTCCGCCGGCGGTCACGCCCGCATGGGCGGCGGGCAGATTCCCCAGCAGAACGGCCGCATCCTCACCGACGGCGGCGACGCCCTCGCGCGGACGACGCTGTGCGAACGCCTGTTCGAGGCGATGTCGGGCGACGTGTAGGAGACCAGAGCGCGTTTACCCGCCCGCTCCCTACCCCGCCCATGGCGACGACATCCGGCACGTGGGGGTATCGCGACCGATTCGACGATGCGTTCGCGCGGACGTACTTCCGCCGGTTCGGCCCGGGCGTCGTCTCCAGCATCGGCGCCGGAACCTATCTGGGCGACCCGACCGACGACGCCGACGCGCGCTACCGCGAGGCGATGGTCGAGGCGCTCGAATCGGGTATCAACCTCCTCGACACGGCGATAAACTACCGCTGTCAGCGCAGCGAACGCGCCGTCGGCGACGCCCTCGACGCGGCGGACGCCGCCCGCGAGGAAGTCGTCGTGGCGACGAAGGGCGGGTTCGTCCCGTTCGACGGGTCGCGCCCCGACGACCCGGGCGCGTACGTCCGCGACGAGTTCGTCCGCACGGGCCTCGTCGACGCCGACGACTTGGCTCGCGGGAGCCACTGCATCGCCCCCGGCTTCTTGGACGCGATGTTCGACCGCTCGCTGGAGAACCTCGGGGTCGAACGCGTCGACTGCTACTACGTTCACAACCCCGAGACGCAGTTGACGGAGCGCTCCCGCGAGGCGGTGTACGACCGGTTAGAAGACGCCTTCGAGACGTTGGAGGAGCGCCGCCTCGCGGGCGAGTTGGGCGTCTACGGCGTGGCGACGTGGGAGGCGTTCCGCGTCCCGCGCGGACACGACAGCTACCTCTCCCTGCCCGAAGTCGGCGCGCGCGCCGAACGCGCCGCGGAGTCGGCGGGCGCGGACGAGTGCGGTTTCGCGGCGGTACAACTCCCGTTCAACGTCCGGATGGCCGACGCGTTCACCGTCGAGGCGCACCGCCACCCCGAGGAGGACACGGACGTGAGCGCACTCCAGTACGTACAGGAGTCCGGACTCGACGCGTTCGCCAGCGCCAGCCTCTCGCAGGGGGCGCTCGCCGAGTCGATTCCCTCGCCCGTGAACGAACAGCTCTCGGGGGAGACGCCCGCTCAGCGGGCCCTCAACTTCGCGCGAAGTGCGCCGGGCGTCACCGCCGCCCTCGTCGGCACCGGGTCGCCCGAGCACGTCGCCGAGAACGTCGCCGCTGGGACCTTCGAACCGCTCGGCGCCCGCGCGTTCGACGCGGTGTTCGAGTGAGACGCCGCCTCAGCCGATTTCCTTCCACTCCGCGCCGCACTCGGGACAGGTCCGCACCGAGAACACCTCGTCCGGGTCGTTCCGCGTCTTCAGCGTCTCGCCGCACTCGCTACACGCGAGTCGGTCGTACGTGTCCTTCTCCAACTCCCCTTCGCGCATCCCCTTCCGCGTCGTTTTCATACCGCTTGGGTTTTGTCAGGAGCACTTAAAAAGACGCTGGGGAGTGACACCGATCCGCACGCGACGCGTCCGGCGGTTCCGAGCGGCGGGCAGGGGTCCGAACGGCGTTCCGGAACGCTTGAATCGCCCCGAACGAAACGGACGAGCGTGTCACGAGGTCGGCTGTTCGGAACGCTCTGCTCGATGGTGCTGCTCGTCAACCTCGCGCGGGTGATATTCGCTCCCCTCTTGGAGGAGTTCATCGCGGTCTTCGGTATCGGAGAGGCGACGGCCGGCCTCGTCGCGACGCTCGTCTGGGTCGGCAGCGCCGTCCCCCGCGTCCCGACCGGGTGGCTCCTGACGCGCGTCCCCCGCCACCGCGTCATCCTCGCGACCGGCGCGATACTCACCGCCGCCTCCGCGTTCACCGCCGCCGCGAACTCCATCTTCACGGTGGGCCTCGGCGCCTTCCTCATGGGCCTCTCCTCCGGCGTCTACTTCGTCGCCGCCAACCCCCTCGTGAGCGAACTGTACCCCGAGCGCGTCGGGCGGGCGATGGGCATCCACGGCATGGCGAGCCAACTGGCCGCCGTCGTCGCCGCGCCGTTCGTCACGCTCGTCCTCTCGGTGTTCGTCGAGTGGCGCGTCGTCTTCGTCTGCATCGGGGTCGTCGCGTTCGCCGCCACGGCCGTCTTCTACCACATCGCCCGGCGGACGGAACTCCCGGGCGCGGGGGCGGCCGACAGGGACCTCCTCGGCGCGGCGCGGGCGCAGTGGCGGGTCGTCCTCCTCGGCGTCGTCATCCTCGGCTCCACCGGGTTCGTCTGGCAGGGGCTGTTCAACTTCTACGGACTGTACATGCAGACGAAGGGGCTCGGAAGCGCGACGGCGAAGAACACGCTGACGCTCCTCTTCGCCGCGGGCGTCCCCGCGTTCTTCGTCTCGGGTCGCCTCGCGGACCGCCTGCCCCGGGTACCGTACCTCCTCTCCATCGTCGCGACGTTCGTCGTCGCCGTCCTCGCACTGACGGCGACGAGTGGCTTCGTCCCCCTGCTCGTCCTCACGGCCGTCATCGGCTACGTCGTCCACAGCCTCTTTCCGGCGCTCGACACCTACCTGCTCGACACGCTCCCCGACGAACACCGTGCCAGCGCCTACGCCGTCTACTCCGCGGGGATGATGGTCGTTCAGGCTTCGGGCTCCTCCGCCGTGGGGGTGCTTCGGGAGGGTCACGGCGCCTACGAGGTCGTTCGCGCCGCGACGGCGTTGCTGCCGGTCGTCGGCCCCCTCCCGCCCGGCGGCCTCTCGTACGACGCCATCTTCACCGGCTTCTCGCTCGGCCTCGCCGTCGTGGTGAGCACGCTGCTCGTCCTCCGGCGCGGCGGCAGACTCCCGAACTGACTGGCCGGGACTCCGGCGGCCGACTTCGACCCCGACCCCGACCGGCGGGCCTCAGTCGGCCTCGATTTCGGCCGCCGGACCCGCCCCCTTTTCATCCGGCGGTCCTCACTGTCGCTCGATGGAGTACGTGCAGGAACGGGTGACGACGCTTCACGACCTCTCGGACCCGGTCCCCGACGCGCCGACGGCGCGGACGGCGGTGGTCGTTCCGATGACCGAACGCGAGTACGCGGGGTTGGCGGCCGACCGCGTCCTCTCGGTGCTCGAACGGGTCGACCCCGCACGCGTGGTCGTCCCCCTCCGCGCGCCGGCCGAGCGCGTCGGGTCGTTCCGCGAGTGGCTCTCCGAGTACGACCTGCCCCTCGAAGTGCTGTGGTGCGACGGCCCGCGCGTCTCGGACCTGCTCTCGGCGGAGGGGCTGAACGGGACGCGCGGGAAGGGCCGCGACGTGTGGCTGGCGCTCGGCCGCGCCGCCGAGGAGGAGTTCGTCGTCGTCCACGACGCCGACACGAAGACGTACGACCGCTCGTACGTCTCGCGCCTCCTGTTCCCCTTGGCGAACGGGTACGGCTTCTCGAAGGGCTACTACGCCCGCGTCGAGGACGGCCGCCTGTACGGCCGGCTGTTCCGCCTGTTCTACGCTCCGCTGGTCCGCGCGCTGGCCGACGAGACGCGCGCGCCCGTCGTCGACTACCTCGACGCCTTCCGGTACGCGCTGTCCGGCGAGTTCGCGGCGACGAGCGACGTGGCCCGGTCGCTCCGCGCGCCGCGGTCGTGGGGGCTCGAAGTCGGCGTCCTCGGCGGCGCGTTCGACGCCGTCGGCTTCGACGGGACGGCGCAGGTCGACCTCGGCGCCTACGAGCACGACCACCGGGCCGTCTCCGGACCGACCGGCCTCTCGGATATGAGCGAGTCGGTCGGCGAGACGCTGTTCCGGACGCTCGCGGACCGCGGCGTCGCCCCCGACTTCGGGACGCTTCCCGCCCGCTACCGCGAGGCGGCGTTCCGGCTGGTCGACCAGTACGCCGCCGACGCGGCGTTCAACGGCTTCGAGTTCGACCGGGCGGGCGAGCGCGAACAGGTGGACGCCTACGCCGACGCGGTGGTCGAACCCGAGGGCGAGGATCGTCGGTTGCCCGCGTGGACGGACGCGCCGTTCGACCCCGCGGACGTGGTCGCCGCCGCCGAACGAGACGCCGAGGAGGTGTCGGCGTGACCGACGCGGAGGCGCTGTACGACGACCTCGCGGGAATCGTCGACCTGTTCGGCGCGCTCTCGCGGGCGGAACTCGGGCGCGCGCTGGACGAACTCGCGTTCAAGCAGGGACGGGATGCCGACGCGGACGCCTTGTCGGCGGCCGTCGAGGATGCGGTGCGAGAGTACTACCTCGTCGCGTACGACCGCGACGGCGTCGAACTCCTCGTCCCCGGTCCGGCGGCGTTCCCGTCGCTCCCGGAGAACGCCGAGGACCTGCCCCACATCCTCGACGTGGACCGGCGAGAGGTCGACGGCGAGGCGGCCGCCGATGCGACCCTCGCCCGCCTGCGGAGCGACGCCGATGCGGCCGTCGAGGCGGGCGACGACGACCGAATAGAACATCTCCTCGACGTGACGTACGACGCGGAACTGTGGGCGCCCGGCGGCGCGAACGTGGACCTGAGCGGGGAGACGGACGCGAACGTCGAGTCGGTCCGCTCGCGGTTGGAGGGGGCGCTCGACGCGTAACCCGCCTCTCAATCCGCACGGACGACCGCTCGCCGCGAGAGCTAAGGCTAAGCACCTCCGACGGTTCGAACCAACATGGACCTCTCGCGGGTGTCGTCGCACGACGCCGAGACGATATCGGACGCGGACCGGCAGGCGGCGGTCGTCGCCCCCGTCCTCGTCCGCGGCGGCGAGGACCACGTCCTGTTCACGAAGCGCGCGGACCACCTCGGCGAGCACCCCGGCCAGATGAGTTTCCCCGGCGGCGGGCGCGAACCGAGCGACGACAGCATGCGCGAGACGGCGCTCCGCGAGGCGTACGAGGAGATCGGCCTCCTCCGCGACGAGGTCGACTTCTTCGGCCGACTCGACGACATCGGCACCGTCACCGACTACTCCGTGACGCCGTTCGTCGCGCGCGTCCCCGACCGGAAGTACGACCCCGACGAACGCGAGGTGGCCGAGATAGCCGTTCTCGCGGAGTCTGATCTGACGAATCTGGACAACTACGAATCCGAACAGCGGATGCACCCCCAGTACGGCGACCACCGCATCCACTTCTTCCACGTCGACGGCTACACCGTCTGGGGGGCGACGGGCCGGATGCTCGTCCAACTGCTCGAACTCGCCACCGACTGGGAGATGCCGGCCGAACCTGACCGGGTGGTCGACCCGGATGCCGAACTCCCGCTGTAACGTCGCCCATCCGCTCGACCGACCCCCGCGGGCAAGAAGTGCCTCTGAGCGACGAGTTTATGCCGTCCGGTCGGCAACGAGAGGTCACATGGTCGCACAGACGATGGATCGCGTTCCGCGATGACGATGATTTTCCTCCCGTGAGTAGTGATACACGATGTTGACCGGTGAGTGCGCCGTCTCGCAGACGGGTCTCGACGCCGTGGCCCTGAAGCCGAAAGAGTGCGACGTGCGGGCGGCCCTCGACACGCCGTTCGACACCGTCGCCGTCGACTACGAGGGGCGCGAGCACCTCCCCGACGCCGAGGTGCTTCGAGAACTCGCGGCCGACCGCGAGGTTCGTCTCACGATGCCCGTCCGCGCCGACGGCTTCGACCCCACGGGAGACGACGACCTTTGGAACTGGGTGCCCGAGGGGGTCCGCCGCGTCTTCGTGGCGGGCCACGCCGCCTACCTCTCGGAAGAAGAGCGACGCCGCGCCGTCGCGCCGCGTCTCGCCGCCGGTCTCGAACGCGCGCCGGACGCCTGGGTCGGCACCGAAGGCGTCGAACGCGTCGCCCTCGCCGCCGGCGGGACGCAGTACGAACTGCTCTCGCGGTCGACGGAGGCGGATCTCCGCGCCCTCCGCTCGACGGGGTACGACGGCGAGATAGCCGTCTACGCGCCGACGGTGCTTACCGACGACGAGGACGACATCCTCGACGCCGTCGGCGCCTACGCCGGCCGTCGCCGCCCCGTCGCGAAGGCGCTCCCGACCGACGCGACCACGGACGCCCGCGCCGAGGGTCGCGCCCGCGACGTTCTCGGGAAGGCCGTCCGCGACTACGCCCTCGTCGGCGACGTCGCGAGCGTCCGGGAACGCGTCTCCTCGCTGAAGGAAGCCGGCGCGGACCTCGTCGTGGGCTATCCCGCCCGCGGCGTCGAGGAGTTCTCCGAGTAGCGTCCGTCGTTCGACCGGAATTTCACCGTTCTGCTGGCGGATTGCTCCCGCTCACCGAAGTCGTTCGAGCGGTCGCTCGCCGCTCCGTTCTCCGCCTCACCGACTGCTAAGTGTCCCGCCGACGAGCGACGACTATGAAGAGGGACTCGCCGCACCTCCACGAACACACGACGACCACCGCCGCCGAGCGGTTCGAAGGGGCCTCGGTCGCCCTGCTCCCGACCGGCGCCATCGAACAGCACGGCCCCGCGCTTCCCCTCGGAACCGACTACCTCGCCGCCCGCGCCCTCGCGGACTCGGTCGACCGCGAGGATACCGTCGTCCTGCCGCCGATTCCGGTCGGCGTGAGCGCCCATCACCGCCAGTTCCACGGGACGCTCGCGGTCACCCCGGAGACGTTCGCGGCGTACGTCGAGGAGACCGTCGAGAGCCTCGCGACCCACGGCGTCCGGAAGGTGGTCGTCGTCAACGGCCACGGCGGAAACGACGACGCTCTCGAACGCGTCGCCCGCCGCCTCAGGGGGGAGGAGACGGCGTTCGTCGTCCCGTGGAACTGGTGGTCGAACCTCGGGGAGACGGCCGAAGAACTGTTCGGCACCGACGGTATCGGACACGCCGACGAGATGGAGACGAGCATGGTGTACGCGACCGCGCCCGAACTCGTCCGCGAGGACGCACTCCCGGAGGCGGAGGAAAGCGGCGCGGCGTCGTGGGGAATCTCCGTCGCGGGGGCGTCGCTGCCCGTCGACGCCGCGGAGTTCACCGATAGCGGCGCCGTCGGCCGGCCCACCCGCGCGTCCGCCGAGGCGGGCGAGCGCCTGCTCTCGGAGGCCGAGGCGGACCTGGAGACGCTCATCGGCTGGCTGGTCGAACGGTCGTTCGAGTCGCTGCTGCCGGCCGAGCACCGATGACCGACGCCGAGGCGTTCGTGCGGCCGTTCGAGATACCCGACGGGTCGGGCGAACGAGTCGCCGTCGTCGGCGCGGGCGCGGTCGGACTCACGGCCGCGGCCGACCTCGCCTCGGCGGGGGCGTCGGTGACGGTGTACGAACGCGGCGACGCCGTCGGCGCGGGGTCGTCGGGACGGGCCGCCGGCATCCTCTACGACGCCTACGCCGAGGACGTGGACGTGCGGATGGCCGCCCGCGCCCTCGCCCGGTTCCGCGCGTTCGACGCCGACGGGGGGACCGAGTTCTCGGTGACGCCCTGCCCGTACGTGTTCCTCGCCCGCGCGGACGACGGCCGGACCGGCGAGGCCATCGCCGAGACGGCCGAACGGATGCGCGCCCACGGGCGCGACGTGACGACGACGGACGGCGCGGGTCTCCGGGACCGGTTCGGCGACGCCCTCCGGACCGACGACGTGGGGACGGCCGCCGTCGCCGCCGACGCGATGTGGACCGACCCGGCCTCGTACGTCTCGATGGCGGCGGACTGCGCCCGCGCGGCGGGCGTCGGGATTCTGACGGGCGACGCGGTGGGCGTCCGAACCGACCCCCCGGGCGTCGTCCGTCGGGGTGGCGCGGTGACAGAGCGGTACGACTCGGTCCTCGTCGCCGCGGGCGCGCACACGAAGCGGGTGCTCGCGGAGGCGGGCGTCCCCCTCGCGACGAAACCCTACCGAGTGCAGGCGCTCGTCAGTCGCCGGCCGTACGACGGTCCCATCTGCTACGACGCCACGGAGGGGGCGTACTTCCGTCCGCACCCCGAGGGCCTCCTCGCGGGCGACGGCACCGAGGCCGTCGAAGCCGACCCGGACGAGTGGTCCCGCGAGGGCGACGAGTGGTTCGTGGAGGCGGCGACGGGCGTTCTCGACCGCCGGGCGAACTACGAGGCCGACGTATCGCGGGCGTGGGCGGGCCTCTGCACGGCGACGCCGGACAGAAAGCCGCTGCTCGGCGCGGTCGCTGAGGGCGTCTTCGTCGCCACCGGGTGGCACGGCCACGGGTTCATGTGGGCGCCCGCCTCGGGCGAGGCCGTTGCGGCGGCGATGCTCGGCGGCGAGGGCGTGGAAGAAACGTACGACCCGCGTCGGTTCGACGGAAGTGAAGCGTTCGAGGTGGTCGAGGGGATGACCGTGGACTGACCGACGGGCGGATCAGCGGTCGAGGCCGGCGGAGTTGCTGTCGCCACCGTCTCCGTTCTCGTCGTCTCCGTCGTCCGCACCGAGTTCGACGTCGTCGTCCTCGTCGTCGACGCCGGTCGAATCCGTCGACCCGACGCCGTCGGCGGCGTCCGTCGCGTCGATGTCCGTCGAGGAACCGGTCGCGTTGAGGCCGGCGCCGTCCTCGGGCGCGTCGACTTCGTCGCGGGACGTCTCCCCTCCGGTGTCGTCTCGGGCGTCGTCTCTCCGGGACCCCTCCCGCGTCGACGCCTCGCGGGCCATCGTCTCGCCCATCGTCGTCTCATCGCCCGCCGCGCCGGTCCCCGTGGCGTCCGCGTCGGACGAGGAGGCGTCCGCCTCGTCGGTGACGGCCACGTCCCGTGCGCGATCGTCCTTCGGAATCTCGACGCGGAGCGTCCCGTTCGCGGCGATTGTCGCGCTGGCACCGGTGGCGTCGACGGCGGCGTCGTCGGGTAGTTTCGCGCTCCCGTCCAGCGACAGGCCGCGGCCGGGGAAGCGCATCTCGAACCCCTCGTGGAAGTCGCGGAAGCGGTCTATCTGGACCTGCACCTCGCCGTCGAGAAAGCGCACCTGCACGTCGCTTCGCTGGACGCCGGGCGCGTCGAAGACGACGAGGTACGCGTCGTCGCTCTCCAATACGTCGTGCGGGAGCGGTTTCCGTTCTTGGACTCGGCCGACGCCGCGACCGATGCGTTCGAGGACGCTCCGGGCCGCCGACTCGCCGAACTCCTTGAGTCCGCTCATAGCTCGATGGCTTCGAGACAGTCGGTCCCTCGGCAGTACGGACAGGCGAAATCCTCGACGCCCACGTCGTCCGGCATGTCGTACGTGTAGTGCATCTCGAACATATCCATCTCGCAGTCCGAATCCGTACACTTCACTTCGAGGGTCGCAGGCATATCTCCACCTAGCCCCGCCACGATGATAAACGCGCGGGCTTCGGCCCGCCTCGCCGCGGTGTCGCGGTCCTCGAGGGTTCTCCTCGGCCCCTCACTCGTCGCCGAACGCCGGGTCGACGGCGGAGACGGGGCGCGGCGGGTCGGGGTCCGCGGGCGCCTCCCGAAGCGCGCGCCGGTACCACTCCACGTCGTGCCACGCGCCGAGTTTGAACCCCGCCTCGGGGAACGTTCCGAGGTGGTCGAATCCGGTCGCCTCGTGGAACGCGACGCTCTCGGGGTTCGGCATCCCGAGGGCGGCGTAGGCGGCGACGTACCCCTGCGCGCGGAGCGTCTCGAACAGTCGCTCGTACAGCGCGCTCCCGACGCCGCCTCGCTGTGCGTCGGGGTCGACGTAGACCGACGTCTCGACGGCCCACTGGTAGGCGTCCCGTTCGCGGAGCGTGCCCCCGTACGCGTAGCCGACGACGCCCTCGCCCGTCTCGACGACGTACCACGGGTAGGCGTCGGCCGCCAGTTTCGCCCGCACCTTCTCGCGCATCGCCTCGACGGACGGAACCTCGTCGGAGAACGTCACCGCCGTCCCCTCGACGAACGGCGCGTAGATATCCCGAATCGCCGCCGCGTCGCCGGGGTCGACGGGCCGGATTCGGAGCGCCTCGCCCGCCGCGCCGTCCGTCGCACCGTCGGCCCGCCCGTCGCCGCCTGCCGCGCGTTCTCCGTCGCTCATACGTGGAGGGTGACGCGGGGAACCAAACCTCTCCCGGTGACGGCGGAATTGGCGGGGCGGGGAGGGACAGCCGGGATTCCGGACCGTCTGGCGGCGCGAGGGGTCCCTCTTCGTCCGAGCGGGCGGTCCGCCTCGTTCTCTCCGCTCGCCGCTCCGAGGTAGTCATCGTTTTACCCGTCGGCCGTCTCCTCACCCACATGACCGACCCGGCCGACCTCACCGTGACGCTCGTGGACGGCTACGTCGACGAACCGGCGCACTTCGGCGTGCCGCCGTACATCTCGACGTACCCGCGCTTCACGGCCGGAGCCCTCGTCGACGCTGGCGTCCCCGAGGAGAACGTCACCTACCACACCATCGACGAACTCCGCGACGAGAGACAGAAGTGGGCCGACGTGGCCGACGCCGACCTGATGGTGTACATCGGGGGGATGACCGTCCCCGGAAGCTACGTCGGCGGCACCCCCGCCGAGCCCGATGAGGTGCGCGAACTCGCCTGGACCGCCGACGGAACCTCGGTGATGGGCGGCCCCATCCGCTTCGGCGTCGGCGAGGAGAACGCCGGCGCACAGGAGATGGAGCGGCGGAACCTCGACTACGACTTCCTCGCGATGGCCGACGTGGAGGCGGCCGCGTACGACTTAGTCGACAGCGGACTGGAGGGGTTCGACAACCGCTACCGCGACAACGAGGAACTCGACAGGTGGGCCGCCAAGGGGGCGTTCGTCGTCGAACAGCACCCGAACCACCCCGACTACCTCATCTGCGAGATGGAGACGTCGCGCGGGTGCGCCTACCGGTGCTCGTTCTGCACCGAACCGATGTACGGCAACCCCGCCTTCCGGACGCCGGAGTCCGTCGTCCGCGAGGTGGGCAACCTCTCCGACCGGGGGGCCAAACACTTCCGCCTCGGCCGGCAGGCCGACATCCTCGCGTTCGGCGGCGACGGCGAGGCGCCGAACCCCGACGCCCTCCGGCGACTGTACGAGGGGATTCGGGAGGTGGCGCCCGACCTGGAGACGCTCCACCTCGACAACATGAACCCCATCACGGTGGTCGAGTGGCCCGAAAAGTCCCGCGAGTGCATCCGCATCATCGCAGAGCACAACACGCCCGGCGACACCGCAGCGTTCGGCCTCGAATCGGCCGACCCCGTGGTGCAAGAGCAGAACACGCTGAACGTCACCGCCGACGAGTGCTTCGAAGCCGTGAAGATAGTCAACGAGGAGGCCGGGTGGCGGCCGGGCGAGTCGCCCGCCGACGCGCCGACGCACGGCGACGGCGCCACCAATCGCCTGCCGAAGCTCCTCCCCGGCATCAACCTCCTGCACGGCCTGAAGGGCGAACGCGAGGAGACGTTCGCGCACAACAAGCGCTTCCTCCACCGCGTCTACGACGCCGGTCTGATGGTCCGCCGCATCAACATCCGGCAGGTGATGGCGTTCGAGGGCACCGAGATGGCCGAGGAGGGGGCGAACATCGCCGCCGAGCACAAGAAACTGTTCCAGAAGTACAAAAAGGAAGTCAGAGAGGAGATAGACCGGCCGATGCTCAAGCGCGTCGCTCCCGCGGGCACCGTCCTGCCGAACGTCCACTTGGAGTACCACCAAGACGGCCGGACGTTCGGCCGCCAACTCGGAACCTACTCGCTCCTCGTCGGCATCCCGGGCGAACTCGAACTCGGGCGGACGACGGACGTGACCATCGTCGACCACGGTTACCGCTCCGTGACGGGCGTCCCCCATCCGCTGGACCCGAACGAGGCGAGCATGGACGAACTCACCTCGATTCCCGGTATCGGCAAGCGCACCGCCGGCGACATCGTCGTCAACCGCCCGTACGCCTCCGCGGACGAGGTGAACGCCGCCGACGTGGACCTCTCGAAGTTCACCGGACCTTATCCGGTGGAACCGAAGGCCGAGTAGAAGAGGGGAGATGCACCCCCTGCGGTGTCGAGCGTCGCGGTGCAGTGCGGGGTTGACGATGAGCATTCATCCGTCTACGTACCGAGCGACGACGGGAATAGCCTGTCTACTCAGACGAGCAGTCGCTTTCCAACGTGACCGCTCTTCCCGCGATAAGGGTGGTTTTACGGCTGACACCACCCCTAACCGATCAGCAGATTCGCCGACCGATTCGCGGCTGAGACGCAAACTGTCTAGACTTCCAACGCGAGAAAAGAGGAGAGTCGGGACCGCGCCGAGCGAACGGAGCGAGCGAGGCGCGGACTCTTTTTGTCGCCAGAACGCTGCGCGTTCTGGCTGAACAGCCAGAAATCGGAGATTTCTGGCGGTGCCGTCAGACGGCACGGCCGTCTGACTGCTAACCGGAAAGCGCCGCTTTCCGGTGATGGTCGAGCTTTTTGCGAGGAGGGTCCCCGCAGCGAGCCGAAGGCTCGCGAGGAGACCCGAGTGTGCAAAAAGCTCGTTAGAAGTCGTCCTCTATCACTTCGCCCACGGCGAAGTTGGATTTGACTTCGGTCACCTCGATCTTGACGCGGTCGCCGACTTCCGCGCCGGGGACGATGATGACGTAGCCGCGTTCGACGCGGGCGATGCCGTCGCCCTGCTTGCCGATGTCCTCTATCTCGACGTAGCGGAGTTCGCCAACTTCGACGGGGGGTTGCGGTTCGGACGAGGGCGTCGTCGACGCGGTGCTCGTGTCGGCCTCCTCGTCGGACTCGACCGCCTCGCGGGAGATGAGAGCGACGCGATACGTCTCGCCGGGTTCGACCGTGCCGGACTCGACTTCGCGCTTCGGAACCTCGACCACGTACCGGTCGTCCTCCGCGCGCACGTCAGTGTTGAACAGACACAGGAGTTTATCTGAGATTTCCACCGTGATAGACCTCCACGCAAAACTCTCGTGGCACTGTTAAATGTGTACCGCCGGAGCCGGTTCGTCGGACGCCCGTTCGTCGACCGCGCGCTCACTCGTCCGACCGCGTCTCCGCTGCGGCCGTTCCGTCCGGTCGCTTCGCGCCCTCGGAGTCGTGGACGACCACCTCGCCCGGTCCCGTGGCGACCGACCGGTACTCGTCTCTGACGCCGATAGCCTCCTCCAGTTCCCGGACCGCGCGCTCCTTCAACGCCCGCGCGAGGTCCTCGGCCTCCGCGCGGGAGATGTTGCGTCCGAGGCCCTCGCACTCGTGGGCGCGGACCATTCCCTCTGCATCGACCGCCTCCCCCATCGGCTGACTCGTCCCGCCGAGGGCGACGCTGAACGGGTACGTCTCGCAGATGAGCGGTCGGTCGGCGTGGACGGTGCAGGCGCCCCGCGTTCCCTCGTCGGTCTCGGTTTCTTCGTAGAACGCGCAGTCGCCGCAGGCGTCGGTCTGGAGCGCCCACTCGAACGTCTCCCCCTCTGGACCGTCGTCGCCGTCCGAGAGGCCGTAGGGCATCGGGCGGGCGACGTCCCGCCACTCGAGTTCTTCGGCGGTCGCGTCCTGTATCTCCCGCACCTCGTCGGGGAACACCGTCGCGGTGTGGGGTTCCCGGTCGTCGGCATCCCCGTGGCCCTTACAGCAGGCGCCGCACCGGGTGCACTCGAATCCGATGGACTCGACGGCGTCCGCGAGGTCGGAGACCGACAGGTCGCGGGCGCGTTCGAGTTCCTCCTCTAAGCTGGGACCGGCGTGGCTCACACCGTCGCTTCGGCGCGAGGTCGAAAAACACTCCCGGTCCGGTCGGGTTCCACCGCGACGCCGACCCCCTGCGTCAGGCGGGTTCGACGCGCTGGGAGTCCGCGTCGTACCGGAGGCGCCCCTCGGATGCGAGTTTCTCGAGGTGGGCGATGACCGTCGCGCGCGCGAGGTCGCGGACGCCCGTCAGGTCCTTCTCGTAGGCGGCGTCGACGACGGCGTCGACGTCCGCCGCGCCGCGACCGACGGCGTCGAGGACGCTCCGCTCGCGGTCCAGACGGTGCCGAATCAGGCGTTTGCACGTCGCCCGCGGGTCGTCGATGACCGGACCGTGTCCGGGGTAGAGCGCGGGCGGGTCCCGAGCGTGGAGGCGGCGGAGGGCGACGAGGTAGGCGCGGAGGCTTCCCTCGGGTGCGCCGACGACGACGCTGCCCTCGGCGACGGCGAGGTCGCCGCAGCAGACGCCGAAGTCGCCCTCGAACGCGACGTGGTCGGGGGCGTGCCCGGGCGTGTCGAGGACGGTCACGCCGTCGTCGCCGACCGGAATCTCGTCGCCCTCCGCGAACGTTCGGTCGGGGTCGACCCCCGTCGCGTCGGCGAAGCGCGCCTCCCGGCCGCGTCGACACCAGACGGTGGCTCCGGTCTCCTCGGCGTAGGTCCGCACCGCCCCGGTGTGGTCGGGGTGCGTGTGCGTGACCGTCACGTGTTCGACGCGTCGCTCGAAGACGAGTTCGTTCAGTTCGTCCGTTCGACCGGCCGGGTCGACGAGCAGCGCCCGGTCCGACCCGACGACGTAGGCGTTCGTCGACCCCTCGGGCGCGCGAGTGGTCTCCGGAACCGGCGCGCGGGCGATGGGAGTCACGACTCCGAGTTCGCTGGAGTCCGAGAAAATGGTACTGGTGAACGGCGGGAGGTGGCTTGGTCAGTCCGTCCTGCGGCCGCCGTTCACGTTCTCTTGTTACGGTTCGGCGTTACGTGTTCAGGAAGTAGACCTGCTTTCGAGCGTCCTTGAAGCTGTAGCGCGACCCGACGAGGTCCGACTCCTCCAGTCGGTTCAGCGCGTAGCGGACGGTTCGGTCCGGGAGCAGGGACTCCTCCGCGAGTTCCCCCTGCGAGAGTGGCGCGTCGCCCTCTAACACTTTGGCGACGAGCTTGGCGCTCGGGGGTAGCTCTCGGAGTCGTTCGCGGAACTCGCCCTCCGAGAGGGGGTCCTCACGGTTCATCTCTGCGGTACTGGTGCTCATACTCCACGCGAACACGTCGGTCGTGGTAAAGCTTGGCTACAAGTGTGTCAAAATAATCCAGACACATTATACACAAATAAGGTCGTATTAATATCTGGTGGCGAACCATTTTCTCGTGCCGCGACGAGGGGGAGAACATGATTCCCGAGTCGCACATCGACATCTTCGAGAAGGAGTCGTTCGCCCACTTCGCGACGGTCATGCCCGACGGGACCCCGCAGGTGACGCCCGTCTGGGTCGGCCACGAGAACGGCGAGTACGTCCTCCTCAACAGCGCGTACGGTCGGCGGAAGGTGAAGAACGTGCAACGAGACCCGAAGGTCGGCGTCTCCGTGGTGGACCCCGACGACCCCTACCGGTACGTCTCCGTCCGCGGCGAGGCGGAGTTGGTCGACGAGGGGGCTCGAGAGCACATCGACGAACTGGCGCGGCGGTATCTGGACGTCGACGAGTACCCCTACCACGACGAGGAGTTGGGGGGTAGGGTTATCATCCGCATCCCGGCCGAGAACGTCGTCACCAGCGGATAGCCGGACGGACGCGGCCGAGACGCGTCGCGGCCGGTCCGTCTCGCGGTCGGCCCCTGCCGCCGGTCGGTCGTCCGGCCGCATCCAGTACGGTTTTAGGCCGTCGGCGTGCAGTACGGTGTAGTGTGAAAGGAAAGGAGTGGTACCAGGCGGACGACGTCGCCCAGGAGTACGACTCGAAGCGATTCTCCGGCGGCGGGCGACTCATCGACCACCGGGAGAAGCAGGCAGTCCTCGACGCCGTCGGTCCCGTCGAGGACAAGAAGGTCCTGGAGATAGCCTGCGGTACCGGTCGGTTCACCGTCATGCTCGCCGAACGCGGTGCGAACATCGTCGGACTCGACATCTCGCGGGCGATGATGACGCAGGGACGCGAGAAGGCACGGCGGGCGGGAGCCGACGTCGCGGAGCGTATCGAGTTCCTCCGCGGCGACGCGGCGCGTCTGCCGTTCCCCGACGACCACTTCGACGCCGTGTTCGCGATGCGCTTTTTCCACCTCGCGGACACGCCCGCGAAGTTCCTCGCGGAGATGGCGCGCGTCTCGAAGGACGTGGTGTTTTTCGACACGTTCAACGACACCAGCGCGCGCCTCGTGTACAACTGGCTGTTGCCGATGGGGTCGCGTCTCTACGGCGAGTCGGAGGTGGACGGCCTCCTCCGCGACGCCGGCCTCAGACTGACCGAGGCGGCCCACGACTTCGTCGTCCCGTACGGCGTCTACCGGAAGATGCCGAACGGCGTCGCCAGCGAACTCCGCGGCCTCGACACCTCCTTCGGCGGGACGTCGCTCGGCGAACACCTCGCCTCGGTGTCGTACTGGACGGCCTCGGTTCCCGACGCGGACTGACCGGAACTGCACCGCCGTTCCTTTTCCCGCCCGTCGGAGCGACGGTATTTAAGTCGCTCCGTCCGTACGAACGCGTATGCATCTCTCGGTAGTGGTTCCGACCCTCAACGGTCGGGACCGTCTCGCGGCCGGCCTCGATGCCTTGGCCGAGGCCGCTCCGGACGCCGAAGTCGTCGTCGTCAACGGCCCTTCGGCCGACGGCACCACGGGGATGGTGCGCGACCGAGACGACGTGGACGTCCTCGTCGAGATATCCGACCGAACGCTGAACGTCGCCCGCAACGCCGGCATCCGCGCCGCCTCGGGGGACGCCATCGCGTTCCTGCGCTACGACTTCGCCGTCGAGGAGCGATGGCTGGACGGCGTCACCGACGGCCTCGAGGAGGCGGCGGCGGTGACCGGTCCCTCCCACCAGACGCTCCGCGCCGGGATGACGACGGAGACGCTCGAACGGCGGACCATCTGCGGCCGCGACGTGACCTACTTCAACGGCGGTAACGTCGCCTTCCACCGGGACGCCTTGGAGGAACTCGACGGCTTCGACGAGTACCTCCTCACCGGCGGCGCGCGCGACGTCGCGCATCGACTCGCGGGAGTCGGAGAGGCGGTGACGTGGCGCCCGGAGATGAGCGTGCGAACGGAGTACGAAGCCGACGGCGGCGTGAAAGAGCGCGATTGGGGCTGGAAGTACCGCGCGCTCGGCTACCGCCTCGCGAAGAACTACGGCTTCCGCCCGACCGTCGCCCGGCGGACGTTCAAACACGCCGGAACGGACGCGTTTTCGGCCGCCCGGGACGTCATCCACGGCGACGCGACGCCGACGGGGTGGTTCGGGACGGGCAAGGACGTCGTCGGCGGGATGGCAACCGGTATCTCCGACGGACTCGTCGCCCGCGCCCGCGACCGGACGACGACGCGGAACCCCCACGGCTGTTCGAAGCGGACCGACCGCGCCGTCGCCACGTACGACTGGCGCTGATTTTCGTTACTGCTCGCCGGGACCGAGTTCCGGCACGACGCGCGCGATGTTCTTCGAGAACGCGCGGCGCATCGCGTCCTCCGAGACGTCGAGCGTCAGCAG
The DNA here is from genome assembly GCF_000337095.1 of Halogeometricum pallidum JCM 14848. Taxonomy (GTDB): domain Archaea; phylum Halobacteriota; class Halobacteria; order Halobacteriales; family Haloferacaceae; genus Halogeometricum; species Halogeometricum pallidum. The sequence goes on from NZ_AOIV01000041.1 coordinate 228,076, forward strand.
TTCCATCACGCCGACGTTCGGGTGCGCCTCGGGCACGCCGCTCCCGAACAGCACCCGGTCGGGATGTTCCAACAGCGCGCGCTCCATGACGTCGCGGAAGCGGACGAAACTCGTGTCGAGGTAGAGGCCGTCGAACTCGTCCAACAGGTCGATGCTTCGGTTCATCAGGTCTCGCTCCAGCGGATAGCCACCGAACCCGGCGAGGACGACGGGGAACTCGCGCCGGAGCAGCGTCTCGGCGGCGTCGTCGGGCGTGAACTCCCGGCCGCCGTGGACGAGGACGGGCAGGCCCACGTCGTCCAACCGGTCGAGCGTCTCCTCGTCCGGCAGGCCGTCGACGGCGGGTGCGAGCGTGAACCCGTAGAACCGGTCGTCGTAGGCGTACTGTTCGATGTCGTCGGGGTCGGCGTGGCTGTCGTCACGCGAGGCGGTGAGGTTCCGCAGGCGCGCGCTGGCGCGTCCGCTCGGGTCCCGCGGACCGTTCACGCGCGCGAACGCGACGAACGGCCGGTCGACGCTCATGCGCGCGACGGCGTTGTTCGCGCGGAGGTACCCCTCCCCCTCGGCGCGCCGTCCCGGCGAGACGACGGCGCGGACGACGCCCGCCTGGTGGAGTTCCCGCTCTAAACGCTCGGGACTCATCTCCCGCCCCCGCGTGGCCACCGACTCGTCGCTGTCGGGGTCCAACCGCGCGTGGACGTCCACCACCCGAAATCCGTGGTTCAGTTCGAGCACGGTTCGACCGTTCTCAGGCGAGGTAAAATAGCTTATCAGAACTGTTCAGTTACGCTACCAATCGCCGGTCAAACCACCTCGAACGGCAAACGACTTTTGCACCTCGAGAATACGAATCCGCGGTCGGATTGCGACCGAGTAGCACCCCGACACGGCTCCTGTCATGCGGTTTTCCGGAGCTTACTCCACGAAAGATATTTATAGAACCGCTAACGTCTACGGGGGTGAGGTTTCATACATCATGTCATCACGAATGCAGCAACCCCTGTACATCCTCTCCGGCGGTAGCTCTCGAACGCGCGGTCAGGCCGCCCAGGACTCGAACATCAGAGCGGGTAAGGCCGTAGCGAGCGCCGTACGGACGACACTCGGCCCCCGCGGGATGGACAAGATGCTGGTCGACTCCTCGGGCGACGTCGTCATCACCAACGACGGCGCGACCATCCTCGCGGAGATGGATATCGAACACCCAGCCGCGCAGATGATCGTCGAAGTCGCCGAGACCCAGGAGGAGGAAGTCGGCGACGGCACCACCACCGCGGCCGTCCTGACGGGTGAACTCCTCATGCACGCCGAGGACCTCCTCGAACAAGAACTCCACCCGACGGTCATCGTCGAGGGCTACACCGAGGCGGCCCGCCTCGCACAGGAAGCTATCGACGCGCAGGTTCTCGACGCCGACCTCGACGACGACCTCCTCGAACGGGTCGCCGAGTCCAGCATGACCGGGAAGGGGACCGGCGACGTGACCGCCGACGTCCTCGCCGGGCACGTCGTCCGGGCGGTCCGCATGGTCCACGACGAGAACGACGGCCGGTTCGACCGCGACGACGTGCGCGTGTTGACCCGCACGGGGGCGTCCTCCTCCGCGACGGAACTCATCGAGGGCGTCGTCATCGACAAGGACCCCGTCAACGACAACATGCCCACGTCCGTTGAGGACGCGACGGTCGCCGTCCTCGACGCGAAACTCGACGTCCGCAAGGGTGAGGTCGACACCGAGTACACCATCACCTCCGTCGAGCAGTTGGACGCGGCCCTCAAGGCCGAGGACGACGAACTCCGCGGCTACGCCAAGGCGTTCGCCGACGTCGGCGTCGACGTGGTGTTCTGCACGAAGTCCATCTCGGACCGCGTCGCCGGCTATCTCGCCGACGCGGGCGTCCTCGCGTTCAAGAGCGTGAAGAAATCCGACGCGCGCGCCATCGCCCGCGCCACGGGCGCAAAGCGCCTCGGCTCCGCCACCGACCTCGACGAGTCCGACTTCGGCCACGCCGACTCCGTCTCGCTGAAGCCGTACGGCGACGACGAACTCGTGTTCGTCGAGGGCGGCGACGCCTCCAAGGCCGTCACGCTATTCCTCCGCGGCGGCACCGAGCACGTCGTGGACGAACTCGAACGCGCCATCAACGACGCCATCGACGTGACCGTCGCTGCCCTCGACAAGGGCGGCGTCGTCCCCGGCGCGGGCGCGACCGAAATCGCCATCGCCGACCACGTCCGCGCCGAAGCGGCCGGCATTGAGGGCCGCAAGCAACTCGCCGTCGAGGCGTTCGCGGACGCCGTCGAGGCGCTCCCCCGCACCCTCGCGGAGAACACCGGCATGGACCCCATCGACGCCCTGGTCGACCTGCGCGCGCGCTACGAGAACGAGGGCATCGCAGGCGTCATCTCCAGCGGTCGCAGCGGCGAGATAGGCGACCCCGTCGAGCACGGCATCCTCGACCCCGCCGCGGTCAAGCGCGAGGCCGTCGAGTCCGCCACCGAGGCCGCGACGATGATCGTCCGAATCGACGACGTCATCGCCGCCGAGTAATCCCGACGCGCGGCCGGAACACTCCTCGCGGGTCCGGCGTCCCGTCGCACCCCGTATTCGTTCGCGCCGATTTCCGCGTCGCGTTGTATCCCGTTTCTCTCCTCCGAGCGACCGCTTCGCCCGCGCTGTTCTCCTCGTCTCAGATTCAGACCTCCGGGAGTCGCCACGCGTACCTGAGCGCCAGCATCCGCACGGCGAAGACGGCGCCGGCGCAGGCGCCCGACGGAATGCCGCTCGGCGCGCCGGCGAAGCGCGCGAGGAGAAACACGCCGCCGCCGACGAGGGCGGGCGTCGCGTAGAAATCCTCGCGCAGGACGACCGGGACGCGACCGAGGAGCACGTCCGCCAGCGACCCGCCGCCGACGGCCGTCACCGCGGCGAGGACGACCACGCCGTACGGCGCGAGTCCGGCCCTCGTGCCGACGAGCGCGCCCGTCGCGGCGAAGGCCGCGAGGCCAGTGGCGTCGCTCACGAGGAACACGCGACTGTCGAGGACGCGGGCGTGCTTGGAGGCGCGCCGGGAGAGGATGACCGCGAGAGCCACGCCGACGAGGGCGACGGACATGTCCCACGTCGTCGTCAACGAGGCGGGGGGTCGGTTGACGAGGACGTCGCGGACGGTGCCGCCGCCGAGTGCGGTGAGGACGCCGAGGACGGCCACGCCGAACGCGTCGAGACCGGCGTCGGAGGCTTTCAGCGACCCCGCGACGGCGAACGCGAGGAGGCCGACGGCGTTCATCACGGTGAACGGGTCGGGGACGGCGATAGAGACGAACGGCGCCGGCGGAACGAACGGAACGGACATCTCCGACTACGCCGGCGAGGGGTAGTCGTCGCGGCCGCCGTTCGAGTCGGTGTCGCTGACGCGCTGAAGGCGTTCGATGCCGCCCACCTCTTCGATTATCCGCTCGACGGGGTCGGGGACGAGGTCGCGCCAATTCTTGTCGTGCAGCATCCGGTTGCGGAGTTCGGTGCCCTCCAGTACGTCCCGGTTGAACATCGGCGACTGGTGTACCTCCACGCCCGCCTCCGAGAACAGTTGGATGACGAGGGGGTTGTTCGAGTACGCCACGTCGAACGCGGGCGACATGCTCTGGACGTGGCTCACCCAGACGGAGTTCCTGTCTAAGTCCTCGATGGGGACGGCGTAGGTGGTGATGTCGAAGTCTGCGACCGACTTCGTCACCATCATGACGCGTTCGCCCGCCGTGAACGGGTTCCGCGGAGAGTGGGAATCGCCTGCGGACCCGATTCCGAGGACGAGTTCGTCCACCTCTTTGGCTATCTCTTCGACCATCTGATGGTGGCCGTTGTGAAAGGGCTGGAAGCGACCGATGTAGAACCCCCGCATGCTTTCGATTTCTCCGGCAGCCTTTATAAACCCGACGAGTTCGTCGAACGGTCGATTTCACGATTCAGGAGGGCTGAACCATCCGAATGGCGTCTGGGTGGGAGGAACGCCCACGGGGAGAAAGTATATCAGTCGTGCAGCCTTTCTTTGAAGTAGCGAAACAGTTCTATGAGTAACGACATGGATACCGACGAAAACTCCTCGGAAGAGGGGGTCGACATCTCCGAAGAGACCCCCGACTCCTCCGCCGGTGCGGACGAGGAGGTCTTCCCGGACTCGGCTCCCGACGACGGGACCGACGACGTCGACGAGCGAACTATCGACGACCTCGGGAGCGACGTCGAAGTCACCGCCGACGTCGCCGACGACGTAGACGAAGACGACCTCCTCGGTGGGCTTCAGATCGATTCGACGAGCGAGATAGAGGTTCCGGACCGCCTCGTCGACCAAGTTATCGGTCAGGAGCACGCCCGCGACGTGGTCATGAAGGCAGCCAAACAGCGCCGCCACGTCATGATGATCGGATCGCCCGGGACGGGCAAATCGATGCTCGCCAAGGCGATGTCCGAACTGCTGCCGAAAGAGGAACTGCAGGACGTTCTCGTCTACCACAACCCCAACGACGGAAACAACCCGAAGGTCCGAACGGTCCCCGGGGGTAAAGGCGAACAGATAGTCGAGGCCCACAAAGAGGAAGCGCGCAAGCGCAATCAGATGCGCTCGTTCCTCATGTGGATCATCATCGCAATCGTCCTCGGCTACTCGCTCATCATCGCCGGGCAGATACTGCTCGGCATCCTCGCGGCCGGCGTCATCTACCTCGCCTTCCGCTACGGTTCCCGCGGAGGCGACGCGATGATTCCGAATCTCATCGTCAACAACGCCGACGGCGCGGCCGCGCCGTTCCAGGACGCCACGGGCGCGCACGCCGGTGCGCTCCTCGGTGACGTTCGGCACGACCCGTTCCAGTCCGGCGGGATGGAGACGCCGAGTCACGACCGCGTCGAACCCGGCGCCATCCACAAGGCGAACAAGGGCGTGCTGTTCATCGACGAGATAAACACGCTCGACATCCGCTCTCAGCAGCATCTGATGACGGCCATCCAGGAGGGCGAGTTCTCCATCACGGGCCAGTCCGAGCGCTCCTCGGGCGCGATGGTCCAGACGGAACCCGTCCCCACGGACTTCATCATGATTGCTGCCGGGAACCTCGACGCGATGGAGAACATGCACCCCGCCCTGCGCTCGCGTATCAAGGGGTACGGGTACGAGGTGTACATGGACGACACCATCGAGGACACCCCCGAGATGCGGCGCAAGTACGCGCGCTTCGTCGCTCAGGAGGTCAAGAAGGACGGCCGCCTGCCCGAGTACAGCGCCGAGGCCATCGAAGAGGTCATCCTCGAAGCCCGTCGCCGCGCGGGTCGGAAGGGGCACCTCACGCTCGAACTGCGTAACCTCGGCGGACTGGTCCGCGTCTCCGGCGACATCGCCCGCGCGGAGGACGCCGACGTGGTCACCCGCGCGCACGTGCTGCAGGCGAAGGGTCGCAGCCGGTCCATCGAACAGCAGCTCGCGGACGACTACATCGAGCGCCGCAAGGACTACGAACTGCAGGTCGCCGACGGCTACCAGGTCGGCCGCGTCAACGGTCTCGCGGTGATGGGCGAGGACTCCGGCATCATGATGCCCGTGATGGCCGAGGTCACGCCCTCGCAGGGGCCGGGCGAGGTCATCGCCACCGGGAAACTCCAGGAGATAGCGATGGAGGCCGTCCAGAACGTATCGGCCATCATCAAGAAGTTCTCCGACGAGGACATCTCGCAGAAGGACATCCACATCCAGTTCGTGCAGTCCTACGAGGGCGTGGAGGGCGACTCCGCGTCCGTGACGGTCGCCACGGCGGTTATCTCCGCGCTGGAGAACGTCGGGGTCGACCAGTCGCTCGCGATGACCGGCAGCCTGTCGGTCCGCGGGGACGTGCTCCCCGTCGGCGGCGTCACGCACAAGATAGAGGCCGCCGCGAAGTCCGGTTGCTCGAAGGTCATCATCCCGCAGTCGAACATGCAGGACGTGATGATCGAAGAGGAGTACGAGGAGATGGTCGAAATCATCCCCGTCAGCCACATCAGCGAAGTGCTCGACGTGGCCCTCGAGGGCGAACCCGAGAAGGACTCGCTCGTCGACCGCCTCAAGAGCATCACCGGCTCCGCGTTCACGCAGGAGCAGGTGTCCGGGCCGTCGAGCCCGAGCCCGCAGTAACGCCGGATGCCCGATTGGGCGACGTTCGCCGCGTTCGCGAGCGTCGTCACGGCGGGCCTCCTGATTCTCTCTTTCGCCTCTCGAGGCGCTATTTCACCCGACGACGAGCGGCCGCGCCGCGATACCGCTTCCGACGACTCGGTCGGTTCCGACGCCGGCGGTCGGCGCGCGGACGCCGGCGGTTCGACGCGCGCGGGCGAATCCGACTTCGACCCGCGGGCGCCGGCCGACGCGGAACGACCGTCCGTCCGGGGACGCGCCCCGTCCGGGGACGCCGCGGAGCGCCCGGAAGTCGTCCTCCCGAAGTCCGGCGTCCGCTTCCGGCCGGAACCGCCGCGCGAGGGCGGGAACGGGGCCGGGAGCGCCCCGGAGCTATCGACCGCCGAACTACTCGCCAACGTCGCGTTCTCCCAGGGGCTGTTCGCCGTCTTCCTCCTCGCGGGCGCGTGGTACGCGCAGGTGCCGGCGTCGGCGTTCGGCGCGGGGTCGGGGTCCGCCTCCGTCCCGGTTCTCCTCGGCGGCGCCGCACTCGGCGTCGCCCTGTACGTCGTCAATCAGGTGGGCGCCGCCCTGGGCGCCGCGCGCGGACTCGGGAACGCCGAGGAACTCCGGGAGGCCCTCGCGCCCGACACGCCCGCCGGGTGGGCCGTCCTCCTCTTTTTCATCCTCCCGCTCATCGCCGGCTTCGAGGAACTGCTCTTCCGGGGCGCCCTCGTCGGCGCCTTCGCCGCGGGGTTCGGCGTCTCGCCGTGGCTGTTGGCCGTCGTCTCCTCCGTCGCCTTCGCTCTCGGGCACAACGCGCAGGGGCGACTCGGCGTCCTCGTCACCGGAGCGTTGGGGTTCGTCCTCGCGGCGGCGTACGTCCTCACGGGGAGCCTGTTCGCCGTCGTGCTGGCGCACTACCTCGTCAACGCCTTGGAGTTCGTCGTCCACGAGGGGTTCGGATTCGACTGGGCGGCGCGGCTGACGTAGGCCGCGAACGACCGGTCACTCCGACTCTAACGCCCGCAGGCGCCGCGCCACCTCGTCGGGCGTCGCGCCCGCGGCGTCCTCGACGCGGTGGTCCGGGACGAACAGCGGCACCGGGTTCTCGCGGAGGGCCGTCCGCGCCGTCGACACGTCCGCCTCGTCGTCGGGGTCCGACCCCGCCATGCGGACGACGCGCCGGAGTTCCACCGTCTCCCCGTACGGGACGTTCCCAACGGCGTCGAGGACGCGCCGGTGGTCCGTCGGCACGGTCAGCGCCACGGGCGCGTCCCCGAAGTGGTCGGCCTCGCCGTCGAGGTAGTCGAACACTCTGTCGAGAAGCGGACTCTCGTCCTCGGCGTCCGGCGGAACCTCGGCGGGGAAGGAGACGCTGATAACGCTGCCGCTCGCGACACCTATCTGCACCGCTCGCCCGAGCAGGTCCGAGTGGCGGGCGAATACACCGGCGTTCATGGAAGCGACTTCGCCCGGTCCGCCCTTGAACCTTGACGACGACGCGCAAGCCTTATGTGCAGATGAGTACGTTAGTGTACACTGATGAACGCTAGTGAGGATTCGCTCGCACCCGAGGTCCGCTCCATCCTCGACGCCGCGCGGGGGCGACACGGGGGCGACGAACGCGTCGCCGTGTCCGCGCGGTCGTTCCCCGACGCCGTCGCCGAGACGGAGGCGGCGGGTCGGGTTCCGGTCGTCGCGGAGGTCAAACCCACCAGTCCGACGACGGACGGCGAACGGACCGACGACCCGGTCGAACTCGCCCGCCAGATGGTCGCGGGCGGCGCGACGGCGCTGTCGGTGCTGACCGAGCCCGACCACTTCGGCGGGTCGACGGAGAACCTCGAACGAATCCGCGAGGCCGTCGACGTGCCGGTGCTCCGCAAGGACTTCGTCGTGAAGGAGTCGCAGTTGGACGCCGTCGAGGCGGATTTGGTGCTCCTCATCGCGCGCTTTCTGGAGGAGGACCTCGCGGACCTCGTGGCGGCGGCGCGCGAGCGAGGGTTCCAACCGCTCGTGGAGGTCCACGACCGGGCGGAACTCGAACTGGCACTCGACGCGGGCGCGGAGATAGTCGGCGTGAACAACCGCGATTTGGGCGCGTTGGAGGTCGATCTCGAAACGTTCGAGTCCGTGGCGCCTCACGTTCCGGACGACGTGACGCTTCTCGCCGAAAGCGGCGTAAAAACGGTCGCGGACGCGAAACGGATGCGCGCGGCGGGCGCGGACGCCCTCCTCATCGGCACGGCCATCATGGACGGCGACGTGCGGACGAACACCGAGTGGTTCGCGAACGCGACGGACGCGGACGCGGATTCGAATGCGGAGACGGACGCGGAGACGGAAACGGAGATAACAGAATGAGCGAGACGACGTTCGACGGCAAGTTCGGCGACTACGGCGGACAGTACGTTCCCGAGGCCCTCATGCCGGCCATCGAGGAACTGAACGACGCGTACGAACGATACGTGTTGGAGAACGAGGACGGCTTCGTGGACGAGTTTCGCCGCCGCCTCCGCGACTTCGGCGGACGACCGACGCCGACGCAGCACGCGGAGCGACTCTCCGAGCGGTACGGCTGTGAGGTGTACCTGAAGCGCGAGGACCTCCTCCACGGTGGCGCGCACAAACTCAACAACGCCCTCGGGCAGGTGCTCCTGGCGAAGTACATGGGTAAAGAGCGCATCGTCGCCGAGACGGGCGCGGGCCAGCACGGCACCGCGACGGCGATGGCGGCGGCCCACCTCGACATGCCCTGCGAGGTGTACATGGGCGAACGCGACATCAACCGCCAGCGACCCAACGTCTTCCGGATGCGGCTGAACGGATCGGCGGTGAACCCCGTTTCCGTCGGCCGCGGGACGCTGAAGGAGGCCATCTCGGAGACGATGCGCGACTGGGCGACGAACGTGGAGGACACCCACTACGTCATCGGGAGCGTCGTCGGCCCGCACCCGTTCCCGGCGATGGTCCGGGACTTCCAGTCGGTCATCTCCGAGGAGGCGCGCGAGCAGATGCGCGAGAAGACGGGCGGTCTGCCCGATTCGGTGCTCGCCTGCGCCGGCGGCGGGTCGAACACGATGGGCGCGTTCGCGGAGTTCGTCGGCAGTGCGAGACTGAGCTCCGCGGGTCGGGAGGCGGCGGAGGGGTCCCCCGGCCCGCGAGGGGACGACGAGAGCGTCGACCTGTACGCCGTCGAGGCCGGCGGGTCGTCGCTCGACGTGGACGAGGAGGCGGGCGTCGCCCCCAACTCCGCGTCGCTGTCGACGGGTAGCGAGGGCGTCCTCCACGGCGCGCGTACCAAACTCCTGCAGGACCGCGACGGACAGATAATGGAGAGTCACAGCGTCTCCTCGGGGCTGGATTACGCCGGCGTCGGTCCGGAACTCGCCCACCTCGTCGACGAGGGCCGCGTGACGGCCGTCAACGTCGACGACGACGCGGCGCTCACCGCCTTTCACCGCCTCTCGCAGTTGGAGGGGGTCATCCCGGCGCTGGAGACGGCGCACGCGTTCGCCTTCCTGGAGGAGAACCACGACGAACTCGGCGAGACGGTGTTAGTGAACGTCTCCGGTCGCGGGGACAAAGACCTCGAATCCGTCATCGAGGAGACGTCGAAGCGCGACATCGACATCGCGCCGGACATGGACGCGTTCACGGGGGGGTTCTGAGATGGGCAACCCCGCACTCGACGCCGCCTTCGAGGGCGGCGCGGCGTTCGTTCCCTACCTCGCCGCGGGCGACCCGGACTTCGAATCCTCCATCGAGTACGTCGAGGCCCTCGAACGCGGCGGCGCAGACGTCATCGAACTCGGCCTCCCCTTCTCCGAACCCGTCGCCGAGGGGCCGACGATTCAAGAGGCGGTCGTTCGCTCGCTCGAAGGCGGGATGACGCCCGACCGGTTCTTCGAGTTCGTGGAGGCCCTCGACGTGGACGTGCCCTTGGTCTGTATGACCTACTACAACCTCATCTATCGATATGGGGGAGGCGAGGCGCGAAGCGCCTCGGATGCGAGTAGCGCGGAGCGAAGCTCCGCGGACAGTCGAGCGGCGAAGCCGCGAGACGACGGTGAAGCCGCGAGCGAGGGGCCGCGACCGTTCGTCGAGAAGGCCGCGGAGGTGGGTCTCTCGGGGTTCGTCGTCCCCGACCTGCCCGCGGAGGAGGCCGACCCCCTGCGCGAGGCGTGCGACGAGTTCGGTCTCGACCTCGTGTTCATCGTCGCGCCGACGACGACGGGCGACCGACTCGACCGCATCATGGAACGGGTGTCCGGATACGTCTACGTCCAGGCGCGCCTCGGCGTCACCGGCGCGCAGGACGACGTCTCCGGGCAGACCGAGTCGAGCCTCGACCGCCTGGCGGAGTACGACGTGCCTAAGGCCGTCGGCTTCGGTATCAAAACCGGCGACCACGCCGAGCGAATCGTCGCGGCGGGCGCCGACGGCATCATCGTCGGGAGCGCCCTCGTCGACATCGTCGCCGAAGGCCACGAAAACGGCGACGACGCCGAGACGGTGGCGGAACGACTCGAAGAGAAGGCACACGAACTGAAGGAGGGGGCCGAACGCGGGTTCGCGCAACGTGCGCCCCAAACGGAACGCACATAACGCCCTATTTGCTACACACTACCACACTGAATACACCATGGACGTAGGAATCACAGCACGACTCGAACGCATCTCGACAGGGGGGCGATACCTCGTCGTCCCGATGGACCACGGAATCACGCTCGGCCCGGTGAAAGGGCTCGTCGACCTCGAAACGACCGTCGACGCGATAACGCGCGGCGGGGCGGACGCCGTTCTCACGCAGAAGGGCGTCGCGCGGCGCGTCCACCCCAAGAAGAACGGGAAGGGATTCATCGTCCACCTGAACGGGTCGACGGTCATCGGCCCGGAGACGAACGACAAGCGAATCACGGGGTCAGTCGAGGAGGCCCTCCGCGCCGGCGCCGACGCCGTCTCCTTCCACATGAACGTCGGCAGCGAGTACGAACCCGACCAGATGACGCAACTGGGCGAACTCACCGAGAAGGCCCACCGCTTCGGCGTCCCCGTCCTCGCGATGAACTACGCGCGCGGCCGCGACACCGACCCGCACGACGCCGAGAACCTCGCCCACGCCGTCCGCCTCGCGGAGGAACTCGGCGCCGACGTGGTGAAGACGGCCTACAGCGGCGACCCGGACACCTTCGACCGCGTCTGCGAGGCGACGCGCCTCCCCGTCGTCATCGCGGGCGGAAGCCGAGGGACGGACCGACAGACCATCGAGATGGTCCGCGGCGCGATGGACGCCGGCGCGGCCGGCGTCTCGATGGGTCGCTCTATCTTCCAGCACGACGACCCCGAGTCCATCACGCGCGCGGTGAGTTCGGTCATCCACCGCGACGAGGACGCCGAGACGGCCCTGCACGAGGCGGGCCTGGAACTCGAAGCGTAACGCGGCTCTCCGCCGCTTCTCTCGCTCGTTTCGCACTGTCGAGTCGGTCGTCTCTCCTCCTAGTGGATACTGCACCGAACCGGGCGAGTACGTACGTTGGTGAACACAGCGACCAGAACGAACGAGACGACGATACCGAGATAGTTCACGGCCGAACCGACTACTCCAACTCCTCGGAGTCCAGCGGCGACGATTCTTCCCAGTACCGCTCGAACCGCTCTTCGGCCCACGCCACCACCTCGGGATTCTCTGAGTCTATCGCCGCCCGCAACAGGCCGTTCTCGTCGCGGAGAAAGAGGTGCGCGACGCCGTCGGTTATCGTCACCGCCAGCGGAATCTCCCCGTCGTACAGGCGAATCTCGGCGCTCTCGTCGCCCGTTAGTTCGCGGAGCCGGCTCCGAAGCGCGGAGTCGTGGGCGAGGGCGTCCACCGCCGCCGGCGAGAACACGCCGCGAAACGTCTGCCCCTCCTCGACGGTCCGCCGGCGAATCACGTCGAGGCTCTGCTCGTTGAACGCGTACGAGAAGATGCGGACGCGTTCGGCCCGTTCGAGCAGTTCCAACACGCGCTGGACCGGCGCGCCGGGTCGCGTCTGACTCGGCGTCGTGATGGTCGCATCGGAGAGGTGACGCAGGTCGAACCCCATCTCTTCGGTCGGAAGCCACTGCATCACCGTCCGGAGTTTCCCCTCCGTCTCCAGCGTCTCCAGCAGGTCGGTGAACTCCGCGGCGACGAGTCGACCCGTCGCCGTGGCCGCGTAGGCGTCGCCGTCGCGTTCTATCCAGTGCCGCTCGGTGAAATCGCGCAGGATGCGCCCCAGCGTCGGCTGCGACGCCCCCGTGCGTTCGACGAGTTCGCGCCGCGTGCGCCGCTCCTCGCGCAGGGCGTTGAGCACCTGCACCCGGTTCGCCGATAGCGCCAGGAACTCTATCTCTTCGAGCGCGGTGTCCATCTACTCCCCCGTTGTGGCGGTCCCTACATAGCGCTTTTCGAGGGATGAAAGTTCGTCAAAGTCTGAAACGCCGTCGGGGCGGAACAGCGAATCGCGGCGTGACAATACTGCAGTTATCGAATCTATTTCTGGACACATATAAGCGTGAAACGCTATTACGTAGAATTACTTGATGACCTCCACACTCACGCGGAACGAACGGCCCGGGAGGATGCGGCCACGCCCGACGCGCGGGGGGACCAGATAGCGATGGCGGCATCGACGCACCGCCTCGTCGCGTTCTTCCTCGCGGCGAGCGTCTTCTTCGGCGGCACGTTCGTCGCCGCCACCGCCGGCGCGGCGTACTTCCCGCCCCTGCTGTTCGTCTCGCTTCGCTTCGACATCGGGGCCGTCCTGCTCTTGGGCTACGCGGCGTACCGCTTCCCCCGCGAGCAGTGGCTCCCGCGGACGCGCTCGGACCTCGCGGGCATCCTCGCGGCCGGCGTGTTCGCCATCGGCCTGACGAACGCCTTCATCTTCGTCGGCCAGACGTACGCCAGTAGCGGCGTCGGCTCCATCATCTACAGTCTCAACCCCATCCTGACGCCGTTCCTCGCGGCGTTCCTGCTCTCGGACGAACGACTCTCCAAGGCGGGCGCCGTCGGGATGGCGCTCGGGTTCCTCGGCGTCGCCCTCGTCGTCGGCGTCAGTCCCTCGAACCTGCTCGGCGGGGCCCTCCTCGGGAAGGCGTTCCTCCTCGCCGCCGCCGTCTCGGGTGCGCTGGGAGCCGTGCTCATCCGCCGGGCGGACGCCTCGCTCCCGAGCACGGTCCGCACGGCGTGGGCGCTCCCGGTGGGGGCGCTCGTCTGCCACCTGCTGAGCCTCGCCGCCGGCGAGTCGTTCGCCGCCATCCAGTGGACGCCCGCCGCGTACGTCGCTCTCGGGTACGTCGGTATCTTCTCGGGCGCGCTGGCGTTCATCGCCTACTTCGGCCTGCTCGACGAGGTGGGCGCCATCCGCGGCAACCTCGTCTTCTACGTCGTCCCCGTCGTGGCGACGCTCGGCGGGTGGGCGTTCCTCGGCGAGACCATCTCCGCGACGACGCTCGCCGGATTCGCCACCATCTTCCTCGGGTTCGCGGTGCTCGGTCGCGACGCGATAGCGACCGAACTCTCCCGCTTCCGCGGCCGCCTCGCCGAGGGAGTGGGTGTCGACGTCGACGTGAAGGCCGACCCCGACACGCTGTCGGCCGCGGTCCACGGCGACGTCCGCTGGAACGAACAGGACTGAGCGCTCTCTGCTTTTTTCCTTCTCTCCGCTTTTCTCCTCTCTCGCCGCCGCGCCGTCCGGCAAACCTCCGGAGAGTCGCCACGCTTTAACCCCGTCACCGAGTCTCTCCGACGATGACACGGAGCGTCTGGTTGAAGGCCGACGACAGCGTCGGCGACTGGGAGGCGCGGAAGCGACGGATAACGGCGGGCCTCGAAGCGGGCGTCGACTGGGTGCTCGTCGACGAGGCGGACGTCGGCCGCGTCCGGTCGCTGGGCGAGGTGAACGTGGCCGCCTTCCGGACGGACACTGACGCGAGCCTCATCGACGACGTCGAGGAGGCCGAAGACCCCGAGGAGGGGGCCGTCGCGGACGCGTACGTCGTCGGCAAGGACGGCGAGGGCGACGGCACCATCGACCTGCCGAACGACCTCTCGGGGTCCGCCGACCTGACGACGCTCCGCCGCGCGGACAACCGCGCGAACGGCGCCTACGTCCGCATCCTCTCGAAGGAGTACGAGTCGTTCGCCGAGACGGCCGCCGAGGACGCCGACTATACAATCGTCGTCGGCGAGGACTGGACTATCATCCCCCTCGAGAACCTCATCGCCCGCATCGGCGAGGAGACGGACCTCGTCGCGGGCGTCACGACGGCCGAGGAGGCGCGTACGGCGTTCGAGACGCTCGAAATCGGTTCCGACAGCGTCCTCCTCGACAGCGACGACCCCGACGAGATTCGCAAGACCGTCGAGGCGCGCGACGCCGCCGAACGCGAGACGCTCGAACTCCGGTGGGCCGAGGTGACCGCCGTCGAGCGCACGGGCATGGCCGACCGCGTCTGCGTCGACACCGGCAACCTCCTCGAACACGACGAGGGGATGCTCGTCGGCAGCATGGGCCGCGGACTCTTCTTCGTCCACGCGGAGACGGCCGAGTCGCCGTACGTCGCCTCCCGTCCGTTCCGCGTCAACGCCGGCGCCGTCCACGCCTACGTGCGCACGCCCGACGGTGGGACGAAGTACCTCTCCGAGTTGAAGAGCGGCGACGAGGTGCAGGTCGTCGACAGCGAGGGTCACACCCGCGAGGCCATCGTCGGCCGCGTGAAAATAGAGAAGCGACCGATGTTCCGCGTCGAGGCCGAACTGGAGGGCGACCGCGTGGAGACGCTCCTCCAGAACGCCGAGACCATCAAAGTGCGGACCCGCGAGGGCCGCAAGGCCGTCACGGACCTCGAGGCCGGCGACGAGATTCTGCTGTACTACGAGGACACCGCCCGGCACTTCGGGGAAGCCGTCGAAGAGAGCATCATCGAGAAGTAACGGCGGCGTCGAACGCCCGCCTCGCTCGTCTCCCCCTCGCTCCCCGTTCCGCTCACTCGCTCTCCGAGCGTCCGCTCCCGTCCTCCGTCGACGCCTCCGTCGGGTCGGGGTCGACCATCGGGCGGCGCTCGAACTCCGTCGCGCACCACGGACAGAACGTCACCTGCGGGTCGAGTTCGCCGCGGCAGACGGGACAGCGCGGTTCGGCGTCGCCGACGCCGCCGCGGGCGGCGACGTAGTAGGCGTCGAACGTGCTGAGAAACAACAGGACGAACAGCGGACCCGTCACCTCGGGCGGAATTTCGTCGAGCGTCGAGAGCGTGACCGCCGTCGGGTCGGCGAACACGGACAGGAGGATCAGTCCCGCGCCGACGACGAAGGTGAACCACGACACGGCGCGTCGCCACTCGCGGAGGTAGACGTGGCCCGCGCCGGCGACGCCGACGCTGGCGCCCAGTACGCCCACGAACGCGGCCACCATCGCGCGCCGTCGTGCGCCTTCCATTGTCCACCCTCGAAGCGTCCCCCGTTCTTAACTGTCGGGTTTCGCCGCCGACTCCGCGGTGGGGCGCGGGGCGCCTCCGGACGGCCGACCGGACCGAACGCCGTCGCTCTCCGGGCGAAGAAATCGAAAATCGGCTCGGCCGAGTCGCCGTGCGTCGAACGCGTGCGTCCGAATCAGGCGAGACCGAGACTCTCCTCGGCTTCGAGCAGTTCGTGATAGCGGTTGCGGATGGTGACCTCGGAGATGTCCGCCACCTCGCTGACGGCCGCCTGCGTCGTCTTCTCGTTCGTGAGGAGGGCGGCGGCGTAGACGGCCGCGGCGGCGAGGCCGACGGGCGACTTCCCCGAGTGGACGCCCTTCTCCTTGGCGTTCTTCAGCAGTTGGCGCGCGCGCATCTTCGCCTCGTCGGAGAGGCCGAGTTCGGAGCCGAACCGCGGGACGTACTGCTCGGGGTCGGCGGGCTTGACCTCCAGCGACAGTTCCCGCGCGATGTAGCGGTACGTGCGGGCGACTTCGCTCTTCTCGACGCGGGAGACCTCCGAAATCTCGTCCAGCGAGCGGGGGACGCCGGCCATCCGCGCGGCCGCGTAGACGCAGGAGGTGGCGACGCCCTCGATGGAGCGGCCGGGCAGTAGGTCGTCGTCAAGCGCGCGGCGGTAGATGACCGAGGCCGTCTCGCGGACGTTCTCGGGCAGACCGAGCGCCGACGCCATCCGGTCTATCTCGCCGAGCGCTTGCTTGAGGTTGCGCTCCTTGGAGTCGCGCGTGCGGAACCGCTCGTTCCACTTGCGGAGTCGCTGCATCTTCTGGCGCTGGTTCGACGACAGCGAGTTACCGTACGCGTCGCGGTCGCGCCAGTCGATGTTCGTCGACAGCCCTTTGTCGTGCATCGTATTCGTCGTCGGTGCACCGACGCGGGACTTCTGGTCTTTCTCTTGGGAGTCGAACGCGCGCCACTCGGGGCCGCGGTCGACGGAGTCCTCGGTGATGACGAGACCGCAGTCGTCGCAGACCGTCTCGCCGTGTTCGTCGTCGACGACGACGTTACCGGCGCACTCGGGGCAGGTCAGTTCCTCCGCGGCGCTCTCGGATTCGGACTCGGTCTCCGATTCGTCCTCGTCCCGTCGGCCCCACTTCTGTCCCATCGACTGCCTCGATTCGCTCTCGTTGGTATCCGCTCGTTCCTCTTTCGTTCTCGCGTTCTGGCGAGTGAAGGTACTCTTCTCACTCATGGATGTAGCGACGAATGCTCCAGAGCACAGGCACGGCTGGGGAAAAGGCCCGGAGCGTTCCGTACATCACAGACAGAGTATCACTACATAAGACGTTCGGAATCGCTCGCGCGAACGCGGCGCACAGCCTCTGGGATCGCCGTTTGTGACTTAGTGTCAATCACGTTTATATACTAACAGCGTTCTAAAACGCCGGCCGCGGACGCCACAGTCTTGGGGCGCGCTCTCGTGGGGATCACGTATGCGGGAGCCCACGGTCGAGAGCGAGTCGACGCGCGTCGCTTCCCTCGCGCCGAGTGCGACGGCGACGCTCGACGCGATGGGCGCGGCGGACCGCCTCGTCGGCGTCACCGCCCACTGCGAGTTCGACGCCCCGGTCGTCGGCGGGTGGCTGAACCCCGACTACGACCGACTCGCCGAGTTGGACCCCGACCTCGTCTGCACCAGCGACGCCCTCCAGTCGGACGTCCGCGGGGAACTGACGGCGCGGGGTTACGAGGTGTGCCACGTCGAACCCGCGCGATTGACGGACGTGCTGGACTCCTTCGAGACCCTCGGCGCCGCCGTCGGCCGGTCCGGGGCCGGCGCGGCCCTCGCCGCCGACTGTCGGGAGCGACTCGCGGCCGTCGAAGCGCGCACGCCCGATGGCCCCGGTCCCGTCGTCTACTGCGAGGAGTGGTCGGACCCGCCGATGGCCGCCGGCAACTGGGTGCCCGACGCCGTCGCCGCCGCGGGCGGGCGCTGTCCGTTCGTCGACGCCGGCGACCGGTCGCGAGAAATCGACCGGGAGGCGGTCGAGCGCGCCGATCCCGACCACGTCGTCCTCCACCTCTGCGGTCGCGGCGACCGCGTCTCCCCCGAGTCCTTCCGCGAACGCGGGTGGGACGTCGACGCGGCGGTCCACGTCCTCGACGACTCCCTCCTGAACCAGCCGAGTCCGCGACTCGTCGACGGCGTCGAGACGCTCGCCGAGTTGCTTCGCCCGGCGTCGGACGCGTAACGACACGCCCAATGCGGTCGCCCCGTACCGTCGGGTATGCAGATTGCAGTCGGCAGCGGCAACCCCGTCAAGCGCGACGCGACCGTCCGCGTCTTCCCCGAGTCGACGGTCGCGGCCGAACTCGTCCCCTCCGGCGTCGCAGAGCAACCCACGGGCCACGCGGAGACCCGAACCGGCGCGGAGAACCGCGCTCGGGCGTGTCTCGACGCGGGCGCGTACGACCTCGGCGTCGGCATCGAGGGCGGCGTCGCGCGCTTCGAGGGCCGCGAAGACCCGTTTCTCGTCATGTGGGCGGCGGTCACCGACGGCGACCGATGGGGTCGGGGGACGGGGCCGAGCCTCAGACTCCCGGGGCGCGTCTCCGAGCGAATCGCGGCGGGCGAGGAACTCGGTCCCGTGATGGACGACGTGCTGGGGACGACGGACGTGGCGAAAAAGCAGGGAGCGGCGGGGGCGTTCACGGGCGGGAAACTGTCGCGGACGGACGCGCTCGAATCGGCGGTCGTCGCCGCCGCGGCGCCGTTTCTCTGCGAACTGTACTGACCGTCTCAGTCCAGTTCGGCCGGTTCCGCCTCGCGGCCCTCGCGGACGTCTTTCGTCTCCTCGACAGCCGTCGTGAGCGAGACGTTCAGACCGAGCATCGAGGCGTAGCCGCCGATGACGGTGACGACGTTCTTCACCGCGTGGTCGAGGACGGCCGCGCCGAGCGCCAACTCCGGCGAGATGCCGGTCAGACCGATGACGAGGAGCGTGAACGCGCCCTCGTACAGGCCGACGCCGCCCGGCGAGAGGGGCAGCACCTTCGCCAGGTTGCCGACGCTGACCGCGAAGAAGCACACCGAGACTAGCTCTATCGGCGCCAGTCCGGGGTCGAACGCCGCGAGGACGAGCATCGCCGTCGCCACGTCGAGCATCCAGATGCCGAGGCTGGAGATGCCGATGCGGGCGAACCCGCGTCGCGTCCCGGCGACGGCCTGCAGGTCGTCGACGAAGCGCTCGACGATTTGGGCGACGAACTCCGCGTAGGAGTCCGAACTCGCCCGGCGGACGAGTCTGCCGGCGAGGTTGCCGTCCGACTGGGCGGAGCCGACGATGACCGCCACCGCGAGGATGGCCGCGAGGGCGACGCCGACGGCGACGAGGACGGCGACCTGTCCGGCCCCCTCCGCGCCGACGACGGTCTGCGCCAGTTCGGCGGTCTGTCCGGTGACGGTGTAGCCCACGAGGACGATGCCAGCGAGCATCGTGATGGTGAGCAGGTCGAAGACGCGTTCGGCCGCCAACGAGGCGAAACCCGACGGGTACGGGATGCCGCGGCGGGCCTTCACGACGTACGCGCGGATGAAGTCACCGAGTCGCGCCGGGAACACGAGGTTGCCGGTCTGACTGATGAATACCGCGCCCGTCAGGAACGATGCCTTCTCGCGGAACCCCAACTCCGCGAGGATATCGCGGTAACGGACCCCGCGGACGGGCCACGAGAGCACGTACACGAGGGCGGCGACGGCGACGAGGACGGGGTCGGCGGCCTGCATCTGGTCGAGGACGGCGCCGAAGCTGATGTACTGCGTCATCAGCACCAGCGCCAGGAGCGTCAGAATCGCGCCGGCGGCCATGGCGACGCGCTGCGTCACGCGCGGTTTGACGGCGACCTGCCACCACGTCCGGACGATCTGACTGCCCATCCCGAACACGTCGCGGACGAGGTCGACTTTCGTGTCGCCCTTCGGCGTCCACTGCACCGGGAATTCGTCGACGCGGTAGCCGGCGCGCTGAGCGCGGACGAGCATCTCCGTGTCCCAGAACCAGTGGTTGTCCTCCACTTGGCTCCGCAGGTCCTCGAACACCTCGCGGCTGAACGCCTTGAACCCGCACTGGTGGTCACGGAGCGACGATCCGAGGAAGAGGCGCACGAGGAGGTTGAACGCGCGACTCGGCACGCCCCGCTTCGCCGGGCGGTCGGCGACGCGTCCGGGCATCCAGCGCGACCCGGTGGCCACGTCGTACCGTCCGGACCGGACGCGCTCGACCAACTCTTCGAGGTGGTCCATGTCCGTCGCGAGGTCCGTATCGAAGTAGACGAGCACCTCGCCGTTCGCGGCGGCGAAGGCGTGTTCGAGCGCACCGCCGCGCCCGAGTCGCTCGTCGCTGTGGAAGTGTCTCACTCGGTCGTCGCTGGCGGCCATTCGCTCCGCCAGTTTCGGTGTCCGGTCGTCGCAGCCGTCTTCGGCCACGATGACCTCGAACGAGTCCGCGGGAAGAAACGACGACAGCGTCCTGAGCGTCTCTCCCACCGTCTCCTCGATGGTGTCCTCCTCGTTGTAGGCGGGAAGGACGACGCTCACTTCTGTCACCGACTGCTCGGTGGTCAGGCGACCCATTGCCTCTCTATTCAGCTACGACCCCGTATGTAGTTTCTGGCTTCGACCGAGCGTGACCCCCTGTCTGGCCTCGGTAGCGCTTCTCTACGGTGTGATACTCACGATTAGGTGGATGTTAGGCGACCGTACCGCCGCGCCGTTGGCGACGCTCGATGCCGGCCGGCCGCGAGGACGAAACCGAGAGCCCGCGGTGTGTTAAGCTCACGTACCAAACCCCTCATATCGGTATCACCCATCCGTAGAGGTATGAGCGCAACCGCGTCCACGACCGAACCCGTCGCCAACCTCTCGGAGAAACAGCGTACCATCCTCCAGTACCTCCGCACGAACGCCGCCGAGCAGACGTACTTCAAGTCCCGTCTCATCGCCGAGGAACTGGGCCTCTCGGCGAAGGAAGTCGGCGCGAACATGCGCGCCATCATCGACGGCGAGCACGACGTGACCATCGAGAAGTGGGGTTACTCCTCGGGCACGACGTGGAAGGTCACCGTCTAGACGGGCGCTAGTCGTCCGTACCAGACGGCCGTCCGTCGTCACTCGGACCGACGCGGTTTCGGCGCGAACGGTCGCGCCGGAGAACTGTCGCCCACCGCCCCGCGTTCCCGCGACGCTTCGGCCCTCCGCCGCGCTTTTCGCTTCACTCGTTGCCGAGCGGTCGCTCCCCCTCTCGTCGAATCGAAGAACACATCGAGCGACGACGCCGGACCGGGAGCGTCGGACGCCCGTTCAGGGGTCGTAGCGGATGAGGCTCGCGGCGTCGTCCGCCAGCGAGACGGTTGCGGGGCCGAACGAGTCGGCGTAACGGACCAACAGCGTGATGACCGTCTCCGGTCGGACGATGGCGTAGCCGTCCTCGCGGGAGAGCAGGCCCGCCTCGTCGAGTTTCCGGGCGTAGTTGCTCACCGTCGCGCGCGAGACGTCGAGTTCCGCGGCGAGCGCAGACCCGGTGGCGTCGGGGTTTCGGAGGAGGGCGACAAGCATCCCGCGCGGCGTGTCGCGGCGGAGATACCCCAGCGCCGTCTGCTCGAAGGCGGTGAACCGCCCGGCGGGGAAAAAGCGCTTGTAGTCGCCGTCGCGGCTGAACTCCACGACGCCGTCGTCGACGAGACGCTGGAGGTGATACTGCGTCTCGCCGGTTCCGAGCCGTAAGTCGTCGCGTACCTTCGAGAAGTGCGCGCCCGGCGTCGAGGCGACGTAGCCGACGATGGCGTCGCGCGCGTCGCTGCCGGACTCCGCGGCCTCCCCTTCGTCGGATTCGGCCGAGCCGAGTCCCACGAACGGCGTCGCCGCGCCGAGGGCCGCGAAGCGTCGGAGCGTCGCGCGTTTCTCTTCGTCTACGCCTCGGTTCGTCATCGGTTCTCGTCCTCAGTAGGACGGGTGGCGGTCAAAAGCTCTTCGCTCCGACGGATTACGTCCAACATATAATTTTCTGTGAGATTTACGGCCGGTAGTGTGCTCTTACCGCCGGCCGTTTTCGGAGCGAAACGGACGGCGAGAGGACTCCGAGACCTTACAGCTCTTTTTCCGTCTCGCGCTGGTCTTCGTCGTCGTCGGTTCGTCCACCGGCGGAACCGGCCCCGTTGCCCGCGGCGCCCGCGGGTTCCTCGTCGGACTCCGCGACCACTTCGTCCGCGCTCTTGATGTCGGATTTGTCCGCCGCGTCGGCCTCCGCGACCACTTCGTCCGCGCTCTTCATCCCGGGGTCCGACCCCTCCTTGATGGCCTGGGCCTCCTGTTCGAGTTCCTCGACGTTCATCTCGGCGGCCTCGTCTATCTGGCCGAGTATCTCCTCGATGTCGTCGAGGCCGATGAGTTCGCGCGTCTCCTCGTCGAACTCGAGGCTGTCGAGTCCGGCCTGCTCCTGCACGTCGGAGTCGCTCAACTGCCGGCCGTAGCGGCCGAGGAGGCTGGTGAGTTCCTGCGGGAGGACGAACGTCGTCGACTCGCCCTGTCCGATGTGTTCGAGCGTCTCCATCCCCTTTTCGATGATGGCGCGTTCGCCCATCGACTCGGCGGATTTGGCTCGCAGCACCGTCGAGATGGCGTCACCCTGCGCTTCGAGGATCTGGCTCTGTTTTTCACCCTGTGCGCGGATGATGTTCGACTGTTTTTCACCCTCGGCCTCTTCGACGGCGGAGCGTCGCTCCCCCTGCGCCTCCAGAATCATGGCGCGGCGGCGACGTTCGGCGGACGTCTGCTGCTCCATCGCCTGCTGGACTTCCTGGGAGGGGTTCACCTCGCGGACCTCGACGCTCTCGACGCGGACGCCCCACTCGTCGGTCGGTTCGTCCAGTTCCTTGCGGATGCGGGCGTTTATCTCCTGTCGCTTGTTCAGCGTGTCGTCGAGTTCCATGTCGCCGAGGACGGCGCGGAGCGTGGTCTGTGAGAGGTTCGAGACGGCACGCTTGTAGTCGTCGACTTCGAGGAACGCTTTCCGAGCGTCCATCACCTTGATGTAGACGACGGCGTCGGCGGTCACCGGCGAGTTGTCGCGGGTGATGGCCTCCTGTCGCGGTACGTCGAGCGTCTGCGTCCGCATGTCGAACGCGTACGTCCGCGAGACGAACGGCGGGATGAAGTTGATACCCGGTTCGAGCAGCTTCCGGTACTCGCCGAACACCGTGAGCGCCTTCTTCTCGTAGGCGTCCACGATTTCGACCATCTGGTAGACGGTCACGATGGCGAGGAGGAGCACTAACAGGCCGACGGCGTAGGCTCCGAGCGCCGCCGCCTGCAGTGTCACGGGGTTTACTACCATAGCCGGAGGTTGGTGTGTCGGTCAAATAAGGCTTCGCACGTGACAACCGCGTACGGCGTCCGTGTCGCGCCTTCGAGGCTTGTTCAGGCGCGTTCGGTTTCGGTTTCGGTCTCCGACTCGGTGGCGTCCCCCCGTCGTTCGCCGTCGTCCCCGCCTCCGTTCTCCCGTCGGCGACGCCCGCGCGCGAGTTCCCGGTCGATGTCGTCCAACGCGTCGTCGAGCGACTCGACGGTGATGACGTTGCCGCCGCCGGGGTCGACGACGATGACCTCGCTCCCCTCGGGAATCTCGCCGCTCACCGACCGGGCCGCGTAGTAGGGGTTGAAGCCGCCGCCCTCGCTCAGTTTCACCTCCCCCTCCGTCGGCGTCACGCGTTCGGTGACGCGCGCGGTTCGCCCGCGGAGCGACGCCGAGTCGCTGGTCTTCCCGCTCCCCTTGCCGCCGTAGAGGTCGAGTTCGCGGTAGCCGTACAGCGCGAGGGCGCCGAATACGAGCACGAGGACGCCGAGGACGACGGGGCCGGCGGCCGGGCCCAGCAGGAGACCGACTAACCCGGCGGCCAACAGCGCGACGCCGAGGACGACGAGGTGCGCCCCCGGCGCCAGCGCCTCGGCCAGGGAGACGCCGACGCCCGCGACGACGAGCAGGTACGGCAGAAGCTCTGGCGGGATAACGGGCTGGAGGAACGCCGTGAGCGGCGACCGGAGCATAGGGGACCTAGGGAAGCAGGTCGATTAAGCGTTGTCACGCCGCACGGACGCGGCGCGGGGGCCGCATCGGAGCGCCGACGGTCGCAAGCGCGCCCGGTACGGCCATCACGCCGAGGTCACCGTCGCTTCCGCCTCGACGGCGCCGTCGCGGACGAACCGGACGGACTCGTCGCCGCGGAGCACCAGCGTCGCGCTCTCCGCGTCGTCGGGGACGGAGAAGACGACCCACACCTCGCGCGGGTCGTCCGGGGCGAACAGTCCGCCCTGGTCGAACCCGGCGACGCCGTCCAACGGCTGGTGGCCGTACCGCTGGCCGGCGACTTCCAGCGCCAGCGACGACTCGTCCATCGACAGCGGCGACGACCCGGCGTTGCTCACGTTCATCCGCACGAGGACGAACGTCTCGTTCGGCGGCGCGTCGTACGCCGTCCCGTTCACCGTCAGCGACTCGGCCGTCCGCGCGTTCCACCGCACCTCGGCCGTCGCGTTCGCTCCGGCCGTCGAGAGCGCGGAGACTGCGAGGTCCCCCTCGCCGCCGGCCCCGCCGATGGCCGGGAGTCCGAGCGCCGGGCCGACGGCCGACCCGAGCAGGAAGACGACGAGGACGAGGAGCGCCGCGGGCAGGACGACGTTCGGTCGGGGGAGCGCCGTCAGCGGGCCGGGAAGCGCCCCCGCGAGGTCCCGCCTGTCGCCGCCCCCGTCCGCGTCGGCGCCGGAGCCGTCGGGCTCCGCCGCGCCCGCTCCGTCCGGGGCGTTCGAGTCCGGCTTCGACTCCTCCCGTCCCCCCTCGGCGTCGCCTCCGTCTCCGTCGCCGCCCGTCGGCAACCGGGCGAGAAGCGCCTCGAAGTCGAACGGGAGCGCTTCCGGCACGGGGACGCCGTGGGAACGAAGGACGGCGAGCAGTCGGTCCAGCGGTCCGCCGCCGCCCCCGCCGGTGTAGGTGCGGAGGACGTGCTCGAAGCCGCCCTCCTCGACGGTCCCGGCGAGCGTCTCGCGGTCCAGGAGGTGGATGCCCTTCGACTCGGCTATCTCTCTGGCCTCGCCGGCGTAGGCGCCCTGGGTCGCCACGACGGCCACGTCGATACCCTTCTTGCGGCAGAAGCCGACGAACCGCTTCAGGTGCTGCGTCGTCACGTGCGACTCCGTCGTCGGGAAGACGTACAGGACGCCCCGCTTGCCGTCGCCGCGCTGACCGACGATGAAGTACGTCTCGTCGGGTCGCTGCTTGACCGAGGTGTCCCACCCCCGTTCGTCCCACAGATCGGTCAGGAAGGAGACGAACGCCTCCGGTTCCAGTTCCGGTAGTTTCTCCATCACTCCGCCCCCCGTCCGTCCGAGTCGTGTTTTCCGTTCATTCGTCGTCTTCCCTCTTGGTTCCGCGCGCGAACAGTCCCGCCGCCGCGAGAATCGCCGCCACGGCGACGGCGGGCGACAGCGGCACGCCCGTCCCCGAGGTGCCGTCGGACGGCCCCAGCGGCGTCTCCGACAGCACGGGGTAGGGCGTCGCGGTGGGCGTCGGCGTGGTCGTCGCCGTCGCGACCGGCGTCCCCGTCGCGGCCGCCGGCGTCTCGGTCGGCGGCGACTCGAACGCGACGCGCGCGGTGTCGTTGACGACCCGCCCCGACCGGGTGTACTCGCTGTCGTTCCGCGAGTACGCCGCGTCGCCGTCCGAGTCGTTCACGAGTTCGGCGCGGAGCGTCTGCGCTTCGTACAGGGGGAGCGACAGACCCGAGCTGACGTTCTCGTGTCGCCCCGGCGCGAGGTACTCCGAGCGGCCGACGCCGTCCCCGTCCGCGTCGTGGATGCGGACGAACCCGCCGTCGGGCGCCTCGACGAACGCGAGCGTCACCACGGCGTCGTCGGCCGATTGGTCGTCGAACCGCACGGTCGCGTTCGGGGCGACGAGCGTCACCTCCTGGGCCGTCTCCGGATAGAACTCGTCCGTCCACAGCGTCGCCGTCACGCCGCGCGTCGCGCCGCCGAGGTCGATGGTCGTCTCGTACTCGCGGTTCGCGTCCACGGTGGCCTCGCTGATGAGGAGGAACGCGTCGGGTCTCGGCGACCGGAGGCGCACCTCCAGCGTCGTGTTCGGCGCGCGCGTCGTCTCCCCGCGGACGACGATGGTGTCGTTCTCCCAGGGGTACTGCACCGTGTCGTTCGCCGGTTCGAGCGACGCCTTCGACTCGACCACTCGGAACGTCGTCGCCGCGACGACGGTGTCCTCCTCGACCAGCCCGTTCGACGCGGTGAGCGTCAGGCGGGCCTCGTACTCGTTGCGCTCGGGGCGGTCCTCGTCCGGTTCGACCGCCGAGGTATCCCAGACGAAGTACACCGCGTCCTCCTCGAAGTCGGGGAGGACGGTGACGTTGGCCACGTCGTCCCGCCCCGCCGTGTGCGCGCCCGAATCGCTGTTCGGCGCGGGCGACACCTGCGAGACGTTCCACGCGATGCCGTTCGACGCCGCACCGCCGGTCAGGTCCTCGACGTTCAGCGCCGACTCCAGTCCCGACTCCTCGACGCGCATCACGGCGTAGTCCCCGGTGGCGACGACGTTCGAGTCGGACATCGTACCCGTGAGCGGTCCGACGTCCGCGTCGTCGCCGTCGGTGGCGTACTCGGCCACCGCGAACTCGGCGGGCGCGACGAACGACCCGGCGTGCATCTCCCCGCGCGGTTCGACGGTGAGCGTCGCCACGGCGCGTTCGTCGCCCTCGACGCTGACGCTCATCAGGTACTTCGACGGCATGAGCGGCTTCGAGAGCGGTTTCGACAGGAGCGTCGCGTCGCCGCCCTCGACGAACTCGTCGGGGTCGGCGGCCGTCGTCGCGAAGGTGTCTATCGTCACCTCGTCGGTTCCGCTCCCGCCGAGGGAGACGACGAGGTGGAAGCCGCTCCCGGGTTCGCCGACGGTGACGTTCGCCGGGCCGGAGTGGCTGACGGTGAACGTCACCTCGTCGCCGCGGGTGACCGTCAGGTCGCCGCCGACGGAGGCGGCGGTTTCGGCGGCGAGGACGGCGGACGCGTCGGCATCGACGGCGACCGACCGCGTCCGCTCGTCGGGCGGGAGGGCGAGTGCGGGGGCGGCGGCGACGGCGACGAGCAGGAACGCCGCGACCAGCGCCGTGAGGGGGCGTGTCGGTTGCATCGGGGCGGCAGTTATCCGTCTCTACCCGGCATCCGGCATAAAAGACTGCGGTCGAGTACTCAGAACTGATAATCTCAACGACCGACACGAACGGTTCTCCGGGGGTCCCGGAGAGTGGCCCTCTCAGAGCAGGGTAGCGAACAGCGCGACGGTGGCCAAGGCGCCGAGCACCACGAAGAGGACGTTCTCCGGCATCGGCGACCCGGGTTCGAGCGGTCCGAGCGGCGGGCGGTCCTCGCCGACCGCTTCTGCGATACCCACCTCGTCGGTCTCCTCGCCGCGGGCGTCGTCGGGTCGGTTCGCCTCCGAGTCGGGGGGCGCGCGGTCCGGGCCGCCGCGTCTGTCGACATCGGCGTCGGGGCCGTCCCGTCGGTCGTCGGCGGCGTCGTCGCGGGTGTCCATCGGTTCGATCTAGGGGGCGGGTCGGCAAAGGCCTACCGCCCTCGCTCCGAGACTGCGACCCGGTCGTTCAGTTTCCGGGTCGCTCTTTCGCCGCTTTGGTCCGGTCGGACTCGTGTTTGATGACGTTGCCCTCGTAGACGATGCCGCGTTCGGCGTGCAGGGTGATTTCGGTGCCGGCGGCGACGCTCTGGGGGATGGGCGCGCCCGATATCATCGGGAGGTCCAGTTCGCGGGCGACCAACGCCGGGTAGCCCGTCATGCCGGGGCGGGCGTCGATGATGCCGCCGAGTTTCTTCGCGTCGCCGTCGAACTCGCCGTCGAAGGCGGCGGTGAGAGCGAGCAGCGCTCCCTCCGGAACGTCCGAGAGGTCGCCGTCGTCGGAGACGGCCAGCGGTCCGGCGACCCGCCCGCCCACGACCTTTCTCCCCGTCGCGACGGCCTCTGCGGCGACGTGGACCTTCAGCATGTTCGTCGTGTTCGTCCCCTCCAACTCGGTCATCATCCCCGAGAGGACGACGAGCGTGTCGCCGGAGGCGGCCACGTCGGCGTCGAGGGCGGCGTCGACGGCGTCGTCCATGATGTCGTTGATGCCGTTGCGGTAGTCGGCGTACTTCGGGATGACGCCCCACGAGAGGGTGAGTTGCCGGCGCACGCGGTCGTTCGGCGTCGTGGCGACGACGGGCACGCCGGGGCGGAACTTCGCCGTCTTCCGGGCGGTGTACCCCGACTCGGAGGCGGCGACGATGGCGCTGGCATTCACGTCGCGCGCGAGATAGCGTGCGGAACGGGCGAGCGCCTCGGTCCGCGACTCGCCTTCGGCGACGGGGACGTGCTGTTCTTGGTTCTCGGCGTACTCCTCGCTGGATTCGACCTGTCGGACGATGCGGTCCATCGTCTGAACGACGCGCACCGGGTTGTCGCCGATGGCCGTCTCGCCCGACAGCATCACGGCGTCGGTGCCGTCGAGGACGGCGTTGGCGACGTCGGAGGCCTCAGCGCGCGTCGGTCGCCGGGAGTGGACCATCGAGTCGAGCATCTCCGTCGCCGTGATGACGGGCGTCCCCGTCGCGTGGCACTTGCGGATGATTCGCTTTTGGATGATGGGCACCTCTTCGAGCGGCATCTCCACCCCGAGGTCGCCGCGCGCGACCATCACGCCGTAGGACGCCTCGATTATCTCGTCGAGGTTCTCGACGGCGCCCGCGCGCTCTATCTTGGCGACGACGGGGATGTCGGCGCCGAGGTTCTCCAAGGCGTCGCTGATGGTGTAGATGTCCTCGGCGGAGCGAACGAACGAGGCGGCCACGAAGTCGGCGTTCTTCTCGGCGGCGACTTCGAGTTCGCGCTGGTCGCCCTCCGTGATGAGGTCGATGTCGAGTTTGACGCCCGGGAGGTTGACGCCCTTCCGCGCTCCGAGTTCCCCGCCGGACTCGATGCGCGCGACGACGGCGTCGCCCTCGACGCGCTTGACGGTCGCTTCGATGCGGCCGTCGTCGAGCAGGATGGTGTCGCCGCTCTCGGCCGCCGCGATGGAGTACGAGAGGCCCACCTCCTCGGGCGTCGCGTCCTCGCCCTCGACGAAGCGAACCTCGCTGCCGGTGTCGAGACGAATCGACCCGTCGATGGGCGCGGTCCGGACCTCCGGCCCCTGGAGGTCGACCATGGCGGCCAGCGGTTCCTCCGTGGCCTCGTCGACGGTTCGGATGCGGTCTATCACTTCCTCTCGGTGCTCCGGCGTGCCGTGACTGGCGTTCAGGCGCGCGACGCTCATCCCAGCGTCGGACAGCGCCCGAATCGTCGCCCGGTCGTCGGAGGCCGGCCCGAGCGTACAGACGATTTTCGCGTTTCTCATGGAGGCGAGTACAGGGCAACGCATAAAAAAGCCCGACGATGCCACTACTTCCGTGGTAAAAATAATCACCGTTAGCGCTCGGCAGTCCGGACGCCGTCACGAGCGGCGACGGCTCACTGTTCGGGCATCTCGTCGGGAATCCAGTCCGGCCGCGACCCCTCGTACGCGACCCGCCACTCCCCGAACTCGTCCTCTCCGTGCAGCGACGCCGCTATCCCGTCGAGGACGACCCGGTCGACCACGTACGCGCCGTCCGTTCGGCCGGTGAACCGCACCTCGAACCGCCCGTCGCTCTGGTCGTGGACGGCGACCCGACGGACGCCGTCGCGTATCCCCCTCGGCACGTCGGAGACGAACCGGAAGTCCGCCGCGGCGAGGCGCGTGGAGAGCCGAACCGGCGGCCCGCGCTCGACGGCCACGTCGGCGCTCGTGAGGCCGAAGTACATGAACGCTCACTCCCGGGTGGCCGACGAAACCGTTCCGACGGTCCGCTCCGCCATCACGCTTTAGCGCCGCGCGGGCGACACCGGAAGGCGTGCAGCACATCACGAACGACATCGTCGGCAAGCGCGTCGTCGGCCCCGACGGCGAGCGAATCGGCAAGGTGGCGGGCGTACAGGACGGCAAGGCGATGCTGAAAGGTGACACGGGCGTCTCCGCCGACATGGAGGACGCCCTCAGCGGCGAGGACGACGAGACGCTGTCGCTCACCGCCGACCAGGTGGTCGAGGTGACCGACGACGAAGTGCGCGTCTCGCTCTCGTAGTCGTCGCGGCCGACGACCTACCGGACGCGCGTCCCGGGTTCGGCGTCGCCGTGGGTCGTCAGCAGGTCCGCCTGTTCGCCCGCGGCCAGCACCATCCCGTTCGATTCGACGCCGAACAGTTCGGCCTTCTCCAAGTTAGCTACGACGACCACCTTCTTCCCGGGCAGTTCCGAGAGGTCGTGAAGCTGTTTCAGCCCCGCGACGATTTGCCGCTCCTCGACGCCGATGTCGACGGTCAGTTTCGCCAGTTTGTCCGCGCCGTCGATGCCCTCGGCGTCGAGAATCTCGGCGACGCGGAGGTCGAGTTCCTGGAACTCCTTGAAGCCGATTCGGTCCGCAAGCAGGGGTTCGAACTCGTCGCTCGCGTCCGCACTCCCGTCCTCGTCGGACTCGCTCTCCGCTTCGTCCTCCTCTTCGTCCGCCGCCGTCTCCGCGACGCGCGCCTCGAGTTTCTCGTTGAGTTCCTCGACGCGCTCTTCGTCTATCTTCTCGAACAGTTCCGAGGGCTCGTCGAACGACGCCGCCGGCGCGTCGAGGGCGGCGTCGACGCCGACGGCGTGCACGTCGCCGTCCTCGTTCAGGTCGGCCCAGAGGCGTTCGGCCTTGCTCGGCGCCACCGGTTCGAAGAGGACGCAGACGGCCTTCGCCACCTGCACGCAGTCGCGGATGACCCGCTCTTTCTCCTCGCCGTCGTCGAGTTTCCACGGTTCGTGCCGCTGGATGTACTCGTTGCCGAACTGCGCCAGTCGGACGGCGGCGTTGCCGACTTCGCGGACTGAGTAGTCGTTCACGCCCGCGCGGAACTCCTCGATGGCCGCCTCGATGCGGTCGCGCACCTCCTCGGAGAGGTCCGCCTCCGGCGTCCCCTCGTACTCGCGGTAGGCGAACAGCAGCGACCGGTAGAGGAAGTTGCCGACGGTTCCGACGAGTTCGTTGTTCACTCGGTCGCGGAACTTCTCCCACGAGAAGTCGACGTCCTGCTGGAACCCGCCGTTGGTGGCGAGGTAATAGCGGATGAGCGCCGGGGCGAAGCCCTCCTCCAGATACTCGTCGGCCCAGACGGCGCGGTTGCGCGAGGTGGAGAAGCCCTTGCCGTTCAGCGTGATGAACCCGGAGGCCATCACGGCGCGGGGTTCGACGTACCCCGTCGCGCGCAGCATCGCCGGCCAGAACACGGTGTGGTGCTGGATGATGTCGCGGCCGATGATGTGGACGATTTCGCCGTCGTTCCGCCACGCCTCCTCCCAGTCGAACGTCTCCGCGCCGACGCGTTCGGAGTACTGCTTCGTGGAGGCGATGTACTCGATGGGGGCGTCAACCCAGACGTAGAGGACCAGGTCGTCCTCCGTTTCGCCCGGGTAGTCGATGCCCCAGTCCATATCACGGGTGATACACCAGTCCTGCAGTTCGCCCTCTATCCACTCGCGCGGCTGATTCTGGGCGTTCGAGGTTCCCTCCAGTCGGTCGATGAACTCGTTCAGGTAGTCCTGCAGTTCCGAGACGCGGAAGAAGCGGTGGCTCCGCTCGCGGTACTCGGCGGGGTTGCCCGTCAGCGTCGACTCGGGGTCCTCTATCTCGCCGGGTTCGAGGTGGCGGCCGCACCCCTCGTCGCACTCGTCGCCGCGGGCGTGCGCGCCGCAGTACGGGCAGGTGCCCTCGACGTAGCGGTCCGGGAGCCACTGGTCGGCGTCGGGGTCGTAGGCGATCGGAATCTCTTTCTCGTAGAGGTAGCCCTCCTCCTCGAGGGTGCGGACCAACTCACTGGTCAGTTCCGTGTTCGTCTCGTCGTGGGTGTGCCCGTAGTTGTCGAACTCGATGTCGAACTTCGGGAACGTCTCCTCGTACGTCTCGTGGTGGCGGAGGGCGAACTCCTCGGGCGTGACGCCCTCCTTCTCGGCGTTGACGGCGACGGGCGTGCCGTGCATATCGGACCCGCTGACGAACGCTGTCTCCTGACCGAGTCGTTTCAGCGCGCGACTGTAGATGTCGCCGCCGACGTACGTCCGGAGGTGGCCGATGTGCAGGTCGCCGTTCGCGTACGGCAACCCGCAGGTCACCACCGCCGGGTGCTCCGTGGGGAATGGGTCGTGGCTCATGGTCGTGTCTCGTGATTCGCGCGGGCGGGACCAAAACGCCGTCGGGTTCTCTCTGACGCGCGTCGGAGGATCTCCGACGACTTCCCGCTCGCTGTGCTCGCGGGAACCCCGTCGGGTCCGCTTGGGCCCGTTGACGCGGTTCTGCTGGTCGCTGGACTGGGCTCTGCTGTGTTAGATGAACTGGAGTCGCCGACCGTTCAGAAGAGCGTCGACAGCGCTTCGACACCGACGAGCGTCACCAGCAGTCGGCCGACGCTCCCGACGAACGTGGCGACGGCGAACTTCACGTAGTCCTCTTCGAGGACCGAGAAGGCGTATATCGACAGCGTGTCGGGGAACGTCGGGACGCAGAGCGCCGCGGCGAGACCGGCGTACCCCCACGTCTGGGCTATCTCCAGCGTCTTCTCCTCGGTCCACTCCATGATGCCGAACCGCGACTCCCGGAGCTTTCGCTCGATGAAGCCGGAGTTCTTCGCCTCCTGTCCGATGTGGAACGCGAAGACGCTCCCCACCGCCTTGCCGACGCCGCTCACGAGGATGATGACCGCGTACCGGGCGTTCTGAGAGAGCCCCAGATCCAGCGGCGCCAGCAGGACGACTTCGCTCACGCCGGGCAGGGCGAACGCGATGAGAAAGGAGTAGACGAAGATGATGACCAGCCCGAACCACCCCGTCGCGGTCTCGACGACCGACCGCAGACCGAAGTTCGGAAACAGGCTCCCGACGCCGTCCGCCGCGAGGTCGGCGACCGCGCCGGTGAGCGACGGCGACAGCGGAACCGACGAGAGCGCATCGAGGGCGGCGGCGAGGGACACGGCTATCGGATTCTCCCGGACGCGACGACGTAAGTCTTGAGATTCGGCCCCCGGATGGGGCGCTTTCGTCCGTCGAAATCAGCGGACCGCATCGAGGTCCGCGAGGAAGGCCGCGAGGGACTCGCGGGTGACGTGCGGCATGCAGACGACGCGGAGGAGGTCCGATCCGGTGCGCGAGACGCGCCACTCGCGGGCCCTGAGCGCCTCGAAGACGGCGTCGGGCACGTTGGCCGCGACGAGCGGTAGTTCAGGGTCCACCACGTCGATGTCCCGCCCTCGGAGTTCGTCGGCGAACCACGCGGCGAGGTCGGCGGCGCGTTCGTACTCGCGGCGGTAGCCGTCGGGCCACAGGGCGTCCATTGCTGCGGCGGCGGAGGCGACGCCCGCTCCGCTTCTGGTGCCCGTGAGCGTCGCCTGCGAGGTGGATTCGAGGTACGGCGTCTCGACGGCCAGCGCGTCGAGACCGTCCCGTTCGCGGAACAGGAGGCCGCCGGCCGGAATGCACGCCCGCCCGCACTTGTGCGGGTCGATGGTGAGCGAGTCGACGGGCGCGTGCGCGAAACTCCACGCGCGGTCGGTGAACGGAAGCAGGAATCCGCCCCACGCGGCGTCAACGTGGCAGAACGCGCCGGCGTCGTGGGCGATGTCGACCAGTTCCGGGATGGGGTCGACGCGCCCGAACTCCGTGCTGCCGGCGACGCCGACGACCAGCACCGTATCGTCGTCGACGGCGGCGCGGACGGCGTCGAGGTCCGCGCGGCGGTCCGCGTCGGTCGGGACGAGGCGGAGTTCCACCCCCAACACGTCGGCGGCCTTGTTGAACGAGAAGTGCGCGCTCTCGGGGGCGACGACGTTCGGGTTCGAAGTCCGCTCTCGGCCCCGGTTCCGCGCCGCCCGGACGGCCTGGACGTTCGCTTCGGTGCCGCCGCTGGTGACGTAGCCGTGCGGGTCCGCGAGGCCGGC
The DNA here is from genome assembly GCF_000337095.1 of Halogeometricum pallidum JCM 14848. GTDB lineage: Archaea > Halobacteriota > Halobacteria > Halobacteriales > Haloferacaceae > Halogeometricum > Halogeometricum pallidum. The sequence goes on from NZ_AOIV01000041.1 coordinate 261,806, forward strand.
TATCTCCCCGAGGGTGTCGACGGCGTCGGACTCCAACTCGGCTACTTCCTCGTAGGTGGCGGGGTCGCCGGGGTTGGTGGCGAGGAACCGTTCGGCGGCGTCGCGCGCCGCGGGGTGCGGTTCGGTGCACATCGACGAGAGGACGCGGTCGAACGTCTGCGGCGCGGACCGCTGCATAGTCTCCGAGTGGGCGCCGCGGCGTTTATCAATTCCGTTGTACGTCGGCGTGGTGACGCCGCCCGCCGATAGCTCTTCGGCCCCGCGCCCCATCGAACGGCGTACCACCGTGACCGACTCCGAGTCCCCCGATTCAGACGGCGGGTCCGCGGCGCGGTCCGACGCGAGCGCCATCGGCGAACGGGCGGCGCCGGAGGACTCCCGGGCCGCGGTCGTCATCTCCGAGTTCTACCGCGTGGAGTCCAGACAGATGGCGAGCGGCCAGACCCGCATCGACCAGACGACGAACTGGGCCGTGACCGTCATGGCCGCTTTCCTCACCGTCGTCTTCTCCCAACCCAACCTCGCGGCGTACATCCTCCTCATCGGCATCCTCGCGATGTGCGGGTTCCTCCTGTTCGAGGTCCGCCGCTACCGCGCCTACGACGCGAGTCGCTCGCGGGTGCGATTGATGGAGCAGAACTTCTTCGCCGACGTGTTCGCCCCTCGAACGGACCCCGGAACCGAGTGGCGCAAGCACCTCGCCGTCGACCTCCGGACGCCGACGCTGAAGATGTCGTTCCGGGAGGCGCTCTCGCGTCGTCTGCGCCGCGTCTACGGCCCCCTGATGTCCGTTCTCGGACTCGCGTGGCTGCTCCGGATAACCATGTTCACCCCGCAGACGCGGTGGATAGACGCGGCCGTCATCTCCTCGGTCCCCGGCGAAGTCGTGGTCGTCGCCGTGGCCCTGTTCTACGCCGGGGCGGCCACCGTCGCCTACTGGCCCACCCGTCGGGAGGCGAGAAAAGATTTCCACGACACGGAGGTCGGAAAGTGGGAGAAGCCGTGAGACCCCGCTCGGCCGCTCAGCGGACCGAGTCGAGGATGAGTCGCTGTTCGACCCGCTTGACCTCGTGTTGTACGTCGCGGACGGCGTCGATGTTCGCCGAGATGGAGGAGACGCCCTCGTTGACGAGGAACTGGACCATCTGCGGCTTCGACGCCGCCTGCCCGCAGATGCTCGTCTTCACGCCCACCTCGCGACAGGTCTCGATGGTGTCGCCGATGAGTTTCAGCACGGCGGGGTGGAGTTCGTCGAACCGCCCGGCGACGTTCTCGTTGTTGCGGTCGACGGCCAGGGTGTACTGCGTCAGGTCGTTCGTCCCGAACGAGACGAAGTCGAGGCCGACCTCAGCCATCTCGTCGACGGCGAGGGCGGACGCCGGCGTCTCTATCATGACGCCCCACTCGCGCTTCTCGGGGTCGATGCCGGCCTCGATCATCAGCTCCTTCGCCTGATGGACGTCTTCGGCGTCGTTGACCAAGGGGAACATGATCTCGACGTTGTCGTAGCCCATCTCGAACAGTTGTCGGAACGCCTCCAACTCGTGTTTGAACAGGTCGGGCTTGTCGAGACTGCGCCGAATTCCCCGGTAGCCGAGCATCGGGTTGTGCTCGCGCGGTTCGTCCTCGCCGCCCTCCAACTGCCGGAACTCGTCGGTGGGGGCGTCGAGGCTCCGGACGCGGACGGGACGCGGGTAGAACTCTTCTGCGACGCCGCGGATGCCGTCGACGAGTTCCTCGATGTAGGCGCGTTCGCTGTTGTCCTCGATGAATTTCGTCGGCGTCTTGCCCAGCGACAGCACCATGTGCTCGATGCGGAGGAGGCCGACGCCGTCGGCGCCCGTCGCGGCGGCGCGTTCGGCGGCTTCGGGGATGGAGACGTTCACCTTCACCTCCGTGGCCGTCATCGGCTTGACGGGCGTCTTCGGCCGCGCCTCCTCGATGGGTTCGCGCTGTTCCTCTTTTAGTTCCGCGCCCTCGCGGATGGTGCCCTTGTCGCCGTCGATGGTGATGGGCTGACCGTCAGTTATCTCGCGGGTGCCGGACCCGGTGCCGACGACGGCGGGGACGCCGAGTTCGCGCGAGACGATGGACGCGTGGGAGGTCATCCCTCCCTCGTCGGTGACGATGCCCGCCGCGCGCTTCATCGCGGGCACCATGTCCGGCATCGTCATCTCGGTGACGATGATGTCGCCCTCCGCCACCTGGTCGAGGTGGTCGAGTTTCGTGATGATGCGGGCGTTGCCGGCCGCGATGCCGGGACTCGCGCCGAGGCCGCGCAGTATCATGTCGCCGGACCCCGAGGCCTGCCCCGTCCTCTCGGCCTGTCCGTTCTCGGATCCGCCGTCGCCGGCGGCGGCTTCGCGGGCCGCCGCCTCCTCTTCCTCCTCGTCGGAGATGGTGGTGATGGGACGGGACTGCAGCATGTACACCTCGCCCTCGTAGATGGCCCACTCCACGTCCTGCGGTTCGCCGTAGTGCTCCTCGACGCGTTCGCCGAGTTCGACGAGTCGGGCTATCTCGTCCTCCCCGAGGACGCGCGCGTCTCGCTTCTCGTCGGGGACGTCGATTTCGACCGTCTCGCCCGTCTCCTCGTCTTTGACCATCATCGTCTTCTTGTCGGCGACGGTGGCCGTCTCCACCTCGCCCGACTCGCGGTCGACGACGTAGTTGTCGGGCGAGACGGACCCGGAGACGACGGCCTCGCCGAGACCCCACGCCGCCTCGATGATGATTCGGGGGTCGCCCGTCGAGGGGTGGGAGGTGAACATCACGCCGGACTTCTCGGCGTCGACCATCTCCTGGACGACGACGGCGATGTCGACATCGCGGTGCGGGAAGCCCTTGCGGTTGCGGTAGTAGATCGCGCGCTGGGAGAACAGCGACGCCCAGCACTCCTTCACTCGCTGGAGCAGGTCGTCTTTCTGGACGTTCAGGTACGTCTCCTGCTGACCGGCGAACGACGCGTCGGGGAGGTCCTCCGCCGTCGCGGAGGAGCGAACCGCGACGAACGCCTCGCCATCGCTGATGTCGTCGTAGGTGGCGAGTATCTCCTCGCCTACCTCCTCCGGTACCGGCGTCTCCATGATGAGTTCGTGCGCCCGTTCGTGCGCCGTCTTCAGCGCCGCCGAATCCTCGTGGTCGACGTCGACGGCGTCGAAGAGTTCCTCGTCGATACCCGCTTCCTCGATGAACGAACGGTACGTCCCGGCGGTGACGACGAACCCCGGCGGCACGGGGAGGCCAGCCGAGGTCAGTTCGCCCAGTGAGGCTCCTTTACCGCCGACTGTGTCGATGTCGTCGGCGCGCACGTCGTCCAGCCAAACTACAGCCATTAGCGTTTGTCAATGCTTACAAACCCCATAAGTACTTTCCGACCGACGCAATGATGAATAATACCCTACTCGGCTTCGAGTACGTAATTATCGCCGGAATCGTGGTCAATCTCCGCGTCGCTCCCGACCGTGGGTTTCACAGAGAATTTCGCCGGTTTCGGGGTTCAGATAGAACGGGTCGCCGGTCCCGACGGCGTCGCCGCAGACCGCACAGCCGTCGTCGTGGCGCAGGAAGTACTTCCCTCCCGCGCGCCCCGTCTCCAGTCGGTCCGCCCGGACGGCGACCCGAGTGAGTCCTTCGCCTATCTGGGTCCGCTCCGGCCCGTCGGCCTCCTCGAATCGAATCGGTCGCATAGGGGAGAGTGGGTCCTCGACGGGGAAGCGTCTCCCGGCGCGCGACGACTCCCGACGGCGAGAGGTTCTTTACGTCGGAACCCCACCTACTTCTTGTGCAGTCCGACTTGGTGTCGGCGTTCCCGCCGTGGCTTCTCCTCGGCGTCGCCGGGGGACTCCTCGCGTCCGTGCTCGTCGCGAGCGTGTTCGTCGTCGGGAGGCGCCTCTTCCCCGACGAACCGACGGCGGGTGCCGTCGTCGACGGCGCCGGCCGCCGGCGGGCGGAGATACGCGACTACCTGCGCGAGATAGGCGAACCGTTCGCCGAGGACCACCCGGTCCGCGGCGAGACGGTGGAGTTCTACCTCCCCGGCCGCGACGTGGCCGTGACGTTCGACGCGATGGCGTACTTCCGGCTGGAACGCGCCGGGACGTACACGGTGCTGTGCGAACACGAGATGCCCGCCCGCGGACTCGGCCGGCGCCTCCCGTTCGACGTGCCGGAACCGGAGCCCGTCGTCCCGAACGCCGCCGACCCCGTGGCGGCGGCGTTCGACCACCTCGACCTGCCGCGGAGCGCCGACCCTTCGGAGATAAAGGTCGCCTACCGAAACAAGGCGAAGACGGCGCACCCCGACCACAGCGGGTCGCAACCGGAGTTCCAGCGACTCCAGGAGGCGTACGCCACGGCCAGAGAACACGCCGAGAGCAGTCCGCCCGCCCGCGTCTAACTTTAATTTTAGTCACTCACCGCTCTGCGACCCGCGCCGCCTCCGTCACCTCGTACAGCACGTCGCCGTCGCGGAGGGCGTCGGTCACGCGCCCCACCAGGTCCGTCGTCGCCACCACCACGGCCGCGAGTCCGCGCGCCGCGCCCGCCGCCGCCACCTCGCCCGCGGCCAGCGACGTCTCCACCGCCACGTCGGCCTTCCGGAGCGACACGACCGCTTCGACGCCCGCCGCGACCACCACGTCCGCGTCGGCGCACGCCTCGGCGAGTCGGTCCAGTTCGACGGTCCGGCTTCCGCCCGAACGCGCGGGCGGCACCTGCACGACGGTGACGCTCCCGGGGTCCATCTCGATGACGCCCTCGAACCCGGTGATGCTCACGTCCTCGTCCGCCTCGGCGGCCGTCGTCGTCACGCCCGTCGCCGGGCCGGCGTCCCCGGGCGTCGCGTGGAGGTGCCCCCCGCGGAGCGACAGGGTCACCGTCTCGCCCGCCTCGACGGCCTCCGTCGCGAGGGCGGCGTCCTCCTGTACGCTCTCCAGGACGTCGTCGGTGACGTGGTCGGCGAACCGCCGGAGGTCCTTCGCCTCCTGGAACAGCCAGTCGACGCCCTCCTTCGTCACGCGGTAGCGAGAACGCCCCTCCTTCTCCACGTAGCCGTCCTCGACGAGTTGTCGGGTGTACTCGCTGACCGCCTGACTCGTCACGCCCACCGCCTCGGCGACTTCGCCCTGACTCACCGCCGGTTGCCGGTCGGCGATTTCGACGAGGATGCGGAGGCGCGTCGCCGTCCGTTTGTCTTCGAGGGCACCGCTCATACCCGCTCGGAGGCGACGAGCGATGAAAAATCCCCCCGGCACCCGCCGACGGCCGGCCTCCGCCGCACGCCGGCGGGCGTCACCGCTTTCCCCGCCCGCGCCGTCGGTGCCCGCGTGCACGACGTGACCTACCGCGACCGGGCGGCGTACCTCCCGTTCGCGGACGCCGTCGTCGTCGCGGACCTCCACGTCGGCCGCGCCGAGGCGTCGAACGTGGCGTTTCCGCTGGGCGAGGATGCCGACCTGCGGGAGCGACTCGCCGCCCTCGTCGACGCGTTCGACCCCGCCGAGGCGGTGTTCGCCGGCGACCTGCTCCACCGCTTCGACGGCGCGACGGCCCGCGCGGCCGAGGGCGTGTCGGACCTCGTCGCCGTCTGCCGCGAGGGGGGCGCCCGGCCCGTGATGGTCCGCGGCAACCACGACACCGCCCTGCGGACGGCGTGGGACGGCGACGTCCGCGACGAGTACGTCGTCGCCGAGGACCCGAAGACGGTCGTCTGTCACGGCCACGCCGCACCGGAGACGGACGCCTCGCTGTACGTTATCGGTCACGTCCACCCGGCCATCACCGTCGAATCCGTCCGCCAACCCTGCTATCTCTACGGCGAGGGCGTCTACCGGGGCGCGGACGTGCTCGTGCTCCCGGCGTTCACCCGCCTGGCATCGGGCGTCCCCGTGAACGGGCTGTACGGACCGGACGCGGGGTCGCCCCTCGTGCCGGACGTGGACGCGTTCCGCCCCGTCGTCTACGACGAGGACGCAGAGGAGGCGCTGTCGTTCCCGCCGTTGGGGGAGTTCCGCCGGATGCTGTGACCCGGCCGACTCGCCGGTCGTCGGTTCGACCGGCCGCCGACTCCATTCGCGACTACCGCTCGGCGTCGGCGCGGACCTTCTCGGCCGCCTCGCGCCCGCTTCGCATCGCGCCCTGAATCGACGACCACGCGGTGTACTCACCGGCGAGGTACGTCCGCCCGTTTGGTTCGCGGTGGTCCGGCAGGGCGTCGTGGATTCCCGGCGGTTGGGCGAACTGCGCGAACTCGACCCGCTCGGTGTGCAGCGACTCCAGCGCCGGGAAGTCGCTCTCGTACCACGATTCGAGGGCGTCCCGGGTCGCTTCGAGCAGGTCGGAGGCGTCGCGGTCCATCGCGGCCGACCCGAGGAACGTCGCGCACAGCAACTGGTCGTCGCCGTCGGGGGCGTATTCGGGGGCCACGTCACTCACGGGAACGACGATGTTCGGCGCGTCGTCGGCCGCGTTGAGGAGTATCTTCTTCCGCGTCCCCAGTTTCTCCCGCTTCGGCAGGCGGTAGTACTGCGTGACGCTGCTCCGCGCCTCGGTGGGTATCAGTTCCACGTCGGTCAGGCGCCGCGCCTCCTTCGGGTCGGTGGCGACGACGACGCGGTCGGCCTCCACCTCCTCCCCGCCCGCGGTGACGGTCACGGGGTGCGCGTAGCCGTAGTCGACCGGTTCGTCGTCGTCGCGCACCTCGTCCTCGATGGTCTCGACGCCGGCGTCGGTGACTATCTCCGCCCCGGCCGCGCGCGCCTTCGCGGCCAACTGCTCCGCGACGGCGCCCATGCCGTCGGCCGGGAGGCCGATGTCGCCCTCGCTCATCGCCTTGAACGTGTACTCGAAGACGCGCTTGGAGGTCGACAGCGACCGGTCCAACGTGATTCCGCCGTAGAACGGCGCGACGAAGCTCTCGATGTAGCCCTCCGAGAACCCCCACTCCGCGAGGTAGTCGCGGATGCTCCCGTCTTCGGCGGCGAATATCTCCGCTTCCGACTGCGAGGCGACGTGCTGGCGGAGCAACAGCGTTCGGAGTTTGTCGGTGGTCGTCACCTCGCCGTTCCGGAGCGTCGAGAGCGTCGCTCGCGGGTCGCGCGTCGGGTCCGACAGCGTCGAGCGCTTCCCCGGGCGGGCGATGACCGCGCCGGGGGAGAAATAGCGCATATCGAGTTCCGAGAGGTCGAGTTCGCGCCGCACGGCGGGGTAGCCGGTGAAAAGCACCTGAAACCCCCTATCGAAGGTGAAGCCGTCGCGCTCCCGCGACCGAACCCGGCCGCCCACGTCGGGTCGTCGCTCGAACACGGTCACGTCCGCTCCAGCGTCCGCGAGGTGTCGCGCCGCGACGAGGCCCGCGAGGCCCGCGCCGGCGACGACGACGGTTTCTCCGTCCATGTTCGCACGTCGTTCGGCGGGCACAAAGAGGCGGGTGGTCCCGGACGGATACGGGCGGCCGATTACCGAACCTCTCGGACGGGAGAAGAGAACGTTTCCGCACCGTTCGGTACCGACGCTCAGTCGAGCGTCGACCACCTGCTATCTCGTCTTAGAATGTCGTTTATCGCTGTTGCGTCGCTCGCCAAAAGTATCGATTAAATGATATAACCGCCGCTGTAAAGGTGCAATAATTGTTAACACTAAACATGATATACCCACATCAACGGAGTGTATGCAACCCAATCGTCGTTCGATCCTGAAGAGCATCGGCACCCTTACCATCGGAAGTGCCGTACTCAGCGGAACCGGTATGGGCGAGGGGGCCGGCTCGAATCGAGGCACCAGTCCTGGTGAGGGCTTCCCGCCGAAGGGTATCACCGAATGGGGAGACTCCGTCCAGATGGGAGACGGCAAAATCACGACGTTCTCCTCGGTGACCCCCTCCAGTAACCCGAAGTACGTTGGTATTCATTTCGCCGAAGGTACCCTCGAAGGTCTGCCATACGCTGAAGATTTCGAGAGCGGCGACGCCGACGGACGGAAGGTACACGGCTTCTGGTCGAAGCCGTTCAACCTCGACTTCCCCGAGAACACCCCGGACCCGATCAGCTATGCGGGTTGCGGCTGGAATCCACAAGGTCACACGCCTCACGGCGTTTACGAAAGGCCACACTTCGACCTTCACTACCACATCTACGAGCCGAAAACGGTCGCCGGAATCGGGCCGGGAATCATCGAGAATCTTCCCGACAGGAACATTCCGGACGGCTATCGGTTACTCGAGGGTGGCGCTATCGTTCCTGCAATGGGCGCTCATCTTGCGCCGAAGGACGCTCCAGAGTTCCACGGCGAAGAGTGGACGGAGACGCTCATCTGGGGTGTTGCTGACGTAGACGGTGATGGCGAGTACGAGAATACCTTCATAGAACCGATGATTACGCTGGATTACTTCCAGAATCATCTCACCGGCATCGAGAAGCGGGACATTTCCCAGCCCGAAGTTTATCCGAAAGATGGCTACTACCCGACTACCTACACGGTACGTGACCTCGGCGAGGGAGGCTACGCTGTCGTGATGGAGGACTTCGAAAAACGCTCAGCGTGACGTTCACACCGAGCTATTTTACGGACTATAAGATACTTACCGGCGTCATTTGAACTGTAAATCACCCGTATCGAGCGGTTCGCCGGCGGCGAGCAGAGCGCCCGTCGAGTCTCGCCTCGCGATGCTCGGCGAGACCGCGTTTTGCAACGTTCACGAGATGCACGGTGTTTCGTGAGCGAACGAGAACGGATGCGTTCCCGCGTGAACGGGGTGTCATCTATTAGCAAACAAAACAGTGGGCTGTGGTGAACATCCGCGAGCGACCGCAGGGAGCGAGCGGTTCACCGGTGGCGAGTAGTCGTAGACCGCGAGCCTCCGGCCCTTTTTGGTCCAGCTTTTTGCGACGAGCGGTCGCGCTCCGCGCGACCCGAGTCAGCAAAAAGGTGGGTGTAAATGACCAAAGGTTAGTCTATCGCCCCGAACCCTCGAACATGGACACGAGCGAGGCGTTCCTGGGACTGGAGTGCGCCGAGACGGGCGAGCGATACGACGCGGACGCGACGGGTGCGAGCGACGCCGGCGCGCACCTCGTTCCGGCCTACGACTACGACGCCGTCGACTGGGCCGACGGCGGCCTCTCGGACCGGCCGACGGACACGATGTGGCGCTACGCGGACCTGCTCCCCTTCGGGTCGCCGCTGACGGCCAAGGAGGGGGGGACGCCGCTCGTCGAGTCGGCCGAACTCGCCGACGAAGTCGGCGTCGGGTCGCTCGGAATCAAAGACGAGGGTCGCAACCCCACCGGAACCGTCCTCGACCGAGGCCTCTCGCCGGCCGTCACCGCCGCCCGCGAGGCGGGCGCCGAGTTGGTCGCTCTCGCCTCGGCGGGCAACGCGGGGCAGTCGGCGGCGTCGTACGCGAGCATGGCCGACATCCGCTCGTACTCGTTCGTCCCCTCGCGCGCGCCGTTCTCGAACAAGGCGATGGTGAACGTCCACGGCGGCGAGATGCGCGTGGTCGGCGGCCGCTACCCCGACGCCGAGGCGGGCCTGCACGAGCAACTGAAATCGGAGTGGCACACGCTCCAGGAGTTCGACAACCCCTACCGCCACGACGGAATCAAGACGCTCGCGTTCGAGGTGGCCGAGTCGCGCGGGTGGGAGACGCCCGACGCCGTCGTCGTCCCGTCGAGCACCGGCGAAGTCGTCGCCGGCGTCTTCGCGGGGTTCGAGGCGCTCTCCGAACTCGGCTTGACGGCCGAGGTGCCGCCGATATTCGCCGCGCAGGCGTCGGGGTGTGCCCCCATCGCCGCCGCCCGCGAACGCGGCGACGAAGACGTGAAAGCGTGGGACCAACCGGACACCATCGTCGGCGAACTGGAGATTCCCGACCCGAAGGGCGGCGCGGCGGCGATAGACGCCGTCGAGTCGTCCGGCGGCGACACGCTCGCCCTCGACGACGAGGACATCCTGGAGAGCGCCGTCGTCGCCGCGCAGACGGCGGGCGTCGAAGTCGGCACCGCGGGCGGGGCGGCGATGGCGGCGGCGTGGCGACTCGCCGAGGACGGCGTTCTCGGGGAGGGCGACGACGTGGTGGTCGTCAACACCGAGTCGGGGACGAAGACGGCCGACGTCCTGCGCAGCCACCTCATGGGACAGGGTATCTGAGCGCGTCGACCCGGCTGAACGGACGCAACGATCGGATTTCACCCAACAGATATTTCCTTTAGATGCGTCTAAATCCTCGCATGTTGAGCGACGTGATGGAGGACTATCTGAAGGCGATCTACCAGATTCAGTCGACGTCGGGCGCGCCCGTCGCCACCTCCGCCGTCGCGGAGTACCTGGGGAAGACCCCGCCCACGGTGACGAGCATGTTCGGAAAACTGGAGGAACGGGGGCTCCTCGAACGGGAGAAGTACAAGGGCGTCGAGTTGACCGAGGAGGGCGAGACGGTAGCGCTCGAAGTGCTGCGACACCACCGCCTGCTCGAAGCGTACCTCGCCGAACACCTCGACTACTCGTGGAGCGAGGTCCACGACGAGGCCGACGCCCTCGAACACCACATCTCCGAGGAGTTCGAGCGTCGCGTCGCGGAGGTCCTCGGGAATCCGACGGTCGACCCCCACGGAGACCCCATCCCGACGGCTGACCTCGCGCCCATCGACCACGAGGAAGCGGACACGCTGGGCGACCACGGCGTCGGCGACAGGGTGGTCGTCACCCGCGTCAGCGACCGCGAGGAGGAGGAACTGGAGTATCTGGAGAACGCGGGCGTCCTCCCGGGGACGCGGCTCGACGTCGTCGACGTGGCCCCCTTCGGGATGGTCACCGTCCGGACGGAGGGCGGCGACGAGCAGAGCCTCCCCGACTCCGTCGCGGCCTCCATCCGGGTCCGTCCGTTCGAGGGCGACCCGGCGGGCGGCGAGACGAACGGGACGGGCGACGATTCGGACGGGTCGAACGGCGAGGTGCCGACGACGTGAGCGGCTATCTCGAAATCCTCGTCGTCGCCTTCGTCACCCAACTGGCGGTGCTGCCCGGGGAGAAGGTGCAGTTCATCATCGCCGCCCTCGCCACGCGCTACCGACCCCTCGTCGTCGTCGCCGCCGCGGGGTCGGCGTTCGCCGGGTGGACCGCCTTGGAGATTCTGTTCGGACAGGCGCTCCGGGCGACGCTCCCGCCCCTCGCGCTGGATGCCATCACCGCGGTGCTGTTTCTCACCTTCGCGGTGCTCCTCTACCGCTCTGCGCCCACGCCGGGAACGACGCACGGGGACGCGGCCGCCGAGACGGACGGCGGCTTCGTGAACCTCTCGGAGCGGGTGGACCTCCCGGCGCCGATAGCCCGAATCTCGGGTTCGTTCGGCGGCTTCGTCCCCATCTTCGCCATGATGGCCGCCGGCGAGTTCGGGGACAAGACCCAGTTGGTCACCATCGGACTGGCCGTCGAGTACGGCGCCACCTCCGCCATCTGGGCCGGCGAGATGCTCGCCATCATCCCGGTGAGCCTCGCGAACGCCTACTTCTTCCACGCGTTCTCCCACCGCCTCGACATGCGGAAGGCGCACCTCGTCTCCGCCGCCCTCTTCTTGTTATTCGGGCTGGATACGGTGCTGCAGATGGCGACTGGGTTCTCCGTCTGGGAGACGGCCGTCGGCGCCATCACGCACGCCCTCGGCGTCGCGTGAGCGCAGCGCACCGCCGCCCCGTACGTCGTTTCGGTTGATTTATCCGCCTCTCGACCCCGAGGACGGACGTGACGAACGTCGCCGCGACGCTCCTCGCGGGCGTCGTCTTCGGACTCGCCCTCGCCGCCCCGCCCGGGCCGATGAACGCCATCATCGCCGAGGAGAGCGTCGTCCACGGCTGGCTCTCGGGGTTCAAGGCCGGACTGGGCGCGATGACCGCCGACGCCCTCTTCTTCGTTCTCGCAGCCCTCGGCGTCGTCGCCTTCGTCGAGGAGTTCCCGACGCTCCGCGCGGCGATGGTCGGCGTCGGCGGCGTCCTGATGCTGTACTTCGCCTACGGGGCCGCACAGGACGTCCGGTCGTCGTTCCGACCCGCGGACGCCGTCGGCGACGCTGACGCGGTCGGTGCGAGCGACGGCGGCGCCGACCGGATAGCGGGGACGGGGTTCACGAAGGCGTTCGTCCTCGCCCTCACGAACCCCTACCAGATACTGTTCTGGCTCACCATCGGCGTCGGCCTGTTGGACCCCGGAACGCTGGACGTGCTGGCGGAGACGCCGTACGTCGGCGCGCGTCTGACCGGCCTGCTCGTCGTGGAGACGGGGTCGCCAGCTCTCGTCGTCGGCTTCTTCGGCGGCATCCTCGTCTGGGTCACGGGCTTTCCGGCCGCCCTCGTCGGCGCCGAGCGACGGGTGAACTCGCTGGCCCCCGTCGTCGCCGGCGTGAGCGCCCTCGTCCTCGCGGGGTTCGGCGCGCTCTTTCTCTCGCAGTCGGTCGGCGCGTTCTTTGGATGACCGGGCTAGCGTGAAACGCTAACACTTTCACCCGTCCCGCGGGAGGGTCGACCATGTTCGAGAAGTCGACGTGGATCAAGCTCCCGCGGAACGTCCTCATGGGCCACGGCGTCGTCGACGACCTCGCGGACGCGGTGGACGAACTCTACCTCACCGGGCGGCCGTTCCTCGTGACGAGTCCGACCCCCGACCGGGTCGCCGGCGAGGCGGTCCGCGGGCAGTTCGACGACCCCGCCTCCGTCACCATCGAGACGGCGAGTTTCGAGACGGTCGAACGCGTCGTCGACGCCGCGGAGGCGGCCGACGCGGGGTACCTCCTCGCTCTCGGCGGCGGGAAAGTCATCGACACCGCGAAGATGGCCTCCGAGCGTCTCGGCTGCGGATTCGTCTCCGTCCCGACGGCGGCGAGCCACGACGGCATCGTCTCCGGGCGCTCCTCCATCCCGGAGGGGGACACGCGCCACTCCGTCGCCGCCGACCCGCCGCTTGCCGTCGTCGCCGACACGGCCATCCTCGTGGAGGCGCCGTGGGAACTCACCACCGCGGGCTGTGCGGATATCATCTCGAATTACACCGCGGTAAAAGACTGGCAACTCGCCCACCGCCTGAAGAACGTCGAGTACTCGGAGTACGGCGGCGCGCTCTCGCAGATGACCGCCGAGATGCTCGTCGGCAGCGCCGAGTCCATCAAACCCGGACTCGAGGAGTCCGCGTGGGTCGTCGTGAAGGCGCTTCTCTCCTCGGGGGTGGCGATGTCCATCGCGGGCACCTCCCGGCCCGCCTCCGGCGCCGAACACCTGTTCAGCCACCAACTCGACCGCCTCGTCCCCGGCCGCGCCCTGCACGGCCACCAGGTCGGCGTCGGGTCCGTCCTCACCGAGTACCTCCACAGCGGCGAGAACGGCGAGTGGCGCGACATCCGCGACGCCCTCGACGAGGTGGGGGCGCCGACGACGGCGGACGGCCTCGACATCGACGACGAGACGGTCATCGAGGCGCTGACGACGGCCCACACCATCCGCGACCGCTACACTATCCTCGGCGACGGCGTGAGCGAGGAGGCGGCGCGGGAAGCGGCGACGTTCACGGGTGTCATCTAACCCACCTTTTTGCTGACTCGGGTGCGCGGAGCGCACCCTCGTTGCAAAAATCTGGACCAAAAACGTCCGCGACTCGCTCGCTGACGCTCGCTCGCCGCGGTACGACCGCAGTGGTTACCGCAACCGCACTGCCTCCGTGCCGCACCGCCCCGTTCGCCTTACACTGCCAGCCGAAACCTCGCTCCGAATCCGAAGAGGGAATAGCGACGCTTCCCAACTCCTGATATGGCAACTGCGAGCGCCGACAACGCGGTGAAGGAGCATCCGCTGGCCGTCACGGCCGTCCTCTCGGTCGTCGGCTACGCCCTCGTCGTCGGGACGTTCCTCGGGTGGGTGCCCGGACGAGTGTTCCCCGACCTCTCCCTGACGCAGGTGAACACGCTGTCGGACGCCATCGCCGTCGTCAACGCGGTTAACGTTCTCGTCATCGCCGCCGGGTGGCGCTGGATTCGGGCGGGCGAAGTGCGCAAACACGCCGCCGCGATGGTCACCTCGTTCCTCCTCATCATGGTGTTTCTCGTGATGTATCTGAGCAAAATCGGCGGCGGCGGCACGAAGGAGTTCGTCGGCCCGGCGTTCGTCTACTACCCCTACCTCGCCATGCTGGCGATACACATCATCCTCTCCATCGTCGCCGTCCCCGTCGTCCTCTACGCCCTCGTCCTCGGAGTGACGCACACGCCCGCGGAACTCCGGACGCAGACGCCGCACCGCCGCGTGGGCCGCATCGCCGCGGGGTCGTGGCTCCTGTCGCTGTCGCTCGGCGTCGTCACCTACCTCCTCCTGAACCAGGTGTACGGCTGGCGGTACGTCGAGTCCGCGACGGCGGCGCTGGTCGCCGCACCGCTCTAATTCGAGCCCGTTCTCCCGTCCGTATCGGCCCCTTCAGCGCTCCCCTCGCTCGATTCGTCGTAGATGTACCCTACCAGACGAGCGACGCCGCGACCACCGACGCTCCACACGGCGGCCTGAAACGTATTCCCGTCGTGATCGTTCACCCCGTAATCGCGACGTAGCGGACGAACGCGACGGGAAAGAAGTGCTCGCGGAGCGTTTCCAGCGTGCCGCTCGTTCGAACTCGCCGGCGTATCCCTCCGTCGCTCGACGGAAGAGGGCGGCGGGGGGTCGAATGTCGAGGATTTTTATCGTCCGGTCGCAAGCCGATGGGTATGCGAATCGCGTTCGTCTCAATGTACACCGCGCAACTCCGAGCGGACGGTGCGACGAGGCGACTGCGGCGGGTGGCCGAACGCCTCGCCGCGCGCGACCACGAGGTGTCGGTGCTCTGCGCGAAGTGGTGGGAGGGGGAGGTGTCCGCCTTCGAGCAGAACGGCGTGGAGTACGTCGCCGTCACGGAGGCGCCGTCGGCGACGACGTTCGCCTCGAAACTCCCCTTCGCCCTCCGACGCGTCAAGCCCGACGTGGTGCACGCGGCGAACAGTCCGCCCGCGCAGGTGTCGGGGGCGAAGACGGGCGCTCGACTCCTCCGCGTCCCCGTCGTCGTCGACTGGTGGGCCGAACGCGAGGGCGACGCCCCCGGCGGATGCAGGCGCGCGGCCCGAAGCGCCGACCGAGTCACGGCGCCCTCGCAGATGGTCAAGACCGACGTGCGCGAGTACGGCGCCGCCGAGGACGCCGTCCGTGTCGTCCCCGAGTCCGTCGACTTCGACCTGATCCGGAGGGTGGGGACGGACGACCGGGCCGACCTGCTCTACGCGCGGCGCCTCGACGAGCACGCGAACGTGGAGTCGTTCTTCCTCGCCCTCGCGGAACTCCGCGACAGGGAGTGGCGCGCCGCCGTCGTCGGCGACGGCCCCGAACGCGACGCCGCCGAGCGGACGGCCGCGGAACTCCGCATCGCCGACCGGGTGACGTTCCTCGGCGACCTGTCCCCCGAGGAGTTCGTCCCGGTGATGAAGGGCGCGCACGTCTTCGCGCAGACGGCCGCCGTCGAACCGTTCGCGAACGACCTGCTGTGGGCGTTGGCCTGCGGGTGCGTCGGCGTCGTCGAGTACCAGGCCCGCTCCAGCGCCCACGAACTCGTCGTCGACTGCGACCGCGGCGCGCGCGTCACGAGTCCGCAGGAGTTGGCCGACGAGATAGCGGCCGCCGCGGACTACCCCCAGAAGTCGATAAACGAGGCGTTCGCGGACTACGACCACGACGACGTGATTCGCCGCTACGAGGCGGTCTACGAAGAGGCGATAGAGGGCTACGGCTGGTTCTAGAACCCTCGGTAGAAAGATGGACCACCGCCGGAATGCCCCGCTCTTCGGTTAGCAGCCAGAACGCTGAGCGTTCTGGCGACAAAGAACCGCCGCGACGAGCGAGCGTAGCGAGCGAGTCGCGGTACAACCCCTCGCCCGTTCTCCCTCGCTTACCGCCTACCAGCGGTGCCCGCCGATGTCGAGAATCGCCCCGCACCGGGAGCATTCGTACACCTGAAGCGGGTCCGTCCTGGCGTTCCGCGCCGGCGAGTCGCCCGCGGACGCACCGCAGCGCAGACACGCCCCTTCCGACCGTCTCATCGTCGACATATTATCTCACACTCTTGAACGACGGCTGAGGAGATAGCTCTCCTTGCGCGTTTCCGGACGTTCTCGGCGCACCGCCGGTCGCGGAGAACCGGAGGCGACTACTCCTCTTCGAGTTCGTAGTCGCCGCCGTACTTGAGGAAGAAGAACGCAAGCCCCATCGTCGCCACCATGGCGAACGTCGTGGCGATGCCGAGCGTCTTCGCGGAGTCCGGCACGGAGGGGACGTTCGACGGCGCGGGCGTCGAGATGGACTCGACGACTTCGATGGAACCGACCATCCCGGCCGACTTGTGCGGCTGGCAGTGGTACTCGTAGGTACCGAGCGTGCTGAACGTGTGTTTGTAGCTGAATCCCTCGTTCTCGATGGGTTCGTGGCCGCTCCAGTTCGACCCCTCGGGTTGGCTGTCGACGACGATGTTGTGGTTGTCCGACTGCCAGTTGAACGTCACCGTCGTTTCGGGGAGAATCTGCAGGGCTTCGCTGGTCCCGGGCGTGAAGACGAAGTCGCCGTCCGGGCCGACGGCGACGGTTTCGCTTCCGCCACCGCCCCCGCCGCCTCCGCCGCCCGATCCGGTGCCGGTGCCGCCGCCCCCGCCACCCGTTCCGGTGCCGGACCCGCCGCCGCCAGTGCCGGTGCTCGTACCCGTCTCCTGCGCCGCGGCGGTTCCCGCCGCACCCGCGGCCGCCGTCGTCCCGGCCGCGGTCGCGAGGAAGGCCCGGCGGGACATCTCCGCGTTGCCGTCAGTCATGTTCGGCGCTTGGGTGTCCGCTGTAGTGAATACTTTGGTTTGTCGTTCGAGGATGCCCCCTCGGAGACCGAACCCCGACCCGGTTCAGAGCGTGTAGTCGTGCTCGCCGGTCTCCGAATCGAGAAAGGCCGTCAGCAGGTCGATAGTCGCGTCCACGTCGGCGACGTGGGCGCTCTCGGTCACCGTGTGGAGGTACCGCGTCGGCACGGAGATGGCGCCGACGGGCTTGGCGCCGTGCGTCTTCTGAAAGCCCGCGGTGTCGGTCCCGCCGGCGGGGAGAATCTCGTGCTGGTAGGCTATCCCCTCGGACTCGGCCACGTCGCGCAGGCGACGGTGCACCTTCGGGTTCGTGATGACGCTGCCGTCTTTCAGTTTTATCGCGGTGCCGTCGCCGAGGGCGGTGACGTGGTCCCCCGCCTCGAACCCGGGCACGTCGTTGGCGACGGTCACGTCGAGGGCGACGGCGAGGTCCGGGTCGATGTCGAACCCGAGCGCCGTCGCTCCGCGGAGACCGACCTCCTCCTGCACCGTCGCGGCGAAGTGAACCGTCACGTCGGGGTCCTCGATTCGCTCCGCGGCCGCCAACATCGCGAACAGGCAGACGCGGTCGTCGAGGGCCTTCCCGGTGACGTGCTCGCCCATCTCGACGGTCGTCTGCTCCATCGTCACCAGGTCGCCGACGTCGACCGTCTCTTTCGCCGCCTCGCCGTCGAGGCCGACGTCGACGTACACGTCTTTCACCTCGTCGGTCTTCTCTCTCTGCTCCTCTGAGAGCGTGTGCGGCGGCGGCGACCCGATGACGCCGGTCACGTCGCCGTCCTCCGTGTGTATCCGCACTCGCTGGGCCTTCAGCACGCGGGCGTCCCACCCGCCGAGGGCGTCCAACTGGACGAACCCCTCGTCGGTGACGTGTCTGACCATGAAGCCAATCTCGTCCATGTGCGCGGCGACGGCGACGGAGTACTCGGAGTCGCCCTCCACCGTCCCCACGACGTTGCCCATCGCGTCCGTCCGCACCTCGTCGACGTGCGCCTCCAGTTCTCTACGGACCACGTCGCGGACGCGGTCCTCGTAACCCGGAACGCCGCTCGTCTCGGTCAGCTCCTTCAGCAACCCGAAGTCGAACTCGTAGTCGGCCATGCGCGCACCTTCCCGCAGTCGGGACAAAAACGCTCGGCTCCCGGAACGTATCGGAAACGGAGACGTATCAGAACTCACAACGGGTTTGCCGTGGTTCCGGAACGTTTTTCCGGCGCATGCGTGCATTGAGGGTCATGGCAGACGTAGAGGCGGAACTCCGCGAGGAACTCATGGCAGCGTTCAGCGACGCAGACTACCCCGTCAAGAACCAGATGGACCTCGTCCCCGCCCTCCCGAACGGTCCGGGCACGCGCTTCGAGGCGGGCGACGGCGACGTGAGCTTCACCGCCATGGAGATGGCCGCCAAACTCGGCTCGCACCAGAACTTCCCCTACGACGACGCCGAAACCCTCGTCGACGACGTGATGGAGGGGCTGAAGGCCGAGGGGATGCTCTAACCGAGCTTTTTGCACACTCGGGTCTCCTCGGGCCGCTTTGCGGCCCTGCGGGGACCCTCGTCGCAAAAAGCTCGACCAAAAACTCTCCGCGGCTCGCTTCGCTCGCCGCGGTGCGACTTCTCGATACGGTTTTTCCGGCAGTCGAGGCCGGTGAACAGTCGACCCAGTGAGCGACGCATTCGTTCCGCTCCGCTCCGGCCGCCACGCCAACTCTTACGGTTCCTCCGGGGGAACTCGGTTCCATGCCGACCCACGACATCGAGCGATACCTGAACGTTCGGAGCGCGTACGGCGTCTCCTTCGGCCCCGACGGCGAACGGCTCTCCTTTCTCATGGACACCACGGGCGTCCCGCAGGTGTGGACCGTCGACGGCCCCGGCGCGTGGCCCGAACAGCGGACGTTCTACGACGAACGGGTGACGTTCGCCTCGTGGTCGCCGAAGAATCCCGAACTCGTCTTCGGGATGGACGAGGGCGGCAACGAACGCCAGCAACTGCTCCGTTACGACCCGGTCACCGGCGGCGTCACCGACCTCACGGGAATGCCCGACGCGAAGCACCGCTGGGGCGGGTGGAGCCACGACGGCGAGCGGTTCGCGTTCACCTCCAACCGCCGCGACGAGGCGGTGTTCGACGTGTACGTGCAGGGCCGCGGGGAGACGGGCGAGGCGGCGGAACTCGTCCGCGAGGGCGACGGATGGCTGACGGTCGGCGGGTGGTCGCCGGACGACTCGAAACTCATCGTCTCGGAGGCGTACTCGAACTTCGACCAGGACGTGTCGGTCCTCGACGTGGAGACGGGCGAGTTGACGCACCTCACCCCGCACGAGGGGACGGTCCGCTTCCAGAGCGCCTCGTGGGGGCCGGACGGCGAGAGTGTCTATCTCGTCTCCGACCGCGACGGCGACACGATGGACCTCTGGCGCGTGCGCGTCGACTCCGGGGAGTTCTCGCTCGTCACCGCCGACGAGGAGTGGGAGATAGAGGGCGTCGCCGTCGACCAGGAGTCGCGCCGCGTCGTCTACTCCACCAACGTCGACGGCTACACCGAACTCGCCGTCGGCGAACTCACCGACCCCGACCGAATCGACGAGTACGCCGTCCCCGACCTGCCGCGCGGCGTCGCCGGCGGCGTCTCCTTCTCGCCCGACGGCGGCCGCTTCGCCGTCACCCTCACGCGGAGTTCCGACACGACGAACGTCTACGTCGTGGACGCGAAGAGGGGCGAAACCGAGCAGTGGACGCGCGCGGCCACCGCGGGCATCCCCCGCGACACGTTCGTCGAACCCGAACTCGTCCACTTCCCGACGTTCGACGGCCGCGAGATTCCCGCGTTCTTCTCGCTGCCCGCGGCAGACCACGGCGACGGCGAGACGCCGGTCATCGTCGACATCCACGGCGGCCCCGAGTCCCAGCGACGCCCGTCGTTCAACGCCGTCAAGCAGTACTTCCTCGCCAACGGCTACGCCGTCTTCGAACCGAACGTGCGGGGGTCCGCGGGCTACGGCAAGGCGTACGGCCACCTCGACGACGTGGAAAAGCGCATGGACTCCGTCGCCGATATCGAGGCGGGCGTCGAGTGGTTGCACGACCACCCGGCGGTCGACCCCGACCGCATCGTCGCCATGGGCGGGTCCTACGGCGGATTCATGGTGCTCGCGGCGATGACGGAGTATCCGGACCTGTGGGCCGCCGGCGTCGACATCGTCGGCATCGCCAACTTCGTCACCTTCCTCGAGAACACCGGCGAGTGGCGGCGCGAACTCCGGGAGGCGGAGTACGGGTCGCTCGCCGAGGACCGGGAGTTCCTCGAATCCATCTCGCCCATCAATAACGTCGAGAAGATACGCGCTCCCCTGTTCGTCCTCCACGGCGAGAACGATCCGCGCGTGCCCGTCGGCGAGGCGCACCAAGTCGTCGAGAAGGCGGGCGAACACGTCCCCGTCCGCGAGCTCATCTTCGCCGACGAGGGGCACGGCTTTACCAAACGCGAGAACCGCATCGAAGCGTACGAGGCCATCGCCGAATTCCTGGACGAACACGTCTGAATCTGGGATATTTGCCTCTACCCCGTCGGAGCTCCGTTACAAGTAGAGAAACCTATTAGTATCGACGCGGAGAATCGACCACAAGATGTCGCGGCGGGAACACGGGGGGCGTATATTAGTGGTATTGCCCGATTCACCGGCCGAGAGCGAGTACTCCGCGCTCGTCGAATCGTTCCGGGCGGCGCTCGGAGCGCAGGTCATCGTCCGACAGGGGCGGACGGCGACCGAGTACGTGTACGAACTGGGGCCGACCATCGACTGCGCCGTCTCGCTCTGCGACGACGACGAACTGGTCCGGTCGCTCGTGGACGCCGCCAACGGCGTCCCGGTCGTCGTGTACGGCGAGACGGAGGTTTCGGACGTCGAGGAAGTCGTCCATCCGACGAACGGTATCGAGTCGTTCACGCGGCGCGTCGCCTCGGTCGTCGAGGATGACCTCCGGGAGAGCGAACTCGTGGACGGTAACAAAAAACTGACCGCGCTGAGCGTCCACGCCAGCGCCATCACCGGGTGCGAGTCGGTCTCGGAGGTGTGCGAGGAGACGCTCGCCGCCGCCATCGAAGCGCTCGCGTTCACGTTCTGTACGGTCGCGCTGGTCGAGGACGACCAAATCGTCCCGCGCGCGTCGACGCTCCCCCCGGAGGACCAAAACAGCTGTCACGTCAGCGAGGGCATCGCCGGGCGAACGTATCGGACGCGCGAGACGCAGGTCGTCGGCGACATCACCGCCGACGCGGACGCCCTCTTCTCTGCGACCCGAAAGTCGACGGTGAGCGTTCCGCTGGGGCCGTACGGTATCATTCAGGTCGTCTCCGACTCCCGCCGCGGCTTCGACGAACACGACGCCGAGTTCCTCGAAATCCTCGCGGGGTACACGACCGAGGCGCTGGCGCGACTGGACCGGGAGTCGGCGCTCAGAGCGGAACGGGACCGGCTCCACGCCTTCTTCGACAACCTCCCCGTACCGGCCGTCTACGTCGAGGAGGAGACGCCGGACGGCCGCGTCCGCTGCGAGGTGAACCGCGCGTACGAGCAGACGTTCCAGCGGGGCCCGAACCGCTCGAATCCCTCCGTCGAAGCGGCGTTTCCGAACGAGACCGAGCGACGACTGTTCGCCGATTACCTCTGGTCGGGCGACGCCGTCGCAGCGGAGGTCGACCGCGAGACGGTCGGAGGCGACCGGCAGACGCTGGAACTCACCATCGTTCCCGTGCCGAGTTCGGGCCCCACCGGTTCGGCGTACGGCGTCTACAACAGCGACAGGCCGCGGCTGTCGGCGCGGCACGAACTGTCCTAAACGTCCGTTAGAGTCAAACGGTGCGCCGGCGAACTAACGCTCATGAGCGCCGACGCGGAACGCGGTCAACAACAGCGAACCGTCCGTTGTCTCATCGCCAAGGTCGGACTGGACGGCCACGACAGGGGGGCGCACGTCATCGCGCGCGCCTTCCGGGACGCCGGGTTCGAGGTGGTCTACTCCGGCCTGCACCGCGCGCCGGAGGAGATAGTCCAGGCGGCCGTCCAGGAGGACGTCGACGTGTTGGGCATCTCCATCCTCTCGGGGGCGCACAACACCTTGGTCCCCAAGATAATCGACGGGCTGAAGGAGTACGACGCGTTCGAGGACACGCTCATCCTCGTCGGCGGCATCGTCCCCGACGAGGACCGCCCGAAACTCAAGGAGATGGGCGTCTCCGAGGTGTTCGGCCCCGGCACGCCGATGAAGGAGACCATCGAGTTCGTCCGGAACAACGCGCCCCGCCGCGACTGATGAGTCACGCCGAAAACCGCGGCGAGGCGCGCGTCGACGCTCTCGTCTCGGACCTCCTCGACGGCAAGCACCGCGCCCTCGCGCGGGCCATCACCAAGATAGAAAATCGGAGTCCGGGCTACCGGGAATTGGTCTCCCGCCTCCACGCGCACACCGGCGGCGCCGACGTCGTCGGCATCACGGGGAGTCCCGGCGCGGGCAAGTCGACGCTCGTGGACAAACTGGCGAAGGCCTATCGGGACGCGGGGTTCACCGTCGGCGTCATCGGCGTCGACCCCTCCTCGCCGTATACCGGCGGGGCCGTCCTCGGCGACCGCATCCGGATGGCCTCGAACGTCGGCGACATGGACGTGTTCTTCCGGTCGATGAGTGCCCGCGGCCAACTCGGCGGCCTCTCGACGGCCACCTCGGACGCGGTGAAGGCGCTCGACGCGTTCGGCAAGGACAAGATACTCGTCGAGACCGTGGGCGCCGGGCAGAGCGAGGTGGACGTCGTCCGCACCGCCGACACCGTCACCGTCCTCGTCCAACCGGGCAGCGGCGACGACGTGCAGATGCTGAAGGCGGGCATCCTCGAAATCGGCGACGTGTTCGTCGTCAACAAAGCCGACATGGACGGCGTGAACCGCACCGTCGCCGAGTTAGAGGAGATGATACATCTCCGGGACAACCCCGGCGCGACCCTCGACTCGGGTCACCACGGCGTCGACGCGGGCCTGCCGAAGGGCGTCTCCGAACACGACGGAACGCACGGGGACACACATGGCGGGGGCGCGCGCGACGAGGGGGCGGACGGGTCCGAGGACGCCGACGACGGGTGGGAACCCGCCGTCGTGGAGACGGTGGCGACCACCGGCGACGGCGTCGAGGAACTCGTGGAGACGCTGGCCGCCCACGCCGACTACCTCGCCGAGTCGGGCATGCGCGAACGGAAGGCCCGCTCCCGGTACGCCGAGGAGATTCGGCAACTACTCCGCAACGACGCGAACGCGCTGCTGAAGGAGGAACTCGACCGGCGCGGCGGCGCGGAGGCGTTGGCCGAGGCGGTCGCCGACCGCGAGACGGACCCGTACGCCGTCGCCGACGAGGTGTTCGAACCGCTCCGCGAGTGCGTCGAGGCGCGCCGCGGGGAGGAGTGAGCATCTCCCAGTAGGCTATAATATCGTCGCCCTCTTTCTCCCCGTATGAAACTCCGAACGATAGCCGGCGGAGTCGTCGCCGGCGTCGCCGGCGTCGCCGCCGCGAACGCCGTCCTCTCGCGCCGCGCGCCGCCCCTCGAACCGGCCCTGTCGGGCGAACAGCACACCTACCGCTGGCGCGGCATCGACGTCCGTTACGCCGAGGCGGGCGACGAGGACGCCCCGACGCTCGTTCTCCTGCACGGCGTCAACGCCGCCGCCTCGAACGGCGAGTTCCGCGAGGTGTTCGACGAACTGGCCGAGGACTACCACGTCGTCGCGCCCGACCTGCCGGGGTTCGGCACCTCCGACCGGCCGCAACTGCGCTACTCGGCGTCCCTCTACGAGGACTTCGTCGGTGAGTTCGTCTCGGAGTACGACGACCCCGCCGTCGTCGCCTCCTCGCTCACCGCCTCGTACCTCGTCGGCGCCGACCCCGACGTCTCGCGGATGATACTCGTCTGCCCCACCGAACGCGGGGGTCCCGACCCGATGCAGTGGCTCCGCGAACTGATCCGCACACCCCTCGTCGGCGAGGCCGTCTTCAACCTCCTCGGGTCGAAGCCGTCCATCCGCTACTTCAACGCCGACCACGGCTACGCGGACCCCTCGCGCGTCTCCGAGGAGTGGATGGACTACGAGTGGCGCACCGCCCACCAGAAGAACGCGCGGTTCGCGCCGGCGTCGTTCATCAGCGGCTACCTCAACTCCGGGGTGGACCTCGAGTCCGCGCTGGCGGAGGCGAATGCGCCCGTAACGCTCGTCTGGGGGAGAGAGTCCGACATCACGCCGCTGAAGGACGGCCGCGAACTCGCGGAGGCGGCCGACTGCAAACTCGTCGTCTTCGACGACGCGAAACTCCTGCCGCACGTGGAGTTCCCCGAGCAGTTCCTCTCGACCGTCCGGGAGGAGATGGGCGGGTCGACGTAGGCGCCTCGTTACTCCCCCCGGCGGCCCGCGCCGGACAACCACGCCCCGAGTGCGAGCAGGGCGGTTCCGAGCAGAACCCACCCGGAGAGTCTCGCGACCGTACCGGCCAGCGGTTCCGTGCTCCCCCCGGCGACCGTCGAGTACACCTGGAGCAGAAACAGCGAAAGCAAGAGGAGACCCGTCCCCGCGGCGCCGGCCGCCAGCGTCGCTCGGGCCGTCGGCCGCGCGTAGAGGTACGCGGCTAACCCCGCGGCGAGAACCAGCGGCAGCACTCCCAGGTTCGCCGCCAGTTCGACCGCGAGCAAGAACAGGAGCGGAACGCCGAGGGCAACCAGCACGCGACGGCGTTCGCTGGCGGCGACGAACCCGACGAGGGGATTCGCCGCGGTCCGGGGTTGAGAACTCATGCCGACTAACGGACCTCGACCGTCAAATGTGCTCGCACCGGCCGTCCGAGGCGGGCGTCGGTCGGTCGGTCGCGCGCCGTTCGCGTCGTCGGGAACTCGCGTCACCGCTCGGTTTCGGGTCCCGCCCCGACCGCTCACCGCGGGCGGAACACGACCGTCGCGTCGCCGGTGTCGGGGTTCTCCGCCGTCTCGACGCCGACGGTATCGCCGACGTCCACGCCTTCCGCCGTCGCGTCGCGCAGGACGCCCGTCAGGCGCACGGCGCCGAACGAGGCGATGGCCGTGACGTACGGCGTCTGCCCCGCGAAGTCCGGACCGGCGACGTGTACCTCCGTGTACGTCTCGACGGTTCCCTCGGCGGGGAGCGGCGTCTCCGTCAACTCGGTCGCACCGCAGTGCGGGCAGGTCCGCCGCGGCGGGAGCGACCCGTGTCCGTCCGGACATTCGAGGTAGAACGCCTCGTCGGTGCCGAGCGCTTCCACCCACTCGTCGTAGCCGTGGTCCGTCATCGGTCCACCTCCAGCACGTGGACGACGGCGCTGGCGACGGTGCCGCCCGCGTTGTGCGTGACGCCGACGCGCGGGTCCGAGAGGGCGTCGCTGTTGACGTGGTCGCCGCGGAGCAGTTTCGCCATCTCGACTATCTGCGCCCCGCCGGTGGCGCCGACGGGGTGGCCCTTCGCCTTCAGGCCGCCCGAGAGGTTGACGGGGAGTTCGCCGTCGCGTGTCGTTCGGCCCTCGCGCGCCGCCGAGACGCCCTCGCCGTGTTCGAACAGGCCGAGCGATTCGACCGCCAGCACCTCGGCGATGGTGAAGCAGTCGTGCACCTCGGCCACGTCGACGTCGTCGGGGCCGACGCCGGCGTCGTCGTAGGCCGCCTCGGCCGCCTCCGTCGCCGCGGGCGTCCGCGAGAACGCCTCGCGGTCCTGCAGGGCGAGGTTGTCGCCGCCCTGCCCGCTCCCGGCGATTCTGACGGGCGCGTCGAGTCCGTGCTCCTCGGCGTAGTCGTCGCTGACGAGGACGACGGCGCTCGCGCCGTCGGTGATGGGGCAGGCGTCGAACAGGTGAAGCGGGGTCGCCACGGGCGGACTGTCCATCGCCTCCTCGACGGTCACCTCCCGGCGGTACTGCGCGAACTCGTTTGGCACGGCGTTGGCGTGATTCTTCACCGCGATGTGGGCCAAATCCTCGCGGGACCCGCCGTACTCCTCGAAGTACGCGCGGGCCATCAGGGCGTACGCGCCGGGGAAGGTCATCCCGGCGCGCACCTCGAACAGTTCGTCGGCGGCGATGGCCAGCGACTCCGTCACCTCTGTCGTCGGGAGGTTCGTCATGCGCTCCATCCCGCCCGCGAGGAGCACGTCGTGCTCTCCCGCGCGAATGGCCTGCACGGCGTGTCTGACGGCCACCCCGGCGGAGGCGCACGCCGACTCGTGGCGCGTCGCGGGGCAGTCGAGGCCGGCGGCCTCGGCCATCAGCGGTCCCTGGTGTCCCTGTCGCTCGGCGAGGGCGCCCATGAAGTTGCCGTAGTGGAGTCCCTCGAACGCCTCGCGGGCGACGCCGGCGTCCTCGCGGGCCGCAAGCGCGGCCTCCGCGAACAGGTCCCGTCCCGTCCGCTCCGGTTGCCGCCCGAACGGCGTGAGACCGACTCCGGCGATTCGAACGTCGTTCATGCACGAACGTAGGTGACAAACGACCTATGAACCTGCCGGACGCGGCGACCCGTCGCGTCGGGTCGCGGGCCGTGCGAGCGACCCGCGCCGTCGGCGCTCCGTCCGGGAACCGGCCGTCGACGCGGGGCACCCAAACGATTAGTTTCCCCTCGGTGGACGTGCGCACATGACAACGTGGATCGGCGAGACGTTCACCAGCGACTTCGGCTGGGACCTCCTCGAATCGCTCGTGGACGTCGGCGACCGGATGGCCGGGTCGCCCGGCGAACGCGAGGCGATGGAACTGACGCGCGGGGCCTTCGAGGCGGCCGGCGCGCGCGACGCGAGAATCGACACGTTCGACATCCAGGGGTGGGAGCGCGGCGACAGCGCCGTCCGCGTCGACGGGACGACGCAGGACTGTATCGCCCTGCCGCGCAGTCCGTCGGCGACGGCGACGGGCGAGTTCGTCGACCTCGGCTACGGCCTCCCGGAGGATTTCGACGACGACCTCTCGGGGACGGTCGTGATGGTCTCTTCGACCGTTCCCGACTACTACGAGCGGTTCATCCACCGCCGCGAGAAGTACTACCACGCCGTCGAGGCGGGCGCGGAGGCGTTCGTCTTCGCCAACCACGTCGAGGGCTGTCTCCCCCCGACGGGGAGCGTCGGCACCGAGGAGGCGCCCGTCGGGGAGATTCCCGCCGTCGGCGTCAGCAAGGAGGTGGGCGCCCGCCTCGTCCGGCGCTTCGAGGGCGAGGAGACGACCGTCGAGGTGAACTGCGAGACGCCGGACGCCGAGAGCGGCAACGTCCACGCCGAACTCGGTCCCGACACCGAGGAGGAACTGCTCGTCACCGGCCACCTCGACGCGCACGACATCGCCGAGGGGGCGTGGGACAACGGATCCGGTACCGCGATGGCGGCCGAACTCGCGCGAATCCTCGCCAACCGGGAGGACGAACTCGACACGCGCGTCCGCTTCGTCGTCTTCGGCGCCGAGGAGGTCGGACTCGTCGGGTCGACCCACGAGTCCGAGCGGTTGGGCGACGACAGGGCGAACGTGCGTGCCGTCGTGAACCACGACGGCGTCGTCTTCGGTCGGACCCTGAAGTTCGACACGCACGGCTTCGAGGAGCTCGAAGCGGCCGCCAAGGCCGTCGGCGACCGGTTCGACCACCCGGTGTCGACGAACCCCGAACTCGTGCCGCACAGCGACCACTGGCCGTTCACCCGGTGGGGCGTGCCGGGCTACATGGTCTCCTGTGAGACGCAGGGTCGCGGCCGCGGGTGGGGCCACACGTTCGCCGACACCCTCGACAAACTGGAGGTGCGCAACCTCCGCGAGCAGGCGGTGCTCCTGGCCGACCTCGTCGTGAACCTCGCCGACGAGGGGACCGAGATACCGCACAAAGCGGAGTCGGAGATGGCCGACCGGCTCGAAGACGAGGACCTCGCGGCGGGGATGCGAATTACGGGTGACTGGCCGTACTGAGACGACCCCGCCGACGGCGGCCGAGAGCGTCGAACCGCCGGGTCTTTTACCGCGCCGACTGTACCCGAACACGATGTCTCGAAGAGGCGCGCCGGAGGTCGGAGCGTGACTCGCGACGCGCCCGTCGTCGTCGTCCGCGGTGGCGGCGGAGACGCCGACGGGGTCGCGGACGCCGTGTCGGCCGCCGGCGGCGTCGTCCGTCGCGACATGCGCGGCGGGACGGAGCGGGGTGCACGCGACCGAATCGGGAGCGCCGAGCGGGCTGACCGGGTCGAACGGACGGACGCGGACGCCCTCTTCGCCGTCGGCGAGGACGCCCTCCTCTCTCTCGCCGCCGAGGACGTGTCGACGCCCATCCTGCCGGTCGACTGCACCGTCGGCCACCGGTCCGTTCCCCCGGAGCGCGTCGGCGACGCGGTCCGACGACTCCGGTCGGGCGAGGGCCGGGTGGTTTCTCACCCCGCCCTCTCCGTCGCCGTCGCCGGCGAACCGGCGGGTACCGCGCTCGCCGACGTGACGCTGATGACCGACGCACCGGCGCGCATCTCCGAGTACGCCATCTCGACGCCCGAAGAGCGCGTCGGCTCGTTTCGCGCCGACGGCGTGGTCGTCGCCACGCCCCTCGGCAGCACCGGCTACGCCCGCGCGGCCGGCGGCCCGACGCTCGCCCCCGACACGGGCGTCGTCGCCGTCCCCATCGCCCCGTACACGACGCTCCCGGACTCGTGGGTGTTTCGCCTCCCGGTCGTCCTCTCGGTCGAACGCGACGAGGCGTCCGTCTCGCTCATCGTCGACGCCGAGGAGCGTCGGTCGGTCCCGCCGCACGCCCCCGTCGAACTCGCCGTGAACGGGCACCTGCCGTTCCTCCGTTTCGGCTCCGACTCGTAACGGACCCGCAGTTCACCGCTCGGTCGGCGGGACGGGTCACGTCGATGCGAGAAAAGCAGAACCGAGAGCGGAACCGCCGTCGAACCGCCTCAGATGACGGCGTTCCAGACGGGGGCGATGACGAAAAAGAGGCTCACGTACGCCGCGTACATGAGCACGAGGATGGACGCTCCGAGCGCCGCCTTCGGGCGTTCCAGTTCGAGGGCCTTCGAGCGCGCCTCGACGCGGCGCGACTCGAACTCGAAGAAGTCCGTGAGGAACAGACCGACCACGAGCACTGACAGCACCATTCCCGGATGCGGGTCGATGAAGAGAAACAGGAACGACGCGAACACGAGGAGAAGCGTCGTCGCGGTGTGCGGGAGGTACCGCGAGAGCGTCTCGTCGTCGTCCTCGTCTGCCTGCTTGACGTGCGAGCGGTGCGCGAGTATCCGCGTCACCATGTTGATGAGGACCAGCACCACGATGGCGTACTTGAGCGCCGGTTCGATGGCGTCGATGCCATCGAGCGGAACGAGGAACTGTAGCGGTTGCATACCTCACTCTCCGTGTACGACTCATTAGAGTTTTTCCAATCCGACGCGCCCGCGGGGCGTCGCGCACGACGTTCGCGGACGCTCGCCGACCGAAGAACCGAGAAAGCGAGGAGAGCTACTGCGAGCGCCGGTCACGGATGGCGGAACGCGCCTGCCGCCCGGCGGGGATGAGCACCCAGAACGTCAGCATTCCGATGAGCGCGAAGTAGAGGAGGCCGTCCATCAGCGCGATGCCCATCGCGTCGAACAGCGACCCGCCGCTGGAGGCGGACTCGATGAGCTGTCGGCTGCTCTCGAAACTGCTCGTTCGGTACCATCCGGCCAGAACTAACCAGCCGAGACCCGCAGCGGTGACGATACCGAGCCCCTTGATGAACTCGTCAGCCATTGTTATCTGACGGTTCGTCGGAGTCCTCTTGAGACTTTCCCATTCCTTGGGCGCGAAAGCGCGTCCCGAGGGTGTACACACCGGCGCCGAAGGCGATACCGGCGAGTCCGACGACGGCCAGCACCGTATTCATCACGCCGTCGGCCACCGAGACGCCGACGAGCGACAGCGCTCCCGTCACGATGGCGCCGAGAAAGCTCACGTTCAGCGTCGCCGCGTCGAGGAACATGAAGCCGACGACGACGCTGCCGACGGCGATGAGCGTCGAGAACACGGTCACCGTCTTGTAGAGCCGCATCGGTACGACCACGTCCCGGCGGCCGCGGCGACTCTCGCTCGCGCGTTCGTCGCCGTCTCCGCGCGGGGTCGGTGTCGAGTCGACGCTCGTCCCGTTTCCGTCGGTCATCGACGGACGTTAGAGCGGAGGGAAAAAGGGCCTTTCGCGATTCGGCGGGGCCGCGCGGGACTTACTTGGGCGGCCGGAGCCGGTAGTAGCGCTTGTTGAGGTCGTACATGTACCCCTCGCGCATCGTCTTCAGCACCGCGTACGTCACGAAGCCGCCGACGATGGGCGCGAGGAACGTCAGGTCGAACAGCAGGTGGATGTTCCCCGGGAAGAGGTTCTTGATGGCCAGGACGCTGATCGTGAACGCGAAGATGACCCCCGCGATGCCGACGGCCGCCCAGAACGGCTGTTCGACGGGTCGGCGCGCGCTCCCTTTGTTGAGGAACGGCACCATCGCGATGAAGCCGACGACGACGCCGTTAGCGAGCACGCCGTACGTCCGGTCGGCCATCAACTTGGACCCACCGAGCACGGCCAGTTCGGGGTTCAGCGGACCGAGCTTCAACAGGCCGAAAGACCAGTAGAGATACCAGTCGGGCAGGATGATGGCCGGAGTGGAACTCGGGTTGGCCGGCGGGCCGATGTGCGGCGGAAGCGTCGCCGAGAGGAACAGCATCATCCCGGTGAAGAAGCTCGCGATGGCGAGGTTCCGGATGACCTCGTGGGGCCACGTCGGGAACGCGAGCACGTCGCGTTCGACGTAGTCCGAGGCCTGTCGCATGTCTTGGTCCTCGCGCCGGGAGCGCTCGAAGTACTCGTAGGTGAGTCGAGAGAGTCCCACCGTGCGCTCTTTGCGCTCGCGCCACGTCGGCGTCTCGTCGTCCGGCGCGACGATGCCACTTCCGTCCGATCGAACGTCGTCGTCTGTGTTTGGTTCGTTTTCGGTCATTGGTCTATCACTATCAGTGCGGCTCCGCGATTCCCTGCATCCACACGATGCCGATGTGGATGGCGATGAGCGTGGTCACGACGAACGGCAACAGGAAGACGTGTATGATGTACATCCGTTGCAGCGTCGATTGGCTCAGCGAGAACCCGCCGAACAGCAGTTGCGCGATCCACTCGCCGATGAGCGGGATGGACAGCGACATCTCGACGCCGATCTGTCCCGCCCAGTAGGCTAGCTGGTCCCACGGGAGCAGGTAACCGGTGTACCCGAACACCATCGTCAGGCTGATGAGGATGATGCCGAGCAGCCAGTTGAGTTCGCGCGGTTCCTTGTAGGCGCCGGTGAAGTACACGCGGAGCATGTGGAGGAACACGGCGGCGACCATCACCTGCGCGGACCATCGGTGGACCGAGCGCAGCATGAAGCCGAACTGCAGGTCGCGCATGATGAACGCGATGCTCTCGTAGGCGACACTCCCGGCGGCTTCCGTACCCGCCGCGGCCGACGGCGAGTAGTAGAAGCCGAGCAACGCGCCGCTGATGGCGGCGACGACGTAGGCGAGCGTCGAGAACAAACCGAGAGTGTACAGGGGGTACCAGTACCAGAACTTGTTGTCGAGGTTGTACTGCTCGGTGTGGCTCTTCGGCATCTGGAGGTTGACCCGGTAGTAGAGGGTCTCCATCAGTTCCAGATAGTCCACGATTCGGAACCGCTTGTCGAGCCAGATGAGCGTCGTGAGGAACGTGGACTCCACCGGAGTGAGGTCCTTCTCCTTCATCCAGCCCTTGTGGTCGTAGTCGTCTTTTCGTTCTAAGCTCATTGTTACCTCTTGTAGTACGGGTAGACGGCGCGCTTGACCTGGTCCCACGCCCCGGTCCCGAAGTCGGTGCCCTCCACTTGGTCCTCACGGATGTAGACGTCTTCCCACTTCCGACGCCGTTTCTTGACTATCACCACGTCCGGGAGGAACTCCTTGCGGTACAGCGCCAGAATGAAGGCGAGGTCGATGAAGACGACGGCGAGGATGCCGCCGAGGAACATGTTCCCCGTGTCGGACAGTCCCCATCCGGAGACGAGCCCATAGGTGAACATGAACACGAAAACGACTTCGATGATGGCCAGGAGGACGATGGCGATGGCCGCGGCGGTGCTCTCGCGGGCCGGTTCGTAGCGGTGGATGTCCCCGTAGGTGCTGCCGCTGGAAGACATCTATCCGTTCCTCCCCGTGCCCGTGTGTGCGGACTCGCCGTACTTCAGGATGTAGAACGTGAAGATGGCCGTCACGATGATGCCGAGGATGGTGGCGGCGCCGACCCAGTGAGCCTGAATCGGGACGCCGAGTTCTTCGAGTTCCTTCTCGCCGCCCCCGCCGCTGCTCGGATTCTCGACCACTTCGACGGTGCCGACCATCCCGGCCGACTCGTGCGGTTGGCAGTGGTACTCGTAGGTGCCGAGCGTGCTGAACGTGTGGGTGTAGGTGAACCCCTCGTTCTCGATGGGTTCGTGACCGGACCAGCTCGAACCTTCGGGCGTGCTGTCCGGGACGATGTTGTGGTTGTCCGACATCCAGACGAACTCCACCGTCGTGCCGGGGGCGATTTGGAGTGCTTCGTCGGTGCCGGGGGTGAAGACGAGGGAGCCGCCGGGGCCGACTTCGACCGTCTTCGACGCGCCGCCGCCACCGCCGCCACCGCCGCTACCTGCTCCGGTGCCGGTGCCTCCGGAACCGGTTCCTGTTCCTGCCCCTGTCCCGGCGGTGCCAGACCCGCCGGACGTCGAAGTGCCCTCTTGGGCGGCCCCGACTCCGGCGGCGGCAGAGGCCGTCGCGGTCGCGGCAGGGACGCTTGCCGCTCTCAGAAAGTCCCGCCTTTTCATACAGAAAATTCTCAGGATGGAACGCGCTTAAACCCACCGACTCCCCCCGCCATCGGCCCGCTGTCGGCGTCTTAGTCCCCCTGTGGAACGGGCGTCTCAGGTCCCGCCGGGTCGTCCGTCAGTTCCGGACTCGTCGGTCGTCTCGGTGGATTCGAGCGCCGCACCACTCGCGTCGTCGACGGGGACGAAGTCGGGTCGGCCGTGCTCGCGGACCGCCCGGAGTCGGTTGCGGTACTCCTCGGTCCGAAAGCGGTCCGAGAGGCGGGCGTTCGCCACGACGACGAACAGGAAGAAGCCGACGAGGAGGAAGAACGCGGCGACGACGGGCGGGACGATGTTTATCTGTCGCCCCGAACTGAACGGGATGAAGTCGGTGAACAGCCACAGTCCGAGGAGGACCAGACCGCCGAGCATCTGTCCGCCGGCGATTATCTGGAGGATGGTGTTGCCGAGTTCGCTCGACTGCTCGACGACGGCGTCGGGGTCCGGGAGCGCGTAGTTCTCCGGCGGTTCCTGCACCTCGAAGTCCTCCATCGAACAGAGGACGAGCGAGGGTTCCACGTCGCGGTAGACGGTCCCTTCGCCCTCCAGCGACCCGTCGGCGCCGACCAGCGCGTACCCCTCGTCGGAGTAGACGAGCACGTGCGGTTCGCCGTCGACGGCGACACGTTCGACGACGCCGAATATTTCCCGCCGGGCGACCCGGTTCTTCAGTTCCTTCTCCAGTCGGACGAGCAGTTCCTCGCCGACGATCCACGAGTCGGGGTCGAACGCCGCCTCCCACTCCTCGGCGGTCATCTCCGCCATGTCCTCCGGCCCGAAGTCGTCGAAGTCGTACTTCTCCTCGACCTCTTGGCGCAGGGCCTCCAGTTCGACGTCGCTCGGGTCCGAGGGCGGCCGCTCCGCGTCGGCCTGTTCGTCTGGCGATTCGCTCATCGGCCGGAGATTGGAGGTGAACCACTGTTAGGGTGACGGTCGGTTCTCGGTGTTTGAGGAGGGGCCCTCGGGTGCGACCGGCGTACGTCACCCCGGAGTCGGGCCATTTAGGCCGCTTCGCTCCTAACCCTCGGCGATGGCATCCGAGTCGACCATCGCGACGGTCGCCGCGCTGATGGTCACGGCCAGCTTTCCGTTCTACATCTACGGCGCGTGGTACATCATCGAGGCCGAGACGGTGACGTGGGACGTGCTCGTCCGCCACCTCTCGTTCATCGTCCCCGGACTGGTGCTCAACACGATTCCCGTCGTCTTCTGGATGGCGCCGCGCCTCCTCGTGCAACTCGGCGGCCTCTCGGCGCTCCACGCGGTGCTCGGACTCCAGGCGTACGCGATGCTCACGTTCGCGCTCACGGGCATCGTCCGCATCTTCCAGGCCAAGCGGAACGCCGACCTCTATCACAACCCCGACCAGGAGATAGACTTGGACGACCTCCACGAGAACATGGGCGCCTGGCGCGGCCGCCTCCGCGTCGGCGTCGTCGGCTACGTGCTGTTCTGGCTTCTGGCGTGGTTCCTCGGCGCCTACCAGTACCTCTCCTCGTACGTGTTCTGAGCCCCGCTTCGCCCCCGCTCACCACGCCTCGCCGCTGGCTAAGTCGACCTCGCTGTCGAGCTTCGAGGACGGGCAGACGTCTTCGAGGACGCACGCCCCGCAGTCGGGGTTGCGCGCGGTGCAGACGGCCCGTCCGTGGCTGATGAACAGATGCGTGAGCTGCTGCCAGTCCTCCTCGGGGACGACGGGCATGAGGTCCTCCTCGATTCGCTCGGGACGCTCCTCCTCGGTGATTCCTAACCGCCGGGAGAGCCGCTGGACGTGCGTGTCGACGACGATTCCCTCCACCACGTCGTGGCCGTGCTGGAGGACGACGTTCGCCGTCTTCCGGCCGACGCCCGCGAGGTCGGTCAGTTCGCTCATCGTGTCCGGCACCTCGCCGCCGTGCTTCTCGACGATGTCCGCGGCCGCAGACCGGATGTACTTCGCCTTGTTGTTGTAGTAGGTGATAGAGCCGATGTCGTCGGCGAGTTCCTCCTGGTCGGCCGCCGCGAACGCCTCGGCGGAGGGGTACTTCTCGAAGAGGTCGGCGGTCACGGAGTTCACCCGTTCGTCGGTGCACTGCGCCGACAGCACCACCGCGACGAGCAGTTCGAGGCGGTTCGAGAACTGCAGGGAGATGGTCGTGTCGGGGTACTCCTCGTAGAGTCGGTCGAGTATCTCTCGCACCTGCGCGTCGCGAGCGTCGAGCGGTGTTCCCATACTCGGCGATGGCGGCCCCCGATGTTGAGTGGTTCGGGTCCGCGTCGGTCGGTCTCGGGTCAGGACAAGGCCTGTCGCACCGCGTCGAGGAACCCGTCCCGCGTGACCGGTTTGACCAGGTACGCGGCGACGTCCTCCTCGGCGACGTGGGCGTCGGGTCGGTAGGCGCTGACGACGACGACGGGACGGTCGCCGCCGAGGCGGTCCAGCACTTCGGGTCCCGAGAGCGCCGGCAGTTTCCGGTCGAGGACGAGCGCGTCCACGTCGTCGGTGGCAGCGGCCAGCGCCGCCTCGCCGTCGAGGGCGGTGAGGACGGTCACGTCCTCCCAGTCGGCGAGCCACAGCTCGTAGGTTCCCAGCAGGTCCTCGTCGTCCTCGACGACGAGAACGGTTCGCCCCCCCGACTCCGTCGGCTCGCCTTCCATAGAGAAGAGACGGCCGGTACGTTCAATAGCGTAGCGGTACAGCCGGACCGGGAGTCCTTATAGCTTCAAGCCCCTATAGTTGGCTATGCATACGGGGCCTTCTGGAGGGGAGGACGCTTCGACCGAGCAGGTCATCGCCGAACCGGCGGAGATTCTCGAACGCGTCTCCGACGCGTTCTACGCTCTCGACACCGAGTGGCGCTTCAGATACGTCAACGAGCAGGCAACGAAACTGCTCGACCGCTCCGAGGAGGACCTGCTGGGCCGCTCGGTCTGGGAGGCGTTCCCGGGCGCCGCCGAGACCGTCGTCTGGCCCGAGTTCCACGAGGCGATGGAGACGCAGGAATCGACCAGCTTCGAGTTCTACTACGATTTCCTGAACGGTTGGTTCGAGGTGAGCGCCCACCCCTCCGAGACGGGACTGTCCGTCTACTTCCGCGACGTGACGGCCGAGAAAGAGCGGGAGCGGCGGCTCGCAGAGACGCGGCGACGGTACCGGACGCTCGTCGACAACTTCCCCAACGGCTCGGTGGCGCTTTTCGACCACGACCTGCGGTTTCTCGTCACCGGGGGCGACGCCGACAAACTGAACGGCATCCGGTCCGAGCGGCTGTCGGCCTTCGAGAACGACGATTTGGTGGGTGAACGGCTCTCGGACGTAGTGTCTCCCGACGTGGTCGACGAGGTGGAACCCCACTACCGGGCCACCCTCGACGGGGAGACGCGGACGTTCTCGCTTCCCATCGGCGACCGGGTCCACCGCCTCCGGACGGTCCCGGTCCGCGGGGAGGACGGCGACGTGCTCGCCGGCCTCGCAATCTCCCAGGACGTCACCGAGCGCTTCGAGAAACAGCGGGAGTTGGAGAACCGCTCGAACCAGCAGGAGATGATCGCGGAACTCGGACGGTTGGCGCTGGAACATCCGCCCTTAGACGACCTGTTCGACCGGGCGACGGAGGCCGTCGCGGAGACGCTCGGAAACGACTACTGCAAGGTGTTGGACCTCACCGACGACGGTCGGGAGCTATTCCTCCGCTCGGGCGTCGGGTGGAAGCCGGGGCACGTCGGCGAGGCGTCCGTCGCCAACGACGAGCACACGCAGGCCGGTTACACTCTGCTGTCCGAGAACCCGGTCGTCGTCGACGACCTCGCGACCGAGACGCGCTTCTCCGGTCCGGACCTCCTCATCAACCACGGCGTCGTCAGCGGAATCAGCACGACCATCGGCCCCGTCGACGACCCCTGGGGTATCCTCGGCACCCACGACACCGAGGAGCGGTCGTTCACGGAGTACGACGTGGACTTCGTCCAGAGCGTCGCCAACATCCTCGCGACGGCCATCGACCACCGCGAGTTCGAGCGCGAGCGACGGTCGCAGCGCGAGCGACTGGCGGCGCTGAACGACCTGAACTCGCTCGTCCAACAGATATCCGAATCCGCGGTCAAGCAGTCGACTCGCGCGGAGATAGAGCACCTCGTCTGCGACGCGTTGGCCACCTCGGACTCCTACGTGTTCGCGTGGATCGGCGAGGCGGACGAGGCGACGGGCGACATCGTCGCGCGGAGCGAGGCCGGCGTCGAGGACTACATCGCGAACATCAGGCTCAACGTCGACGGACCCGGTCGGGACGGCCCGACCGTGCAGGCGCTTCTCACTGGGGAGATGCAGGTCGTACAGGACGTCGACGAGAGCACGAACTACGCCCCCTGGCGCGGCCACGCGAGGGCGTACGGCTACCGGTCGTCGGCGGCGATTCCGGTCGGATTCGGGAACGACCGGTACGGCGTTCTGAACGTCTACTCCGAGCGCCCCGGCGCGTTCGGGGCGGAGGAGCGGACGGCGCTCTCGCGTCTCGGAACCATCGTCGGCCACGCGCTCCGGTCGGTCGAGCGGGACCGACAACTCCGCGAGAGCGAGCGACGCTACCGGACGCTCGCGGAGAACATCCCGAACGGCGCCGTCGCCCTCGTCGGCACCGACCTCACCTACCTGCTCGCGGCGGGGTCGAACTTCGACGATGCGGACCTCGACCCCGGGGACATCGAGGGCACACACATCGACGACGTGACGTTCCTCCCGCAGGAGGTGCTCGAACCGGTGAACGACGCGCTCAGAGCGGCGCTGGCGGGCGAAACGAGGACCATCCGAGCCGACCTCGAGAACCGAGTAGTGGAGTTCCGCACGGTCCCCGTCCACGACGAGGGCGGCGAGGAGATTCGAGCCGCGATGATACTCTCGCAGGACATCACCGAACGCGTCCGCCGCGAGGAGGATTTGGAACACGAACGGGAGCGACTCGAACTGATGAACCGGCTCATCCGCCACAACCTCCTCAACAGCCTCAACGTCGTGGACGCTCGCCTGGAGTTCGTCGAGGAGAAGGTCGACGCGAGCGTCGCCGAGCATCTGGCGACCGCGCGGAAGCGGACCGACTCGATGATCGAACTCGTCCAGACGATCCGCTCGCTGATGAACGCCATCGTCGAGGCGGACGGGGTGATGCTGGAATCCGTCTCGCTCGACGAGTGTATCCGCGCCAAACTGACCGCCACGCGGGAGCTATACCCCGACGCGGAACTCGCGTACGAGGGGCCGACGGACGTGACCGTCGTGGCGAACGAACTGCTCGGCGAGGTGGTCGAGAACCTCCTCGTCAACGCCGTCCAGCACAACGACAAGCCGACGCCGAAGGTGACCGTCGACGCCGTCGTCGACGGGGAGACGGTGACGCTCGTGGTTTCGGACAACGGTCCCGGCGTCGACCCCGACCTCGAATCGCGGGTGTTCGACAAGGGGGCCAAGGGGTTCGAGAGCCCGGGCACCGGGTTCGGCCTCCACCTCGTCCGGGAAATCGTCGAGGCGTACGGCGGCGACGTCTCCGTGGAGAACCGACCGGAGGGCGGGGCGACGTTCCGCGTGGTGCTCCCGCGGGCGAGCGACGACCCGGACGGCGCCGAAACCGAATCCGAGTCCGAGTCAGACTCCGAGGTGGATAGTTAAGTCCCCGCGCGCGGAACCGACGCGGTATGGTAGACACCGACGCGCCCCCCTGGCGCGCCGCCCTCGGGACGTTCGCCGGCTACGGCGGAATACTGCTGTTGCTGTTCGTCGTCCTGTTTCTCCTGCCGTACGCCGTCGTCAGTGCGCTCTGAACGACGCCGCGAACAGAAAAGTTCGGCTTCCGCGCTCTCCGTCGCGCCGTCCGAAAACGCCGACCGGAGGTCGGCGTCGCTCCGCCCTCGAATCCGACTTACGCGAACGCGCGGGAGGCGTCGGCGTCGTCGTCGGTCTCGGCCTGAATCTTCTCCCAGGCGGAGACGAAGTCGTTCATGTATATCTCCGTGCGGTCGTCGCGGATGGCGAACATGCCGGCCTCGGTGCAGATGGCCTTCACGTCGGCGCCGGAGGCGTCGTCGGCCATCTCGGCGAGTCGCGCGAAGTCCACGTCGTCGGCGACGTTCATGTTGCGCGTGTGGATCTGGAAGATTATCTCGCGGCCCTCCATGTTGGGCTTGGGAACCTCGATGAGGCGGTCAAAGCGGCCCGGCCGGAGGATGGCGGGGTCGAGCATATCGAAGCGGTTCGTCGCCGCGATGATGCGGATGTCGCCGCGTTCGTCGAAGCCGTCCATCTCGGACAGCAGTTGCATCATCGTGCGCTGGACCTCCGCGTCGCCGGACGTCTTCGAGTCCGTGCGTTTCGAGGCGATGGCGTCTATCTCGTCGATGAAGAGGACGGCGGGTTCGTTCTCGCGGGCGACCTCGAAGAGGTCGCGGACGAGTTTCGCACCCTCGCCGATGAACTTGTGGACAAGTTCGGAGCCGGCCATCTTGATGAACGTCGCGTTCGTCTGGTTGGCGACGGCCTTCGCCAGCATCGTCTTCCCGGTGCCCGGCGGACCGTAGAGGAGGACGCCGGACGGGGGCTGGATGCCCACTTTCTCGAACATCTCGGGGGATTCGAGCGGCATCTCGACGGTCTCGCGGACCTCGTTCATCTGCTCTTCGAGGCCGCCGATGTCGGCGTACGTCACGTCGGGGCTGTGCTCGACCTGCATGACCCGAGCGCGCACGTCCGTTTCGTTGTCGAGTCGCTTGACGATAGAGAGAGAGTTGTTGACGGCCACGCGGGAGTCGGGCTCTAACTCCTCGCGCAGTTCGTCGGTGACTTCCGTGAGGGCCTCTTGGTTGTTGCCGTGCTGTTTGATGATGACGCCCTCGTCCGTTATCTCTTGGACGGTGGCGACGAACAGGGGCGACTGTTTGAGCTTCTTGTTCTCGTGCGTGAGTCGCTCCAACTTCTGCTGGTACTTGTTGTTCTCAGCGTTCGCGTCCAGCAACTTGTCCCGCATCTCTTCGTTCTGAGATTCGAGGACATCGAGGCGCTCTTGGAGCGCCTGAATTTTCTCCTGCTGCGACGCCGCGTCCTCTTCGTAGGGAAGGTCGACGTCGTCCACAGTGTCGGTCATCGTCTGCTGTAGGGTAGCGTTTCATAAGAGGCTTCGGGTAGCCGGCCTTTCTGACCATCTCGCGGCCGATACGGTTTCGTGCTGTCGGCCGCTGTCCCCGTCGCGTTCCGGGGCGTCCGACCGAATTAATTCACAGAGGTAATAATTCGATACAGCAAATATTATTACGCTACATCCACCAGATGAGGGTACGAATGAGCACCACCGAGGTAGTCGGGACGGACGAGGGGTCGAGCGACCGCTGGGAACCGATTCGCGAGATGCCGCCGAGCGCGAAACTCGTGGCGAAAGTGCTGGACTACGACGACACGCTGACGCAGAGCCAACTCGCCGAGGAGACGCTCCTCCCGCCGCGGACGGTCCGATACGCCCTCTCGCGTCTCGAAGACGCGGACGTCGTCGACTCGCGGTTCTCCTTCTCCGACGCCCGCAAGCGGCTCTACACACTGAACATTTAAACCGGAGCGCGGGTCCAGACGCCCCGTGACCCGCGTCTCGTCCTCCCCTTCGACCGCCGCACACGGTTCTCAAACCGCTTCGGATCCGTCGGCCGTCTCCGATTCGAAGCCGGAGGCGCCCGCGCCTTCCCCCGATTCCGTCCGCACCGCGCTCAGAGCGCTGGCGACCGACGGTCCCCCGTCGCCGGGGTCGGCGTTCCGGGAGACGGTCGCCGAGGCCGACGCGGCGACGCCGTCCGCCCCCGACGCCGCGGCGTTCGTCTGCGCGGGCCGACTCCCCGAACTCTCGCGGGCCGTGGCCGACGCCGAGGCGGCCGGTGAGACGCGCGTCGCGGCGACCGGACGACGCGCGCTGGCGACTCTCCGGCGACTCGACGCGGCCGCCGGGCGCGCATTCGGTTCTGACCCTGAGGATGCCGAGCGCGTGGCGACCACAGACGGGGGGTTCGACGACTCCGGCGGACCGGGGGACGACGGCCGCGACCACTTCCGCCGCGGTCACGACATCGTTTTACCGCGGACCGACCAATCCGCGAACAGATGACACGGGTGATACACACCGGGGACACCCACGTGGGGTACCAGCAGTACCACTCGCCCGAACGGCGTCGGGACTTCCTCGACGCCTTCCAACGGGTGGTCACAGACGCCGTCGAGGAGGAGGTGGACGCCGTCGTCCACGCGGGCGACCTGTTCCACGACCGGCGGCCGGAACTCCGCGACCTGCTCGGCACCATCGAGGTGCTCAGGGAACTCGACGACGCGGGCATCCCCTTCCTCGCCGTCGTCGGCAACCACGAGTCGACCCGCGGCGGGCAGTGGCTGGACCTCTTCGAGAACCTCGGCCTCGCCGAACGCCTCGGAGACGAACCCCGACTCGTCGGCGACACCGCCTTCTACGGCCTCGACCACGTCCCGAAGTCGCGCCGCGACGAGTTGACGTACGACTTCGAACCGCACGACGCCGCCCACGCCGCCCTCGTCGGTCACGGCCTGTTCACGCCGTTCGCCCACGCCGATTGGCAGACGGAGACGGTGCTCGGGGAGTCGAACGTCGAGTTCGACGCCTTCCTCGTCGGCGACAACCACGCGCCGGGCACCGAACGCGTGCTGGAGACGTGGGTGACGTACTGCGGGTCGACCGAACGCGCAAGCGCCGCCGAGGCGGAGGCCCGGGGCTACAACCTCGTCGAGTTCGGCGCGGAGGTGGACATCCGCCGGCGCTCGCTGGAGACGCGACCGTTCGTGTTCGTCTCCGTGGACCTCGCCGAGGGGGAGGGGGCCGACCGCGTCCGCGAGCAGATTCGCCAGCGCGACGTGACCGACGCCGTCGCCATCGTCGAACTGACCGGCGAGGGCGACCCGGTGACGCCCGCCTCCGTCGAGGAGTTCCTCACCGAACGGGGGGCGCTCGTCGCCCGCGTGACCGACCGCCGACAGACCGAGTCCGAATCGGAACTGAGCGTCTCGTTCGCGGACCCCGACGACGCGGTGCGCGAACGCGTGACCGACCTCGGCCTGTCGACGGCCGCCCGCGACGTGGAGGAGACGGTCCGTTCGAGCAAGACGGCCGACTCGAAGGTCCGCGAGGAGGTGAAGACCCACGTCGACTCGCTGGTCGAGGCGGACGACCTCGCGGCGTTCTCGCCGGCCGAGAGCGGTGACGACGGGGCCGACTCAGCAGGAACCGGGACCGACGCCGGGGAGGCCGAATCCGAGGCTGCCGGGGACGAAAATGGAGAACGGTCGCCCGAGGACGCGCCGGAGACAGAGGTCGTCGAAGCGGGCTCGGGCGAGACGGACGGCGGCGAAGTCACCAATGTCGCCGGAGACGACGACGACACCGGGACGGACACCGCAACCGTCGGAGACGACACCGCCGACGCCGCTGACGACACCGATACCACCGACGACACCGCCGACGCCGACGACACCGACGACTCGGACGGCCAGTTCACCATGGAGGACTTCTAAATGCGCTTCGACCGGATTCGACTCCAGAACTTCAAGCCCTACGCCGACACCGACCTCGAACTGACCGACGGCGTGACCGTGATCCACGGGCTGAACGGCAGCGGGAAGTCCTCGCTGCTCGAAGCCTGCTTCTTCGCGCTGTACGGCGCGCACGCGCTGGACGAGACGCTGGAGGACGTGATGACCACCGGCACCGAGGAGGCCGAAGTCGAGTTGTGGTTCACGCACGACGGCGCCTCCTACCACATCGACCGGCGCCTCCGGAAGTCCGGCGACCGGGTCCAGACCGCAAAGTGCGTGCTCG
The DNA here is from genome assembly GCF_000337095.1 of Halogeometricum pallidum JCM 14848. Lineage (GTDB taxonomy): Archaea > Halobacteriota > Halobacteria > Halobacteriales > Haloferacaceae > Halogeometricum > Halogeometricum pallidum. The sequence continues at coordinate 304,481 of NZ_AOIV01000041.1, forward strand.
AAGGTCCAGAGACGACCGTCGACGGGTCGCGCGACGTGCGCGGGTTCGTCACCGACCTCCTGCGGATGGACGCCGAGGCGTTCGTCAACTGCGCGTACGTCCGGCAGGGCGAGGTGAACAAACTCATCAACGCGACGCCGGCCCAGCGGCAGGACACGATAGACGAACTGCTCCAACTCGGCAAACTGGAGGAGTACCGCGTCCGCGCGGGCAACGCCCGCCTCGGCGTCGAGGACGTGTTGACCGAACGGCGCGGCGGCCTCTCGAAGGTCGACTCGCAGATAGAAGCCAAGGAGGACGCCGACCTCCACGCGCGGTTGAACGCCTTGGAGACCGAGCTCGGCGAGGTCGACGCGAAGATAACGAACTACGAGGAACAGCGAGAACGGGCGGTGTCGACGCGCGAGGACGCCCAAGACGTCCTCGAATCCTATCGCGAGAAGCGCGCGGAACTGGACGACCTCGACGAGGATATCGCCGACCTGCGCGAGACCATCGAGGCCGACGAGCGAAAGCGGGAGTCGCTCCGGAGCGAGGTCGGCGAGGCGCGGGACAGAGTCGAGGAACTCCGCGCCCGCATCGACGACCTGCGCTCGGAGGCGGACCTCGACGAGGCGACGGCGGACGCCGTCGCGGCCCGGCGCGAGGAACTCGACGCCCGGGAGGAGACGGTGCGCGAGGACCTGACCGACGCGCGGCAGCGCCGGACGATGCTGTCGAACCAGGCCGAGAAGCTCCGCGAACGCGCCGAGGAGTTCGAGTCCCGAGCGACCGAGAAGCGCTCCCGAGCGGAAGAGTTAGACGACGCCGCAGAGGAGGCCGAGGCCGAACTCGAACAGCGGCGAGAGCGACTGGAGACGCTCGAAGGAGAACTCGACGACCTCGAAGCCGAGTTCGCGGACGCACCCGCCGAACTCGGCGGCGCGTCGGCGCACCGCGAGGAGGTTCGGGAGGCGTTAGCCGACGTGCGCGAGCGACTCACCGAGGCGAACGCCGAACTGGAGAACGTCCGCGACAGGGCCGAGGAGGCGCGGGAACTCCGCGACGCGGGCAAGTGTCCCGAGTGCGGTCAACCCGTCGAGGACTCCCCGCACGTCGACGCCATCGGCGAGTACGAGGAGCGCATCGAGGAGCTAGAGAGGACGCTGTCGAACCTCCGCGACCGGCGCGAGACGCTCGAATCGAAGGTCGAGCGAGCGGAGGAACTGGTCGAGGCGGAGAACAGGGTCGGCGAACTCCGGAGCAGTCGGGACCTGTTCGAAGAGCGCATCGACGACGCCGAGGAGACCGTCGAGGAGCGCCGAACCGAGGCCGAGTCGCTGCGCGAGACGGCCGACGAACTCGACGCGGAGGCCGAGGAGAAGTGCTCGGCGGCGTCGACGCAGGCGGAGGCGGCCGAGGAGGCCGGAGCGACCGTCGTCGAACTCGAAGCCGACGTGGAGGCGGTTGCGGACGCCGAGGAGCGACTCGACGCGCTCTCCGACCGACTCTCAGCGCTCGAAGAGACCCACTCGGAGATAGACCGCCTCGAAGAGCGGCGGGAGAACGTCGCCGAACTGAACGACGAGCGCCGGGAGCGGCTGGCCGAGAAGCGCGAGCGTCGCTCGTCGCTCGCCGAGGAGGTGGACGAATCGACCGTCGAGGACGCCCGAGAGCGCGAGGAGAAGGCGGCGGACTACGTCGAGCAGGTGGACGAGGCGTTGGCGACCCTCCGAGAGGAGCGCGACGAACTCCAGAGCGACGTGGGGGGCGTGAAAGGCGAACTCCGGCAGTTGGAGGAGCTCCGGGAGGACCGCGAGGAGCTCGCGGCCCGCGTCGACGCCCTCGAATCGCTCCACACCGAGATAGAGGAACTGGAGGCGATGTACGGCGACCTGCGCGCGGAACTCCGCCAGCGCAACGTCGAGAGCCTCGAACGGATGCTGAACGAGACGTTCGACCTCGTCTACGGCAACGACGCCTACTCGCGCATCCGCCTCGACGGCGAGTACGAACTGACGGTGTTCCAGAAGGACGGCACCGCGTTGGACCCCGAGCAGTTGTCCGGCGGCGAGCGTGCGCTGTTCAACCTCTCCCTGCGCTGCGCCATCTACCGCCTCCTCGCGGAGGGAATCGAGGGGGCGGCGCCGATGCCGCCGCTCATCCTCGACGAACCGACCGTCTTCCTCGACTCCGGGCACGTCTCGCGCCTCGTGGACCTCGTCGACGAGATGCGCGACCTGGGGGTCCGACAGATAATCATCGTCAGCCACGACGAGGAACTGGTCGACGCGGCGGACGAACTCGTGACGGTGGAGAAGGACCCGACGAGCAACCGGTCGTCGGTGCGACAGGAGGACGCGGCGGCCCTCGCCGCTGCGGAGTCGCTCGCCGACGACTGACGCCGACGGGGTCGACGGCCGGGCCGACGGCCGGCTACTCCGCTCGGCGTCCGCCCCGGAGTTCGGTGACCGCTCGCTTCGTCGTCTCCGTCGCGGCGTAGCCGCGTTCGCCGTAGACGGTCGTCTCTTCGAGGAGCCCCGCCGCGCGGAACTCCCCGAGGAGGCCGTGGAGGTCGGACTCGCAGAGGTCGTAGGCCTCCAGCAGTTCGACCACCGAGACGGCCCCGCGGTCGGACAGTTCGACGAGCAGTCCCAGCGAACGCTCGTCGTGGACGGCCGTCATCAACCGCCTGACGGGCCCCGAGACGGCCGACGCCGCGGTCGAAAGCGGGGGGTCGCCCTCGAACGTCACGTCGTCGTTCTCGACGTACCGCTCCTCGCCCGTCTCCGGGTCGCGGACGCGACTGGAGTCGCCGGAGCGTTTGACGAGCAGGTAGCGCTTGCCGTCGCCGTCGCGGACCGTCTGCATGGTCGAGCGGAGGGCGGTGAGACGAATAGGGGTTGCGCTCGGGTCGGTCGGACGGGCTCAGGCTTCGTCGGTTTCGCTCTCGTCTGTTCCGGCGACGTCGGTTTCGGTTTCGTCGGCCTCGTCGCCCTCGCGGAAGTCGCGGTAGAAGTAGTACGCCCGGACGAGGGCGAACGCGCCGACGGCGACGGCCCCCCCGCCGATGATGAGATTCCCCCGGAAGTAGACGAGCATCGCACCGATGCTGATGCCCGCGACGGCGACGTTCACGAGGACGACGGTGGCCCAGAAGGCCCGCTGGAGGTCGCCGTCGATGGGCGTCTCCTCGTCGGGTTCGGAGTTCGGGACGTCGACGGCGGGGACGTTCGATAGCTCCGCCTCGGGGTCGCCCCAGCGCTCCTCGGGGTTTTCCTCGTCCGGCTCGTCGGGCCACGGGTCCGAGTCGCGCGACACGTCCGCGGGGACGGCGGGGGTGACGAAAAGCGGTTCGTTTCGCGGCGCGCCGGGTGGACGTTCGTGTCCGTCCCGCCTACACGAACTCCTTCAGCGTGACTGTTCGCGTCGTCTCAACCCACGCGAGCGGGTTCTGCGGGTCGTAGAAGACGACTCCGCCGTCGATGTCGTAGGACTCGACGTCGTCGAGTCCGTTCGCTTCGCCCGCCGACGACTGCGCGGCAGGCGACCGATCCGTCCGCTTCGAGTTCGCGTGGTCGGTCATGGTAGTACAGCATGGTATGGGATGACACACTAAATGTGTTGTGTATTCGCACCTTCTTTTCCTGACATATATTTTGCCGCTAACGATAGTCGCCGAGACGGGGGTACAACGGCGAAAAGCCGAGGTTTTTAGCCGGGAGTGCCGAACGGGTCGGCATGAAGCAGGCAGGCCTCACGGACGGCGATTGGGGTGGTGGCGGCGACGCCGACGGCGCGCGGCCGCAGGCCGAGGCCGAACACGTCGCGGGCAACGGGAGCCAGCACGTCTCGGACGTCGTCGACGCCGAGGAGATACGGTTCCCCGACGCCGACGGCACCGTCGAACTCGCCGTCACGCAGGTGGACTACACCGTCGAGGGGAGCGGTAACCACGAGTACCCGGTCGTCCACGTCTTCGGTCGCACGCGCGAGAACGAGACCGAGCACATCCGCGTGCTCGGGCTCGAGCCCTACTTCTACGCGCCGACCGACACGCTGGACGACGACCTCCTCGATAAGTCGGTCATCACGCGGACCGAGGCGGGGTACGAGAGCATCCGCGGCGAGGACCTGACGAAAATCTGCACGCGCACGCCGCGGGACGTCGGGCAGATTCGCGACGAGTTCGACCACTACGAGGCGGACATCCTCTTTCCCAACCGCCTCCTCATCGACAAGGACATCCAGAGCGGCATCTGCGTCCCCGCGCGCCGCCTCGACGACGAGGACGGCACCGTCCAGGTGCCGCACGACGAAGTCGTCCCCATCGACGTCGAGGCCGACCTGCGCGTGAACACCTTCGACATCGAGGTGAACGACCGCGCGGGGTTCCCCGAGGAGGGCGAAGAGCCAATCATCTGTCTCACCTCCCACGACTCCTACCGCGACGAATACATCGCGTGGCTCTACAACGCCCCGGAGGCCGGCGACGGCGTCGAGGCGCCGACCGACCTCGGCGACTACCAACCGCTGGACGACGCCACGGAGGTCGAGATTCGCGCGTTCGACCGCGAGGGCGAGATGCTCGACGCCTTCGTCCGGTACATCGAGGAGACGGACCCGGACGTGCTCACCGGCTGGAACTTCGAGGACTTCGACATGCCGTACTTCCTCGACCGACTGGACGTCGTGAATCCGACCTCCGACTACGACTTGGACCCCGACCGACTCTCCCGTATCGGTGAGGTGTGGCGGAGCGGATGGGGCGGCCCCGACGTGAAGGGACGCGTCGTGTTCGACCTGCTGTACGCCTACAAGCGCACGCAGTTCTCCGAGTTGGAGTCCTATCGCTTGGACGCCGTCGGCGAACTCGAACTCGACGTGGGCAAAGAGCGCTACACCGGCAGCATCGGCGACCTCTGGGAGGAGGACCCGAAGCGACTGCTCGAGTACAACGTCCGCGACGTGGAACTCTGCGTCGAGATAGACCGCAAGCAGGACGTCGTCGCCTTCTGGGACGAGGTGCGGACGTTCGTCGGGTGCAAACTGGAGGACGCGACGACGCCCGGTGACACCGTCGACATCTACGTCCTGCACAAGGTCCACGGCGAGTTCGCGCTCCCCTCGAAGGGCCGCCAGGACGCCGAGGAGTACGAGGGCGGCGCCGTCTTCGACCCCATCACGGGCGTCAAGGAGAACGTCACCGTCCTCGACCTGAAGTCGCTGTACCCGATGTGCATGGTGACCATCAACGCGTCGCCGGAGACGAAAGTCGACCCCGAAACGTACGAGGGCGAGACGTTCCACGCGCCCAACGGGACGCACTTCCGGAAGGAACCGGACGGCATCATTCGGGAGATGGTGGACGAACTCCTCGAAGAGCGCGAGGAGAAAAAGCGCCTGCGCAACGAGAACGACCCCGGCAGCGCGGCATACGAGCAGTTCGACCGCCAGCAGAGCGCGGTGAAGGTCATCATGAACTCGCTGTACGGCGTGCTGGGCTGGGACCGCTTCCGCCTGTACGACAAGGAGATGGGCGCCGCCGTGACGGCGACCGGTCGCGAGGTCATCGAGTTCACCCAGCGAACGGCCGACGAGATGGATTACTCTGTCGCATATGGGGACACCGACAGCGTCATGCTCGAACTCGGCCCCGACGTCTCGAAGGAGGACGCAATCGAGCAGTCGTTCGACATCGAGGAGCGAATCAACGACGCCTACGACGAGTTCGCGCGCGACCAACTCGGCGTCGACTTGGACGGCGGGGAGGAGCACCGCTTCCAGATCGAGTTCGAGAAGCTGTATCGACGGTTCTTCCAGGCGGGCAAGAAGAAGCGCTACGCCGGCCACATCATCTGGAAGGAGGGCAAGGACGTCGACGACATCGACATCACCGGCTTCGAGTACAAGCGCTCGGACATCGCTGCCGTCACGAAGGAGGTCCAAAAGGAGGTCATCGAGATGATCGTCTACGGGGAGTCCAACGACACGATCAAGGAGTACGTCCACGAGGTCATCTCCGACTTCCAGGAGGGGAACCTCCCGCTGGACGAGGTGGGGATACCGGGCGGTCTCGGCAAGCGCCTCGACGCCTACGACACGCGCACCGCACAGGTCCGGGGGTCGCTGTACGCCAACGCCTTCCTCGGGACGAACTTCGGTCGCGGGTCGAAGCCGAAACGCATCTACCTCGCGAAGGTCCACCCCTCGTGGTTCCGCCGGATGGAAGACGAGAGGGAGTTCGACCCGCAGCGAGATGACCTGTACGGGCAGTTCAAGCGCGACCCGGACGTCATCTGCTTCGAGTACGAAGACCAGGTGCCCGAGGAGTTCGAGGTGGCCTGGGACACGATGCTGGAGAAGACGTTAGAGGGTCCCATCGCCCGCATCATCGAGGCGCTCGGGATGTCGTGGGACGAGGTAAAGTCGGGCCAACAGCAGACTGGGCTCGGGAGCTTCATGTGAACGCGGCGCACGTGGCGGCGATGGGTGGAGGCGGCGGAAATACGGGCTTCGCTCGTCGCCGGATTCGAGATGCGGTCCAAACACACCCTTTCTGAAAAGCAAATAAATTTTCTCTCGCGTTAAGCGAGCGGTGGCGAATGCGTAACCATTATGCGTCGCACTACCCTCCGTTCTCGTACGAGGCGACGAGACAACAATGGCTACACTCGAAATCAAGAACCTCCACGCGAAAGTCGCGGAGGACGACGGTGAAACGATTCTTCGTGGCGTCGACCTGGAAGTCAAATCGGGCGAGATCCACGCGCTGATGGGTCCGAACGGCTCCGGGAAGTCGACCACCTCGAAGGTCATCGCGGGACACCCCGCCTACGAGGTGACCGACGGTGAGATCCTCCTGCACCTGGAGGACGACGAGTTCGGCGACGACGTCGAGATACCCGAGGACAAGCGCACGTGGAACCTCCTCGATCTGGAGCCGAACGAGCGCGCGGCGCTCGGCATCTTCCTCGGCTTCCAGTACCCCGCGGAGATAGAGGGCGTCACGATGACGAACTTCCTCCGCACGGCGCTCAACGCGAAGCTCGAAGAGCGCGAGGAGCTGTTCGAGGGCGACGAGGACGAGGAAGCCGAAGAGGAGGAGTCCGGCTACGAGACCTCCCCGATGGAGGGGCCCGCCGACGAGGGCGAGATCGGCGTCGCCGAGTTCCAGCAGCTCCTGAAGGAGAAGATGGAGCTTCTGGACATGGACGAGAAGTTCGCCCAGCGCTACCTCAACGCCGGCTTCTCCGGCGGCGAGAAAAAGCAGAACGAGGTGCTGCAGGCGGCCATCCTCGAACCGTCCATCGCGGTGCTCGACGAGATCGATTCGGGGCTTGACATCGACCGCCTGCAGGACGTCTCGAACGGGATCAACGCCCTCCGCGACGAGCAGGGCACGGGCATCCTCCAGATCACCCACTACCAGCGCATCCTGGAGTACGTCGAACCCGACCACGTCCACATCATGCTCGACGGCGAAATCGCCAAGAGCGGCGACGCGTCGCTCGCAGAGCAGCTCGAGGACGAGGGGTACGACTGGGTCCGCGAGGAAGTCTACGGGACAGCCTAATACGCGTCGAGCCCGCAACTACAACTACACATCATCATGAGTTCAGATCAAAACCACCTCAAAGAAACCGACACGGAAGCTCGCTTCGAGTTCAAGAAGGAGCAGAATTCGTCGTTCCAGGCTGAGAAAGGCCTGACCGAGGAGACGATTCGCGTCATCTCCGAGGACAAAGACGAACCCGAGTGGATGCTGAAGCGGCGCCTCCGCGCGCTGAAGCAATTCCAGAAGATGCCGATGCCGACCGACTGGCCCGGCCAGCCCGACCTCTCGGAGGTCGACGTCAACGAGATCGTCCCGTACATCCGACCCGACGTGGAGACGCGCGGGAGCGTCGACGACTGGACGGACCTGCCGGACGAGATCAAAGACACCTTCGACAAACTGGGCATCCCCGAGGCCGAGAAGAACGCGCTCTCGGGCGTCGGCGCCCAGTACGAGTCCGAGGTCGTCTACCAGAACATGCAGGAGCGCTGGCAGGACAAGGGCGTCGTCTTCATGAACATGGACCAGGCGGTCCAAGAGCACGAAGACCTCGTCAAGGAGTACTTCATGACGAAGTGCGTCCCCCCGAGCGACAACAAGTTCGCCGCGCTTCACGGCGCCATCTGGTCGGGCGGGTCGTTCGTCTACGTCCCCGAGGACACGACGGTCGACATGCCCGTGCAGGCGTACTTCCGCATGAACTCGGAAGGCATGGGTCAGTTCGAGCACACGCTCATCATCGCCGAGGAGGGCTCCGAGGTCCACTACATCGAGGGCTGCTCGGCGCCGAAGTACTCGGCGTTCAACCTCCACTCCGGCGGCGTCGAAGTGTTCGTCGGCGAGGACGCCCACGTGCAGTACTCGACCGTGCAGAACTGGTCGAAGAACACGTACAATCTCAACACCAAGCGCGCCATCGTCGAGAAGAACGGCCGCATGGAGTGGATTTCCGGCTCCATGGGGTCGAAGGCGACGATGCTGTACCCCGCGACCATCCTGAAGGGCCGCGGCGCCTCCGACAACCACATCACCATCGCCTTCGCGGGCGAGGGCCAGAACATCGACACCGGCGCGAAGGTCTACCACAACGCGCCGGACACGAAGTCGACCATCGAGTCGAAGTCCATCTCGAAGGACGGCGGCCGGACGAACTACCGCGGCCTCGTCCACATCTCCGACGGCGCGCGCAACTCCTCGACCGCAGTGGAGTGTGACGCGCTGATGTTCGACAACGAGTCCACCTCGGACACGATGCCGTACATGGAGATCAACGAGTCCACCGTCGACGTGGCTCACGAGGCGACCGTGGGAAAAATCGGCGACGAGGACATCTTCTACCTCCAATCGCGCGGCCTCGACGACGACGACGCCAAGCAGATGATCGTCTCGGGCTTCATCGAGCCCATCACGGAGGAACTGCCCATCGAGTACGCGGTCGAACTGAACCGCCTCGTCGAACTGGAGATGGAGGGTAGCCTCGGGTAATATGAGTGCGCAGCTACCAGCCAGCCTCTCGGAGGAGACGGTCAGAGAGATATCCGACGGGCGCGACGAGCCCGAGTGGCTCCTCGAGACCCGTCTGAACGCGCTCGAAGCGCTCGAAGAGGTCGACCTCCCGGACGTCATCCAGACGCCCGGTCGCCGCTGGACGGACCTCGAATCGCTCGACTACGAAGAGCTCGTCGACCCGCTGAACCAGTCCGACGAGACCGAACGCGTCACCGACGAGGGCGTCCACGTCCTCCCGTTCACCGACGCGTTCGAGGAGTTCGGCGACGTGCTCGAAGAGAACTTCGGGGCGACGCTCGACCCCGAGTCGAACTACCTCACCGCGCTGTCGACGGCGCTGTTCACGACGGGGACGTTCATCTACGTGCCCGAGGGCGTCGACGCCGAGGACGTGAAGGTCCGCGCGGAGATGAACTCGAAGTCGCTGTTCAGCCACACGCTCGTCGTCACCGAGCAGTCCTCCTCCGTGACGATTCTCGAACGCATCGAGAGCGGTGCGGAGACCGAGGGCGACCGGTACTTCTCGAACCTCGTCGAAGTCGCGACGGGCGAGAACTCCTACGTCCAGTACGGTTCGCTGCAGAACCTCGACGACGACACGTACCACTACACGCTCAAGCGCGGCGACGCCGGCGTGTACGGTACCATCAACTGGATCGAGGGCAACATGGGCTCTCGGCTCACGCGCTCTGACGTCGAGACCGAACTCAACGGCGACTCCTCGGAGACGCAGATCGTCGGCGCGTTCTTCGGCCACGAGGACCAGCACCTCGACCTCAACGCCCGCGTCTGGCACCAGGCCGAGAACACGACCGCCGACCTCGTGACCCGCGGCGTCCTCGACGACGAGGCGCGCTCGGTGTACGAGGGCGTCCAGGACGTCGGCCGCGACGCGTGGAACACCTCCTCGTACCAGCGGGAGAACACGCTGATGCTCTCCGATGAGTCCGAGGCGGACGCGTCGCCGAAGCTCATCATCCACAACCACGACACCGAGGCCTCCCACTCCGCGACGGTCGGTCAGGTCGACCAAGAGGACCTGTTCTACATGACCTCGCGGTCGGTGCCGGAGCGGCAGGCCCGCAACATGCTCGTGGAGGGCTTTTTCGTGCCCGTCCTCGACGAAATTGCGGTCGATGAGTTCCGAGAGGACCTCGAAGAACTCATCTCCGCGCGCCTGCGGTAGGCGCGCTCTCTGCGTTCTCTGTGCGGACCTCTGCGAATTTTTGTTTTCTCTGTCCCTGCGGTGTTCCGACCCGACAGCGGCGGGGACGGCGATGACGACGCGGACCGGTTGAGACGGCCGTCAGGGTCGACCCAGCGGCACCCGCTCTCCCTTCCGGTCGCCGCGCACCCACGCGTAGTCGCAGGCGTCGAGCGAGAACGTGCACTGTCCGTCCTCGACGCGGTACTCGCCGGGGCCGACGACGCGGGTGCAGGCGTCCGCGGGCGGTTCGAACTCGACGGTGACCTCGCGGGACTCGTCGGCGGTGTTGTGCGCGGTGAGGAGGACGGTGCTGCCCTTCGTGAGGCGGTGGACCCACACCTCCTTCGGCGGCACGTCGAGCACCGTGAGGTCGCCCGTCCCGATTTCCGAGCAGAGGCGCCGGGCGTCCACGATGCGCTCGATGCGCCGGAGCAGGGAGTTCGGTTCGACCATCTGGTCGGCGACGTTGATCTCGTCGTAGCCGAACCCCCCCTCGCTCGTCGCGGGGTTGACGAGTTCGGCGGGGTCGGCCGTCGAGAATCCGCCGTTCGCGTTGTCGGACCACTGCATCGGCGTTCTGACGGCCTCGCGTTCGGGCAGCGAGAGGTTCGCACCCATTCCTATCTCGTCGCCCGCGAGCATGACGGGCGTCCCGGGCATCGAGAACATGAGGCTGTTGGCGAGGGCGATTCGGTCGTGGTCGCCGTCGTACAGGTCCGCGAGTCGGAGGCGGTGACCGCGGCCGAATATCCAGGAACTGCCGTCCTCGTCGCCGAAGAACTGCCGACCGTGGTCCATCGCCTCCCACGGCAGTTTCAGGAGGTTCCACTCGTCGTGGTTGCGGAGGAAGTTCGCCCAGTGGCCCACGTGGGAGATGTCGGGGAGAACCTCCAAGGCGCGGTGGAGGGGCCAGGTGTCCTTCACGCCGACGCCGTAGACGAGGTGGGCGTTGAGGACGAAGTTGAACATCATATCGAAGGAGTCGCCGCCGCCGAAGTAGTACGCCAGTTCGTCCGGTTGGTCGTCGGCCTCGGCGAGGAGGACGGCGTCGTCCTTCTTCTCGTGCACCCGCGAGCGCATCCGCTTGAACAGGTCCATCGGGTCGGACAGTTTGGAGCCGTTGTGCCCCTTCGGCATCGTCATCGGGTGCGCGGCGTCGATGCGGAAGCCGTCGACGCCCAAATCGAGCCAGAACTCCAACACCTCGAATATCTCCTTCTGCACGGCGGGGTTCGCCACGTTGAGGTCGGGTTGGAAGTGGTAGAACTGGTGGTAGTAGTGTTTCTCTGCCACCTCGTCGTACGTCCAGACGCCGTCCTCGTAGTCGGGGAAGATGTTCCCGCGCTTCTGGGCGTTGTCGATGTCGCTGGTCCAGAGATAGTAGTCGTGGTACTTCGAGTAGGGGTCACGCCGCGCGCGCTTGAACCACGGATGCTGGTCGGAGGTGTGGTTGAACACCATGTCGATGAGCACCCGGATGCCGCGTTCGTGCGCCCGTTCGAGGAGGTCCGCGAAGTCGCCCAGCGACCCGAGTTTCGGGTCGACGGCGTAGTAATCGGAGACGTCGTAGCCGTTGTCCTGGATGGGACTGGGGTAGAACGGCCGAAGCCACAGACAGTCCACCCCCAGTTGCTCGATGTAGCCGAGGCGGTCGATGAGGCCCCGTAGGTCCCCCCAGCCGTCCCCGTCGGAGTCGTTGAACGTCTTCACGTCGATGGAGTAAATTATCGCGTCGCGGTACCAGTCCGGATTCGCCATACCGTCCCGTTCCAACGGGGGATACGTCACTTTTGCCGTAGTCACCGCCGCCGCCGCCCCGAATCGCGGCGCCGTTCAGCGGGAGGTCCGGAGACGGACGCGACCACCCCGCGACGACCGGAGGGAACCGCTTAAGTCGGTCACAACCCTGCGAACGTGTATGAACGACAGAGTATCGCACGCGCCCGAGGTGACCGTATGAGCGTCGGCCGCCGCGTCACCTCAGACCACCAACTCGCCCGTCTCCTCCAGATCGGCATCGTCTTGGAGGAAGTGGTCGAGGCGCGGGCGCACCACCACTACCAGTCGCTCGCGGACGACGAGCGCGAATCCGACGAGGAGATAGAAGAACTGCTCGAACACGCCGTCGAGGAGTCCGCGGAGCACCGCGACCGCCTGGAGGGTATCATCGCTGACCTCGACGCCGAGAGCATCCCGTTCGAGGACATCGAGACGCTCGTGGAGGCGCAGTACGGAAACACCGAACCCGAGGATTTCGACGGCGTCCTCTACGACCAACTGTGCAACGAGGAGACGGCGTACAAGTTCTACGACGACCTCATCGACGCTATCTCGGCCAGCGAGGCGCAGTTCAGCGTCGACAGAGAACACCTCGTCCGCCTGCTCACCGAGATTCGAGAGGAGGAGGCCGAGGGCGTCGAATCAGTGACCCGAATCATGGAGACGCGTGAATGAGCCGAACGCAGCGACGCGGAGGATTTCGATGAACACCGCAGACCAGTACGTAAAGGCGATTTACCTCCTACAGGAGATGGAAGACGGCCCGGCAGCGACCGGCGCGCTCGCGGACATGCTCGACGTGAGTCCCGCGAGCGCGAACGAGATGATCGGAAAACTCGAGGACCGCGGCCTCGCCGAGCACGAGAAGTACAAGGGCGTCCGCCTCACCGACGACGGCATCGTCCGGGCGCGCGACGCGCTCAAGACCTACTGCATCATCGAGCGGTTCCTCGCGAACGTGCTCGACGTCGAGGAGTTCCGCGCGGAGGCGCGCGAACTCGAACCCGTCATCGACGACATCGTCGCCGACCGACTCGACACCATCATCGACCGCAACGACGAGTGCCCCGACTGCTTCGACCCCGAGACCGACGCGTGCTGTTATCTCGAGGTGGCCGAAGTCGAAGAACGCCCGGCCGACTAAAACCTATCGGACGAATGGACCGGATATAGGCGGATTAACGCGGAAACGATGACGAAGCGTTAAGACGGTTGACCCGCGACAGACGGACATGGTAGGAACGAAGGCTATCGGACGTCTCCTCCGACTCGCCGGTGTGGGACCCGGCGATCGGACGGAGTCGATGGGGAATCCCGAGTTCCCGTACGTCTGCCGCGGATGTGGGACCGCCTACGACGTTCAGTATCATGTCTGTCCGGAGTGCGGCGGGTTCTCCGTCGACCGTCCCCCGGGCGTCGGCGCGGACTGACACCGGGTGACGACGGCGGGCCGAACCCGATGGCTTTTCAAAGCTCGCACGAAGAGTATCGACTGTCGTCTTCGGTGACGAGGAGTCCCGTGGTGGTGAGCAGTTCCGACGGAACTGCGAGGTACACGGGACGAGCGAAGTGAAGTCCCGTGGTGTAGTGGCCAATCATAATGGCCTTTGGAGCCATTGACGGCGGTTCGAATCCGCCCGGGACTATTGTCTGAACGAAAACGCACTTCGAGAGCGGATAGTCTACCGCACTCACAACCGAGACGGTGAGCGCCTTCGCGGGGCGAATCCCTCCGAAACCGTGTTGTCCGACCGAAGCGAGGACGAACGGCGACGAGTCCGCGAGAGAAGAGTGAACTCCGAGTCAGTCACGTCCCGACACGTTCCGCTCCGTCCGACCGGTCCGCCGTCGCCCGCCGTTCCCCCGTTCGAGCGAACAGTTTGTTACGCCTGAACGACGAACGGCTACGTATGAAGCACACGGCGGAGACGACGGTCGACGAACCTGTCGTCGGCGCGATGCCGCAGACGGACCGGGAGCGGTGGGTCATCCTCAACCCGGTGAGCGGGACGGCCGACCACGCCGGACAGGTCCGCGAACTCGCGGCCGAGTGCGGTTATCGGGTTCGAAAGACCGACTACGAGGGTCACGCGGCCGAACTTGCCCAACAGGCGGCGACGGGCGACGTCACCCTGGTCGCCGTCGCCGGCGGGGACGGCACTCTCCACGAAGTCGTGAACGGCCTCGACGACGAGGACGCCCTCGACCGGGTAACCGTCGTGCCCCTCCCGGTCGGAACCGAGAACGTCGTGGCGAACAACCTCGGCGTCCGGAGCATCGAGCAGGGATTCGACGTGGTCGAGACGGGCGCGCGGCGGCGAATCGACCTCGGTGTCGCCGACGGCGAACTGTTCCCGATGTCCTGTATCGCCGGCCTTCTCGCGGACGCGAGCATCGCCACCTCCGACGAACTGAAAGAGCGGTTCGGTTCGATGGCGTTCGTCGTCGCCGGTCTCCAGGAGATGGCGGCGTTCGACGGTCTGCACGTCGATCTGACCGCCGTCTCGCAGGGCGAGGAGACCCGGTGGTCCGGCGAGGCCATCTGCGTCCTCGTCGGGAACATCCGCCGGTTCGCCAAGGAGGGCGGGCAGGCGAACGTCGAGGACGGCCACCTCGAAGTCGTCATCATCGAGCAGATGCCGACGTCGGAGATGGTCGTCGAGGCGCTCACACAACGCGTGCTGGGCGAGGAGACGAAGAACGTCTTCCACGTGCGGGCGAGCCAACTCGAAATCCGCACGGCCGACGAGGAGACGATCGACTTCAGCCTCGACGGCGAACCCCACTCCGACAGCGAACTCGTCTTGTACACCCGCCCCCGCTCGCTCCGCGTCTGCGTCGGCCCCGACTACGACCCCTCGCCGTTCTACTCCTAGCTCCCGTCAACCGCCGTCGGTCAGCGTCCCGCGTGGTCCCCGTGCCGGTCCGCGAATCGCTCCCCCGTCATCTCCGCGACAGCGGCCGCACTCGGCGGCCACTCAGCGCAGGACGAACTCGATTCGCTCCTCGGCCGACCCCTGCGTCCGGCGGCCCGTCACGTCCACGGACCCTATCTCCCCGGTGTCGGCGACGTGAGTCCCGGCGCACGCGGTCCGGTCGAACGGCGCGTCGGCGCCGATGTCGACACCGACGCTCTCCGCGTCCGAATCGACGCTCGCACCCCCTACCTCCACGATGCGAACCTCGGTGATGGAGTCGGGGAGCAGGTGGATGCGCGTCCGCGCGGGGTCCAGCGACGCCTCGGCCGCCTCGCGGTCGAGCGCGTACCACCGCACCGGCCGCGTCTCCTCGACGAGTTCGTTCATGCGCGCCTCGATTCGGTCGAGGTCCGACCGCTCGAACCGCTCGTAGGCGCAGTCGAGGTGCGCGTGGTTCTCGTACAGTTGGTTGCCCGTGGTCTCGGCGTCGTAGAACTCCAGAAGGACCGCCGAGAGGAGGTGCTGGGCCGTGTGGTAGCGCATGTGCGCGTACCGGCGCTCCCAGTCTATCTCGCCGGTGACGGCGGCGCCCGGGTCCGGCGGGTCGCCGTCGAGTGCGTGGAGGACGTCGCCCTTCTTCGTCACGTCCGTGACGTGCCACTCTCGACCCGCCTCGTCCCGGAGTCGGCCGGTGTCGTGCGGTTGCCCCCCGCCGGTGGGATAAAAGCAGGTCCGGTCGAGGACGACCCTGTCGCCGGCGACCGATTCGACCGTCGCCTCGAACGTCCGACGCGTGGTGTCCTCCAAGTAGAGCGGTTCGCTAGACATCTGATACCGCGATGTACGGCCGCGGGCGGTACAGAGCGTTTCGGTTCCGCGTCGGTCGGTCGCACGCCGCGCGTCTCGGGGACACTGATTTTCGCTCGTCGTAACGCCTAAGAGCCGAACAGCCATTGATTCGGGTAATGAATGCGAACGCGAACGTTCGAATACTCCGCTCGTCGCTCCAACGGGGGTGGCGTCGTGGGCGTTGAGATAAAGGAATCGCCCGTCTCCGAGGAGGAGTTCGAGGAGATGAAGCGGTTCGTCAGCGACTACCTCTCGGCCAGCGTCGAAAACGAGGAGGACGGCGGCCGCATGCGGTGGTACCCGTGGCACAGCGCCGAATACCGCTTCAACCACATCCTCAACGTCGTCGACTTGGCCTCGAAGATAGCCGAACGCGAGGGCGCAGACGAGGACGTCGTCCGCGTCGCCGCGCTGTTTCACGACATCGCGAAGTTAGAGGCCGAACAGGAGGAACACGCCGAGGAGGGCGCCCGCGTCGCCCGCGAGTATCTCGCGACGCACGGGGAGTTCCCCCAGTCGTTCGTCGAACAGGTCTGTCAGGTCGTCGAGGACCACTCCTATCAGGGCTCGCTTGCCGACGTGACGATGGAGACGCGGTGTCTCATCGAAGCGGACATCCTCGACAAGGTCGGCGCCAACGGCACCGTGCTGATGCTCCTCCGGATGGGCTACGAGGCGCGGACGCACATGGACGCCTCCGAGATGGTCGAACGCGTCCTCGAACGGGGCCGCGCGGCGACGGAGCGAGTCGAGAGCGACGCCGCCGAGAGCATCGCCTACCAGCGTCTCAAGCGCGTGAAGTGGTTCCGCGAGTGGTTGGAGGAGGAGGTCCCCGGCATGGACCACGACGAGTTCGGCGACGCCTGAGCGACCGGCCTCCCCTCCCGTCGCGCGCCGCGGTCGCAGCGACCGCCGTGTGCTTTTATAGCGTATCCAGAATCTCCAGCACCGACTCCTCGGCGTCGCGGCCGGGGTCCCACTCGGCGCCGTCGCGGTCCGACTTGCGGTGTTCGTCGACCGTCGCGGCCATCGCCTCGTCCAGCGGCGTCGACTCCCAGCCGAGGTCGGCGAGTTCGTTCGTGTCCATGACGTGCGGGTAGTCCCGATAGAGGACGAACTCCTCGGAGGCGAGGCCGGCGGCCGCGAGTTCCCGTTCGCCGGCGTGGACGACGTCGACGGACTCCTCGGCGGCCTCGGCTATCAGGTCGACCGTCTCCTCCAAGGTGGCGAGTCGCCGGTCGCCGACGTTGTACGCCTCCCCGGGCGTGCCGCGTTCGGCGACGATTCTGAGCGCACTGGCCACGTCCCCGACGTACGCGCGGTGCCAGAGGTTCGTCCCGTCGCCGGGGACGACGAGTCGGTCGTACTCTTCGACCCGGTTGATCCAGTAGTCCAGTCGTTCGGTGTAGTCGTGCGGGCCGTAGACGATGCACGGGCGGACGGACATCGCGTTCACGCCCTCGGTCGCCGCCTCGAAGACGATTCGGTCGCCCTCCGCCTTCCGCGGGCCGTACGTCTCGTCGGAGTCGTCCGCGGCCTGGTCGGGCGTGCACTCGCACAGCGGCGTCTCGCCCTCGCGCTTGGGTATCTCCTCGCGTCCGTACGCCGCCCCGCTGGATATGTAGACGTAGGCGTCGACGTCCGAGAATATCTCCACCGCGGCCTCCACGTCCGCCGGGTAGTACGCCACGCAGTCGATGACGACGTCGGGTTCGACGGAGAGTTTCGCGGTCTTCAGGTCCGTGTCGTCCGTTCGGTCGCCCTCCACGCGCGTCACGCGTTCGTCGTCCGCGAAGGGGTTCTCGTGGTTTCCGCGGTTGAAAATCGCCACCTCGTAGCCGTGGTCCAACAGGTCCTCGACGGCGTGGCGGCCGATGAAGCGCGTCCCGCCGACGACGAGTGCGGTGTCGGTCATGCTCCCGACTCGGCGGGCCGCCGCCAAAAGTGTGTGAGAAGCCGGTGTCGGCTACCGGGAATCGGGGAGGGCGTCGCGTCGTCCCGACTCGTTCCGCTCAGTCGTCGCTGGTCTGCGCGACGGTGCCGGAGTCGCCGGAGGCGGAGGCCGTCGAGGCAGACTCGGGTAGTTCGCGGCGCACGTCGGCGTCCTCGCGTTCGTCGATGATGCCCGCGTAGGCGTCGGGCATCACCTTCACGAAGTCCTCGACGACGCTCGCCCACTCGTCGAGCAGACGCGCCGCGCGCTCGGAATCAGTGTACTCGGCGTGGTTCTCGACGAGGCGGCGCAGCATCGCCTCGTCGGAGTCGTCGAGGTCCTCCGAGAGCGAGACCATGCCGGTGTTCGCCTTCGCCTCGAACTCCTCGTCGGGGTCGTAGACGTACGCAACGCCGCCGGACATCCCCGCGGCGAAGTTCCGGCCCGTGTCGCCGAGGACGGCGACGACGCCGCCGGTCATGTACTCACAGCCGTGGTCGCCCACGCCTTCTACGACCGCTTTTACGCCGGAGTTGCGGACGCAGAACCGCTCGCCCGCGACGCCGTTGATGTAGGCCTCGCCCTGCGTCGCCCCGTAGAAGGCGACGTTGCCGATGAGGACGTTCTCGTCTGCCTCGTAGGCGGCCGTTTCGGGCGTCGTGACGACGACCTTTCCGCCGGAGAGCCCCTTGCCGACGTAGTCGTTCGAGGCCCCCGAGAGGCGCATCGTCACGCCGCTCGCGAGGAACGCGCCGAACGACTGGCCGGCGACGCCGGAGAACTCACACCGGATGGTGTCGTCCGCGAGACCCTCGCCGCCGTAGCGGTCGGATATCTCGTTCGACAGCATCGCGCCGACGGCGCGGTCAACGTTCGACAGTTCGCGTCGAATCTGGACCGGTTTGCCGTCTTCGAGGGCCGGTTCGGCCTGCTTGATGAGTTCGTGGTCTATCTGGTCGGCGACGTCGGAGTGCTCCTGGGACTCCGTCCGGTAGCGCGCGCCCGAGGCGGGTTCGGCGAGCACCGACGAGAGGTCGAGATGCTTCGCCTTCTCGTGGTCGGTCTCGCGTTGGGCGAGCAGCGACGGCCGACCGATCATCTCGTCGACCGAGGTGAAGCCGAGTTCGGCCATTATCTCGCGGAACTCCTGCGCCATGAACGTCATGTAGTTGATGACGTGGTCGGGCTGACCGGGGAAGCGCTTCCGCAGGTCCTCCCGCTGGGTGGCGACGCCGACCGGACAGGTGTTCTCGTGACACTGCCGGGCCATCACGCACCCGGAGGTGACGAGCGACGCCGTGCCGAACACGTACTCCTCGGCGCCCAGCAGGGCGGCGACGGCGATGTCGCGGCCGGTCTTCATCCCGCCGTCGGCGGTGACGCGGATGCGCGAGCGCAGGTTCGTCGCCCGGAGCATCTGGTTGGCCTCCGCGAGGCCGAGTTCCCACGGCAGGCCCGCGTTCTTGATGGACGTCTTCGGCGAGGCGCCGGTGCCGCCGTCGTGTCCGGAGATGTGGACCACGTCGGCGTTCGCCTTCGCCACGCCCGCGGCGATGGTGCCGATGCCCGCCTCCGAGACGAGTTTGACGTTGATGTCGGCGTCCGGGTTGGCGGCCTTCAGGTCGTGGATGAGCTGTTTGAGGTCCTCGATGGAGTAGATGTCGTGCAGCGGCGGCGGCGAGATGAGGCCGACGCCCGGCGTGGCGAAGCGGACGTGCGCTATCATCTCGTTGACCTTCTTGCCCGGCAGGTGGCCGCCCTCGCCGGGCTTCGAGCCCTGCGCCATCTTGATCTGTATCTCGTCGGCCGAGGAGAGATACTGGCTCGTGACGCCGAAGCGGCCCGAGGCCACCTGCTTCACGTTGCACTCTTTCTCCGTGCCGAACCGCTCCGGCGGTTCGCCGCCCTCGCCGGAGTTGGACTTCCCGCCGATGCGGTTCATGGCGATGGAGTTGTTCTCGTGGGCCTCGGGCGAGAGGCTGCCGAGCGACATCGCCGCCGTCGAGAAACGCTCGACGATGTCCTCGACGGGTTCGACCTCCTCGACCGGTACCGACTCGCGGTCGGAGTCGAACTCCAAGAGCCCTCGGAGGGTCTGAAGCTCCTTGGTCTGGTCGTTGATGAGGTCGGCGAACTCCTGATACTTCTCGTAGTTGCCCGAGCGGACCGCCTGCTGGAGCGTTCCAACCGTCTTCGGGTTCCACTGGTGGTGGATGCCGTTCGAGCGATGCTCGAACTCGCCTTGGTGTTGGAGGTCCGGGTCCGCGCCGTAGGCGACGGCGTGGCGGGTCATGAGGTCCTGCTCTATCACGTCGATGCCGATGCCCTCGGTGCGGATTTCGGTGCCCTCGAAGTACTCCGCGACGAAGTCCGAGTCGAGGCCGACCGCCTCGAATATCTGCGCGCCCTGATAGGAGGCGACGGTGGAGATGCCCATCTTCGCCATCGTCTTCAGCACGCCGTCTTCGAGCGCCCTCGTGTAGGCGGCGATGGACTCCTCCTCGTCGGCGCCGTCGGGGCCGGCGACGATGTCGCCGATGGTCTGGTAGGCGAGATAGGGGTTCACCGCGCCCGCGCCGTAGCCGATGAGCGTGGCCATGTGGTGGACCTCGCTCGGTTCGCCGGACTCGACGACGAGTCCCGCGCGGTTCCGCATGCCGTTGCGGACGAGACTGTGGTGGACCGCGCCCGTCGCGAGCAGACTCGGGACGGCGGCGCGGTCAGGACCGAGGTTCCGGTCCGAGAGCACGACGATGTCCGCGCCGTCGGCGATGGCGTCCTTCGCGTCGTCGCGGACGCGTTCGACCGCGTCGCGGAGCGACGTGTCGGTCTCGAAGGTGATGTCCACGACGACCGAGGACATCTCGCCGTCGAGGTCCTTGATGGTCGCCGTCTCCGCGTCGGAGATGATCGGCGAGTCGAGGATGAGTTGCCGCGCGTGTTCCGACGTCTCGTCGAGCAGGTTCCGCTGGCCGCCGAGACGCGACTCCATGGAGGTGACGAGTTCCTCGCGGATGTAGTCCAGCGGCGGGTTCGTCACCTGCGCGAACAGTTGTTTGAAGTAGGTGAACAGCGGTCGGTCGAAGTCCGAGAGCACCGACAGCGGCGTGTCGTCGCCCATCGACCCGACCGGGTCCTTCCCGTCGCGCGCCATCGGTTCGATGAGGTGGTTCAGTTGGTCGGTCGTGTAGCCGAAGGCCGCCTGTCGGGCGCGGAGGTCCTCGACGCGGTCCTGCGGCGCGTAGTCCTCGGTGTCGGCCAGTTCGTCCATCCGACGCTGCTCGGCGTCGATCCACTCGCCGTACTTCCCGTCGGTCAGCGAGTCGAACACCTCCTCGTCGGGGATGACGCGGCCCTCATCGGGGTCGGCGACGAACAACTGTCCGGGTTGGAGCCGGCCGCGTTCGCGGATTTCGGAGGGGTCGGTGTCGAGTGCGCCCACCTCCGAGGCCATGACGAGGCGGTTGTCGGTGGTCACGTCGTACCGGCAGGGGCGGAGGCCGTTGCGGTCGAGGACGGCGGCCACTCGGTCGCCGTCGGTGGCGGCCACGAGGGCGGGACCGTCCCACGGTTCGACCAGCGAGGCGTGGTAGTCGTACCACTCCCGCCGTTCGGGAGCCATCGAGTCGTCGCCGTGGTACGCCTCGGGGATGAGCATCCGCAGGACGTGCGGGAGTTCGCGGCCGCCGCGGAGGAGCAGTTCGACGACGTTGTCGACGGAGGCGGTGTCCGATTGGTCGGCTCTCGTCACCGGCGTGACCTCCTCTAAGTCGTCGCCGAAGGCGGGATGTTCGAGGTCCGTCTCCCGCGCGCGCATCCAGTTGACGTTGCCACGGATGGTGTTTATCTCGCCGTTGTGGACGACGTTTCGGTACGGGTGCGCGAGATGCCACGCGCCCAGCGTGTTCGTCGAGAACCGCTCGTGGACGAGCGTCAGCGTCGTCTTCATGCGCTCGTCCTGCAGGTCCGGGTAGTAGGTGGCGAGTTGGTCGCCCTTGAGCAGACCCTTGTAGACGAGCGTCTTCCGCGACAGCGAGCAGATGTAGAACCGGCCCGCGCCGGGGGAGTCGAGGTCATCGACGGCGTTCTCGACGGCCCGTCGTCCGACGTACAGCGCGCGGTCGAACTCGTCGGCGTCCATCTCGCCGCTCGGAGCGACGAACGCCTGCCAGACGTCCGGTTCGGAGTCGACGGCGGTCTGTCCGAGTTCGGAGTTGTCCGTCGGGACGTCCCGCCAGTGGAACACGTCCAGTCCGTGCGCGCCGAGTTCCCGCTCGAACACCTCGGCCAGCGTCTCTCGCTCCGCGTCTTCGGTCGGCATGAAGACGGAGGCGACGGCGTACTCTTCGGGTAATTCGGCGTCGACGACGGCGTCGAAGAACTCGTCGGGACGTTGTATCATGATGCCCGCCCCGTCGCCCGTGTCCTCCTCGGCACCGGTGGTGCCTCGATGCTCGAGGTTGATCAGGAGTTCGAGTCCGTCGGCAACGGTTTCGTGACTGGTTCCGCCGTCGAGGTCGATTACGGCTCCGACCCCACAGTTCGAACGCTCGTCGGTCGGGTCCGCTAACCCGGCCGATTTCGCAGGGGTGTCTCTATGTGGCTTGGTCATATGTCTCACTTTCGGAGCTCCGTTTAAACGAGTTTTCCTGAAGGAATAAGGGTATGTTTATCACATATTAGGACATATTATTGTAAACGGTCTTTGTATAAGGAATCGGACGCCGTCGGCTGTGCGCTCGTTCGAACGTAACGGAGAGCGACGGGGACGACGGGCGATCGGAAAAAGGCGGGGTTCGGACGGCGGCGTTCGGACGACGTTCGGGCGTCGGCCTCAGACGCGGCGTCGGAGTCGGATGCGGTCGTCGTCGTAGGAGTCGACGTGTTCGTCGCGGAGTTCGTTGGAGTCGTCGTCGCCCCAACCGAGCATGTCCTTCAGTTTGTCCGTGAGGCCGTCGCTGTCGTTGTCGCGGTCGACGGTCGCGCGGCCGTCGTTCACGTCGTGGACCGTTCCGATGCGTGTTCCGTCCGCCGTTACAACGTCCTTGTTCCGGTCGTCGTCTGTGAAGTTAGTTCGTGCCATCGCGTTCCAACGTTCCCGCGGAGTTCGTAAGGGATTATTGGCCGGGAAATCGCTTATTTCACGTACTCAATCAATTCAAAGAATATCGAAATCAACTCTTGGCGGACCGTCGAGATGGGTGATAACCCGCCGGCGTCGCGGTCGAGACGGGAAGCCGAAACGACGGTCTGTGCGGGTTCAGTAGGACTTGGCGAAGTACGCCGTCTCCTCGGCGTCCTCACCGCAGACGGCGCAGTCCTCGCCGTCGTGTATCTCCGCCTCCTCGTCGCGGAGGGGGACCATCACTATCTCGGCGGCCAACTGGTCTTTGATCTCCGTCTCGCAGTCCTCGTCGCCGCACCACGGCGCCTTCACGTAGCCGCCGTGCTGACCGATGGTGCCGAGGATGTCGGCGCGCGAGTCCGCCTCGCGGACGTTCTCCGCGAGGTTCTCCTCGGCGGTGGCGTACAGTTTCGCGTACACCTCGTCGAACTCCTCGCGCACCGTCTCGGCGATGTCCTCGCGGGGGACCTCCTTCGATTCGCCGTCGGGGCGGTGAACGACCGTGACCACCTCGTCGTCGACTTCGTTCGGGCCGATCTCGAAGCGGACGGGAACGCCCTTCAGTTCCCACTCGTTGAATTTGAAACCGGGGTTGCGCTCGTCTCGGTCGTCGAGTTCGACCCGGACGCCGTCGGATTCGAGTTCCTCGGCGATCGACTCGGCGTAGTCGAGCACCTTCTCCTGCGTGTCGGCCTGCCAGATGGGGACGACGACGACCTGTTCGGGGGCGACGGTGGGGGGGAGGACGAGACCCTGGTCGTCGGAGTGGGTCATGATGAGGGCGCCGAGCGCGCGCCAGGAGAGCCCCCACGAGGTGGTGTGGGCGACCTGTTCGTCCTCGTCCTCGTCGGTGTAGTAGAGGTCGAACGCCTCGGCGAACGACGTGCCGAGGTGGTGGGAGGTGCCCGCCTGCACGGACTTGCCGTCGGGCATGAGCGCCTCCACCGTCGTGGTCTTCTTCGCGCCGGGGAACTTGTCGTGCTCGGGCTTGGCCCCCCGGAGGACCGGAATAGCGAGGAGGTCCTCGTACATCGCGGCGTACTGATCGAGGCGCATCATCGTCTCCTCCCACGCGCTCTCGTCGGTCGCGTGCGCGGTGTGGCCCTCCTGCCAGAGGAACTCCTTCGTCCGGAAGAACGGCTTCGTCTCGGTGGCTTCCCAGCGGACGACGGACGCCCACTGGTTGACGCGCAGGGGCAGGTCGCGGTGGCTCCGGACCCACTGCGACATGTAGGGGGCGATGATGGACTCGGAGGTCGGCCGGACGGCGAGGCGTTCGTCGAGTTCCTCCTGGCCGGCGTGGGTCACCCACGCCACCTCGGGGTCGAACCCCTCGACGATGTCCTTCTCGCGTTCGAGATACTGCTCGGGGATGAACAGGGGGAAGTAGGCGTTCTGGACCCCGGTCCGCTTGAACTCCGAATCGAGATGGTCCTGCACGCGTTCCCAGAGGGCGTAGGCGCGCGGACGCGTGACGATGAAGCCGCTCATCCCCTCGGGTCCGTAGTTGGCCAGCCCCGCCTTCTGGACGACCTCCGCGTACCACTCGCCCGTGTTGTACTGCTTGGACTCGGTGATGCCGAGTTCCTGTTCGTCGCTCATTACCGCTATTTCACCCGACTGCGGCCTTAAATCCCCTGATAAGGACGGTCGTCGTCTCTCACCCTCGGTCGCGGCCCCGAGAGGGCGATTGCCGGTGAATAGTTACGACCGTCCCTCTGCAGCGTCGGAGTCGCGTGACGCGTTCGCCGGGCGGACCGCTCGCCGCCGGAGACCCAGACTGAGTGGTCGCCGCCGCTGAGAGTCTCGTTCGGTCGGGAAAAGAGGTAGCTACAAAGCGTCGGACGACGTAGAACAGTATGGAGGGAAACCAATGTTAACACACGACACGAACGAACCGATGGGGAGCGGAGGCACGGGCGCCGGAACGAACGAGTCGGCCGACACCGACCGGGACGGCACCCGCGTCGAGTTGTGGTGTGAGGCGGCCCGAACCGGGGGCGCGAACGAGTTCGACCGGGTGGCCGAGCGCCTCCGTCGACTCGCCGACCGCGGCGACGTCGACGCCGCGGCCGTCGAGACGTGGGACCGCTACGTGGACGTCTCGGGCGGATTCGTCCGAGACGACGTCACGGAAGAGACGAGAGACCGCCTCGCCCGCCTCCGCGAGTGGACGTGGCGGCGTCGCGAGGGGGGGACAACCCGGGGGGACACCAGGCCCGCCGGGCGCGGGCGACTGGGACCCGCCGTCGAACTGTACCGCGTCCCGCGTGCGGCCCTCGTCGAGTTCGAGAACGGCGTGGTGACGAACGTGACGTTCGCCGACGAACACACCGGCTGTCTCACCGAGCGGCTGAAGACGTTGGCGGAGCGCGAGCGTTCGGAGTCGGTCTCCGAGTCGGCGTCGCCGCCGACGTCGGCCGACCGCGGTTCCGGTCGGGACCGGTCCCGCGAACGCGAGCGGGAACGGATGCGGTCCTAGTCGAACGAGACGGCGAACGGGTTCGGCCGGTCGCGCCACTCCCACCCCGGCAGTCGTGTCTGAAAGCCGGCGGCGAGGGCGGCGTCTAAGTCGTCCGCGCCGGCGGCGCCTTCCGTGTGCGTCCGCGTGTCCGCGAAGTGGAACGTCGCCTGCGCGAGCAGCGACAGCGGCTGTCCGCCCGCGACGGCCGCCGCCAGTTCCCGGCCGAGCACCTCGTCGACGACGAATCCCGGGTAGTCGCCCTCGACGTCCAATTCCCGCAGGAGTCCGACGTAGCCCGCGACGTTGACGGCCACCTCGCCGTCGGCGAACACGGCGGCGACCTCCTCTCGGTACCGCTCCTCGGACACCGTCGTCACCTCGGTGTCGAACAGCGCACCCAACTCCGCTCGCGTCTCGTTCAACAGCGGAACGACGACGGACGAGCGGTCTCGAACCCAACGCGCCTCCTCGGCGACGGTCTCGGGGGTGAGTTCCATACGGAACTGTGGGAACGGAGACGCTTCGACTTTGCGAAGAGTTTTATACGGAGGAGAGGATACGTCCGGGTAAGCGGGTTTTCCCTGCCTCTTCCCGCAGACAGGATAGCAGAAGATAGCGATCCGAACGCAGACGTTGCCTATGCTCTCTCACGATTACATCCCTTGCGACCGTGCGGCCGTAGTTGCCGTCTCGTCGTTCGAGACACTCCGAGGCAGTGACCCGACCCTGATACCGTCCGTCACGACATGGACGAGTGGTACTCACTTATGAGTTCAGTAGACAAGCAGCTCGAGGAACTGAAAGCAGAGATAACGAACGAACTTCCTTCGGACATCTCCGTCTCCGACGTCAAGTACGAAGGCCCGGAACTCGTCGTCTATACGCGCGATCCGAAAGAGTTCGCACAGAACGGCGACCTCATCCGAAAGCTCGCCAGCAAACTCCGGAAGCGCATCACGGTCCGCCCAGCCCCGGAGGTGCTCTCGCCCCCGCGCGACGCGAGAGAGCAGGTGCTCGAAGTCATCCCGGAGGACGCGGGCGTCACCGACCTCGATTTCCACGAGGACACCGGCGAAGTCGTCATCGAGGCGTCGAAGCCGGGGATGGTCATCGGCCGGCACGGCTCGACGCTCCGGAAGATAACCCAGCAGGTGGGGTGGACGCCCGAAGTCGTCCGCACCCCGCCCATCGAGTCCTCCACCGTCTCGAACGTCCGTAACTTCCTGAAGCAGGAGCGCGACGAGCGACGGCAGATACTCGAACGGGTGGGACGGCAGATACACCGCCAGCAGCTCTCCGACGACGAGTGGGTCCGCATCTCCACGCTCGGCTGCTGTCGCGAGGTCGGACGCGCCTCCTTCATCCTCTCGACGCCCGAGACGCGCATCCTCATCGACTGCGGCGACAAGCCGGGGTCGGACGACGTGCCGTATCTCCAGGTGCCCGAGGCCCTCGGGTCCGGCGCGAACTCGCTGGACGCCGTCGTTCTCACGCACGCCCACCTCGACCACTCGGCGCTCATCCCCCTCCTGTTCAAGTACGGCTACGACGGCCCCATCTACACGACGGAACCGACGCGCGACCTGATGGGCCTGCTCACGCTCGACTACCTCGACGTGGCGGCCAAGGAGGGCCGCACGCCGCCGTACGAGTCCGAGATGGTCCGCGAGGCGCTCAAACACTGCATCCCGCTCGAGTACGGCGACGTGACCGACATCGCCCCCGACGTGAAGCTCACGTTCCACAACGCGGGACACATCCTCGGCTCTGCGGTGTCGCACTTCCACATCGGTGACGGCCTCTACAACGTGGCGTTCTCCGGCGACATCCACTACGAGGACACGCGTCTGTTCAACGGCGCGGTCAACGACTTCCCGCGCGTGGAGACGCTCGTCCTCGAATCCACCTACGGCGGTCGCAACGACTACCAGACCGACCAGGAGGACTCCGAGCAGAACCTCATCGACGTCATCAACGAGACGCACGACCGCGGCGGAAAGGTGCTCATCCCGGCGTTCGCCGTCGGTCGCTCCCAGGAGATTATGCTCGTCCTCGAAGAGGCGATGCGCTCGGGGAAGATTCCGAGCATGCCCGTCCACCTCGACGGGATGATCTGGGAGGCGACGGCCATCCACACCACCTATCCCGAGTACCTCCGCGACGACCTCCGCGATAGAATCTTCCACGAGGACGAGAACCCGTTCCTCGCCGAGGAGTTCAACCACATCGATGGCGGCGAGGAGGAGCGACAGGACGTGGCCGACGGCGACCCGGCCATCGTGCTCTCCACCTCCGGGATGGTCACCGGTGGCCCCATCATGTCGTGGCTCCGCCACGTCGGCCCCGACCCGGACTCCCGCCTCGTCTTCGTCGGCTACCAGGCGCAGGGGACCCTCGGCCGCCGCATCCAGAACGGCTGGGACGAGATTCCGGTCAACGACCGGGACAACGTGGGCCGGTCGAACACGCTCTCGCTGAAGATGGACGTCGAGACGGTCGACGGCTTCTCCGGGCACGCCGACCGCGCGGGCCTCGAGAACTTCGTGAAAACGATGAACCCGCGCCCCGAGAAAGTGCTCTGCGTCCACGGCGACGAGCGGTCCGTGCAGGACCTCTCCTCGGCGCTGTACCACAACTACAACATGCGGACGTTCGCCCCGAAGAACCTCGAGACGTTCCGGTTCAAGTAGTCGGGACGCGTCCCGCGTCGACGACCGCTGTTCCCGTTCGTTCCGCCCGATACTACCACCTTCTTACCGCCGCCGGCCCATCTCTACCCATGCGTCTCGCGCTCATCGCACACGACGAGAAGAAACCGGACCTCATCGACTTCGCGGAGAACCGCAGCGACGACCTGGAGCATTTCGAACTCATGGCGACGGGGACGACCGGCAAACGCCTCATCGAGGCGACGGGTCTCGACATCGAACGCAAGCAGTCTGGTCCGCTCGGCGGCGACATGCAGATCGGCGCCGAGATAGCCAGCGAGGACTGCCACGGCGTCGTCTTCCTTCGCGACCCCCTCACCGCCCAACCGCACGAACCCGACATCACCGCCCTGCTCCGTATCTGCGACGTGCACGACGTCCCCCTCGCAACCAACCTCGCCAGCGCGGACGCCGTCCTCGACGAACTCATGGACCAACTCGAAGGCGAGTTCGACCACCGAGACTGATACCGCGACCCCTAAACGCCCGGAGCTGACCGCATATCCTCCGAAGCGGAATCTCCCGGCTGATAACGGGACAGAATCGTTAAGTCCGGAGACGACACTGTGTCGATATGATACGTCTCTCACGCGCGCTCTCGGTCGTTCTCGTCGTCGCGGTGCTCGCTGCCGCCGCGGCGGTCCCCGTCGCCGGGCAGGCGGGGGACGGCGACGACACCGACGCCGCGGCCGGCGAGTCGACCGAACTCCGGTGTTTCCCGCCCGGCGGGCACGAGTTGGACATCGGAACCGAGGGACCGGGAATCGCGGTGGCCGTTCACACCTCGCTGTTCACGAACCTCGGCGACGAGGGCGCCCTCGGCATCGAAGCGGAGGGGTCCGCGCTGAACGCGACGATAATCGAACTCCGGACGGGCGTCGTCTTCGACGGCGTCGGCCCCCTCGGTCGGTTCCTCTCGGATCCGTTCTCGCGGTTCGCCGTCCTGTTCGACTACTCCTTCGAACTCCCGATGTTCGCCGGGATGGTCGACAGTCCGGGCTACGAGTCCGACGAGTCGCCCGTGAAGGGCGTCGAGTCGCGCGGGTGCGGGACGTAACGGCGAATCAGTCCGCGTCCGCGTCCGCGGGGTCCACCACCGTCTCTTCTACCTCGTCCACGCCCACACGCTCGCAAAGGTCGTAGAGCGGGCACGCCTCCGGGCCGTCGAGGCACGCCGGCTTTCGGGCCGTGCAGTACTCCCGGCCGAACTGGATCATCGCGGTGTGTCCGAAGCCGCACTTCTCCGCGGGCACGTCGCGTTCGAGGTGCTCTCGCACCGCCTCGTGGTCGGCGTCGGCGGGCGCGAGTCCCATCCGGCGGGCGATGCGGTGGACGTGCGTGTCGACGGGGAAGACGCCGCCGCGGCCGCCCGAGAACAGGAGGACGCAGTCGGCCGTCTTCGGGCCGACGCCGTGGATGTCGAGCAGTCGCTCCCTGACCTCGCCGGGGTCTCCTCCCGTCACGAACGCGTCGAAGCCGTCGGCGCCGCCGAACTCCTCGCAGATTCGCTCCGCGGCGCCGATGATCATCTCCGATTTCTGGTTGTACAGCCCCGCCGAGGAGATGGTCTCGGCGAGTTCGGACTGCTCGGCGGCCGCGAGCGATTCCGCGAGATCACTGCGCTCACGGGTCGCTTCGCTCCCCGCTCGCGTCTCCGAGGCGCTCCGCGCCTCGCCGCTCGAATACCGCTCCATCAGTGAATCGTGCGCGGGTTGACTCGCCACGTCGCTGGTGTTCTGACTGAGGATGGTGCGGACGAGACACTCGAAGGCGTCCCGTCCCCCGTAGGCCTTCCGCCAGTACATCTGCCCCAGTTCGTCGACGACGGCCTCCGCGCGCGTGTCCGCCTCCGCGGGGACGAACTCCGCGGGGGCGCCGACGCCGCCGCTGATGTTGTTCGCAGGCTCCTCGGGCATGGTCGGAGGAAGGGTCGCCGACGCGAAAAACGGTCGGAAAGCGGCGGTCGGTCGGGTATCGACTACTCCACGCGAAGCGTGAACGTCACGTCGCCGCCGTCGGCGAGGGCGGCGACCACGTCGCGGTCGAAGTCCTCCGCGGCGGCGTCGGCGCCGACGAGAATCGTCCGGTCGTCCACGTAGTCGCTCGTCCGACCGACGTGGCTTCGGTCGCCCTCGAACGTCAACTCCGGGTGGCCGCGCCCCTCGATCCGCTCCCGGAGGGTCTCGCCGTCGGCCGTCTCCACCTCGACGATGGCCGTGATTGTCGCCTCCGCGTCCCGGCAGGCGTCCACGAACTCGGGGGCGAAGTCCGCCGGGACCCGGTCGGCCTCGACCGCGAGGATGCAGTCGCCGGCCGGCGTGAGCCAATCGTCCGAGGTGACCTCGAACGTACTCGCGTGCTCTGCGGAGACGTTCTCGTGCCCGCGCGCGCGGACGACTTCTTCGTGCATACTCGTCGGTGCCGGCCCGGCGGTAAGTCGCCCTCGGTTCGGTCCGAGGCGGGCGAAATCGGCAGACGGACGTCAGACGATTCGGTCGAGTCCCGTCTACTGTGAGTCACGTTACCACGAATCACCTTATAAGTGGTGAGAAGGATGCGCAGGACGCATATCGAGCCGCTACACGGCCCGTGGTAGGTGTTTTCACAGGTCACGACCACCGAAGACTTTATACCTAACTATGCGCAATGTGCTAGTACCAGAACGCCTCCGGCGTTCCGGCGGCACCGCACGCAGAATGATCGGGAATTCTTATCCACGGCCGGTCGCACCCTCACGAGCAGCCGCCACGCACGGAGTGGTAATGGTATCGAGGTTTGATTACGAATGGTGACACAGCAAGACGTTCTCACGGAGTACGATGTACAAGAGCTCGACGAATCGGCAAACGTCGACCTAAGCGACGAGCAGCTCGAAGACGATTCAAAAGGGCAGCTCATCAAGCTCGCCGGTCAGCTCCGAGACCGACGAAACGACCTGAACCAGATGGCTTCCGAGCGCGCGTCCAAGCGCGACGACCTGAACGCGAAGACGCGCGAGAAGGTCGACGAAGCCCAAGAACACCGCGAGCAGCGCGACGAGCTCAACGAGCAGGTTCAAGAGCACAAGAACAAACGTAACGAGCTCAACGCCGAGGCCAACGAGCTGTTCGACGAAGTCGAACAGATGAAGGAGGACCTCGAGCTTGACGGTGGCAAGGACATCGAGGAGCTCAAAGAGGATATCGAGCAGCTCGAATTCCGACAGCAGACGGAAGTCCTCTCGACCGAAGACGAGCGAGAGCTCATCGAGAAAATCGAGAACAAGCGAGAGGAGCTCCGTCAGAAGAAGGACAAGGTCGAGGACAGCGGCGAACTCGAAGAGCTCATCGAAGAGGCCGAGGAGGTCCGCTCGGAGGCGTCCCAGCACCACCAGAAGGTGACCGAGCTCGCCGACAAGGCCCAAGAGCACCACAACCAGATGATCGAGGCCTACCGCGAGGCCGACGACATCCGTGACAAGGCCGACGCGATGCACGAACTGTTCGTCGAGGCCCAAGAGTCCGCTGACCGTCACCACGAGGACTTCGTCCGCGTCCAGAAGCGCCTGCGCGAACTCGACAAGGAGGAAGAGCAGGAGCGCGACGCCCAGCGCGCCGAGAAGCGCGAAGCCGCCAAGGAAGAGGCCGAAGAAATCTACCAGAAGTTCAAGGAAGGCGAAACCCTCGACACCGAGGACCTGATGAAGCTCCAGAAGACGGGGCTTCTCTAAGCGCCGCAGTTTTCTCTCTTCTTTCGTTTTTCGCCGCCCGCGAGCGTGCCGCCATCGGTCTCCTGCCGCTGGCCGTCCTGTTCTCCTACGCCATCAGGCTCGCCGCGGTCTCTCAGCGGACCATCGCCATCACGCCGTTCACGACGCCCGAGCAGGAAGAAGAGCTGAACTTCTGAGTGACGTCGAGGGGGCGCCGACGCGGCGTCGTCGGACGGTTATCGGCCCCGCCTACCGAGCATACTTTAACCCAGTGAGGCGTTCGCACGCTTGTGACCACGCTCGTCCTCTGTGTGGACCGTTCGAACGACATCGGACGGAAGGCGGGCCTGCCCACGCCGGTCGTCGGCTGGGAGGCCGTCCGGTCGCTCGTCACCGAGGTGGGCCTCGCCGACCCGGAGGACTCGAACGTGAACTGTCTGCTCGAAGCGCTCCGCGTGGCGCGCGACCTGCGGGACGAGCACGAAGAGTCCGTCGTCGCCGTCGTCTCCGGCGCCAGCGAGACGCTCGTCGGCGCGGACCGCTCGCTGGCCGCGCAGGTCGACGAACTCGTCGCCGAGTACGACCCCGACTCGACCATCGTCGTCGTCGACAGCGCCGGGGACGAGCGGGTCGTCCCCGTCATCGAGAGCCGACTCCGCGTGGACTCGGTCGACCGGGTGGTCGTCCGGCAGGCCCACGACATCGAGTCGACGTACTACCTCCTCAAACAGTTCCTCGCCGACGAGGAACTCCGTTCGACGGTGCTCGTCCCCCTCGGCGTCACCTTGCTCTTGATGCCGCTGCTCCTCACGCAGTTCTCCCCGGCCGTCGCGCTGTCCGGCCTCGCGTCCGTGCTGGGCGCGGCGCTTCTCTACAAGGGGCTCGGCGTCGACCAGTTTCTCGCGGAGTCGCCGGACCGCATCCGCGATGCGCTGTACTCCGGACAGGTGTCGGTCGTCACCTACGTCGTCGGCGCCGGTCTCACCCTCGTCGGCTCCTTTCTCGGCGCGCTCTCGGCGACCCAACGGGCCGGCGGCGACGCCGGCGTGACGTTCGTCTCCGCGATGCTGTTCGTTTACTACGCCGTCCCGTGGCTGGCGCTCGCGGCACTCACCGCCAGCGCCGGACGCCTCATCGACGAACTCCTCGGCGCGGGGGGGGCGCGCCGGCAGTACATGAACCTCCCGTTCGGCGTCGTCGCCCTCGGACTCGTCGTCCGCGGATTCGCCGGGTGGTTCCTCCAACGGGAGGGAATCCTCGGGGACGCCCTCGTGCTGGGGTGGTCGCTGTCGGCGCGACAGCGACTCGCGCTGTTCATCGTCGTCGGCATCGTCGTCAGCGTCGTCGGCGTCCGGGCCGCGGCGACGATGAGCGAGAACGAGGCGCTCGAAGAGGCGGTCGAACAGTGAGGACTCGACGGCGAAGAGCACGGGAAAGAAGAGCGGAGATACGCGAGAGAGCGACTACCGGGCGCCCCGCGCGCGGTATTCGCCGTGTTTGATACCGAGGACGAGACAGACGGCGCCGAAGACGAGCATCGACGGGGCCACCATCATCAGCACCGTCCCGGTGGCCATCACGCCCATCGCGATTAGCGCGACCGTTCCGAGGACGACGAGACCGACCAGCGCGCCGTACGTCACCGCTGCGTTGAACTCCATGCGATTACGTAGGGCCGCCGTCCCCTAATCGGTTTCCTCGGTTCGAGCGCCGATACGCGCGCCGGGGCTCCGTCCCCGACCCGTCGGCTACCCGCTTACCAGGGGGCGAAGTCGGGGTCGATCTGCCGCTCCGAGCGGCCGAGGTCGTCGATGCGCTCGATTTCCTCGTCGTCGAGTTCGACGCGCAGCGACTCCCAGTTGTCCTGGATGTGGTCCTCGCCGGTCGCTTTCGGGATGGCGGTGACGCCCTTCTCACGGAGCCACGCCAGCGACACCTGCGCCTCGCTGACGCCGTGTTCGTCGGCTATCTCGCCGAGGTCCTCGTCGTCGAACACCGCACCGCGGGCCAGCGGTGAGTAGGCGACGACTTCGATGTCGTGCTCCTCGCAGACCGAGCGGATCTCCTCCTGCTGGAAGAGGGGGTGCAGTTCGACCTGGTTTGCGAAGACGGGCGCCTCGGAGTGCTCGAGGGCCTCTTCGATGTTCTCCGGTTCGAAGTTGCTGATCCCGATGCGGTCTATCTTGCCTTCCTCGTGCAGTTCGTTCAGCGCGCGGAAGGTCTCTTCGGGGTCGTACTCGCCGGCCGGCCAGTGGATGTACAGCAGGTCCACCGAGTCGACGCCGAGTTTCTCGAGGCTCTCCTCCGTCGAGGAGAGCACGTCGTCGTACGCGAGGTTCGCCTTCCACACTTTCGTGGCGAGGAAGACGTCCTCCCGTGGCACGTTGGCGCTCTCGATTCCCTCACCGACGTGTTCTTCGTTGTCGTAGGCTTGGGCGGTGTCGATGTGACGGTAGCCCATGTTCAGGGCCGTCTCGACCGCCTTCGCGCAGTCTTCGGGGTCCTCGTTCTGCCACGTGCCGAGACCGAGCATCGGCATTCCGTTCGCTCGTGGCACGTCCGTTTCGGTGAGAGACTGCTCAGACATAACACCTGAAACGAGGGGTGTCAACGCAAAAGTCGTTGTGACAGACGCGTCAGCGTGTCGCAAACGCGCCGTCGCGTGCGCTTCGGTGCGGAGGGAGGTTGAGAGTCAGTACTTCGGGTCGGCATCGATGAGAGCGTAGAGGTCGTCCATCACCGCGTCGCGCGCCTCCTGCCACGCGTCGAAGCCGCGGGGCGAGGAGGGGTAGGCGTTGTAGTGGCGCGTTATCTCGGCGGCGCGCTTTCTAACCCGATACAGTTCGTACAGCGAATCCCAGTGGCCGAACGTCTTCACCAGCGTCTCCAGTTTGAGTCCGAGGCTCATATCCGAGGAACCGCTGCTGAGCGAGTCCATCAACTGCTGACCGGGGACCGAAGAGACCATCTCCACCAGTTCGTCCACGTCGTTCGACATCCCCCAGATGTTGTACAGGTCGACAGCGGCGAAGCGCTTGCCGAAACTCGTCATCACGTCGCGGTTGTACTCCCAGAGGTTCGCCTCGCTCACGTCGCCCTCGGAGATGGCGCGCACGGCGTGTTTGGCCGCCCAGTGAGCCGACTTCGCCGCCCCCGGGATGCCGCCGCCGGTGGTGGGGTTGACGTGGCCCGCCGAGTCGCCCGCGGCGATGAAGCCGTCGGCGACGGCGGAGTCGTAGGGGCGGCGCGTCGGAAGGGCCGCGCCGAGTTTGTCTGTCACGGTCCCGTCTTTCAACTCGGGTCGAGACCGGATGTCCCGCTTGAGCGTGTCGACGAGTTTCATCGGTTCCTCGGTCATCTGGAAGCCGAGACCGACGTTTATCTCCGTGGCGGTCCGGGGGAAATACCAGAGGTAGCCGAGTTCCTCGGTCGGTTTGAAGACGATGGCGTCGTCGTAGTCGACCGGTTCGGGTACCTCGATGACCTCGCGGTACGCCGAGCAGAACTGCGAGTAGGAGACGTTCGTGTCGAACCGGCTGGCGGAGAAGTCGGCTTTGTCCTGCAGGATAGAGAGCGCGCCCGCACCGTCGATGGTCACGTCGGCTTCGTACTCGACGACGTCGCCCTTCCGCTTGGCGCGGACGCCCGTCACTCGGCCGTCGTCGTCCTGCGTCACGTCCTGCACGACGGTGTCGTAGTGCATCTCCGTGCCGAGGCGTTCGGCCTCTTCGAGGATTATCTCGCCGTAGCGCTTCCGGTCGAGGACGGCGCCGGGAGCGCGGAACGGGACGTCGAGGTCGTCGCCGACCGGGTTCTCGAACACCGCGCGGGTGAGGTTCTGGTTCGTGAACGACTCCTCTTTCAGGTAGTCGAGGTCGATGACGTCGGGAAAGGTGCTCGTGCCCTTGATGGCGTCGCCACAGGCGATGTGGCCCGCTTCCTCCTCCGATTTCCGTTCGAGGAGGACGACGTCGAGTCCCTCCGACGCCGCTGTGGCCGCGGCGAAGGCTCCCGCTGTCCCTCCCCCGACGACGACCATATCGTAGGCTTCCGCTGGCATGTTATCTCTCTTTTTCCCGGCCCGTCATAAAAATAAACCGTATCACCGGTTCGCGCCGCCTATCTTGCCTCCTTTCAGGGGGCGCGAACTGTCGCTAACTTTACCACGTCACACGATGACACGTTCGTCGAGGTGACAAAATATGTCACAACTGACGGCCGACAACACCAACGCGTTCGCGCACCGTATCGCCGGCGATTCGCTCGTCTACGACTGTCCGGACTGTGAGTTCGGGGAGGTGCTGGTGACGCACCTCATCGAGTCCGAGGACGCCCGCTGTCTCGACTGCGGCGCCCGGTACCGCCTACACGTCGAACGGGTCGACGCCTGACGGCCGACCGGAGGCGCCCCCCGCGAGGGGAAACGGTCATGCCCGCACCCGACGTGTTGGTCGTATGTTTCGTGGGTCGGTACCGCTCGTCAGTGTCGTCCTCGTCGTCGCCCTCGCCGGGTGCCTCGGAACGCTCGCCAGCGCGGACGCCGGCGCCACGTCGGTTCCGACGGCGGCCTACGAACGCGAGGGTTACGTCGCGGGCAACGAGACGAGCGTCCCCCTCCGATTCCCCGTCGGCGTCGCGGGCGTCGGCGGCGAGGTGGCGGTGACGAGCCACGTCGCGGGCTACTCGCGGACGACCGCCGAGAACGAGACGGCGGCGTTCCTCCTCCTCACGACGCCGAACGCACGCGTGGGCGGCGTCTCGGTCAATCCCCTCCGCGGGGCGACGGACCCGACGCTCGTGCGCACGGGGTTGGAGTTCGTCGGTACGGCCCGGACGCTCGGGAACGTAGAGAACGTCACCGACCTCCGCGAACTCGCTTCGGAGGAGGTCGAACTGCTCGACGAGACGACGACGCTGACGACGTACGCCGGCGTCGTCGACACCGAGGCCGGCCGCGCCGACGTCCGCGTCCACGTCGCCGTCGTCGAGTCCGAGGAGGACGTGGTCCTCGCCCTCTCGGTGCACCCGGCGTCGATAGACGAACGCGCCGCCGTCAGTCGAATGCTCGCCGCGGCCGAACACCGGGCGACGCGGTAACGGCGGCGGTTCGGGTTTTCGTTCTAGTTTCGGGTTCGTCGTTCCCCGTTCGTCAGACCTTCGGCCACCGCTCACCCCTCGGTGTCGAGCACGCCGGCGACGAGGCCGACGCCGGGACCGCTGTGACGGCTTCGGGCGGCCGATTCGCGGCGCTCTCCGGTGCGTCGTTCCTCGGTGGTGCGCGCTCGTGCGTCGTCCGACGGTACGAGGGGTGTTGTCACTCCCGTGGTCACGGTCGCTATTTATATTGGCGTACCTTGGATATAATTGTGACTTCTCCTCTCATGGAACGAGATGCGATGTACGGGATCTTACGACACCCGTTCAGACGCGCCGTCGTCGCCGCGGGCGACGCCCTCCGCGCCCCGATGTCTCTCTCCGGAACGGCCGACGCGGTGATGGATGCGTTGGCGTCAGCCCCCGGACCGGGAGCGCCCGGCGCCCCGCGGGCGGTACCGAACCTCGAACTTCAACTGCACCACACGCACCTCCCGAAACTCGACGCCGCCGGCGTCATCGCGTACGACGCGGACGAACAGACCGTCGTCGACGTGGACGAGGCGGCCGTGGTGCGACTGTCGGGCGTGTCCGAGACGCTCGCCGCCGAGTGCGCGGATGCGCTAAGCGACTGAGCGACGCAGGGCATCACCCACCCGCCGGCTGAATCGCTCGGGAGGCGGAAAACGGAAGAGACGAGACGTGGCGCGTCCGAATCGCGCTACGCGCTCAGTAGAACTCGCGGACGAGGTCCATCGCGCCCTCCGGCGCGCCCTCGTCGACGTCGGACATGTTCTCGGTGACGCCGTGCTTCTCGCCGTACGGCACCGATTCCTCGTTCTGCCAGACGACGCCCTGAAACTCCTTATCGGCGTCGAGGATGGCGTCCTTGGCGGCGTCGTAGTCGGTCGGGTCGTGGCCCTCTTCGGCGAGGTCCACGAGGCTGTCGCGGAAGTAGTCGTACGTGTCCACGTCGTTGAACGTCACGCACGGGCTGAACACGTTGACGAAGCCGAAGCCGTCGTGCTCGATGGCCTTCTGGACGATTTCGGCGTGTCGCTGCGCGTCCGTGGAGAACGACTGGGCGATGAACGTTGCGCCCGACGCGAGGGCGAGAGCCATCGGGTTGACCGGGGGCTGTTGCGGTCCATCGGGCGTCGTGGACGTCTCGAAGTCCTCGCGCGAGGTGGGCGACGCCTGCCCCTTCGTCAGCCCGTAGATGCGGTTGTCCATCACGACGTACGTCATGTCGACGTTGCGCCGGACGGCGTGGACGAAGTGGCCCGCGCCGATGGAGTAGCCGTCGCCGTCGCCGCCCGCGACCATCACTTCGAGGTCGGGGTTGGCGAGTTTGACGCCCGCGCCGACGGGCAAGGCGCGTCCGTGGACGCCGTGGAGGGCGTACGAGTGCATGTACGTCCCGATTTTACCGGAACAGCCGATGCCGGCGACGACGAACGTGTTGTCGGGGTCGTTGCCGGTGTTCGCGAGGGCTTTCATCATGCCGTTCATGGTGCCGAAGTCGCCGCATCCGGGACACCACGTCGGTTGCTTGTCGGATTTAAAGTCCGTGAATCGGATTTCGGAGCTCATAGTTCAGGCCTCCAGCGTCTGCTTGATGTCCTCTGCGAGTTCGTCCGCCTTGAACCGGACACCGTTGTATTTGTTCACGCGCTTGACGCGTGTAAGTGTGTCGTGCTCGACGACGTCGGCGAACTGCCCCGTGGCGTTACACTCGACGACGACGACTTCGTCGGCGTTCTCGAACGCCTCGTTCAGGTCGAAGCGCGGGAACATATACGGGATAGAGAGGAAGCGCACGTCGACGCCGTCCTCCTCGAGGAGGTCGATGGCCTCGACCATCGCACCCTCGTTCGAGCCCCACGAGATGACGAGGTTGTCGGAGTCGGGGTCGCCGAACTCGCGCGGACTCCAGTCCTCTTCGTTCCTCGCCGTCTCGACTTTCCGGTTGCGCTTGTCGACCTGTTCGATGCGCATCTCCGTGTCCTCGGTCCGTCGGCCGAGTTCGTCGTGTTCGAGGCCCGTGGACATGTGCGCGCCCTCGCCGGTGCCGGGGAACGCGCGCGGCGAGACGCCGTCGTCGGTGAGGGCGTGGGGCTGGAACTGCCCCTTCTCGTTCTGCCACTCGGAGATGGTGTCGTCGTCGACGACCTTCCCGCGGTCGATTTCGACCTCGTCCATGTCGAACTCCTCGGGGGAGAACGTCTGCTCTGTGACCGCCAGCGACAGGTCGGCGGTGAGGTAGACGGGCGTCTGGTACTTCTCGGCGAGGTTGAACGCCTCAACGGTCTTCCAGAAGCACTCGGAGATGGTGGTCGGCGCGAGGACGAACCGCGGTATCTCGCCGTGACCGCCGTACAGGAGCATATCCAGGTCGCCCTGCTCCTGTTTCGTCGGCATCCCCGTGGAGGGACCCGAGCGCATCACGTCGCAGATGACGAGGGGGGTCTCCGAGGTGGCGACCAGCCCGAACGTCTCGGTCATCAGGTCGATGCCCGGCCCGGAGGTGGCGGTCATCGACCGCGCGCCGGCCCGCGCCGCCCCGAGGGCGAGGTTGATGGCCGACAGTTCGTCCTCCGCCTGGACGACGTGGCCGCCGAAGTTCTGGATGCGGCCGGTCAGATACTCCATCACGTCCGTCGCGGGCGTGATGGGATAGCCGGCGTAGAACTTACAGCCGGCGGCGATGGCGCCCATCCCGATGGCCTCGTCGCCGTTCAGGAGGACGTAGTCCTCGTCGGTCGTCTCGAGGTCGTAATCGAAGTCGTGGTCGTACTCGTCGCCGACGTAGTCCTGGCCCTTCCGGGCCGCTTCCTTGTTGTTGTCGACGAGCTGTTGACCTTTCGACCCGAAGCGTTTCTCCAGTGCGCTGTCGAGGTTCTCGATGGGGAACTCCGCGACTTCGCACGCCGCGCCGAGCGCGACGACGTTTCGCATGATTGCCCCACCGGCTTCCTCGGCGAGTCGCTTGAGGGGGACCTCCAGCCCGATCATCCCCTCGGGTATCTCGACGTCCTCCATCGTGGTCCGCTCACCGTCGTAGATGATGACGGAACCCTCGTGGAGTTCGTCGAGGTTCTCCTCGATGGTGCGGGGGGTCAGCGCGATGAGCACGTCGAGTCTGTCGACGACGCTCTGCACCGGGTCCACCGCCGTTCGGACCTTGTACGCCGTGTACCCGCCGCGGATACGAGACGCGAAGTCCTTCGAGGTGAAGACGTGTCGTCCAGCCCGAGAGAGTGCCTGGGCAAAGATCTTCCCCGTCGAATCGATGCCATCGCCGGCTTCCCCGCCGATGGCCCAGTTGAAGTCCGCAGGCATGTGGGTGAGGGGTACCCATGGCCCGATGAAAAGCCTTCTGAAAGGCACTGAAAACAGTGAAAAACTCGATTCCCCGAAACACGGTCTGTACTCAATCGTGCAGCCATTTCTTACCTCGCTCGAGGGCGGTTCCCGAACGTCGCTCGGGTATCGTTCCCCGTTCGTCAACTCCGTCGTCGGTCGCGCTCGACCCCCCGCCGTTCGACTCTCGGTTCGGCCCCCGGGCCCCGCCCGCTCTCGACCGCCGCCGGGATGGTAAGACCCTTCGGCGGTGCCGACGAATCCGAGGACATGGACGCCACAGTCGTCGTCACCGAGGTCCGCGACGTCGGACCGGACACCGTCGCCATCGAGTTCGAGACTCCAGACGGGTTCGAGGCCGACCCCGGCCAGTTCGTGAAACTCTCCGGAACCGTCGACGGCGAGGAGTACGACCGCTTCTACACGCTGTCCTCACCGGACGTGCAGGAAACTTTCGAGGTCACCGTCGGCCTCGACCCCGAGGAGGCCGGCCCGTTCAGTCGACACCTGGTGAACCTGGAAGCGGGCGACGAACTCGGCGTCTCCGGTCCCTTCGGTCGGAGCTACTACAAGGGAGAATCCCGCGTCGTCGTCCTCGCCGGCGGCCCCGGCATCGGCCCTGTCTCTTATACACATCTCTGATGGCGCGAGG
>NZ_AOIV01000042.1 GCF_000337095.1 Halogeometricum pallidum JCM 14848
CCGGCGGCGACATCGGTCCCGCCGTCGCCGAGGCGGTGACCAACGCCGAGGGCGAACAGGTGTTCGTCTACGGCTTCGCGGCGTTCGTCGAGGCGGCCGAGTCGGCCGTCGAGGCGACGGGCGGCGACTTCGACGCGGCGAGCGTCGAGAACTTCGGCTGAGTCGACGCCACGGCCGCGTCGATTCCACCTGCGCCCCGAGGCGGCCCGCCGGCGGCCGGCACCCGAATCCTTAATCATTTGCCCGGCAAAATCCGCGCTATGTACGACGAGGACGAACTCGCGGCGATACGCGAGGCCCGCGAGGAGTGGGAGGCCGAGACGCGCGACCCGGCGCGGGAGCGATTCGGGGAACGGAAAGACCGGTTCGCCACCGTCTCGAACCTCGGAGTCGACGACCTGTACACGCCGGACGACGTGGCCGACCTCGACTTCGAGTCGGACCTCGGCTTCCCCGGCGAGTTCCCCTACACCCGCGGCCCGTACCCGACGATGTACCGCGGGCGGACGTGGACGATGCGGCAGTTCGCCGGGTTCGGGACGGCCGAGGAGACGAACGAGCGGTTCCACTTTCTCGTCGAGAACGGCCAGACGGGCCTCTCGACGGCGTTCGACATGCCGTCGCTGATGGGGAAAGACTCCGACGACCCCCTCTCGGACGGCGAAGTTGGCAAGGAGGGCGTCGCCGTCGACACCCTGCGCGACATGGAGATTCTGTTCGACGGCATCGACGTGGGCGAGGTGTCCACCTCCTTCACCATCAACCCCTCCGCGCCCGTGGTGTACGCGATGTACGTCGCCCTCGCGGACCGGCAGGACGTCCCGCGCGAGGAGATTCGCGGCACCCTCCAGAACGACATGCTCAAGGAGTTCATCGCGCAGAAGGAGTGGGTCATCCCGCCCGGGCCGTCGCTGGAGTTGGTGACCGACACCGTCGAGTTCGCCGCCGAGGAGACGCCGAAGTTCCACCCCATCTCGGTGTCGGGCTACCACATCCGGGAGGCCGGGTCGACGGCCGTTCAGGAACTCGCGTTCACCCTCGCGGACGGCTTCGCCTACGTCGAGGACGCACTCGAACGCGGGATGGACGTCGACGAGGTGGCCCCCCTGCTGTCTTTCTTCTTCAACTCGCACAACTCCATCTTCGAGGAGGTGGCGAAGTTCCGCGCCGCGAGGCGCATCTACGCGCGCGTGATGGACGAGTGGTACGACGCCGAACGGGACGAATCGAAGCGGCTGAAGTTCCACACCCAGACGGCGGGGCAGTCGCTCACCGCGCAGCAGCCGCTGAACAACGTCGTCCGCGTGACGATTCAGGCGCTGGCGGGCGTCCTCGGCGGCACGCAGAGTCTCCACACGAACAGTTTCGACGAGGCGCTCGCCCTCCCCGGCGAGGAGGCGGTGCGCGTCGCACTCCGGACCCAGCAGATAATCGCCGAGGAGTCCGGTGCGGCGGACGTTATCGACCCCCTCGGCGGGAGTTTCTTCGTGGAGTCGCTGACCGACGAGGTGGAGGAGGAGGCGATGGCGTACATCGAGGAGATACGCGAGATGGGCGAAGGCTCCGTCCGCGACGGCGTCCTCGTCGGCATCGAACAGGGCTACTTCCACCGCGAGATTCAGGGGGCGTCCTACGAGTACCAAGAGCGCGTCGAGGAGGGGGAGGAAATCGTCGTCGGCGTCAACAAGTACGCCTCGGAGGGCGACTCCCGGCCGGACATCCTCACCGTGGACGAGGACACTCAGGAGCGGCAGTTGGCGCGCCTCGCCGAAGTGAAGGAAGAACGCGACGACGACGCCGTCGAGGCGGCGTTGGACGACGTGCGCGCGGCCGTCGAAGCGGGCGAGAACGTCATGCCGTCGCTCGTCGAGGCGGTGAAGGCGTACGCGACGATGGGGGAGATAATGGACGTGTTCGAGGCGAAGCACGGAAGCTACCGGGAGACGGCGGGAGTGGTCTGACCCGCGGCCGATTCTCGTATTCGAGAAGCGCTCCCACACACGTAAGTAGGTGGCTGGATAGTCTCCCACGAGATGCGCACTGACCCGTACGAGACGCTCCCCGACGAGTTGCGCCCCCCGTCGGCTCGGCGGTGGGCGATGCGGACCGTCGGCGTCCTCCTCGTGGCCGTCGGCGCCGTCCTCCTCGTCGGCGCGGGCCTGTGGTGGACCGTCTCGCACACCGGACTCACCGTTCCCTCCACCGAGGGGGAACACCACCTCTCGCTGGCCCTCATGGGCGGCGTCTCACTCGCGCACGGGGCCATCGCCGTCGCCGTGGTCGACTCGCTTTAATAAACGGCTTGCCAGTACAGCCACGGACGCTACCCCGCTCTCGACCTATCCTTTCTGCGTTATGTCTGTGAACGAAACCGACTCGGACGGGAGAGACGACTCGGCGGCGGGCCGAGGGCGACGGACGAGCGCGGAGGTCCGCTGAGATGCCGCGGGATACCAAACTCGCGAATCCCGCGCCCCTCGGCCTCATCGGGTTCGCGCTCACCACGTTCGTCATCGGACTCATCGAGTCCGGGTGGCTGACCTCCGAGGGCGCCATCCACACGCTCATTCCCCTCGCGATGGCGTACGGCGGGACGATTCAACTGTTCGCCGGACTGCTCGCG
The DNA here is from genome assembly GCF_000337095.1 of Halogeometricum pallidum JCM 14848. Lineage (GTDB taxonomy): Archaea > Halobacteriota > Halobacteria > Halobacteriales > Haloferacaceae > Halogeometricum > Halogeometricum pallidum. Next base: position 2,624 of record NZ_AOIV01000042.1, read on the forward strand.
TTCCGGACGGGCAACACCTTCGAGACGACCGGATTCTGTACGTACGGCGCGTACTGGTGGTGGTGGGGCCTCACCGAACTGTTCGCGGCCAACGGCGTCCTCGACCCGAGCGCCACCGCCAACGGCGTCGTACTCGTCGGGTTCGGCGTCATCACGACCTATCTCTGGTTCAGCACGTTCAACCTGAACTGGGCCCTCTGGTTCGTGTTCCTCACGCTGGCCCTGACGTTCTACTTCGTCGGCTTCGGCACGTGGCTCGGTCTCTCGTGGGGTAACGTCGTCGGCGGCTACCTCGCGCTGGTGACGTCGCTGGCGGCGGCGTACACCAGTTTCGCCGAGGTGACCAACTGGACGTTCGCCGACTCCAAGGTGCCCCTCGGCGGGACGCCGTTCGGCGGGTCGTCCGCGTCGTCGTCGTCGAACAGCGACTGAACGGGGTGCGGTTCGACGGGTCTCCCGTCGTCCGAACTTCCGGCGGGCCTTCTCGCGGATACCGAACGCGCACGCCGTCGCTCGCCGGTCCGAATCGGCCGCAACAGCTTAGTCATCCCGCCGCCGTCGACCGATTATCCCGATTGTGCGTTCGCATAGATTTATCATGGAGGATTCGGTAGCATAGCACGACCTATGTCAGACGGAGACGGAGAATTAGAGGCTCGATTAGTTGAGCAGGAGGAGTTCGAACCATCTGACGAGTTCGTCGAACAGGCGAACGTCTCCGACCCGGACATCTACGAGGAGTTCGAGGAAAACTGGCCGCAGTGCTGGGAGCGCGCGGCCGAGATGTTAGACTGGTACGACGACTACGACACGGTGCTGGACGACTCCGAGGGACCGTTCTACGAGTGGTTCCAGGGCGGCACGCTGAACGCGTCGTACAACTGCGTCGACCGACACGTCGAGGACGGGAACGGGGACCGCACGGCCATCAACTGGGAGGGCGAACACGGCGACACGCGCACGTACACCTACGAGGACCTCCAGCGCGAAGTGAACGAGTTCGCCGCGGCGCTCCGCGAGTTGGGCGTCGAGGAGGACGACGTGGTGACACTGTACATGCCGATGGTGCCGGAACTCCCCATCGCCATGCTCGCGTGCGCCCGCATCGGCGCCCCCCACTCCGTCGTGTTCGCCGGGTTCTCCGCGGACGCCCTCGCCACGCGGATGAACTCCGCGGACTCGCGGTTCCTCGTCACCTGCGACGGCTACTACCGCCGCGGCGACGCCCTCGACCACATGGAGAAGGCCAACGAGGGCCTCGAAGGCGTCGACCACGGCGTCGACGCGACCGTCGTCGTCGACAGACTCGGCGAGGACGGCTTCGACCACGACCTGAAGGGCAACCAGCACGACTGGGGAGAACTGATAGACGACCACAGCGGCGACACGGTCGACCCCGTCGAACGCGACGCCGAGGACATGCTGTTTCTCATGTACACCTCGGGGACGACGGGCGAACCGAAGGGCGTCAAACACACCACCGCGGGCTACCTCGCGTACACGGCGTGGACCTCCCACTCCGTCCTCGACCTGAAGCCAGAGGACACCTACTGGTGCTCGGCGGACATCGGGTGGATCACGGGTCACTCCTACATCGTCTACGGCCCCCTTGCGCTGGGCACGACGACGGTGATGTACGAGGGAACGCCCGACTTCCCCGAACGCGACCGCCTGTGGGAGATGGTCGAAGAGTACTCCGTCGACGTGTTCTACACCGCGCCGACGGCCATCCGCGCGTTCATGAAGTGGGGCTCGCAGTTCCCCGACGACCACGACCTGTCGTCGCTCCGACTGCTCGGCACGGTGGGCGAACCCATCAACCCGCGCGCGTGGAAGTGGTACTACCAGCACATCGGGGACGAGGAGTGCCCCATCGTCGACACCTGGTGGCAGACCGAGACCGGCGGGATGATGGTCACCACTCTCCCCGGCATCGGCACGATGAAACCCGGGTCCGCCGGGCCGCCGCTTCCGGGCATCGACGCCCGCATCGTCGACACGGAGGGCGAGCAAGTCGAGGCCGGGCGCGCGGGCTACATCACGGTCAACAAGCCGTGGCCCGGGATGCTCCGGACGCTGTACGACAACGACGACAGATTCCTCTCGGAGTACTGGCAGGAGTACTCCGACCCCGACGCCGACGAGTGGGTGTACTTCCCCGAGGACGGCGCGAAGATAGACGAGGATGGCTACATCACCATCCTTGGGCGGGTCGACGACGTGCTGAACGTCTCGGGCCATCGATTAGGAACGATGGAGATTGAGTCGGCCATCGTCGGCGTCGAGGGCGTCGCGGAGGCGGCCGTCGTCGGCGGCGACCACGAGGTGAAAGGCGAGGCCGTCTACGCCTACGTCATCCTCGAAGACGGCTACGAGGAAAGCGAGGAGATGCGCGAGAAGATAATCGAGGGCGTCGAGGACGCCATCGGTCCCATCGCCCGGCCCGAACAGGTCGTCTTCACGCCCGAACTGCCGAAGACGCGGTCGGGGAAGATCATGCGCCGCCTCCTCGAGGAGATAGCGAACGAGGAGGAAATCGGCGACACCACCACCCTGCGTAACCCCGAAATCGTCAAAGACATTCAGACGAAGGTCAGCCAGGACTGAAGCGGTCGGCGCCGCGGCTACCCTTCCGCTTCGCTCACCCTTCCCCGAGCCACTCGCGGACGCAGGACTCCTCGCGAAAGTAGCGGCGGGTCCGCTTCCCGCCCTCGTCGACGACCACGAGGAGGTGTTCCTCCGAGAGGACCATCTCGTCACCGCAGTTCGCGCACGGTTCGGTCCGCGTCCGTCCCGGACGCCACAGTCGGTGCGGGACGACGCGGACCACCGTCGCCTCCTCGTTCTTCCGCGGTGACTGGCCGGCGTACTCTGAGAGCGCCATCGAGACCCCGTACGACGCGCCGCGTGAAGTTACTTACTTCGGACATATCACCAGGAGAATAGACGTGACCCGAACGGTCGGTACCGCTCGGGAGCGGTCGGGAGATTCGCGTCGACCCGCGTATTTTATCATTGACGTTGATGACCTACAGACGCAATGGAGAAACCACTGCTCGTCACGGACTTTTTGGACCGTGCGCGGCGGCACTACGGCGACCGAGAGGCCGTCGTGGCGACGACCGGTGAGCGGTACACGTACGAGGAACTCGGCGAACGCGCCGACGGGTACTCGGCGGCCCTCGCGGCGCGCGGCGTCGTGAAGGGCGACAGGGTGGCCGTGCTGGACCCGAACACGCACTACCATCTGGAGGCGGCCTACGGGGCGATGCAACTCGGGGCGGTGCACACGCCGCTGAACTACCGACTCGTCCCCGCGGACTACGAGTACATCCTGAACGACGCCGGGGTGAAAGCCGTGTACGCCGACCACGCGTACGCCGGGAAGATAGAGGCGGTGCGCGAGGACGTGCCGACGGAGACGTTCATCACGAACGACCCCGAGAAGGTCGAGGGCGAGTGGCTCTCGTTCGATGAACTCGTCGCCGAGTCGACGGAGTACGACCGCCCGGAGATGGCCGAGGAGGACCTGATAACCATCAACTACACCTCGGGGACGACGGGCGACCCGAAGGGCGTCTGCCGGACCCACAGAACGGAGACGCTGCACGCCTATCTGGTCTCCGTCCACCAGAACATCTCCGACGACGACGTCTACCTGTGGACGCTTCCGATGTTCCACGTCAACGGCTGGGGGCATCTCTACGCCGTCACGGGCGCGGGCGCGAAGCACGTCTGTACCCGCGGCGTCGACGCCGAGTGGATATTCGACGCCATCGGCGAGGAGGACGTCTCGTACCTGTGCGCCGCGCCGACGGTGCTCAACATGCTGATGGACTACTACGATAGGCAGGACGGCGTCGAGACGGCGGGCGAGGCGCCCGTCCGCGCGGCCACGGCGGGGGCGGCCCCGCCCGAGGCGACCATCCGCACCGTCGAGGACGAGTTCGGCTGGTATCTGATGCACGTCTACGGGGCGACGGAGACCGGACCCCTCATCACCACCTCCGACGCGCGCCGCTTCTTCGAGGACGACAGCGACGACCGCTTCGCCGTGAAGAAACAGCAGGGCATCGGCTACCTCGGCACGGACGTGCGCGTCGTCGACGAGGACGGCGAGGACGTGACGCCGGACGGGCAGACGGTCGGCGAGATAGTGGTGCGCGGCAACCAGGTGATGGACCGCTACTGGAACAAGCCAGAGGAGACAGAAGAGGCGTTCACCGACCGCCTGGAGGGGTACTACCACATGGGCGACCTGGCCGTCGTCGACGAGAACGGCTTCGTCACCATCCAGGACCGCAAGAAGGACATCATCATCTCGGGCGGCGAGAACATCTCCAGCATCGAGTTGGAGGACACCCTGTTCGACCACGAGGCGGTCGGCGACGTGGCCGTGATTCCGATGCCCTCCGAGGAGTGGGGCGAGTCGCCGAAGGCGTTCGTGGTGCCGGCCAGCGGCGACGCGGCGAACCCGGGCGTGACCGCCGAGGAACTCATCGAGTTCACGCGCGAACGCATCGCGACGTACAAGGTGCCGAAGGAGATCGCGTTCGTCGCCGAACTACCGAAGACGGCCACCGGGAAGATACAGAAGTACGAACTCCGCGAGGAGGAGTGGGCGGACGAAGACCGGATGGTCGGGCAGGGCTAGAGGTACGCGGCGTCCCACCGGGCCGCCTTCCGGCGGTTTCGACAGCTGTTACATTCGATGCGCTCCATCGTGTCCATCGCCAGGTCGAAGCTCTCGTCCTGTCCGCACATCCACCCGTAGCGCTCCGAGCGCTCCGCGTCCATGTAGACGGCGTAGAACGGCGCTCTGGACCCGCGGACGGCGTCGTCGTACGCCACGTACACCGTGGTCCCGTCCTCGGTGGTTCGTTCCTCGGTGAGCGCCGCCTCCCCCGTGTCGCCGAGGCGCTTGACGTACTCCACCTCCTCGAACTCCTCCCCGCCGATTCCGACGGCCCGTTCGCTCACTCTCTCGTACCCCTGTTCGGCGTAGAAGTTCGCGCCCGCCTCGTTGTCCGTCAGCACGCGGCCCTCGATGAGGTCGACCCCGCGGTCGCTGAGCACCTGTTCGACGCGCTTGAGCAGTTGCGTGCCGACTCCCTCGCCGCGGTGCTCCGGGAGGACGTGAAGCCAGTCTATCTCGCCGACGACGACGCGCCCCGTCGATACGTACGCTTGGACGAAGCCGACCACTTCGCCGTCGTCGACGGCGACGACGAACACCGCCTCCTCGTCTTCGGCGGCGTCGTTCATCGTCTCGGCGTCGTACCACTCCTCCACCGCGTCCTCGATGGTCGCTTCCTCGATAGCGTGTCCGTAGGAGGCGACCATCGAACGGTCGGCGACCGACCGAATCTGCGCTGCGTCGTCCGTCGTGGCGTCTCGGAGATCCATGCACACCGCTACACCGGCGGTCCACTTCACGTTCGTGGCTCGTGCTAGCATGTGTGACTGTCGTGCCGCCGCGGACGTTCCGCCCGTTCGGTCGAAGCCACGCCTGCCGATACCCTGTTGTAGCGTCCGTCCGTGGGTGGATTGTAACGCGTATGTGATTCGGCCGAGGTGCCGTTCTCGACGGCGCGAACGCCCCTCACCGCAGGAATCGACGGACACCGTCGTGTGAATACGACGACTCGCCTGCTAGAAGGGCCTCCCAGACGTTTCTTTGGTAAATATTATCATACCAGATATTCCGAACACCTTTAATTATAATAATCACACGGTAAGGACCATTATACAAAACAATTATTAACAACCATCCATGCGTAGAGTCATGGCACGAAATAACAAGTCTCTCAATCGGAGAGACGTGTTGAAGGCGGCGGGTGTGAGTACGGTCGGCATCGCTGGATTGGCGGGGTGTTCCGGCGGTGGCGGAGAACAGGGTGGCGGCGACGGCGGGACGGGGAGCGGTGAGGGGTCGGGTGGTGACGGTGGCGGTGGTGGCGGCAGCGAGGACTACCCGGCGCTCGGAAACTTTCCCATCGACGGCAACACGGCGACCTACGGGTTCAACGTCCCGCAGTCCGGACCGTACGCCTCCGAGGGGCAGGACGAACTCCGGGCCTATCAGCTGGCGGTCAAGCACCTCAACGAGGGCGGCGGCTGGGTCGACAGCCAGTTCGACGACCTGTCGGGCGACGGCGTTCTCGGCTATCAGATAGACTACGTGGACGGGGACACGGCGACGGACGCAGACACCGCCCGACAGTCCGCTTCGCGGATGATTCAGCGCGACGGCGCCATCATGGTCTCGGGGGGGTCGTCCTCGGCGGTGGCCATCGCGGTGCAGGGGCTCTGTCAGAACGAGAACGTCTTGTTCATGGCGTGTCTGACCCACTCGAACGACACGACGGGGAAGGACTGTGCGCGCTACGGGTTCCGCGAGATGTTCAACGCCTACATGACCGGACAGGCGCTCGCCCCCGTGGTGAAAGAGGCCTACGGCGAGGGGCTGAAGTTCTACCAACTGTACGCCGACTACAGTTGGGGGCAGACCCAGCAGGCGTCGATGAAGAAGTTCATGACCGAAGTCGCCGGCTGGGAGCAGGTCAAGAGCGTGGCGACGCCGCTCGGGACGAGCGACTACCAGTCGTACCTCTCGGAGGCGGCCAACTCCGGGGCGGACGTGCTCATCCTGAACCACTACGGCCTCGACGGCGCGAACTCCGTCCAGCAGGCCATCGACGCCGGCATCGACAGCGACATGGAAATTCTCGTCCCGCTGTACAACCGACCGATGGCCGAAGCCGCCGGCGGCGCCATCGAGGGCATCTACGGCACCGTGGCGTGGGACTCACAGATAGACAACGAGCCGTCCAAGCAGTTCACGCAGGCGTTCCGAGACGAGTACGACCGGACGCCGTCCGGACCGGCGCAGTTGGCGTACGCCCAGACGCTCCAGTACTCCGCCGCCGCCGAGCGCGCGGGGACGTTCTACCCGCCGGAGGTCATCAAACAGCTCGAAGGCTACGAGTACAGCAACATCGGCATGGGGTCGGAAACGATGCGCGCCTGCGACCACCAGGCGCAGCGCGACGTCCCCGTCGTGCAGGGGCTGTCGGCGTCTGAACAGTCTCAGGGCCAGTACTTCAAGATAGTCAACATTACCAGCCGGGACGAACTCGGCTACGCCTGCGACGAAGGCCCCGCCGCGGAGTGCGAACTCGGGCCCGCGAAGTAGTTACCTTCGCTCGTAACGATACCTTCATAATCTTTAGACCGAAATTCGAATCCGATACTGCCATGACATCACACATCACAACTCTAGCGACACGTCGGCCGGTTGCGGCGGCGGGGGCGCGGCCGTGAGCATCCTCTCGGAACTGATGGTCATCCTGCTGAACGGGCTTCAGCAGGGGGCCATCTACGTGCTCCTCGCCGTCGGCCTTTCCATCATCCTCGGGACGCTGAAGTTCGTCAACTTCGCGCACGGTGCGCTCTACCTCATCGGGACGTACGCCGGGCTATTCATCGCCCTCGACGTCACCCTCTCCTCGGGGAAACTCCAGGAGTGGGGCTACGCCGACATCGGTCTCGGCTGGGGCTTCCTCGCGGCGTTGATACTGGTTCCGATGCTGGTATTCGCCATCGGCCTCCTGATGGAACGACTGCTCGCGCGGTCGTTCTACGACCGACCCGACACCGACCAGATTCTGGTCACCTTCGGGTTGGCCATCGTCGTCCAGGAGCTGTTCCGCGTCCTGTTCGGCAGCAACAGCCTCCCGTTCAACCAACCCGAGTACATCCTCTCGGTCATCCCCGTCTCCGGTCCGATGACGCTGCCCATCGTCGGGCAGTTCCCGCGCTGGCGGCTGTGGGTCATCGGTATCACCGCCGTCCTCGTGGGCCTCGTCTACCTGCTCGTCGAGCACACCGACTTCGGCCTCGTCGTCCGCGCGGGGACGCGCGACGCCGAGATGGTCCGCCTCCTCGGCATCAAGATATCGCGGCCGTACCTCGTTGTCTTCGGCATCGGCGCCGCCCTCGCGGGCGTCGCGGGCGTCGTCGGCGGCCCGCTGAACGTCGTCAACCCGACCGTCGGAATGGACATCCTCGTGCCCGCGTTCCTCACCGTCGTCATCGGCGGCGTCGGCACCATCGCGGGCGCGGTGGTCGGCGGCCTCGTCATCGGGCTGACGCAGGCGGCGCTCATCGGCCTCCCCGCGCTGACCATCGGATCGTTCACGCTGAACTTCTCGCCGTGGGCGCAGGTGGGGCTGTACGCCATCGCGGCGATCATCCTGCTCGTCCGACCGCAGGGCATCCTCGGCGACGAGGAGGTGGCGCCGTGAGCGACCCCAACACGACGAGCGACGGCGGCACCGTCGTCGCCGACGAGAGCCTCGTCTCGCGGTGGGAGCGGATACGCGAACGCGAGGCGACGGTGGTCGGTCTCACCGCCATCGCCGTGGCGCTGTTCCCGTGGCTGTTCGCGCGCGCGCCCGTCGTCAGCGACGTCCTGCTCGGCTACCAGTCGCTGGCGACGCTCATCCTCATCTGGGGCATCTTCGCCGTCGGCTTCGACCTCCTCTTGGGCTACACCGGTCTGCTGTCGTTCGGCCACGCGGCGTTCTGGGGCGGCGCGGCGTACGCGGCCGGCGTCGTCGCCAACAACGTCTCCGCCGACCCCATCGTGATGGTCGTCTCGGGGACGCTGTTCGCCGTCCTCTTGGCGTGGCTGCTCGGCTTCCTGTCGCTGCGTCGCGGCGGCATCTACTTCAGCATCCTCACGCTGGCGTTCGCGCAGATGCTCTACTACATGTCCGCCGCGCCGCTGGCGTTCCTCACCGGCGGGGAGAACGGCCTGACCGGCATCACCGTGACGCCGCTGTTCGGGCTGTTCCACCTCGAATCCGACCTCCCGACGTTCGCGGGCGAACTGCTCGGCACGTGGCTCTACCTGTTCGTCGGCGTCTTCGCCGTCCTCGCCGTCGCGGCGGCCTACCGCATCCTCAACTCGCCGTACGGGATGGTGTTCCGCGCCATCCGAGAGAACGAACAGCGCGCGGAGTTCGTCGGCCTCAACGTCTGGCGGTACAAGCTGATGGCGTTCATCATCTCCGGGGCGTTCGCCGGCGTCGCGGGCAGCCTGTTCACCATCCACGGCTCGTACGTCCCGCTCCAGTCGCTGTACTGGACGGAGTCGGGCGAAATCGTCATCATGTCCGTGCTCGGCGGCACCGCCTCGCTGTTCGGTCCGATCATCGGCGCGGGTCTCTACCTCTACGTCGAGAACATCGTCAGCGGCGTCCAACAACTGACGGTTCCCTTCACCGACATCGTCCTCGTCAACGACTTCGGGACGTACTGGCACCTCCTGTTGGGCCTCGTGTTCGTCGTCGTCATCTGGGTCGCCCCCCGCGGCATCTGGGGGGCGATTTCGGACGTCCGCGAGTTCGTCTGGGACCGCGTCGGGGGTGACCGCCGATGAGTTCCGGTTCCGAGTCGCGGTCGGACGCCCCGTCGCTCCTGGAGACGCGCGGCCTCGTCAAGGAGTTCGGCGGCCTCGTCGCCACCGACGACGTGAGTATCGACGTCAAGCGGGGCGAACGCGTCTCCGTCATCGGCCCCAACGGCGCGGGCAAGTCGACACTCATCAACCTCATCACGCGTCGCCTCGACCCGACGGCCGGCGACATCGTGTTCAAGGGCGACTCCATCGTGAATCTGAAACCGCACCAGGTGGTCCAGCGCGGCATCTCGAAGTCGTTCCAGACCGCCTCCATCTTCCCGGACCTCACGGTGATGGAGAACGCGGAGATAGCCGCGCTCGCCGCGGAGAACGGCGAATTCGGCTTCAACTTCCTCACCCACCGCGACAAGCTCACGAGCGTCCACGAACTCGCCGAGAACACCCTCGAATCCGTCGGCCTGCTCTCGCGCGCGGGGACGACGGCGGCCGACCTGCCGTACGGCGACAAGCGCCGCCTCGAAATCGGCATCGCGCTGGCGGCCGAACCCGACCTCCTCCTGATGGACGAACCCACGGCGGGGATGTCCCCCGAGGAGACGCAGGCGACGGTCGACCTCATCGAGGAGGTCAAAGAGGAACTCGGGCTCACCTTCGTCCTCGTCGAACACGACATGGAGATCGTCTTCAGCGTCTCCGACCGCATCGTCGTGCTCAACCGGGGACGCGTCATCGCCGAGGGAACCCCCGACGAGATTCGGGGGAATCCGGACGTTCAGGAGGCCTATCTCGGAGGTGTCGAGCTGTGAGTTTACTGGATCTCTCGAACGTCGACGCCTACTACGGCGAGAGCCACATCCTCCGCGACGTGACGATGTCCGTCGAGGAGGGCGAGATATGCGCGCTGCTCGGCCGCAACGGCGCGGGCAAGACGACGACGCTCCGCTCTATCGCCGGCGCGACGCCGCCGGAGGTCCGCGACGGCACGGTCACGTTCAAGGGACGCGACATCACCGGGACGCCCGCGGAGGACGTCTCGGCGGGCGGCATCTCGCTCGTCCCCGAGGAGCGACGCATCTTCCCGAACCTCACGGTCGCGGAGAACCTCCACCTCGCGGAGGTCGTGCGGAACAAATCCAACACGTGGGGGCGGTCGCTCTCGTTCGACCACGAGGGGATGTCCACCGAGGACGTGTACGCGCAGTTCCCCCGCCTCGACGAGCGACGGAGCCAACGGGCGGGGACGCTCTCGGGCGGCGAACAGCAGATGCTCGCCATCGCGCGCGCGTTGAAGCAGAGCACCGACCTGCTCCTCCTCGACGAACCGTACGAGGGGCTCGCGCCGAAGATAATCGAGGACGTGGAGGAGGCGGTCCGTCAGATAAGCGAGGACGGGACGACCATCCTCCTCGTCGAACAGAACGCCGCGGCGGCCATCAAACTCGCCGACCGCGCCTACGTCATCGACCAAGGCGGCATCGTCTTCGACGGCACCGCCGACGAACTCCGCGCCGACGAGGCGACGCGCGAGCGGTATCTGGGGGTGTGACGGTGTCCGCAGACGCACCCGCGAACGGCCGCGCGGACCCCGAGGCGGCGCTGGACAGACTCATCGAACTCGGCGCCGTGACCGAAGACGACGACGGCGCCCTCTCGACGACGGCCGCCTTCGAGAACGACCGGCGAATCTACCGGGACACGTACGACTACATGGGTCGGGAGGGGGTGGCCGACACCGTCGCGGACCTGTTCGGCGTCGACCGGAGCGAGGCGTTCGACCTTCTCGACGCCGGCGAGGTGACCACCGAGGACGTGGTCGCCTACCTCGCGGTCCGGTCGTTCGCGGACGAACCGCTCGATACCGCAGAGCACGCGATGATGGCGGAACTGCTCGTCAGAATCGGCCCGGACACGCCCGTCCCGGAGGCCATCGAAGCGGTCGAGGACGACGCCTACGAGGCGTTCCTCGACGAGCATCCGGACGCGGTGGTGACCGTCTGGAAGCACCACTGCGACCCCTGCGAGGCGATGAAGCGGGAGATAGACGATATCCTTGCCGCCGTGCCCGACGGCGTCGCCGTCGTCGGCGTGGACGGCGACGAGGCTGGCGCGTTCCGCCGCGAGTTCGACGTCGGCGCCGCGCCCGCGGTGCTGTGTTTCCAAGACGGGACGCTGGAGGCGCTGGAAACCGGGAGAAAACGGCCGACGGAGTTGGCGACGCTGTTCGCGACCATCTACGGGGAGTCGGCGTAGCCGGACCGACGGCGGGAACCCTTCTTTCGACGTTCAGTTCGCGACGCCGGTGACCATCACCGGTCGGGCCGCGCCGAGGATGACCGACTGCGTGACGCTGCCGAATAGCGCCTTCCCGGCGGGCGAACGCTTCCGCCCGCCCACGATGACGAGGTCGGCGTCGACGTCGTCGGCGGTCGAGACGATGACGTCGGCGGGGTCGCCGCTGGACTCCTCCACTTCGTACTCGATACCGGCAGCTTCGAGCATCTCGGACGCCTCTCGGACCGAGTGGACCTGCGTCGCCGACGCGCCGCTGGGGTTGTCGACGAAACTGTGGACGAGCGTCACCCGCTTCTCGCTCGACTCGCCCGGCAGGTTCACCACCTCTTCGACGCACCGGCGGGCGTGTTCCTCCTCTTCGTCGACGCCGACTACCACGTGATACATAGTAACAAATGCCGCGTCGCGGAGCTTAGTCTTTTGGGGGACGGCGGCGGTGTTCGACGCTCGCACGCACGGAGAACGAGTTCTCGTCGCCGGTCGTGCGACCACCGTCGGTATTGTGCGGGGCCGGCTATACCGCCTCGTCGTCGAGGTTCCGAGAGACGTAGACGACGAGCACCAACGGAAGCCCCAATACGAGCGCGATGGTCAGCGCTCCGTAGGCGCCGAATCCGAGCGGCGTCGGCGGGAAGGGGACGAGAAACAGGAATCGGGGGGCGCGCAGGCCGTCGACGAAGACGCCGACGAGGAGGCCGGCCGCGCCGGCGACGGCGACGAGAGTGACGTAGAGGATACCGACCATCCGCGGACCGCGGAGTCCCGATTCGGCGTTCGCGTCGGCGTCCTCGACTGCGGAGTCGCTCACGTTCGGGTTCGGGCGGCCGGTGAGTTAGCCGTTCCGTTCTCCCCTCGTGCCCGAGCGACGGCGACTCCCGAAGACGCGCACCGACGACTCTTTGGGCGTGCGACCGTAACCGACGCGTATGTCCGACAGAGACTTACTCGGCCTCCTGCTCGCCGCCGTGGCGGTGCTGATGGCCCTCACGGGCGTCCTTCTCGCCATCTGAGCGGACGCCTCGCGAGACGCCCTTTCTCCCGCCGAGCGACCGCGCTCGCGGTCGCGATTTGTCGGTCGCCGGCCGTCGCTATTGCTCGCCGCTCGTCAGGTCGCGTCGAAAGAAAAACCGCAGACCGCGAAGGCGAGGTCGCTAGTTCGCGTCGTCGTCCGTCTCGGTCGCGTCGGCCGCCTGTCCGCCGTCGGTGAGGGCCTCTTCCTCCTCCTCCTCGCCCCCGTCGGCGACGGCGGTCTTGAGCTTCCGGTCGTACCAGTTCCACTCGGCCGTGTAGAGGTTGTCCTCTTTGAGGTTCCACGGGTCGCCGTTCTCGACCTTGGGGCCTTCGAGCCACGACTGGACGAAGTTCCAGACGAAGATGATCTGGCCGGCCAGGAGGATGACCGCACCGAGCGTCGCCACCTGATGGAGCGTGGCGAACTGGGGTAGGTACGTCGCGTACCGCCGGGGCATTCCGCCGTAGCCCAGCAGGATCATGGCGAAGAACGTGACGTTCGTCCCGACCATCGAGAGCCAGAAGTGCGCCTTCCCGAGGGTGCGCTGGTACATTCGGCCCGTGTAGAGCGGGAACCAGTAGTACAGCCCCGCGAACCCGGCGAAGGCGATGGCGCCCATGACGATGTAGTGGAAGTGACCCACGACGTAGTAGGTGTCGTGCAGCACCAGGTCGATGGGTACGGAGGCGAGGAACACGCCCGTGACGCCGCCGATGATGAAGTTCGAGACGAACCCGATGCAGTACAGCATCGGCGTCGTCAGCCGAACTCTCCCGTTCCACATCGTCGTGATCCAGTTAAAGGTCTTGACGGCGCTCGGTATGGCGATGGCCAACGAGATGGCCATGAACGAGGCGCGCAGGCGCGGGTCGATGCCCGTCGTGAACATGTGATGCGCCCAGACGCCGAACGACAGCACGCCGATGGCGAGCGTCGAGTAGACGACGAACTTGAACCCGAACAGCCGGCGCCCCGAGAACCGTGGGAGGACGTAGCTGACGATACCCATCGGCGGCAGCACGAGGATGTACACTTCGGGGTGGCCGAAGAACCAGAACAGATGCTGCCAGAGGATGGGGTCACCGCCGTTGACGAAGAACGCCGTTCCGAGGTTCCGGTCGAACAGGAGCATGATGAGAGCGCTCCCGAGCAGGGGGAACGCGAACAGGATGAGCCCCGACTGCGTGAGGATGGTCCATGAGAAGATGTCGAGGTTCGCCCACGTGACCTCCTCGGCGCGTTCGGTGAAGATGGTCGCGATGAAGTTGATGGCCCCCATCGTCGCAGAGACGCCGGTGAGATGCAGACCGAGGAGCATCAGGTCGACGCCCGCGTTCGCCTGGTTCCCGTTCCCGAGGCCCGCCGACAGCGGCGTGTACATCGTCCACGCGGTCTGTGCGGGGATGATGTCCGGAATCGGGAAGAACCCCGCCCAGATGAGCAGCGCGCCAGGCGGTAGAAGCCAGAAGGCGATGGCGTTGATGCGCGGGAATGCCATGTCGTCGGCATCGATGAGAAGCGGGATGAGGTAGTTCGAGAACGCCGCGAGGATTGGCGTCCCGAACAGGAACAGCATCGTGATTCCGTGGCTGGTGAGAAGCGAGTTGTAGTACGTGTTCGAGATGAGCGTCATGCCGGGGTCGGCCAGTTCCACTCGCATCACCACCACCATCAGTCCGCCGACGGCGAACGCGATGAGTCCGTAGGTGCCGTACAGAAGTCCGATGTCTTTGTGGTCGACGGTGGTCAGCCACCGGATGAGTCCGGATGGCTTCTCTTCGGAGGTGTATCCCTCCTGCCCGTACGCTCCGCCACCCCCCGCGAGCGGGGTGTAGGTGCGCCAGTTTTCGACCCGCGCGAGCCACGCGGCGACGGCGACGAGGAAAACCCCCATCAGAACCGTCAGTGCTAGCTGTCCGTTAACCTGCATGGCTGTGACTCGGGAACGGAGGGTAATGAAAGGTTCGGGAACGCTCCGCGGGGTACGAAAATCGAACGCCGGCCGGGCGCACGCGTCGTCTCAGTTTCGGGTCGTCTCGTCGTCGTTCTGCGTCGTCTCGCCGTCGCTGCTTTCCAACTCCGCGGGACTGTCGTCGTCGACCGCCGCCGCCTCGGCCTGCGACTCGTACTCGTGGAGTTCGGTCGGTTCGTCGACGGTCGCCTGCCCCTGCAGGAACACGGTCGAGCGCTTCTCGTCGCCCGCTATCGCCTTGCCCGACAGGTACGTCAAGACTGCGAGAGCCACGAACGGAACGAGCAGCAGTCCGTACTGTACCGCCATCGCGAGGAGGTCCCCCCGGCCGAACAGCGGGAAGACCGCGAACGCGACCATAAAGAAGGCGATGATGAACAGCGGGATCATGTTGACCGTGAGGTCGAGGAGCGTCTCCCTGTCGAATATCTCGTTCGCCATGGTCGCTCGTTTCGGGGCGGAATCAAATAGGTTGTTGGTTCGTCCGTCCGGCGCGCTCAGAGAGACGGTTCCTCCCGCGGACCGAACAGGTGGCCGGCGGCGCCCGCCAGCAGGAGGATGACGGCGGCGGCGATGATGGCGTAGCCGCGCGTCTGGAGGTTCGCGGCCGCGAACGCGAACGCGGCGCCGAGGACGAGAAAGACGCCCCCGAGGACGGCGAGCGGACCCCACGGCGTCTCCGCGTAGCCGGACTCTTTGGTCATCCCGGCGACGCTCCCCGAGAACAGGAGGAGGCCGCCGACGGCGACGGGAAAGAGGTCGAACAGGATTCCGATCTCGGAGACGGGGATGCCGAGTGCCACGAATATCGGCCACGGGCTTGCCGTCCGGTACTGGTCGGAAAGTCCCGGCGTATCGTCCATACGAACCGTTGGTGGTCCGTCGTACAAAGCGCTTCGGAAGGATTCGAGCGTCCCTCCCCCGGTCACGGAGCGATGAACCGATGCGAGAGAGCGGTCAGGGGACCGTGACGCCGTGCCGGGTGAGGAAATCGTTGACCGTCTTTATCTCGACTGGGCTCCCGATTATCTTACAGATGCCGTCGTTCGGGAACACGGTGACGGTGAACTCCCGTTCCAACTCCTCGCGAACGTCTTCCAGCGAAGCGCACGGAACGACGATTTGGGTGCTGTCCCGAAGGTTGGACGGGTCGGGCATACTCCTCACTGCGTCCCTCACGAGTTCGATTGATAACGGTATCGAAGTGCTTGTCACGGAACACGTCGCGGTCGGGCGGACGGAAGGAACAACTTTTTCGACGTACGTGGCCGAGGCTTAGGCGATGGGACTGGAGGAGGAGATAGACGACCTCCGAGAGGAGATAACGAACACGCCGTACAACAAGGCGACCGAGTCGCACATCGGTCGGCTGAAGGCGAAGCTCTCGGAGAAGAAGGAGAAACTGGAGAACCAATCCTCCAGCGGTGGCGGCCACGGCTACGCCGTCGAGAAGACGGGCGACGTAACGGTGGCTCTCGTCGGATTCCCCAGCGTCGGCAAATCGACGCTCATCAACGCCCTCACGAACGCCGACAGCGAGGTCGGCGAGTACGAATTCACGACGCTGGACGTCAACCCCGGCATGCTCCACTACAACGGCGCGAACATCCAGATTCTCGACGTGCCGGGCCTCATCGAGGGGGCCGCGAGCGGTCGCGGCGGCGGCAAGGAGGTGCTGTCGGTCGTCCGCACCGCCGACCTCGTGGTGTTCATGCTCTCGGTGTTCGAGATAGAGCGCTACGAGCGACTGCGCGAGGAACTGTACGAGAACAAGATACGCCTCGACACGACGCCGCCCAGTCTCTCCATCTCCAAGAAGCACAAAGGCGGAATCCAGGTCACGGCGACCGACGACGTGTCCTTGGACGAGAACACCATCAAGGAGGTGCTCCGCGAGTACGGCTACGTCAACGCCGACGTGACCATCCGCGGCGACCTGACCATCGACGAACTCATCGACGGCATCATGGACAATCGGGAGTATCTGCCGTCGATGGTCACGGTGAACAAAGCGGACCTCATCGAGAAGGACTACCTCCCGACGGTGAAGGAGAACCTCCGCGAGTTCGGTATCGACCCCGACGAGGCCATCTTCATCAGCGCCGAGACGGAGAAAGGCCTCGAAGGGCTCAAAGAGACGATGTGGGAGCGGCTGGGTCTCATTCGCGTCTACATGGACAAACCCGGCCGCGGCGTCGACTACGAGGAACCGCTCGTCCTCCAAGAGGGAGAGAACACCGTCGACGACGCCCTGCACAACCTCGGCGGCACCCTCGACGAGCGGTTCCGCTTCGCCCGCGTCACCGGCCCGAGCGCCAAGCACGACGAGCAGCAGGTCGGCCGCGACCACGAACTGATGGACGAGGACGTCCTCCGAGTCATCGCGCGGAAGTGACACGCCGTGTCTAGTTCTCGGGGCGCGTCCCGACCCGTCCGGTCGGTCCCCCCGCTCACCGTTCCGTTCCTCCTCTGCCTCCTCGCCGTCCCGTGGTCGGTGCAGACGTTCGTCCGCGGCGGTTCGACGTACATCTTCCCGTGGGGCCTCCTCAACCTCGACCCGTTCGGCGTGACCACCCTCTCCGATTTCCTGTTCGTCTACACCGCGGGCCTGCCCGACTACATCTACGCGTGGCCGCTCTCGGTCCTCCTCTATCTCTCCGCGCTCGGGGTCGCCGCCGTCGGCCCGGCCCTCGGTTACGAGGACGGACGGGTCGTCGCGGGTCTGCTGGCCGCCGCGAGCGTCGCGCAACTCTCCTTAGCGCGCGGATTCTCGGTGCAACCGGGTCGGACGGCGTGGCCGGTCGGGACGGCGCTTCTGCTCGCCGTCGCCGCGTACGTCTACCTCGGCGGGTCGAACGACGCATCAACCGAGCGCTAGTCGCTCGACGCGGCGTCCGGGCGGTACTGCTGGCTCACGGATTTCCACTTGCCCGTGGAGAACCGGTAGTAGTTGATGACCCCCGGAATCGTCGTCTCCGCGAGAAAGGAGAGGTACAGCAGTTCGATCTGATTCGTCTGCGCGGCGAGGTACGCCAGCGGAATCGAACAGCCGAACATGCCGAGCAGTTGGCTGAGGAAGGGGACGCGCGTGTCGCCGCTGGCGTCCAGCGGTCCGGCCGCGGCGCCCGAGACGCCCTGCATGAGGACCGCGACGCAGGCGGCGTAGACGAACGATACCGCGATGGGAACCGCGGGCGACGACGGACTCTCGGCGAACTGGCGGACGATGGGTTCCGCGAACGCGGCGATCAGCGCGGCCGAGACGACGTACGTCGCCACGGAGTGGAGGACGATTTCGCGGCCGTACGCCTCCGCCGTCTCCTCGTCGTTCCGCCCGAGCGACTGGCCGACGAGGCTCGAGGAGGCGAGTCCGAAGCCCCACCCGGGCGTGTTCATGATGCCCCAGATACGCCGCGCAATGATGAACGCGGCCGTCACGTTCGGCCCGAGGGCGCTCACGAAAAAGAGCATCGGGAACTCGGCGACGGTCCAGACGAGCGACCGGCCGAAGACGGGCAGGCCGATTGAGACGATGTCGCTCATCGCATCGACGGCGGCGTAGCGGCCGAACGGGTCGATTTGGACGGGGAACGCGCCGACGCCAGGGAGGCCGCCCCGCGCGAGTCCGAGGGCGAACGCGGCCGTGACGACGACGTTCGAGAGCACGGTGCCGACGGCCGCTCCCTCGACGCCCAGTCCGAGACCGAAGATAAGCGCGGCGTTGACGACGACGTTGATGGCCGCGCCGCCGGCGCGGAGCACCATGGCGATGTAGGCGTCGTCGGCGCCGACGAGCGTACGGCTCCCGACGAGGTTCAGGCCGGCGAACGGGACGCCGAGGCCGACGATTCGGAGGTAGCGCGCGCCGAGGGCTATCGCCTCCGGGTTGTCTGTCAGCACGGAGATGAGCGGCTCCGAGAAGAACCAGAAGACCACCGTGACGGGCAGCGTCGCGAGGACCGTCAGGACGGCGCTCGACCGGACGGCGACGCCGAGGCCGTCGGAGCGACCGGCGCCGTAGCGCTGGGAGACGAGCGCCAGCGTCCCGGCCGCGACGCCGCCGCCGAGGGCGAACGCGAGGCCCCAGTAGGGACCGGCGAACCCGACGCCGTTGATAGCGGCGACGCCGACGGCGCTACCGACCATCGCCACGTCGACGGCGTTCTTCGACATGCGGGCGATACCGGTGACGACGCGGGGCCACGCGAGTTCGGCGGTTCTGACCGCTCTGTCGCGGTCGACCAGACCGAAGTGGGCGAGGAGGAGACCGACCGAGAGGATGCAGCGTCTGACTGGGTTGGGGACGATTGACACGGGAACGGGGACACCTATTTCGATTCGATACCCTCCCTTCCGAGTCGACCGTCTTGTGCGTGTCGAAACGAGGTGTCGTTCGCGCGCCGTCACCGTCGAGAGGGCCTTCCGCGTTCGGTACGCTTTTCGACGCGCCGACCCACCACCCGCACATGTCCGACGTACTCGACCACGTGATGATGCGCGTCGAAGACCTCGATGAGTCGCTGGAGTGGTACACCACGCACCTCGACTACGAGGAGAAGGGTCGCTGGGAGGCCGATAGCTTCACGAACGTCTTCCTCGGTCCGGAGGACGCCGGCGAGGACGACGCGCTGCTCGAACTGACGTACAACCACGACGACCGAACGTACGAGATGGGCGACGCGTGGGGGCACATCGCCGTGCGCGTCCCCGAGGACGAACTCCAGTCCTCGTACGACCAACTGATGGAGGAGGGAGTCGAGGACTACCGCGACCCCGAGTCGAACGACAACCGCTACGCGTTCGTCAAGGACCCCGACGGCCACGAGATAGAGATCGTCAAGCGCGACCACGGCGCGAAGTGGAGTCTCGACCACACGATGATCCGCGTCGAGGACGCCGACGAGGCCCTCGGCTTCTGGACCCGCAAGTTCGAGTACGAGCACACGAGTCGCTGGGAGTCCGACTCCTTCGCGAACTACTTCATGGCGCCGTCGGACGCCTCCGAGGACGCGATGACCGTCGAACTCACCTACAACTACGGCGGTCAGACGTACGACCTGGGCGACGCCTGGGGCCACCTCGCCGTGCGCACCGACGACCTGGACGAGGCCTGGGAGACGCTGATGGAACGCGAGGCAGAGGACTACCGCGACCCCGAGTCCTGCGACAACCGCTACGCGTTCACGAAGGACCAGGACGGCCACGAGATAGAGATCGTCACGGACGACTGAGAACGCCGCAAGCCCGTTTTTCTTCGAGCGAAGGCGACAACTCCCCCGAGCCGGGCGTTTGTTATCGAATGTGATAGTTATGCCAACGTCGGACGACCGACGACGATAACCGGGTACTACGGTCGCTAACGACTGTATCGGTCCGTCCACAAATACAGGAAAGAAAGACATTTATTAGGAACGATAATTGGTGCAACTGCGCTACGGCGCGGTCGAGACTGTTCGAGAACACCCCGAGTAGGGGTTGAGAGGTATCTCTGTGAGTCTCCTCGCCCGCGGCCGCGAGCGCAAACTCAAAAATGAAAGGTAAATCAGAACGGTTCCGTGCTGTCACGTTCGCCCTACTGGTGGCTCTCTCGACTGTCGCCGGCACCGTCGCGTTCACGGGGACTGCCGCCGCGGACGCGTCCGAAATCGACCTCGGGGCGGGGAACGGAACGCAGGTAACTGTTGAAGCGGGTTCTGACGTCGTGATTAACGCGACCGTTCAGGACAACAATTCTGAATCGAATGATAACTATGCAGTTTGGATCGACAAAGATGGAGACAGTGTTTGGGACATTGGGGAGCCGAACACAACGTACAACATGGGATCAAGTGAGATATCTGAAATACTACTCGTAAATTTCAATCTCTCGACATTATCTGCTAATACATACAATGTATCTGCTGTAGAAACAGCAGACCCCATTACGGAAGGGCTCTCAGCCAACAAAACCGTCGAAGACCAACTGAAAGTCGTCCCGGGTGTCGCACCAGAACTTCGGTCAGCGGTACGGTACGACAACGGTACCGACGCCGAGGTCGAACTCGCCTTCGACGAGAACGTCTCGGTCGTTCGGACGCTGAACGTCTCGACCGTCGGCGGCGACGCGAACCTCACGGAGTCCGTCAGCGTCTCCGAGGGACGCGTCGTCGCAACGCTGAACGGCGCTTACGCGGACGACCTGCGGGTCACGTACGACGTTGTCGACGAGGTCGGAAACGGGTACGCGGCGGACCCGACGGCGGCGGTCCAGTCGGCCGCCGTGACGACGCGCGTCGGCGACGACGACACCGTCTACGAGGGGTCGACGCTCGCCGTCCTGACGGATCGGACGAACGCGAGCGTTGACGTCGCGAACGACTCGGTTAATTGGTCCGAGTCGACGGGCGCGAACAGCAAGGTGTTCCTCCTCGATACCGGGACGCTCAACCGCGGTGCGTACGACGTCGTCTACGGCGGCGATGGGGACCGGAACGCCACGTTCGACGTCGAGAGCCTCGGTCTCGCGGTCGGCGTGGACGACGCGACAGTCACGAACGACGACGGCGCAGTCATCGCGGGGACCGTCTCGGCGGACGCGGGCGGGCGGTCGGTTGCGGTCGAACTTCGGGATGCGGGCGAAAACATGGTGGCGACCGACGTCGCCCTCCTCGACGGCCGGGGTGAGTACGACTACGCGTTCGACGCGGCCGGTCTCGCGACCGGCGACTACGCGGTCGTCGCGGTCGACGACGCGTCCGGTGCGAAGAGTCGGAGCGGTCCGGTTGCCGTCTCGAGACCGCCGAGCGACGACGGCGACGGCGATTCGGAGTACGGCGACTACCGCGACCCGACGCCGACCGAGACGGCGACACCGTCGTCGACGGAACGACCGACCGCCGATGCGGGTCCGATTACGGAGTCGTCGGGCGGGACGGCCGCGAACGACGCGTCAGATGTCGGGAGTGTGGCGGAAAACAAGACGACCGCTGACGAGGCATCCGGCGCGGCGGAGAGGACGCGGTCCGTGACGGCGAGCGTTGCTACGGACGCGGCGACCTCCCCTGCGGTGACATCCGCCACGCCGTCCGAATCCGGTGTGGGCACGGCGACCGGTACCGAAGTACCCGGATTCGGGGTCGGCGCTGCCGCCGCAGCGCTGTTCCTCGGCGCGTCGCTCGCGGCTCTCGCGGTTCGACGCAACTGCTAGTTCTGCGAGTCTCAGGGCGGGTCGTCGCGTCACCGACGCGGTGATCGTCTTCAGTCGCGCTAACCGCGACGACTGCATCGACCGCGTTCGACCGAGACCCGTTGCACTTCTGATCTGAACCGCTACGACGCTTTTCTCGGTACTCCGGCGCCTCGATTTGACGGACGCACGGAACGACAAGGAATTTAGTCCGGTACGCCCATCTATCGTCTATGCCCGGACTGCTCTCTGATCTCCTCGCGTGGGTGTCCATCCTCACCTTCGTCGCCGGCGCCCTCCTGTACCGCCGAAACGACCGCCTGGCGCGGTACGTGTCCGCCGCCGCGTGGGGCCTCTTCGCCGTCTTCTGGCTGCAGTTAGTCCCGCACTTCGCCTTCGAGCACAAGAGCTACATCGAGGGATTCCTCTCCTTAGCCGCCGTTCCGGCGTGTCTCTACGCCGGGTACCTGCTGTACTCGGGACGCGACAGCCTGTTCGTCCTCTCGAAGGCCGTCGCCGCCATGGGGGTCATCTACCTCCCGTTCGAGACGATTCCCGCGTTCACCCTCCTCGGACTGGCCGTCCCAGCGCCGAGGGGTGTCCTCATGGAGACCGTCGCCGCTCAGACCCAGTTCCTCGTGAACGCCCTCGGCTACTACCCCGAGATGACGACCGGCGACCTCGGCTACCACAACATGTTCGTGTTCATGGAGGGTACCCACCGCATCACCGTCTCGGTCGTCCTCGCCTGCACGGGACTCGGCAGCATGGCCATTTTCGGCGGTCTCATCGCCGCCGTCGACGCTCCCATCAGACGCAAGGTTCGGGCGCTCGCCATCGCCGTCCCCATCATCTACGCGCTGAACCTCGCGCGGACGACGTTCATCACCATCGCGTTCGGCGAGCAGTACATGCAGTTTTTCGTCGACGAGATTCTCCTGCTGTTCGGGTCGAGCGACCCGTACATGGTGTCCTTTTTCATCTCCGACCGCATCATCAGTCAGTTCCTCGCCGTCCTCGCACTCGTGGGTATCACCTACCTCGTCGTCCAGGAGGTGCCGGAACTGCTCACCATCATCGAGGACGTCCTCTACATGGTCACCGGCGACGAGTACGACCTCCGCGAGGCGTTGGACTTAGAGGAACCCGGTCGCGGCGAAAGCGTCTGAGCGCGCGTTCCGCTACGCCTCGTTCTCCTCGACGATGTCGTCCGGCGCGCCGCCGAGCGCTCTGAGCGCGTCGGCCTCGACGTGGTGGACGTCGCCGGGAATCACGAGCATGTGGAGGGGGTCGCCGAAGTCGCGTTCGGCGAGGGCGGACAACCGGTCCGCGGCGACGAGTGGCGACTCGCTACCCGCCCGCGCGACGACGACGCCCAACACGTCTTCCCAGCCCTCGGCGAGCATCTCGGCCGCGTAATCGCCGGTCATGTACTCCTCGCGGTCGGCCTTTATGTCGAGATAGACCAGCGTGTGCAGGCCGCGTTCGCGGTTCGCCTCGATGGAGTCGGTGACGCTCTTCGGGACGCCGTCCGCGCCGTGGGCGTACGGGAACGGCAGCGTCACCGCCTTCCCGAACCGGTAGTTCTGGAGTCCGGTCAGGCCGCTGGCGGCCGACTGGGCGGTCACGCCGTGGATCAGTCGCGTCTCGATACCGCGTTCGACGGCCCGGAGTCGCAGGTCGACGTGCGTCGTGGATATCATCGTGTCGCCGGCGGTGAGAAACGCCACGTGCCCGTCTTCGGCGGCGTCGAGGATGTCCTCGGGATTTTGTTCGACGCCCGCGCGGTCCCGCACCTCGACGTCGATACCGTGGTACGATTCGAGGTCCTCGACCGTCGCGCCGACGAGGTGGCTGGTGTAGAACTCCGCGAACGCGCGGTCCGCGTCGGCGAGGGCGTCGCGCCCCTCGACGGTTATCGACCGCTCGTCGTACAGACCGAGTCCGATGAAGGTGAGCATACCACTCCTCGGCCGGCCCGCCCGATAAGTGCCGTGTCCTGCCGCGACGGATGGGGCGCGGGCTACGAGCCCCGCCTATCGCGCGTTTTTGACCCGGCCGAAGCGTTTACCAAAGTAAGACAGGTACTACCACGCACGGTCGGAAGATCCATCGCGTCGGAGACGACGGACCGACGATGGGATGCGGTGACACAAATGCCCGGAAAAACCTCACGCGCCGGTACGGCGGAACGCTCGCTCGGAGAGCCCTCCCGAGAGAACGTGCTGTACGAGATTATCACCCTCGTCGCCGAGGTGAAGGAGGATGACCCCCTGTCGCTTCGACCCGTCTCGGAGGTGGTTGA
This sequence comes from Halogeometricum pallidum JCM 14848, assembly GCF_000337095.1. Taxonomy (GTDB): domain Archaea; phylum Halobacteriota; class Halobacteria; order Halobacteriales; family Haloferacaceae; genus Halogeometricum; species Halogeometricum pallidum. The sequence continues at coordinate 26,797 of NZ_AOIV01000042.1, forward strand.
CCCCGAATCCCTCGAAACGCTCCTCACGGAGCCGAAAACGGACGTTGATATCGCCTTCCCGTACGAGGACGGATACGTGCGGGTGGACGAGTCGACTGTCCAGTTCGAGTACGACTACGATTTGCCGTGAGTCGTTTCGTGCCCGCCTTCGATCGGATACTCGGAGCGACGCCTCGATAGAACTCGCGCGAAGCCACTGGATTTTATTCTGCATGGCCGCTGTGAGAACCGGAGAAACGGAGTATAGTGACTGGTCCAAATTCACTTGATTAGCATTAGCACTTTCATCTGCACTAACTGAGGTCTCCCCCTGGTGCTCTTTTCACCTTTTAGAGGGTTGACTCGGTCGCCATGAGTCATTTCGTAGTCTTAATCGTGTGAGGAGCTATGCATCGGAATCAGAGTTCGCTGGCCCATACTGTGACTCTGCTTCGTCTATCATCTCTGTCACTTTTTCTTTCAATTCCTTAGCGTAGGCGGAGGCCACGACAGAATCGTCAGTGGAGAACACTGAATCAGGACTTCGGTTAGCAAAACCGTATTCGGTTGCGGGATATGCGCCACTCCAGATATTCGCTACTGCAAAAGCTCGACAAGCAGCATCCCCGTACGATGAGCCCAAATTGTTGTCTATGGCTTTGACGCAGTCAGAGATGTACTCCTCATTGAGCTGAAAATCGTGGGTCGGCTTGTAATATACCCCTGATAGCTCTAATATTGACTTTGCGTACAGTTCTATTGCTCTTTGACATTTCTGTAGCTCGCCCCCTGTCGAAATGACGATTTGAAAATCTGATTCCGTGGAATTCCTGATTGATTCGTCGACCTGGGCCAGTCGCTTGTTCGCGTCAAAAAGACGACGATTTGCAGATGCGATTGAATCACTACTGATTGTCATATACTACTTAACTCTTGTCGGAGACGGTTCAATAGTATTGTCATGTGTTATCTTGCACCGATTATACGTTCGACTGCGTTGAATTCTCGTCAAAAATGACAGGAATACTGTGTAAATTAAACTAACATACATACGTCGACGGGGTACGTCGGTCACCGCAACCAATTGAACGAGAGACTTACCGGCAAAGTACGCAGTCAGAGCGCAACAAATCAGGCCGATAATCGACCGAATACTTATGGTACAGAGGTGCTGTGTAGAAATTAGCGGTATGCGCGAAGCGCAAGCCGGTGGAGGGCGGATAACCTAAGGTTTACATCCCCATAAGTTATCTGTGCGTTCAGAGCACTATGGGAGTGAAGCCCAAACAAGAAGTCGACCGTCTCCGTGATCGGGTCACGACTTCCGACGAAATCTCGTCGGACGATCAGGAACGCCTGATCGCCTTTAGCGATCAGATGTACCTCTTGAAGTCTGAGTACGGGCTCCACCGGCACGTGAAGCTCCTCCGTCACTGCACTCGCATGGCCGAGGAGGTAGGTGGCCTTACGGACGCTCTGGAGAGTCGCAACGCTGCGGAGAACCTCGTGGGATGGATCAACCGAAACTACGACAACGAGGAGACTAATCGCGACTACCGCGTTGCGCTCCGAATGTTCGCAAAGCGCGTCACGGAAGACGACGAGATTCCGCCGAGTATCGAGTGGGTGCCCGCCGACACGAGTCGCAACTACGATCCGAAGCCGTCCCCCGGCGAAATGCTCCGCTGGGAGGGAGATATCCTCCCCATGATCGACGCCACGATGAACGCCCGAGATGCCGCGTTCATCGCGGTTGCTTGGGACTCGGGTGCACGCAGTGGGGAGCTCCGAGAACTCCGTGTTGGAGACGTAACCGACCACAAGCACGGACTCCAGATCACCGTCGACGGAAAGACGGGGCAGAGAACTATCACCCTCATCCCCAGCGTCCCCTACCTCCAGCGCTGGCTTCAGGACCATCCACGAAAAGGCGACTCGGGGGCTCCCCTGTGGTGCAAGCTCCAATCCGGTGAGGAGATGTCCTATCAGATGTTCCGGAAACTCCTCATTGAAGCCGCTGACAGAGCTGGCGTTACCAAACCGGTCACGATCACGAACTTCCGGAAGTCGTCGGCGTCCTTCCTCGCTAGCCAGAACGTGAATCAGGCCCGCATTGAGGATCACCACGGATGGACTCGTGGGAGTAGCGTGGCTTCTCGCTACATTGCCATCTTCGGCGGAGAGAGTGACCGTGCACTCGCGCGTGCTCACGGTCTCGACGTTGAAGACGAAACTCCCGACCCCATCGCTCCGAACGAATGCCCCCGTTGCCAGCGGGAAACTCCCCGTCACGAGGAATTTTGCGTCTGGTGCGGACAGGCCCTCGAACCTGGTGCGGTCGAGACGGTCAAAGAGCGAGAGCGGGAGGTACGGGAAGCGGTGTTCCACCTGGTCGAGGAGGACCCCGGAATCCTCACAGAACGAGAGCGCATTAGTGACCTTATGACTCTCGCAGACGAATACCCCGGACTCTTCGACGATGCCGAGAGGTTTGTCGCCGCTCTGAATGACGGCTGAGCTCATAGATCGAGCTTCCCCTCCAAGGAGTCGATTTCACGTTTTACCTCCTCGCGGTCGCGTTCGTCTCCGCCTCGGAGGAGCACGGCCAAGGCCAGCCCTCGGACCGTCTCATCCTCTCCATGTTTGAGTACGTACGCGAGCTCCTCTCGGTGATTTTCGACGTAGCTCCGTAGCTCACGAGGAACTCCGTCCTCAGCCATTGGTCTGCTCCACTGTGCCCCTGATCTGTAGGTGGGTCGTATGCATCGGTTCGCGTTCTTTGATTTCGACGCGACAGGCCCGATGAAGCAGAGGTGTGAACTATCAAAACGACTAAATCGCAGGGAACAGTACTCCCTACCACTCAGGCGCAGGCAGTTCTCCCTGCTTGCGTCGGGTTTTCCACCGCCGGTATGGAGCGTGGTACGCTGGCACGTTCACCGCTCCCCGGCGGGCTGTCTCGTTGGTTAGAGTTCTCTACTCCTTACGTCGCCAAAAGAGACGCATGCTACAAGTAGATACCGGGAAAATCGACAGACAGCGGCGTGTTGGGTGTGATTTTGTGCACACGAGAAAAATAGCAGACGGAGGTACGATCAGCGCTTTGGAGAGTTATTTTCTCTCCGCTGCTGGTCGAAATTGCACACGAGGTTTATACCAGAATGTCAATTCCTCCTTTCTTACGACTATTTTAGAGAGGAATCGACAGACTGCGTGGGGACAAAAGTTCCCTGCTCGTGTGCACAAAGCTATTCGCGCGATTGTCAGGGGTAGTGGCTGTGCCTTCTGAGTCCGACTTCGAGGAAGTCGTGCGGATACTTCGGAGTCAGGGTGGTAGCGCATGGCAACAATCTGTTGTCAGTCAGATTCCCTGGTCGGATACGAAGGTTAGTCGAGTGGTTTCAGATATGGACAGATCAGGCCAACTCTACAAACTTCGACTTGGGAGGGAGAACCTGCTCAGCTTAGAGCGTATAGACCTGTAGCTCACACCGGTTCGTCTTCTCCCTATAGATAATGAATCTATAGATTGAGAGAACAGTGCGTGAGTTGCGATTAGGTGCCCCTGAGTGTGGCGGTCGCTGCATGCTCCATCTTGTACGGAAGGGAAAGCTATCGTACAGGAAAAAGAGGCGTATTTGCTATCGTAGAGTAATCGAAAATGGCTCGAAAGAGCTACGGTTCTCATCGACGCAAGCCTAATCCTCGGATTCGGCCTCATGTTGCCGCAGGAACTCCATCACCTCATCGTACGTGATGATTTTTCCACTGGCCGCTGGCTCCCTATACGCGTCAAATCCGAGGAGGTCTCTCCACGCCGCAGCCGGGTCAACATCTGGCGGATCCTCTGAGACGGTAATCGCGTGTTCAAGGATTGACCGGGCAGTGTTTGCAGGCCCTGCTCCATTGTATCCCCAGGTCAAGTCGTCCTCGGACGAAGGGGTATAAGCAACGTGTGGGATAGGCTCTCCGTCGAAGATCACTTCATTCACGGTGTACTCATGCCCGTCATCCGTCACCTCGGTGTGATGGTGTAGGACTCCTATGTAGGCCCCCATTTGATCGAGGAAGTCTACATGCGGCACGATATCGTAGCCCTGGGGACACTGTTTGGGCTCAATCTCCATCTCCTCTATGAGGCTGTTTTCTCGCATGTACTGCTCACCACGATACGCGAGCCCCTTGATTTGGACCTGGTACTCCTCCTGAGCTCGAGTACACAGATTATTGAAATGCCACTCATCAAGCCGACAGTAGGCATAATAGAACGGCGCGGCATCGCGGTCGTGGAAGCCCCTGATATCAAACTCTCCAGTGCTGGAGTCTTCCAACTCGGCAACCATATCGAGGAATATCTCAACTTGTTCCTCCTGCGGCGGTACGGGGTCCTTAGGATGCTCAAGACGATCAAGGAGGCGCATGATCCATCCGATCCCCGTGAGCTCGGCGCCGGAGGAGAGGCGGACCTCGCGACGGTCGTGTTTCGAATTGCCGGGTTGCTCGCGGCATGTTGGACAGTACGCCGGAACGGTATAGCCTGCGACCGAGATGTAGTCCCCGTACATGGCCCTATACTCGGTATATTCGACGGTTGAGGTGTAGTCGCGGTTGCACTCTTGGCACTGTGACTGGTATCGGTATGGTGTCTCTTTTCGAGTCATGCGCTTTCCTCCTCGTCGACGTAGGGACGGGGGGATCACATAAGCACTCCATCTGTGAGCCGCACTAAGTATACTTAACGGACCGGGTGTCAAGATGGGCACAGCCATCGTGGGACGTCGGTTCAACACTGACCCCCGGTGATTCCGCTCTTACTCTGTCTATCGCCATTGACTCTCTATCGCGGTTCTGTAGCGGAGACCGAGTACTGATGTATTGAATCTCTGTACCGTCGACGGTGGGAGCTCCTCACGTAGTTTTCGGATGTTCTCCTCCGATTCGATGAGGTGGGTTAGCGCGGCATCGATCACGTCGGAGGTCGGTGGGTTATCGTTTGGTCCGCTTGCAACGATCTCCTCTGCTTTCTCCAAGAGTCGCTGGCGCTCATCACTGAGGCGAATTGTTGTCCGTTTCGTGCTCCCCATAAGTACTGATGTATGCCCCCACCTTCGAAAGCGTTGCGCTCAGGGTACTCAAAGCGAGTTTGTTTATATAGTACCAGCCAATCCGGGCAAAGCACTCTCGATTACTGTCTCTCCACTACCCGAATCTATGCACATCGGACCCGCCACTGCATACGGAAACGTGCATACATCGGGTCCACTGAATACATTGGCGTCTGACCCCGTGGGAAAGTGCGAGCTACTGTACCTGCGGATAGATTCGGAAATTATCCAGATAGCGGTCTTTGATGATGTCGTGTAGTTCCCGCCCAATCTCTGCGTCCTCCACGTCTTCAACCTTCACGTATCCGATACGGCTGTTTCCTGACACTGTGACCTTGTATATTCTATTTCGGTAGGACACCTTCGCACCTATTCCTCGTGTAAACCACCCTTCGTCTCTCAGATCCTCCACTTGGTCATCTTCGAATATATCTGATATTCCCTCGAAATCCGCTCTTTTTATGGGTCGGTCTTGGTCAGTTTGTGGGTTGTACATCTTCACTTCACTAATCTCTTCTATTACAGGCTCTGGTTTTTCGTCACTCATTCTGTTCCTCCGCTGAATCGGTATCCGCACGCTCAAAAGAGTCTATAAACGAACGGACTCTGGATTCTGCCTCTTGTTCAACTAGGTTTAGATTCCCTGTCGTTGCTACGTCCAGAATCGTCTTTTCGTTGATTACTGATTTCGCCTTCTGCACTCTTGCTGGCATGGTTGTCTCTACGATGATCAACCGCCTTTCCGGATCAAATTTCAGCGGAATCCTTTTCTGATTTGGTATATCTTCAATTTCTAGGTTCTCCGTTATCTCAATATCGGTGGTGAAATAGTAGTAAGAAGCGCTAACACGTCCATCATCACGTCTACGATACTGAAACCCTTCTCTGCGATTGACCTCGTCTCCTGCCAAATTTGATTTGAGAGTGTCTGTGATCAGGTCCTGTGACAGCTCTTCTGGTTCGAGTATGTCGAGATACGCCTCAGAAATCTCCTCGATATCTCCTTCCACGTATTGGCGACAAACCCGGAGAAACTCCTCGAATGAGTTATCGTCCCACTCTTGCGAACCATATTCTTCCTGCACCTGTTGCCAGCGGCCGAATTCGCCCTGTGTCCCGGTCAGTTCTCGGTGGATACGATTCATCGTTGTCAGAGTTGAATTCGGTTTAACGTAATCACCGACAATCGTCATAGCGCGAGAACCATAGCCACTCATTGATCTACCTGATAATATGCTAAAACTTAAATCCGATCAATGAATCCTGATGGATGGCTTGATATCGGATTTGATTCGTCGCGGGGAATCGTCCGAAGAAGCAGATCAAATTCTCGTCAAACTACGACAGATTCCGTCGAAAGAAGACCGAACCAGAGTAGAAAATCTACAGCTTGCTGTAACTACCGTCATAATATCTGTCTACCTAAGCAGTGTATCTGCTGGCAACCCAATATTTCCACAGGGATATCCACTTAGGTTGGTTACGGTTGTGCCCTCTCTATTCCTGATCGGCAAGCTGACTTTAGCTACACTGAGGCCCTTTTACGACAATATTTGGCTTAAGAGAGTAGATTTCGTGCTACTGCCGTTCTTATTTGCGGGCAGTTTTCTCGGTAGTGGTGGGCTCTTATTCGCCACTCTTGTAGAAATTCCCACACCGGTGTTAGGGGTTATATTGAGCCAAATCTCTGAGTTCGTCAGAGCATATTTATACAAAGACAGATTGATCAACCTCTACACTCTACTCATAATCGTATCGAGTGGATGGTACGCTTGGAGAAGTGGCAAATCAATGTCCGTTATCGAATCCGGAGTCCCGGAAGTGCGGTTCACGTTTACAAGCGGAAGTAGCGACAGCTCTCTACCTCTCCGGATTGAGAACCCTACTGCAAATCAAATCGATCCGACTAACGTCGAAATAGAGATCTGGACCGAATCTGGCATAGAGGTGACTGACATTGATGGTGCCAGAAGGGTAAATGACAGGGTTTGGCAGCCATATATGCCTATTCAGCCTGATGCTGGTATGACACTGGAGATGCAAATTCAGCGTACCGAAGGTCGATCTGAGATTTCTGAATCTTCGGCAACTGTTGAGGTCCGCTTAGACGGTCTTGTACAGCAGAGGCACCGGGTCCTCCTGGAGGGGTGAGGGTGTTTTGGATTCGTGCCCTTAGGCACACCTCTAACAGAGAATCCGAGCCTTGCGGTCGGATTCTCTCGACGGTGACTGACGAGTAGCGTCGGAACACCGAACTCAGCCCCAAACGTACTCACAAAACCAAGGAACACCCGCAGAAAATGCCGGTATTTGACCTACTCGGTAGTGTTGCCACTCAGCAGTCGTGCTCTATCTGAGAGTTTCCCACACCCTCCCACCGACCGTTTTGGTGACTAGATCTGCATCGAGAGACCGAAGCGAATGCGCTGTCTCTCGGTAGTGGTACCGGTATCGACCACACCGGTACTTAGCTGGATCACGGTTCGCCCGTTCCCACAGATCTAGACCCTCCCGGAGCAGACGGCGAACCTCCTCACGGTGATCCTCCGCTTCGAGCTCTCCAAAGCGGAGTGTTACTCCGTCACCTCGCTCTTCGAAGTTGATGTCGTGCTTTGCAGCCCACGCGATGAACGCGGAGGTACGCTCGTCAATTCCTCGTTGCGCGGCTTCGACCGCCTTTGCAGCGGCTTCCGTCGCTCGCCGGGTTGCACTCCGGGCTTCCTCTACGGCATCATGGACTAGCTCCGCAATGTACGTTGACTGTAGGCTCACCTGACCGTACTCACGACTCACGAGATCGTCTATCCGATCGAGTGCGCGCCGAACGCTATCGGGATGGCGACCGTACTCCTCCGCAATATCGGTCGGTGACACTTTGCCACCGTCCGAAACCAGCTGCTCCAAACTCTCCCATTCGACCGGACTCAGACCATCGGATATGTGCTTGATCACGACGCTCTCCTGCGTCTGACGGATTCGCGTCGTGTTGAGATCGATGATGTCGCGGTCTCGCTCGCTTTCGGAAGCCGTGAAGTAAGCATCCGAGACGTAGGTGTTCCCTCCGGTCCGAATATCGAGACCGGCGTTTGCTAATGTACTGAGTACGGTCTCGTCGAGCTCCCGATCAAGTCGGTGGAGTTCTTCGGCGGAGACTCCGATCTTACCGTCCCATCGATTGACCTGATAGGACGCTCCGACCTTCGGGTGGCTTAGCGGGTGATCGTCGGGAAACGCCTGTGCCTCCCGTGCGTAGTAGTGCTTGATCTCCTTCGGGAGTTCGTGAGAAGGCAGCGCCTCCTGGATACGCTTCTGTCCGAGTGTGACGGTGTGGTAGTAACCTGGGAGGGATTCTCCTCGTCCAGCCTGATCGTTCTGTACCACCTTTCGGTACCCACTCCGGTCGTTTTCGAGGAGATGGCCGAGCTGAGCGATAGGACCGCTCCTCGCATGGATGGGTCCACTGACATCCCGTTGAAGTCGGACGTACCTCTCGGCATCCTGTACGTTACTGTACGGATGAGGCTCCGTGAAGTACTCCGGTTGCACGTCGACCGCGCCGAAGCCGCGGCGAATGAGGAATTGGTAGTCAGTAAACTCGATGTTCGCTCCGGTCACGCGGAGATTGACACCCTCCCCGAAACCCTCCGGAACGGGAATCTCCTTACCACCCTTTGACCGCATTCCGGGCCAACGCGGAGCGAGGTGGACGTTGAACTTCCGCTGTCCCACCTCGTCATCGAGACTCCGAACATTCAGACGGTACTCACGAATCGTGTCGATCTCGAAGCGCGTCCCTTCGGGAGTCTGCTCTCCCGGATGTTTGATACCGCTCTCCTGGTACGACAGACGGCTCTGCCACTCTTCGCCGTTGTAGGTGAATGTCCCCGTCGCGGAGCCTCCGCCACGTTTCACGCGCCTATCAGCGGCGAAGAACGGAAACAGCCCTCGCTCGTTGAATAGGAAGTTTGCAGCGAACTCGTGGGGTGCGGTCTCGACGAAGACCGTCACGCGCACCACCCCCGAACAGGGTCGCGGTCAAATCCCGCACAGAGTAATGTCTCTGTGGGATGTAAACCTGAAGTAGAAAGCCGGTGGAGGGATTTGAACCCTCGGCCTATTCCTTACGAAGGAATCGCTCTGCCAGCTGAGCTACACCGGCGCGGGGTGCTGTCGAACGCATCCTACCGTATTCGCATGACGAAGAAAAGGCTTCCGAATCAGCGCGCGGTGAGTGTCACGTCGAGGCAGACGTTGTACTCGTGGGGCGCGTACGACCGCACGACTCGCTCGGTGTCTACCCGCACGTCGTACGCCGGTTCCGCGGCCTCGCGGACGGACTCGATTCCCGGTCCGAACGGGTCGTCCTCGTGCTGGATGTCGTAGTAGTGGAGGACGCACTCCTCGCTCGCGAGGCGGACGGCGGCGTCGAGGAAGTCGTCGGCGCTGTGCGGGAGGTTCATCACGAGTCGGTCCGCCCAGTTCTCGTACTCGTCGGCCACCTCGCGCACGTCGCCCTCGACGGCGGTCAGACGGTCCGCGACGCCGTTTCGGTGGGCGTTCTCGTGGAGATAGTCGACGGCGGCGGCGTTCAGGTCACAGCCGATAACCTCCGCGCCGTGCCCGGCCATGGGGACGGCGAACGGGCCGACGCCGGCGAACATATCGAAGGCGCGTTCGCCCTCCCGGACCTGCTCGACGACGCGGTGCCGTTCGGTCGCCAAGCGGGGGGAGAAATACACCTCGGCGATGTCGAGGAGGAACTCGTAGCCGTACTCCCGATGGACCGTCTCCGTCGAATCTCCGATCAGTACGTCCCACTCGCGGACGCGGAGTTCGCCTTTCACCTTCGAGGCGCGGTTGACAACCGTCTCGGCCCGGAGGTCAGACTCCGCGATGGCGTCGGCGATTCTCCGGGCGCGGTCGGGGTCGTCCTCGTCGAGGATGACCACGTCGCCGAGTCGCTCGTACGTCGGGTCGAAGCCGAGGACGTCGGCGGGCATCGTCTGTGTCTCGCGGGCCTCCGCGTCGAACTCGACCACGTCGAACTCCGCGCGGACGGCCGCGGCGTCGGTCACGGGGATGTACAGCGACCCCTCGCGGACGGTTATCTCGTAGGTCCGGTCCACGAGGTCGCGTTCGGCGAGGGCGCGCCGCGTCGCCTCCCCCTCACTCGTGGGGACGCGGACGCAGGGGACGTTCATGTCCGATGCTGACCGCGCGGGCGAGTAAGCATGACGCTTCGCCGCCTCCGGGCGACTCGACCGAGCCGGCGCCCGCCCGCGCCACCCGAACACGAACGGGAGGGCCGTGGCGTTGAAACCGGCGCCACCCGTCACCCCGACTATGCCACCCACGCTCTCGGACGCCCTCGGCGTCGATGGCGACTCCGTATTCGTCGCCGTCGGCGCGGGCGGGAAGAAGACGCTCATCTACGCTCTCGCCGACGAACTCTCCGACGCCGTCGTCACCGCGACGGTCAAGATGCCGAAGTTCGGCGGGCACGTCGAACGGACGGTCCTCACCGACGACCCCGTCTCGGCCGCGCGGGAGGCGACGGAGCGACCCCTCGGACTCGCCCGCGACGGCGACCGGAGCGACCGGTATCTCGGTTACGACCCGGAAGTCGTGGACGACCTCGCCGCGTCGGGGGCGACGCCCCTGCTGGTGAAAGGCGACGGCGCGCGGACTCGGCTTCTCAAAGCGCCGAAGGAGGGCGAACCGCCGATTCCGAACGCCGCCACGGTGGTCGCCCCCCTCGCCTCCGTCCGCGTCGTCGGCCAACCGCTCACGGAGGAGGCGGTCCACCGACCCAAGCGCGTCGCCGAACTCACGGACGTGGCCGCGGGCAACGAGATACGCCCGAAGCACGTCGCGGACGTCCTCGCACACCCCGACGGCGGCCTGAAGAACGTCCCCGACGGCGCCGACGCCGTCCCCGTCGTGAACATGGCCGACACGGAGGAGACGGTCGAGACGGCGCGTGAAATCGCAGCGGGAGTCCTCGAACGAGCGCGCTCCGTCCCGCGCGTCCTCGTGACGCGACTCATCCACGACGACCCTGTCGTCGACGTGCTAGAACGCGACTGAGTCAGGACGACTCGAACCGCCGCGCCGCCGCGCGCAACTCCGCCCGAGTGTTCAGATTCTCGAACGTCTCCGGCGTCGCGTGCGCCCGCACCTCCTCCTCGGTCACCGTCACCCAGTCGTCCAGTTGGTCGAGGGCGTCGACGACTCGCGACTCTCCCTGGTTCAGGGTTCGTTCGCACGCCGAGACCATCGCGTCGGCACGATAGACCGCCTGCGTCGTCTGGTACCACTCGTCCGGTCGCGGCACCGCGGCGTCGCGACCGTCCGCCCGCGAGAAGAGATACGCGACGAACGCGGGGTCGACGAACGGCATGTCGCAGGCGACGACGGCGGCGTGCGTCGCGTCGACGGCGGCGAGTCCCGCGGCGATGCCGGCCGCCGGCCCGCGGTCCGGGACGGGGTCGGTGGCGACGGAGACGGGGACGCCGCAGCCATCGACGGCCGCGCGGAGCGCCTCCGCCTGCTCGTCCCGGCAGTTCAGGACCAGTCGGTCACAGACCGTCGCCAGTCGGTCCGCGACGCGGCGGACGAGGGGCGTCCCCGCGAGGTCGGCCAGCGCCTTGTCGCCGTCGCCGAAACGGGTCGAGTACCCGCCGCAGAGGACGACGCCCTCGCGGGAGCCATCGGTCATACCTTCCTGTCGACGGGCGGGCACCAAAAAGCGGTCGCGTCGGGCGTCGGTTCGGCCGTCGAGACGGCGACGGCGGAGAGAAGGCGACTCGTCACCGGGCGACCGAGTTTCGGCTTAGGCCTCGACGCCGGACTCGCCGCCGCCGACGAACGGCGTCGCGTCCCACGCTTCGAGCAGTTCCTGATAGCGGTTGCGGATGGTCACTTCCGAGATGTCCGTGACTCCGCTGACCTGGTGTTGGGTCACGTCTTCGTTCGTCAACTGCGCGGCGGCGTAGAGCGCGGCGGCCGCGAGGCCGACGGGCGATTTGCCCGAGTGGACGTTCTCGCGCTTCGCGTTCTCCAGCAGTTCCCGCGCGGTACGTTCGGTCTCCTTCGGCACCTCCACGTCCGAGGCGAACCGCGGGAGGTACTCGACCGGGTCGGCGGGCTTGATTTCGAGCGAGAGTTCGCGGACGATGTAGCGGTAGGCCCGTTCGAACTCGTCCTCGTCGACGCGGGAGACGCGGGCCACCTCGTCAAGCGAGCGCGGCACCTGCGCCATCCGCGCGGCCGCGTGCAGCGAGGCCGTCGCGATGCCCTCGATGGAGCGGCCGGGCAGCAGGTCGTCCTCGAGCGCGCGGCGGTAGATGACCGACGACGTCTCGCGGACGTTGTCCGGGAGGCCGAGCGCCGAGGCCATGCGGTCTATCTCGCCGAGCGCCTGCTTCAGGTTGCGCTCCTTGGAGTCGCGGGTGCGGAACCGCTCGTTCCACGTGCGGAGCCGCTTCATCTTCTGACGCTGGTTCGAGGACAGGGAGTTGCCGTAGGCGTCTTTGTCCTGCCAGCCGATGTTCGTCGACAGCCCCTTGTCGTGCATCATGTTCGTCGTCGGCGCGCCGACGCGGGACTTCTGGTCCTTCTCCTTCGAGTCGAACGCTCGCCACTCGGGACCGCGGTCGACGGCGTCCTCATCGACGACGAGGCCGCAGTTCTCACACACCGTCTCGCCGCGTCCCTCGTCGGTGGCGAGATCGGTCGAACCGCACTCGGGGCAGCGAAACGTCTCCTCGTCCGGTCGCTCGCGTTCGTCCTCCGTCTCGTCGCGTGTGTTCTCCGTTCGTCGCTCCTGGGAGTCGGTCGGGACGCGCTGACGCGCGCGCTCGGTGACGGAGTCACTCATTAGTAGGTCGCAGGTCGGGGAGAACGGGGGTCCCGACCCTCACTCGTATTCACGTAACGGCCGCGCGCACAAAAATGCGTCGGCACCGACAGGACATTATTCTCATTAATTAACTCGGGCAAGTATAATCAAGGCGACGAACGGCCGTCGGCGGCGGTCGCACGCCGGTGAGAGGGGGTGCAGCGGTCGGTTCTGGTGGTGGCGGCACGGAAGTCGAGGACGTCGGCGACGCCCGCCGGTTCTCCCGCGCCCGCTCGCGAGACGCTCCGCGTCGTGACCCCGGGTCGCGGCGAACGCGTCCCGCCCTCACCGTGAGAAGGGGGAGTCGACGGACGCCCCGTCCGACGCCGGCGTCGACTCGCCGTTTCTCCGCTCGCCGTCTTCGCCCGCGTCGCGGGACGTCCCGTCTCCGCCGTCCCCGCGGCCGCCGAGTCGGTTCGAGACGGCGGCGAGCACGTCCTTCGAGGAGACGACGACGCCGCGTTCGCGGAGCGTCCGGTACGCCTCCTCGCCCGCCTCGCCCGCGTAGTTGCGTTCGGCGAACGGTCGCTCCTCGACGAGGACGAGGCGTTCGGCGCCCGCGGCGGCCCGGAGGTTGGCGAGGTTGCCCATTCCCACCTCCACGTCGGCGACGACGACGCAGTCCGCGGCGGCGACGCGTTCGGCCACGCTCGCTTCCGCCTCGTCGTCGACGGGGGAGAACGGGTCGACGGTCACCGCCTCTATCCCCAGACTCCGCGCCGTCTCGGTGTCCGTGTCCCCCTCGTTCAACGCGCCGACGGAGACGTCGTACCCCGCCGCCGAGAGGAGGTAGAGGTGGCGCGCGGCGGTACCGCCCCCGCCGACGACGTGGACGCGGCCGCGCGACTCGCCGCCGGCGCTGACGCTGCGGTCCGGCAGGGCGGTGACGTACACCGACCCCGTGACCGGGTGGCGCGCGACGACGGCGTTCGCGCCGAAGGCGTCCTCCAGATGCGCCTCGGTGAGCACCGACTCCGGCGGGCCGGTAGCGACGACGCGGCCGCCGGAGAGCAAGAGGAGTTCGTCGCAGTAGTGGGCGGCGAGGTTCAGGTCGTGGATGGCGGCGACGGCCGTCTTCCCCTCCCCAACCAGTTCCCGCACCAGCTCGAGGGTCCTGACCTGGTGGTTGATGTCGAGGCTGGCGGTCGGTTCGTCGAGGAGGAGGAGGGGCGTCTCCTGCGCCAACGCGCGGGCGATGAGCACCCGTTGGCGCTCGCCGCCCGAGAGGTCGCTCACCGTCCGGTCGGCGAACTCGGTCGTCCGCGTGCGTTCGAGGGCGCGTTCGACCGCCGACTCGTCGCCGCCGCGCCACCCGCCGAGTCTGGACCGGTGGGGCGTTCGTCCCATGCGGACGGTCTGGCGCACGTCGAAATCGAAGGTGAGCGAGGTGTTCTGCGGGACGGTGGCGACGAGGCGACTCGTCGCCTTCGAGGAGAGCGCGTGGACGTTCTCGCCGTCGACTTCGACGCGCCCGCGCGAGGGAGTGAGCGACCCGTTGACGGTCTTGAGAAGCGTCGTCTTCCCCGCGCCGTTCGGCCCGATGAGGCCGACGAACGTCCCCCGGTCGACGGCGAGGTCGATACCGTCCAGAATCGCGTTCCCCCCGAGTTCGACCGAGAGGTCCGTCGCCCGAATCAGCGGCTCTGCGTGCTCTCGCTCTCCCCGACTCACAGCCGATGCACCTCCCGCGTGCGGAGCAGATAGAGGAAGAAGGGGGCGCCGATGGCGGCGGTGACGATGCCGACGGGCACCTCCGCCGCGCCGGACCGGGCGAGCGTGTCGGTGGCGACGAGGAACGACGCGCCGGCGAGGGCGCTGGTCGGCAGGAGGATTCGGTGGTCCGGGCCGACGAGCAGGCGCATCGCGTGTGGAACGATGAGGCCGACGAAGCCGATGACGCCGGAGACGGCGACGGCCGACGCGGTGACGACGCTCGACACCGCGAGCAGGATTCGCTTCGTCCGCTCGACTTCGATTCCGAGGCTGTGGGCGTCCGCCTCGCCGAGGAGGAGGACGTTCATGTCGGAGGCGTAGAACAGCAGGACGACGAAGAGGGGCGGGAGGACGGCGGCGACGACGCTCACCTCGCGCCACGTCGTCCCGCTCAAATGCCCCATCAGCCAGAAGACGACGCGCTGGAGGCTCCAGCCGCTCTTGAGCATCATAAAGGAGATGACGGCGCCGAGGAACGTCTGGACGGCGACGCCCGCGAGGAGCAGCGTCGCGGTCGGCGTGCGCCCGTCGCGCGTGGCGAGGAGGTAGACGCCGAACCCCGTCAGAACCGAGGTGACGAACGCCGCGCCCTGCAGTTGGAGACCGAACGGGAGGACGAACGGGAAGACGATGCTGGCGACAGCGCCGACGGCCGCGCCCGAGGAGATGCCGATGATGGAGGGGTCCGCCATCGGGTTGCGGAAGAACCCCTGCATCACCACGCCCGCGGTCGCGAGCGCGAACCCGACGAGCGCCGCCAGCAGGATGCGCGGCAGGCGGACGTCGACGACGATGATGCGGACGGTCCGCTCGACGGCGTACCCGATCGAGGGGACCAACGCCCCGAGCACCGCCTTCGCCACCGTCGCGGGCGGGATGGCGACCGGTCCGACGCCGGCGCTCCCGAGGACGACGGCGACGAGGAGGACGCACAGTCCCCCGCACCACGCGAGGGCCCGCGTTCGAACGGTCATGTGGGTATGCAATCGCAGTTGGTTTAGGTAAATACTTGTTGCGATAGGGCGCACGCCGGAGTACATGCGACTCAGGACACTCTCGCTCGTGACGCTCCTTCTCGTTGCGGCCGCCGCGCCTATCTCGGGCGCCGCGGCGGCCGGGGCGAGCGCGGTCGAACAGCAGTCGACGACCACGCAGGCCGAGGCCTGCTCGTTCCCGTACTCGGCGACGGACGCCACGGGGACGGAGGTGACGCTCGAATCGGACCCCGAACGCGTCGTGACGCTGAACCCCAGCGCCGCGCAGACGATGTGGGAAATCGGCGCGCGGGACGAAGTCGTCGGCGTCTCCCAGTACGCCGCCTACCTCGACGGCGCCTCCGAGAAGGCGAACGTCTCGGGGGCCAACGGCGCGAACGTCGAGAAGGTGCTCGCGGCGAACCCCGACCTCGTCCTCGTCCCGAGTTCCTCCTACGGCGCCTCGAAAGAGCGCGTCGACCAACTCCGCGCGCAGGGCGTCCCCGTGTTCGTCTTCGGAGAGGGCACCTCCCTCGCGTACGTCGCCAACAAGACCGAACAGATCGGTCGGCTCACCGGTAACTGCGAGGCCGGACGGGCGACCGCCGACGACATCCGCGAGTCCGTCAGCCAGATGCGCGAGGTCCTCGCCGGCGCGGAGAAGCCGGTCGGTCTCAACTACTTCTACGGCTACACCTCCGGGTCGGAGACGTTCATCGGCGACGTGATGACCACCGCCGGCCTGCGCAACGGCGCGGCGGAGGCGAACATCACTGGATTCGCGCAGATCAACGACGAGACGGTCGTGGAGATGAACCCCGAGTACGTCGTCGCGCCCGAGGAGTCGCCCGTCCCGGCGAACGAGGCGTGGAACAGCACGACGGCGATTCGGGAGAACAACGTCATCCGTGTGGACACGAACTACCTCCAACAGCCCGCGCCGCGCTCTGTCGACGCCGCCGAGACCATCATGCAGGCGGTCCACCCCGAGGCGTACGAGGAGTACCGGGCGATGCAGGCGGAGAACGGGACGGCGACCGGTGAGTCGACGACGGCCGCCGAGACGACGACCACCGTGGTCGTCGACGACACGCCTCCGGAGACGGGGGCCGAGACCGGAACCGGGACCGAGACGGACGCGGACTCGCCCGGATTCGGCGTCCTCGCCGGCCTCGTCGCCCTCGTCGGCGCCGCGATGCTGGCGGCGCGCCGGTAGCGACGCTCCGTCTCTCCTCGCTCGCGGCGTCGCCCGTCGGGCGCGACTGAGGCCGACGCCCGCGACCGGAGAACCGGAATCGAACGATAATCGCGGACCACAACCGTATTACGGGCGCGTCGCGGTCGTTCGACTATGGCTGTGGAGAACGTCATCTGGCCTCGCTACCTCGACGCGGAGATGTCGCGTTCGGCGGGCCGTCGTGTGCCGCTCGACGACGCCGTCGTGGAACCGACGATAGACGAGATAGCCGAGGCGGTCCAGCAGATCGGCTACGACGCCGTCATCGAACGCGACGTGAGACACCCCCGGGAGTGGGAGACGCGCGGCCGCGTCGTCGTCAAGGGCGCCGAGGACTCGACGAAGAACGACCTCGTGCAGGCCGTCGCCGCCTACGTCGGCATCCTGCGGGACTGATAGCGATGCAGCGAGTCGGCACCGTCTCCCGGACCGCCCAGAACCTCGCCATCGCCCGCTGCGAGGGGGCGGAGCACCCCGACATCGGTCGGGAAGTCGTCGACGAATCGCTCTCGACGGTCGGTCGCGTCGTCGACGTGTTCGGACCGGTCGAGCGCCCGTACGTGGCCGTGACGACCGACGACCGCATCGCGCCTGCGACGCTCGTCGGGAAGAAGCTGTACGCGCGATAACGCGAGAACACAATCCCCATAGCCCCCGACGCGAAACGCACGGACATGCGCAAACGCGTCGCCTTCGCGGTCGGTCTCGCCGCACTCGTCTTCCTCCTCGTCCAGTTGGGGGCGCTGGCGCTGGTCCCCACGTTCTACGACGCGGGCTACCAGACCGTCGAGGACCCGACGGACCCGACGAACAGCCTCGCCTACCTCGCCGCCATCCTCGTCGCCACCGGCGTGATGCTCGCGGCGTTCAAGTACGACTTCGACTGGGCGGTCCGCGCGCTCGTCGTCGTCACCAGCGGGATGCTCTCGTGGTACGTCTTCTCGGTGTTCCTCCCCGGAGCGGTCGCCGTCGCGGCCGCGGCGGGCGTCTCGGGCGCCCTGCTCGCGTACCCCGAGTGGTACGTCATCGACGCCGCGGGCGTCCTCATGGGCGCCGGCGCGGCCGCCCTGTTCGGTATCAGCTTCGGGCTCCTGCCCGCCGTCGTCCTCCTCGTCGCCCTCGCCGTCTACGACGCCGTCAGCGTCTACGGCACCAAGCACATGCTGGACCTCGCGGAGGGCGTGATGGACCTGCGCATCCCCGTCGTCCTGGTCATCCCGACGACGCTGTCGTACTCGCTGCTCGACGACGACTTCTCCGGCGCGAACGACGTCCACGAAGACGGGGACGGAGGCGACGCCGGCGCGAACGCGGACGGCGGCCGCGGCGCCGGCGCCGACATCGACGAGGACCTGACCGACGACGGCGACGTGCGCGATGCGTTCTTCATCGGACTCGGCGACGCCGTGATGCCGACCGTGATGGTCGCCAGCGGGGCGTTCTTCCTGCCGCGGTCGCTCGCCCCGTCGCTCGGCGTCTCGTTCCTCCCGGCGCTGACGCTCCCCGCCCTGACGGCGATGATAGGGACGTTCGCCGGCCTGTTCGCGCTGCTGTGGCTGGTGTTGAAGGGGCGCGCCCACGCCGGCCTCCCCCTCCTGAACGGCGGCACCATCGGCGGCTACCTCGTCGGCGCCCTCCTCTCGGGCGTGCCGCTGCTGACGGCGCTCGGCCTCTAATTACTCCGTCTCGCCCGCCCCGTGGCGGACGAACACGGCCATCCCCGACTCGAAGTCGTCCATCGCCTCGGCGGAGAGTTCCGCGCGGCCGACGCCGACCACCTCGTCCTCGGAGACGACGACGGCCACCTCGTCGCCCGGTCGGACCGCCGGGTCGACGCCCGTGACGAACTTCGCGAAGGCGTTCTTGCCGTCGCGGACGAACGGTTCGCTCTCCTCGCCGACGGCGACGCGGTTCGCCGGCGCCGGGAACGCCTCGGTCAGTCGCCGCCCGCCCTCGACGCCGAGGGTGAACCGGCCGTCCGTCCCGTAGGAGACGACGCGGCCCTCGTCGTCGAGCACCTGCCGCGGCCGACCGCTGGTCGACCGCCGAACGGTCAGGTCGTCGTCGGGGAACAGCGCCCGCCCCGCCCCCGCGCCGAACTGGTAGTCGGCGACGGTCCGGAGGTCCGACAGCGTCGCGTCGCCGCCGTCGCCGCTCCCGTCGGTGTCGTCGCTCATGCCCGCCCCTTTCGGTCGGTCCGTGAAGTCACTCGCGGTCCGCGGCGGCCGGTTGCGAACTGCTATCACGCTCGGTTCACGAAGAAAGGGATAAGTAACGGACGGTACTCGGAGACGAGTATGTCGACGGACGTGCGGCAAGTCGCGCTCGGAACCTCGCTGCTGTTGGCCAGCAGCGCCCTCTTCTTGGAGACGGGCATCGACGGCCGCGTCTCGGCCCTCCTCGTCGGAATCGGCGTCTGCGCCTTCGGCCTCGCCGTCGTCCGCCTCCTCGGCGGCACCGACGGCCGGGCCGCCTGAACGCCGACCGGCCGAGCGCGGACTCCCCGAGGCGGGTCGGTTCCCCGCCCAATCGAGCGACGGAACCGGCGCGGGAGACGTGTGATTTTAACAAGGTGTCTGACAAACCCTGCGTTCATGTCCGCTCTCCAATCGCTTCGAACCGCGTTCGGGTCGCTCGCGAGCAACCCCGTGTTGTTCCTCGCCGGCCTCGCGTACGCCGTGGTCGTGCTCCCGCAGTCGGTGCTCCCGCTGGCCGGGATGCAACTCGCCGGGACGGCGCTCCAGTTTCTCACGTTCTTCGTCACGCCGTTCCTCATCGCCGGCATCATCGGCATGGCAGCGGAGGCGACGGCCGGCGGCGACACGTCGCTGTCGACACTCACCCGCGTCGGGAAGGACCGGTACGTTCCCCTGCTCATCGCCAAGTTCGTCCAGATAGGCGTCTACATCGCGTACGCCATCGCCGCTGGCATCGCCGCGCTCATCGTGGCCGCCATCGGATTCGCCGCCGGTGTGCCGCTCCTGGCCGTCCTCGCCCTCGCGCTGTTCTTCCTCGGGGCTTTGATTCTCCAGTTCTTCATCCAGTTCTTCCCCGTCGCCGTCTCCCTCGGCGACGCGGACGCCATCGACAGCTTCCGCGTGAGCCTCCGACTGGTCCGGGAGAACCTCCTCAGCACGCTTGGTTACACCGTCCTCACGTTCCTCGTCTCCGCCGCCGTCTCCCTCGTCACCGCCGGCCCCATCTACTACCAGCAGTTCCAGACGCTGAGTCAGTTACAGGACATGCCGCAGGGCGGCGCCGGCACCGGCGTCGGGCCCGGCGGGATGCCGACCGGAATGGAGATGTTCCAGTTCTCCACGCAGGAGATTCTCCTCCTCTCGGTCATCTCGCTGGCGTCGATGATGCTCGTGTTCACCTTCCGGCAGACGTACGCGACGGCGTTCTACCGGGACCACGTTCCGCCGCTCGGACCGGAAAACCCCGAGTCCGCGACGGGCGTGGCCGGCACGCCCGGAACGACCGACGCCACTGACGAGGGCGGCTGGTCCGCCGACCGAGTAGACGAGACGACCGAAGACGGCTGGTCGGAAGAGCGGGACGGCGACGCGGACCGCTCCGTCCGCCGGTCCGAGAACGACCGCTCTGACGACCGGTTCTGACCCGGTCTACAGCAGGAACGTGTCCTGTCGGTCGGACATGTTGATGAAGTTGTCCGCCGCCTCGACGAGTTCGTCGGCCGTCGATTCCTTGAACGCGATGACTTCGACGCGCACGCCCTCGTGTCGGAGGTGCGAGCAGAGGCGGGAGAAGTCGCCGTCGCCGGTGCAGAGGACGACGGTGTCGACGTGGTTCGCCAGCGTCACCGCGTCGAGGCTCATTCCCACGTCCCAGTCGGCCTTCTTCGACCCGTCGCCGAACGTCTTTATGTCGCGTATCTTCGTCTCGAAGCCGATGTCGACGAGGGCGTCGAAGAACGTCTCCTCGTCGGGCGAGTCCGCCCGGACGACGTAGGCGATAGCGCGCGTCAGATTCCGGTCGGCGACGCTCTTGTCCAACAGCGACGAGTAGTCGATGTTCCGTGAGTAGAGACTCTGTGCGGAGTGATAGAGGTTCTGCGCGTCAGCCAGAACGGCGACGCGCTGCCCCGGGTGGATGTCGGTCATAGTACAATCCCGGGCGTGGTTCCTTATCAATGGGGGTGTCTGACCCCTCGTACGCGGACTCCTTCCCGCGAGGGAGCGTCGTGACGCGTCGGAGCGACCCGCGCGCGGCGGTTCTTGCGAGCGACGTAAGCTATATGCCCGCGTAGCGCCGTCCGTCGAACGTGACGAACACCACGTCGTCCCCGTCCGCCGTTCGCCGGCCGGTAGCGACGCGTGGCGCTCTTTTGAAACCGAAAAAACGCGCGCCCTGACGCTCTAGGCGGGAGTGGCGACCCGTCTCTGGCGACCCCTGGACCGACGCGGTGCGCAGGTAACCGACCGACTCACAGACACGACACACAGCACATGACAGACTTCGACCTGACAGGGGTGTTCCCGGCGATGACGACGCCGTTCGCCCCGGACGAACGAATCGACCACGAGACGCTCGCCGAGAACGCCAGACGACTCGAACGCGCCGGCGTCGACGGACTGGTTCCCGTCGGCTCCACGGGGGAGAGCGCGACGCTCACCCACGACGAACACGTCGAGGTGGTGGAGACGGTGGTGGACACCGTCGACGTGCCCGTCATCGCGGGCGCGGGCTCGAACTCCACCCGCGAGGCGCTCGAACTCTCGCGGCGGTCCGTCGACGTCGGCGCCGACGGCCTGCTTCTCATCTCGCCGTACTACAACAAGCCCGAGCAGGCGGGCTTCGTCGAGCACTACCGCACCATCGCCGACGCCGTCGACGTGCCCCAAATCGTCTACAACGTCCCGTCGCGCACCGGGCGAAACATCGAACCCGGGACGGTCGAACTGCTCGCCGGTCACGAGAACATCGCGGGCTACAAGGCCGCAAGCGGCGACCTCGGCCAGATATCGGAGGTCGTCGAGCGGACGCGCGACGAGGAGTTCTCGGTGCTCTCGGGCGACGACGCCCTCACCCTCCCCGTCATGTCCGTCGGCGGCGACGGCACCATCTCGGTCACCGCCAACGTCGAACCCGAGCGAACCGTCGCCATGGTCGAGGCCGCCGCCGCGGACGATTACGCCCGCGCCCGCGAACTCCACCACGAACTCGCCCCGCTCAACCGTCACCTGTTCGTCGAGACGAACCCCATCCCGGTGAAGGCCGCCACGGAGATTCGCGGCTACGGACCCGGTAGGCTTCGCTCGCCCCTCACGGACCTCTCGCCGGAGCACCGGGAGACGCTCGACTCGCTCCTCGCGGACCTCGAAGAGAGCCGCGCGGAGTCGCTTGGCTTGGAAGCCGCGGAGGGCGCGTAGATGGGCGATACCGTCCGCGTCGCCGTCACGGGCGCAGCGGGTCGGATGGGCCGCGAACTGCTCGACGTGGCCGCCGACCGCGACGACGTCGAAGTGGTTCTCGCCGTCAACCGGAGTCCGGTCGACCCGGTGGCGGGCGTCGACGTGCGCGAGGCCGGCGACCTGTCCGGTCACCTCGGTGAGACCGACCCCGACGTGCTGGTGGATTTCACCGGTCCCGACTCCAGCGTCGACTACGTCGCCGCCTGCACCGAGATGGGCGTCGCCGTCGTCGTCGGCACCACCGGCTTCGACGAGGACGGCCGGGCCGCGTTGGACGACGCCGCCGAATCGGTTCCCCTCCTGCACGCGACGAACTTCTCGCGCGGCATCGCCGCCCTGCGGCGGGCCGTCCGAGAGGCCGTCGCCGCTCTCCCCGACTACGACGTGGAACTGACCGAGACGCACCACAACGGCAAGCGCGACGCCCCCTCGGGCACCGCGAACACGCTGTTGGACGACATCGACGACGTGCGCGGGGAGGCCGGACGCGTGTACGGTCGCGAGGGCGACCAGCCCCGGAGCGAGGGCGAAATCGGCGTCCACGCCCGCCGCGCCGGGGGCGTGACCGGGGAGCACGAGGTGCTCCTCGCGGACGACCACCAGACGCTTAGCCTGACGCACCGCGCGGGTTCCCGCGGCGTGTTCGCCGCGGGCGCCCTCGACGCCGCCGTCTGGCTCTCCGGACGGGACGCCGGCCGCTACGACTTCGAGGAGGTACTCGACGCATGAGCATCCAGACCGAGATAGACGACCTGTGGCAGCGCTACGAAGACGATGAACTCTCCGCCGACACCGCCGGCTCCGAGACGCTGGCGACGCTCGACGCGTTCCTCGTCGCCCTCGAACAGGGCGAGGAGCGCGCGGCCGAACCCGTGGGCGGGTCCGGCCCCGACGGCTGGACCGTCAATGAATGGGTCAAGCGGGGAATTCTGCTGAACTTCGGCCTGCGCGAGACGACCGCCCGGAAGTACGGCGGCGTGCGCTACTACGACGTGCTCCCCCTCCGCGACACCACCGACCTCGGCCAGCGCGGAACGCGGAACACGCCGGACGGGACGACCATCCGCCGGGGGGCCTACCTCGGCTCCGACTGCATCATGATGTCGCCCTCGTTCGTCAACGTCGGCGCGCACGTCGACGACGGCACCCTCGTCGACTCCTGCGACACCGTCGGCTCCTGCGCGCAACTCGGCAAGAACGTCAAACTCGGCGCGAACACGCTGATCGGCGGCGTGCTCGAACCCGTCGAGGACGCGCCCGTCATCGTCGAGGACGGCGTGTCCCTCGGCGCGGGCTGTCGCGTCACCTCCGGCTTCCACGTCGGCGAGAACACCGTCGTCGGCGAGAACACGCTGCTGTCGCCGCGCATCCCGGTGTACGACCTCGTGGAGGACGAGGTGCTGTACGGCCACCTGCCCCCGGAGCGCCGCGCGTTCACGCGCTACGTCGAGTCCTCGCTCGGCGACCACGACCTGTTCGCCGGCGGCGCGTACAAACCCGCCGTCGTCGCCCTCGACATCGAGGAGGACACCCTCGACAACACGCGGCGCGAGGAGGCGCTTCGGGAATGACGGTCGCCGGGGGCGACGCCGAGAACCCGTCGGTCCGGCGCCTCTCCGAGTGGGACGCCGACCGACTCCGCGGCCTCGCCGAGGAGTACGGCACGCCCCTCTACGTGATGGACCGCGACCGGGTCCGACAGAACTGCGCGCGCCTCCGCGAGGCGTTCCCCGACGCCGAGGTCCGCTACGCCGTGAAGGCCCACACCGGGCGGTCCGTCCTGGAGGCGGTCCGCGAATCCGGCTTCGCCGCCGAGTGCGCCTCCGCGGGCGAGGTCGAACGCGCCCTCGCCGCCGGGTACGAGGGCCGGGAGGTGCAGTACACGGCGGTGAACCCGCCCGCGAGAGACCTCGACCACGTCGTCGACCGCTGGCGCGAGCACCCCGAGATGACAATCACCGTCGGCGCCGCCGACACCGTCGACCGCCTCCGCGAACGGGGGTTCGACGGCCGCCTCTGCATCCGCGCGAACCCGGGCGTCGGCGCGGGCCACCACGAGAAGGTCCGCACGGGCGCGAACGCGAAGTTCGGCGTCCCCTACGACGAGGTGGCCGACCTCGCGGCGTCCGTCGCCGAGGCGTTCGAACTCGTCGGCCTGCACGCCCACGCCGGGAGCGGAATCTCCGGCGAGGACCTCTCGAACCACCGCGAACTCGTCGAGCGGATGGGCACCCTCGCCCGCGAGGTGGAGTCGCGCGTCGGCCCCCTGGAGTTCGTCGACGTCGGAGGCGGGTTCGGCGTTCCGTATCGAGAGGAGGAACCGCCCCTGGACTTGGCGGACGTAGCCGACGCGACGCGAGAGGCCCTCGGCGACGTGTCGGGAACGCTCGCGGTCGAACCCGGACGGTACGTCGTCGCGGACGCGGGCGTCCTCCTCGCGCGGGTTAACACCGTGAAGGAGGCGGCCGACGCCACCGTCGTCGGCGTCGACGCCGGGATGACGACTCTACTCCGCCCGGCGATGTACGACGCCTACCACGAGATTCGTAATCTATCAGCCGACGAGAGTGATGAGGCGATATCTGCCACCGTCGCGGGTCCTATCTGTGAGTCCGCCGACGTACTGTGTGAGAACCGGTCCCTTGCGAACCCTCGGCGGGGGGCGTACCTCGCCGTCGGAAACGCGGGGGCTTACGGATACGAGATGGCGAGCACCTACAATTCGCGGCCCAGACCGGCCGAAGTCGCGCTCGACGGCGGGGACGCCCGCCTCGTGCGACGGCGCGAGACCCTGACTGACCTCACGGAGCTAGAACAATGAGCGTACTCGAAGAGCAGATACCTGTAGCAAAGTACCACGGAACCGGAAACGACTTCATCGTCGTCGACGCGGACGAGTCGGTCCCCGACCGACCCGCGTTCGCGAAGACGCACTGCAGCAGAGAGTCCGGCGTCGACGGCGCGAGCGTCGACGTCGACGGCGCCGATACCGTCGATGCCGACGACTCGGGTCGGCGCGGCGCGGACGGCGTCCTCTTTCTCGCGCTCGAAGGCCGCTACTCGCCGCCGCGCGTCGTGATGACGCTCGTCCAACCGGACGGCTCCGTCGCGGCGATGTGCGGCAACGGCGCGCGCTGCGCCGCCGCGTGGGCCGCCGAGCGCACCGGTAGCGACGAACTGATGATAGACACGCCCGCCGGCACCCGCCGCGCCACCGTCGACGGCGGCCGGGTGACCATCGAGATGGGCGTCCCCTCCTTTCACCCCCGCGACGTCCCCCTCGCCGGCGACGAGGAACTGATCGAGGCGGACGTCGAGGGACTGACCGTCACCGCCGTGAACACCGGCGTCCCGCACGCAGTGGCGTTCGTCGACGACGTGGACGACGTGGACCTCGACGCCGTCGCGCCCGCCGTCCGCCACGCCGACGCGTTCCCGCAGGGGGCGAACGTCACCGTCGCCTCCCAAAGCGACGACGGGACGTTCCGACAGCGCACCTTCGAACGCGGCGTCGAGGGCGAGACGCGTTCGTGCGGCACGGGTGCCGTCGCCGTCGTCGCCGCCGCCAAGCGCCTCGGCCGCGTTGGGGGCGACGACTCCGTCGTCGTCTCGCCGCCGGGCGGCGACCTCGAAATCACCGTCCCGGACGTCGGACCGGCGACGCTGGCCGGCCCCGCCGCCTACGAGTTCGAGACCGAACTCGACGTGACCGTCCGCTCGCGGTAGATGGCCGGGTCCGACTCGGACGCCGACGCCGACGGAGCGACGACTGCGAGGACGACGGCCGACTTCGACCCGATAGCGTTCCTCGAAGCCGCCGTCCCACTCGCCTCGAACGAACGCGTCGAAGAGATGCGCGGGTTCCTCCTCGAGACGCTCGAAGCCAACGGCGTCGAGGCGACGGTGGACGACGCGGGCAACACGCTCGCCTCGAAGGGCGCCGACGACCCGGAGACGCACCTCGCGTTCAACACGCACATCGACACCGTCTCGCCGCACGTCCCCTTCGAGCGCTCCGACGACGGGGACCGAATTCTCGGTCGCGGGTCCTGCGACGCCAAGGGACCGCTCGCCGCCCTCCTCGCCGCGTTCTTCGCCGCCGACCCGGCCGAAGACGCCCGCGTGACGCTGGCCGTCACGCCCGACGAGGAGGTGCTGTCGACGGGCGCGGCGGCGCTCGATTTGGACGCGGACCTGTACGTGGTCGGGGAACCGACCGGGCTGGACGTCTGCACCGCCGCCAAGGGACGGTTTCAGGGCACGCTGACGCTCTCCGGGGTGGCCTCCCACGCCGCCGAACCCGACGCCGGCGTCAACGCGGTGTTCACCCTCGAACCGGTACTCGCGGCGATTCGGGCCTTCGACGACGGCCGCGACGAACACCCGCAGTTGGGCGCTGCGACCCTCACGCCCACCGTCGTCGAGGGCGGCGACTCGACGAATCAGGTGCCCGCGGCGTGCCGCCTCGTGCTCGACCGGCGGAGCGTCCCGCCTGAGACGGCCGAGGGGTTCCGGTCGTCGCTCGAATCGACCGTTCGGGCGGCCGTCCCCGACGAGGTGGGCGTCGAGTTCGCCCTCACGGAGCGTCAGACGCCGTTCCTGGAGGCGTTCGCCACCGACGAGGACCACGACCTGGTCTCGACGCTCGCCGCGGCCTCCCGGCGCGCGGGCGGGTCCGGCGCCGTCCGACCGTTCGCGGCGGCGACGGAGGCGTCGTACTTCTCGCCGGCGCCCGTCGTCGTCTTCGGGCCCGGCGTCCTCGCCGACGACGAGGGGGCGGTGGCTCACGCCGACCGCGAGTACGTGCGCGTCGCGGATGTTCGCCGCGCCGCCGAAGCGCTGACCGACGCCGCGAGCGAACTCGTCGGTGCCG
The DNA here is from genome assembly GCF_000337095.1 of Halogeometricum pallidum JCM 14848. Taxonomy (GTDB): domain Archaea; phylum Halobacteriota; class Halobacteria; order Halobacteriales; family Haloferacaceae; genus Halogeometricum; species Halogeometricum pallidum. The sequence goes on from NZ_AOIV01000042.1 coordinate 54,013, forward strand.
AGTAGACGTTGTTCTTCCTCGAAGCGTAACTGCCATATCCGTCGACGGAGTCGAGTCCCGTATGTACGAGGCGGTCCACGCCCACCCCGACGGCGACAGCACCGCGGCGCGGTTCGCCGAGACGGCCGCGCGGCAGGGGTACGACGGCGTGGTCGTCCGCGCCGACGACGCCCGACCGGACTACGAGGGTCTGGAAGAGGCCGACTGCGACGTGGTCGACGGCGTCGAAATCGTCGCCGACGGACCGGACCGGGCCAGCGGCGCGGTGGGGAACTTCCGACCCGACCGGACGGTCGTCGTCGTCCGCGGCGGTACGAATCAGCTGAACCGGTTCGCCGTCGAACAGGACCGCGTGGACGTGCTCTCCCGGCCGTTCGCGGGCGACGGCGACGTAAATCACGTGCTGGCGAAGGCCGCAAAGCGGAACGGCGTCCGCATCGAGTTCGACCTCGCCCCCGCCCTCCGGGCGACCGGCGGGCACCGCGTCCGCCACCTCGACGACCTGCGGAAACTGAAGCGCATCCTCGACCACTACGAGACCCCGTACGTCGTCAGCGCGAACCCGCGGTCGCACCTCGAACTCCGCGCCCCGCGCGAACTCGCGGCGGTGGGCGAGGAGATCGGTCTCGGCGCCGAGTGGGTCCGCGGGGGCCTCGCCGAGTGGGGGCGGGTCGCCGCCCGCAACCGCGAGCGACTGTCCGAGTCGTTCATAGCCCCGGGCGTCAAACGGGGTCGGTATGAAGAAGACGATTGAGGAACACGCCGACCGCTTTTCGGCCGCCGCCGCAGATTACGACGACGACCAGGACTCCGAGGAGTACCGCGCCTGCGCGAACCTCGTGGTCGAACACGCCGCGCCGACCGAGGAGGACGTGGTCTTGGACCTCGGCACCGGCACGGGCGCCATCGCCCTCCGACTCGCCGAGACGGCGAAGCGCGTCGTCGGCCGCGACATCAGCGAGGGGATGCTCGAACGGGCCAGAGAGAAGGCCGAGAAGATGGGTATCGAGAACGTGGAGTTCGGCGAGGGCCGCTTCCGCGACCCGAACTACGACGGCGACGTCGATATCGTCACCACGAACTTCGCGATGCACCACCTCTCCGACGAGGAGAAACGCGAGGCCATCGCGGTCATCGCGGACCTCGACCCCGACCGGTTCGTCCTCGGCGACGTGATGTTCTTCGGCGAACCGAACCCCGAAGAGCCCTTCTACAGCCCCGAGGTCGACGACCCGGCGACGGTGGGAGAACTCGCGGACGCCCTCACCGACGAGGGGTTCGTCCTCACCGCCGTTGAACGCGTCCACGACCAGGTCGGCGTCCTCGTGGCCGAACGGTTCGGCGACGTTGTCGAGCGAAGCTCGACAGCCCACCAGATGCAATCTGGTGACGCGGGCGACCGAATCCCCGTCGAGGAATGAGATGAAACATCTCCCGAAGCATCTCCAACCGCGGTGGCGCTATCTCGCCGTCGAGGTGGAGTCACACCCCGACGCCCGCATCGACAGGGGCGACTTCCAGCGCGAACTGTGGTACGCCGCGCAGAACCTCTACGGCGACGCCGGGAGCGCCGCGTCCGACCTAACCGTACTCTCGTTCGCGTTCGCGGACGGCGACGGGGAGACGGTGGTCCGGGCGTATCGCGGGCGGGAGGGACGGGCCCGAGCGGCGCTGGCCTGCATCTCCGAGGTGAACGGTTCGCCCGTCGGCGTACGAGTCGCCGGCGTCTCCGGGACGGTGCGTGCCTGTGAAGAAAGGTATTTAGGACGCCGGGCCGGAAACTCAGGACAGAGAGACGTCGCGTTCGAGAACGAGTCGCGGTCCGCCGTCGTCCGTGGTTCACGGGTCGACGTTCGCGGGGCGGGCGGCTTCGTCGGCGCGACGCAACTCGATTTCGAGTGATAACTTATGCAGGGACAAGCCCAACAACAGGCATACGACCGCGGGATCACCATCTTCTCGCCCGACGGTCGTCTCTACCAAGTAGAGTACGCGCGTGAAGCAGTCAAACGAGGCACGGCGAGCATCGGCGTCCGCACCTCCGAGGGCGTCGTCCTCGCCGCCGACAAGCGTTCGCGCTCGCCGCTCATGGAACCGACGAGCGTCGAGAAAATCCACAAAGCCGACGAGCATATCGGCATCGCCTCGGCCGGCCACGTCGCCGACGCGCGCCAGCTCATCGATTTCGCCCGGCGGCAGGCGCAGGTCAACCGCCTCCGCTACGGCGAACCCATCGGCATCGAGACGCTGACGAAGGAGGTCACGGACCACATCCAGCAGTACACGCAGGTCGGCGGCGCCCGCCCGTTCGGAGTCGCCCTCCTCATCGGCGGCATCGAGAACGGCACGCCGCGCCTGTACGAGACGGACCCGTCGGGGACGCCGTACGAGTGGAAGGCCGTCTCCATCGGCGCCGACCGCGGGGACCTTCAGGACTACCTCGAAGAGAACTACCGCGAGGACCTCACGCTCGACGAGGGCATCGGCCTCGCCCTCCGCGCCATCGCCTCGACGAACGACGACGAACTCGACGCCGGCGGCGTCGACGTGGGTACGGTCTCCGGGGAGACGGAGACGTTCGTCGAACTGGAGAACGACGAGATAGCCGACTACATCGCCGACAACGACCTCGAACCCAGCGAGGACGACGAGGACGAAGACGAGGGCGACGGCGACGAGACGGCCGAATAAGGTAGCGCGACCGGAAGCGACCGCCCCGCATCCCACGGTTCGAATCTTCTCGCTTTTCCCCGACGCCGTCAGGTCCTCCCGCCGCTCTCTGTATCGTTTCCGGGCGAGCGATGCAACTCCGGGTCAGTAAAAGACGGCGAGAACGCGCCTCAGTAGTCTTCGTACGCGAGGTTCATCAGCCACTGCGAGAACGCGTTGCTGTTGGGGTTGACCTCCTCCTCGCCGATGAACGGCGACAGCATGTCGCCCGCCATCAGCATCGCGAACTCGAGGTCCCGGGCGGTGGGTTCGAGGTAGTAGGTGTTGTGCCCGTTGTACACCGTCTCCTCGCGTTCGATGAGGTCGAGTTCGAACAGACGCTCGGCGATTCGGCTCCCCTTCCGGGAGGTGATGTCCAGTTCCTTCCAGAAGTCGCTCTGATGGATGCCGCCGCTCTCCCGGATGAGTTCGAGTCCCGCGCGTTCGTCCTCCGAGAGGTCGGCCTCGGCCTCGCCTACGCTCATGTACGTTGGGTCGCCCGCGTCCCGTTTAAACCTGACTTTCGACCCGCTCGTACGCCGTCTCGCAGGGCGGCCCGGGGGCGAAGGCGTACTCGGCGCCGCCGTCGGCCCACAGGGTGACGAGCGACGACGAGCGAGTGCCGTAGCGACCCTCGGGGTCGTGGACGCAGACGCCGTACTCGTGGTCGCGCAGCACCGACGCCGCCCGGTCGCGCCACTCCTCGGGCGACTCCGCGCGCGGCTCGAGGGCCTCGCGGACGCGCCGGGCGTTGTCGGCCTGCTCCCGACCGACCTCGGGTCGCTCTGTCGGTTCGAAGACGTCGCCGTCGTACCCGACGTTGACGACGACGTGGACGCCCGGGTCGAGCGACGTCGTCCGCAGGGCCCCGTCCCACTCGAAGACGAAGGCGTCGTCGGCGTCGGCGACGACGAGGTTGAACCCATCGTAGACGTCCGCCTCCACCGCCGATTCGACCATTTCGCGGGCGGCGGCGGCGCTCTCGGCGCGGAGGGCGTCGACGACGAGTTGCCCCCGGGAGCGTTCGCCGCCGCCCTCGACGTCGACCCAGCGGTTGGTGATGCCGACGAAAACGCCGCGGTCGTTGTAGCCGACCCACGTCCCGCCGGCGTCGCTGTCGCGCGGGGCGACGAACGCCGGGTCGCCGTCGACGACGCCCGGCGGTTCGGAGGGTCGGTCCAGCGCCTCGTCGCGGTTGGCCGCGACGACGACGGGCGCCGCGTCGAACGCCTGCCACGCGATGGTCAGGGTGCACACGACTCTCGTCTAGGGGCGGCGGCGAGAAAACGGTTCGGCGCTCATACTGTTTTGCCGGGAGAACGACCGTTTGGTGGGTTGCAGTGAACACGTTGGAAGCTCCCTTCCAATCCCACCCGCGGCGGTCGGTCGATTCGCTACCGCGTGTCCGAGCGTTGTCGTCGATACGACGAGTCTCAGCGGTTTGGCGGCCGAGCGTTCAACGTCTACTCCTCGAACCGCTCGGGGTTCCGCGTCGCCAGCGCCACGTTCACGGCGGTGACGTTCTCCGGCACGTCGTGGACGCGGACGATGTCGGCGCCGCGGTCCGCGGCGACGGCCGACGCCGCGGCGGTGGCGACGGGGTTGTCGCCCGCCTCCGCGTCCACGAGTTCGAACATCGACTTGTGCGAGTGGCCGAACAGGAGCGGACAGCCCAGTGCGTCGAACTCGCCCAACCGATCGAGTATCTCGAAGTTCTCCGCCTTCGATTTGCCGAAGCCGATTCCGGGGTCGACGATAACGTTTTCGCGCGGGACGCCCGCCTTCTCGGCCAGGAGGATGCGCTCTCCGAGTTCGTCTATCACGTCGTCGACCACGTCGTCGTAGTCGACGTCCTTTCCGGGCACGACGGGGGCGTCGATGCTGTGCATCACGATGACGGGCACGTCGCGTTCGGCGGCGAGAAATCGCATCTGCGGGTCTTCGAGGCCGGTCACGTCGTTGAGCACGTCCGCGCCCGCGTCGAGGGCCGCCTCGCCGACGGCCGCCTTCCGCGTGTCCACGGAGAGGAGCGCGTCCACGTCGGCCAACGCCTCGATGACGGGGACGATGCGGCGAATCTCCTCGTCGACGGGCACCGCCTCCGCCCCGGGCCGGGTGGACTCCCCGCCCACGTCGATGATGTCCGCCCCCGCCTCGACCATCGCCTCGGCGCGTTCGAGGGCGGCGGTCGTGTCGTAGAACTCGCCGCCGTCGTGGAAGCTGTCCGGCGTGACGTTCAGGATGCCCATCACCGCCGTGCCGTCCGCCCACGGGTAGCCGTCCGCGCCGTCGCTCTCCGTCTCGAAGTCGAGTCCGACCCGCTCTCGCACGTCCGCGGCGACGCCGGCCAACCCGTACGGCGCGTCGGCGAGTCGCTCGGTCAGCCGTTCGAACTCCGGAAGCGTCCCCGCCAGCACCGCCTCGGCGAGTTCGCCGTCCCCGGGGTCGGCCGAGGTGACGCAGTCGCCGCCGGCTTCGAGCATCGCCGTCTTCACCGCGCGCGCCTGTCGGCGCTGGAGAGGGAGAGTGACGGCGCGGTGGATAGCGTCGTCGCGCGTCTCGGCGGCCGTCGCGGCGTCGACGTGCGCGCGTTCCAGCAGGCGGTCCGCGTCCGACCGGTCGCGGACGGTCCTCGGCGTGACGACGCGCGTCCACGTCGCGCGCGCCTCGGCGACGAGGAACAGCGACCCGAGGGCGAGCACGCAGTCGCCAGCGTCGGCGCGTTCGCGGGCCGACGCGAGCGCGGAGGCCACGTCGTCGCCGACGGTCACCTCCCCGACGCCGGCGTCCTCGAACACGCGGGCGAGCACCTCGGGGTCCTCCGAGCGGGGGTTGTTCGGCCGGCAGGTGACGACGGAGTCGGGATCGGGGAGGGCGTCCACCATCTCGCGGTGGTCCTTGTCGTGCATCGCGCCGAAGACGAGATGCAGGTCCTCGACGTCGAAGTCCTCGAGGACGGTGGCGACGGACTCGCAGGCGCCGGGGTTGTGCGCGCCGTCGAGGACGACGTAGGGGTCCGTCTCCATCACCTCGAAGCGGCCGGGCCAGTGGGCGGTCCGCAGGCCGCGTTCGAGCGTCGCGGCGTCGAGTTCGGTTCCGACTCCGAGTTCGTCGGCGATCTGTCGGGCGAGGACGCAGGCGATGCCGGCGTTCTCCGCCTGGTAGGCGCCGAGCAGCGGCACCCGTCCGTCGACGCGCCAGCCGTCGCCGACGACGCTGACCGCGGACTCCTGGTGGTTCACGCGGCCCTCCGAGCGGACGGTCACGTCCGCGTCGTTCGGCGTCGCCCCGCCCGTCCCCGCCGCGCCGACGGTGACGACGCTTCCGACTTGCTCGCGGATGGTCGAGAGCGCCGCCCCCGTCGCGCCCGTCACGAGCGGCCGGTTCGCGGGGGCGACGGCGGCCTTCTTCTCGGCTATCTCCTCGACGGTGTCGCCGAGGACGGCAGTGTGTTCGAGCGAGACGTTCGTCACCGCGGCGGCGACGGGGTCGACGACGCTCGTCGCGTCGAGTTTTCCGCCCATGCCGACTTCGAGCACGGCCACGTCCACGTTCGCCTCCGCGAAGTACCACACCGACAGCGCCGTCATCACCTCGAAGAACGTGAGCGGGTCGCCGTCGGCGGCCCGTCCGACCAGCCACGGCTTCGCGCGTTCGACGAACTCGCACACCGACGCCTCGGGAATCTTCCGTCCGTCGACCCAGATTCGCTCGCGGAGCGTCTCGAAGTGCGGCGACGTGTAGAGGCCCGCGCTCAGTCCGGCCTCCCGGAGGACCGACTCGGTCATCCGGGCCGTGCTCCCCTTGCCGTTCGACCCCGCCACCTGCACGAACGTCACGTCCTCGTGGGGGTCGTCGAACTCGGCCAGGAGCGCCCGAACCGACGCCGTCCCCGGTTTGACCTGGAACCGGCGGAGGTCGAAGAGGAAGCGTACCGCCTCGTGGTACTGCATACGCGAAGGTCACGAGCGTCGCGCTTAGGAGTGTCGAACCGGCTCACTTCTGCGGGAAACTTCGGACGGATATTAATTACCGAGGGTGACTAAGTGCCGGTCGATGTACGACTCGATTCTGGTTCCGACGGACGGCAGCGAGGGGACGGCGACGGCGCTCGAACACGCGCTCGAAGTCGCTTCCCTCTCGGGAGCGACAGTTCGCGCCCTCTCGGTGGTCGACCGACGCCTCTACCTCGCGGCGAGCGACGACCAGAAGGACGAACTGCAGGAGTCGCTGCACGAGGACGCCGTCGCCGCCGTCGACGACGTGGCCGAGACGGCCCGCGAGGCGGACGTGGAGTGCACCACCGCCGTCCGCGACGGCGTCCCCTACAAATGCATCCTCGACTACGCCGAGGAGGCGGACGTCGACCTCGTGGTGATGGGGACGCACGGGCGCACCGGACGCGACAAACTGGCGAGTCTGGGGAGCGTCACCGAACGCGTCGTCGAGAACACCGACCGACCCATCCTCGTGGTGAGCATCGGGGAGAAGTAACTCGGAAGGCACGCCGCCGAAACACGCGTCGCCGCCTCGAACCGCGGTTCAGCGGTGTCTGAGAGCGTGCGAGACGGCCGCCCGAGTGCGGTTCGGGGCGCTTCGACTCGCCGACGTTCGCCCCTAGTCGTGACGGAACGTCCGCCGACCGGTGAAAACCATCGCGACGCCGCGTTCGTCACAGGCGGCGATGACGTCCTCGTCGTTCACCGAGCCGCCGGGTTGGATGACGGCCTCGACGCCCGCGTCGGCGGCCTCCTCGATGCCGTCCGGGAACGGGAAGAACGCGTCGGAGGCCATCACGGTCCCCTCGGGGCCCTTGCCCTCGGCGTGCTCCTCGGCCTTCATCGCGGCGAGGCGGACGGCGTCGACGCGGGAGACCTGTCCCATGCCGACGCCCACGGTTTCGGTGCCGTCGGCGAGCAGGATGCCGTTGGACTTCACGTGCTTGAGCACCTTCCACGCGAACAGCATCGTCTCCAGTTGCTCGTCGGTGGGTTCGGTCTCGGTGACGACCTCCAAATCGTCCTCCGTCGGCGCCCACAGGTCGCGCTCCTGCACGAGTCGGCCGCCGACGAGCGGTTTCTCGGTCAGGCGGTCCGTGCGCTCGCCGAGTTCGCCCACGTCCAAGACGCGGAGGTTCTGCTTCTCGGTCAGCACGTCGAGGGCGGCGTCGGTGTAGCCGGGGGCGACGACGACTTCCTTGAACGAGTCGACGACGAGTTCGGCTGTCTCCGCGTCGCACTCGCGGTTGAGGGCGACGATGCCGCCGAAGGCGCTCATCGCGTCCGTCGAGAGGGCGTCGGCGTACGCCTCGGCCAGCGAGTCCGCGGTGGCGCACCCGGCCGGATTGGCGTGCTTGATGACCGCCGCGGCGGGTTCTTCGAACTCCTTTATCAGATTGAGGGCGCCGTCGGCGTCGTTGTAGTTGTTGTACGACAGCGTCTTCGCGCCCTCGTTCAGTTGGTCGGCGCGGACGACGGAGGCCTCCTCGCAGGCGTCGTCGGCGTAGACGGCGGCGTCCTGATGGGGGTTCTCCCCGTAGCGGAGTTCGGCCGCCTTGTCGTCGGAGACGAGTCGACGCTCGGGGAAGTCGCCGCCGCGGTCGCCGTCGACGGTCACCGTCCCGTCCTCGACGCCGACGCGCCCCTCGGCGAACCAGCGGACCGCACGCGGGTACGCCGTGAACTCGCCCTCGCGAAGAACGCGCTCTTTGAGCGAGTTCTCGTCGTCGTCCTCGTAGACGGGGACGGCCTCCTGCGTGACGATGGGGCCGGCGTCGACCTCCTCGGTGACGACGTGGACCGTACAGCCGGTGGTGCGGACGCCGGCGTCGAGCACCTGCTCGTGGGCGTCCATGCCGGGGAAGGAGGGGAGCAGGGAGGGGTGGACGTTGAGCGTCGTCGGCGTGCGCTCGACGAACTCCTCGGTGAGGATGCGCATGTAGCCGTCGAGGCAGACGAGGTCGAAGTCGTACCCCGAGAGACACTCGACGATGCGGCGCTCGTGGGACTCGCGGGACTCCTCGGCGTCGCGTTCGACGACTTCCGTCGGGATACCCCGCTCGGAGGCGGCGTCGAGGACGGGCGCGCCCTCCTCGTTCGCGAGGACGACGGCGAGTTCCGCCCCGCCGGGCGCTCGGTCGTCGATGTGCAGGAGGTTCCGCCCGCGGTTGCTCGCCAGACCGGCGATCTTGGTCATGTGAGAGGTGCCTCGCGCCGGGAGAAAAACAGTTGCGGTCTTCAGCGCCGAAGTGTACACGTTCGAGCATACAAAGAGCGCTGTGAGCGCGCGGAGGCCGGTAATGTATGCACGAGAGTGGGATAGTCCATCGACACGCTTTTGCGTCGCCCGGAGGCATCCTCGCGCATGGACGACCTCTCCCGCTCGGACCCGCTCGCCGCCGTGTCGCCGCTCGACGGCCGGTACGCCGGTCGAACCGAACCGCTCGTTCCGTACGCCAGCGAGGCGGCTCTCATGCGCGCCCGCGTCCGCGTCGAGGCCGAGTACCTGCTGGCGCTCTCGGACCTCGACGCGACGCCGCTGTCGCTCTCGCAGTCCGAACGGGAGACGGTTCGGGCGCTCTACGAGGAGTTCGACGGCGAGGACGCCCGCCTCGTGAAGCGCCTCGAAACCGAGGGCGCCGCGGGCTACGCTGCGACGAATCACGACGTGAAGGCCGTCGAGTACTTCGTCCGGACGGAGACGGACGACCGCGTCCACCCGTGGATTCACTTCGGACTCACGAGCGAGGACGTGAACAACCTCGCGCAGCGACTGCTCGTCAAACCGGCCGTCGAAGGGGTGCTCGTCCCGGCCATCGAGGAGATTCGGGACGAACTCGCCGCACTCGCGCGGGAACACCGCGCGACGCCGATGCTCGCGCGGACGCACGGTCAGCCCGCGACGCCGACGACCTTCGGGAAGGAGATGGCCGTCTACGCCGCGCGCCTCGGGACGCAACTCGGGCGCGTGAAGGAGGCGGTCGAGGGTCTCTCGGGCAAACTCGCCGGTGCGTCGGGGACCTACGCGGCGCACGTCGCCGCCTACCCCGAGGTGGACTGGCGGGCGTTCTCCCGGGAGTTCGTCGCCGGTCTCGGCCTCGAACACACCGCGTTGACGACGCAGGTGAACCCCTGCGACGATTTAGCGGCCGTCTTCGACGCCCTCCGCGGCGTCGACAACGTCCTCCTCGATTTGGACCGCGACGTGTGGCTGTACGTCTCCCAGCGCTACCTCGGACAGGAGGCCGCCGCGGGCGAGACGGGGTCGTCGACGATGCCGCACAAGGTGAACCCCATCGACTTCGAGAACAGCGAGGGGAACCTCTCGAAGGCGAACGCGGACCTCGGGTTTCTCGCGGACTACGTGACGAACTCCCGCCTCCAGCGGGACCTCTCGGACTCGACGGTCAAGCGAAACATCGGGTCGGCGTTCGCCCACTGTCTCATCGGCTACCGAAAGACCGCCGCCGGTCTCGACAAGGTGGTCCCGAACGAGCGGGTGATGCGCGAGGAACTGGACGCCCACCCCGAACTCATCGGCGAGGCGGTCCAGACCATCCTCCGGCGCGAGGGCGACACCGAGGCGTACGAGCGCGTGAAAGAACTCACGCGCGGGTGCGAGGTGACGTTGGAGGACTTCCGCGACCTGTTCGACGAACTCGACGTCGAGGAGTCCGTCCGCGAGGAGTTGCGGGCGCTATCGCCGACGACGTACGTCGGACTCGGCGACCAACTCGTCGACGAACTGCGGTAGGCCGGGATTGGGTCTGTCCCCGGTTTGGAGGAGGGAGACAGACGGCTCTGCTGAAATTCTCCACCTCTTACACGTCCTCAGAGGCGTGCTGAATAGAGGGCGCATGTCTTGCAGTCAGATTCCACTCCAGACCGCCACCGCTCTATACAATTCGATATCGCTCACACATAGCCGAGTACCTTTGACGGACATATCGTCACTCGATTAATCAGTACTCAAATAACCGTGATATTGTTGTATATTTATTATATTTGTCGCCGTATCCTCTGACCCATGCTACCATACGAGGGCACCCACAGAAACGCGGACGCGAGTATTGAAACGGCTGTAGGGACTCAGAAACTCACATTTGTAGAGAATACGTTCGCCGACAACCGGGGCGGGACACGTCGCTCCGTGAACCGCGGGCGGTGGAGCTAGCCGATGCCACCGATTGAGACGCTTCGCCTATATGTTAAGACGGGAGATGTCGGGTTCCCGGTGGGCGCCGATACGGATGGGCACGTCTATCTGGGTGTTTGCGGACGCGAATTCAGAATCAACACTCCCGAAGACGATTTCGAGTTGGGTGCTGGCGACACCATCAGGTTTGGCAAGGATGACAACGTCGAAAACGGTTGGCTCAACGACCCGCGTCAGCCACAGTTATTCGTCGAGCAGGCAGACCAGTTCCCTGTCTATCTGAGATACGACCCCCATCCTCGTGACGATGACTGGGTTCTCGAGCACGCTTACGTGACCTTCAACGACGATTCTTTCCCAATGTACGAGACGCTACTTCGCGGCACGTTGCAAATGGGGCATCGTTCAACACTATTCGTCCATCTGGTCAAGCACGAAGACACTCCCGCATCGTCATCCAAAGACCTCATGCGTAGGGTGGCTCGTTTTATTCGCTCGACAGACCGATAGACAGGGGGTAGCCCCGGATGCCGGTACGGACGGGTGGCAGCATGCAATGAACGGGTACACAAGGAGGTACGAGCAGTCGGGATACCATGAATCTCCTTCGATCGCTCCGAGGTAACGGGACTTCCGACCCCCTCGAAGCGACTGGGACTCCTAGTTCAACATGCTGAACTCACTCTCTGTACGCGGCACGCGAATTCTGCAGAATCCGAAGATTTCGACAGAGCCGGAGAGATGGGAGAAGACGGAGATGCGACACGTCCGGTGAGCGCCGACACGGACTGGATGGTTCGTGAATGACGCCGCGGGCTGGCACGGCGCGGCCCTCACCGTGCATCTTCCTTTACTCATCATAGAATAAATCTTTTGGTGGCTGGGGGCGTAGCGGGTGAACATGAAAGCTATCGCAGTGAAACAGGGGGAGAACCGGCCGGTGCTCGTGGACAAACCGCGTCCCACGCCGGAACCGGGTCAGGCCCTCGTTCGCACCCTCTCGGTCGGAGTGGACGGCACCGACCACGAGGTCATCACAGGCGGACACGGCGGGTGCCCGGAGGGCGAGGACCATCTCGTCCTCGGACACGAGGCGGTCGGCGTCGTCGAGGACCCGAACGGCACCCGATTCGAGGCGGGCGACGTGGTCGCGCCGACGGTCCGACGGCCGCCGAACGGAGAGAACGAGTACTTCGAACGCGGCGAACCCGATATGGCGCCCGAGGGGATGTACCACGAACGCGGCATCCTCGGCGCGCACGGCTTCATGGCGGAGTATTTCGTCAGCGAGGAGGAGTTCCTCGTGGACGTTCCGGCGTCGCTCACGGACCTCGGGTTCCTCGTCGAACCGATATCCATCGCCGAGAAGGCGGTCGAACTCGCGTACGCCTCCCGGTCGAGTTTCACGTGGGAACCGGAGGCGGGGGCCGTCCTCGGCAACGGGAGCCTCGGACTGCTGACGCTCGCGCTTCTGCGCGACAAACTCGGGTACGAGCGTCTGTACTGTCTCGGCCGCCGCGACAGACCCGACCCGACCGTCGACATCATCGAGGAACTGGGGGCGACGTACGTCGACTCCCGGAAGACGCCCGCCGACGAGATGCCGGAGGCGTTCGAGCCGATGGACTTCGTCTTCGAGGCGACGGGCTACGCGAAGCACGCCTTCGAGAGCGTCCACGCCCTCGCGCCGAACGGCGTCGCGGCGCTTCTCGGCGTCCCCGGCCCCTGGGAGTTCGAGATAGACGGCGGGTCGCTCCACAACGAACTCGTCATGCAGAACAAGGCGCTCGTCGGGAGCGTCAACTCGCACGTGAGCCACTTCGAGTCGGCCGTCGATACGCTGGCCGAACTCCCCCCGTGGTTCACCGAGGCGTTAGTCACGAACGTGTACGGTCTCGACGACTTCGCGTCAGCGTTCGACGACGACGATACCACTATAAAAACCGCCGTTCAATTCAGCACGTATGAAGAACGTCGATGATCTCATCGAGAGCGCGGCAGAACTCGCGGACCGCGGGTTGTCGAAGGGCGAAATCGCCGACGAACTGAACGTCTCGCGGGAGACGGCCAGTTGGCTCGTCGACCGTAGCGGCGCGTCGAACCCCGAGCGGGAGGCGACCACCACCGAGACGAGCGGACCGCAGGACATCCACGTCGACTGGAGCGCCATCGGCCGCGACTCGAAGCGCATGGGGTACGTCGCACGCGCGATGTCGGACCTGCTGGGTGGGGAGGGCGACGACGTCGACCTCACCATCGGCATCGAGAAGGCGGGAGTACCGCTGGCCACCGTCGTCGCGCAGAAACTCGACACGGACCTCGGGACGTACGCGCCCGCGAAGCACCAGTGGGAGGAGGGTGATATCGACGAACTGGGCGGGTCGTTCTCGCGGAACTTCTCGGAGATACGCGACCGGCAGTGCTACGTCGTCGACGACACCGTCACCTCGGGGACGACGATGAAAGAGACCATCGACGCCATCCGCGAGGAGGGGGGTCGACCCGTCGCCTGCGTCGTCATCGTCGACAAGCAGGGTCTCGAAGAGATAGACGATGTCCCCGTCTACTCGCTCATCGACGTCGTCGGCGTCGGCCGAGAGTAACCGCAGTTCGCTTTTCGGCGTCCCGCGGCGTCGCCCGCACCGGGACGCCGACGACGCAACCCATTTGACGCGTCGTCACCTATCCCCGTACATGACGTTCCAACCCGGGAGCGACCTGTCCGAAGAGGAGATTCAAGCGCGCGTCGACGACCTCATCGAGTCGAACGACGTGGTGCTGTTCATGAAAGGTAACCGCCTGATGCCCCAGTGCGGCTACTCCGCCCGCGCAGTCGAACTCCTCGGCAAGCACCGCGAGGAGTTCGAGACGGTGGACGTCCTCCCCGCCCTCGACGCCTACCGCGCCGCCCTGAAAGAGCACAGCGGGTGGGAGACCATCCCGCAGGCGTACGTGAACGGCGACTTCGTCGGCGGGAGCGACATCCTCTCGGAACTCGACGAGCGCGGCGAACTCGGCGAGACGGTGTCGGCCTGACCGCCCGAAGGAGTTGTATTTCAGTTCGCGCGGGCGAACCAAAGAGTAGGCCTAATAAGTTCGCAGGCCCTACATCAACACAGGTATCGACGTCGCGCCGCCGCGCGCCAGCACTAACGATACTGTTCCAACAATGTCAGGCCGCGTATTCCGACTCCACTCAACGCTCGAACTGCCACTCGAAGACGTCATGGAGTTCTTCGAGAACGACCCCGACCTCCCGCCGGAGGTCGAGGACGTGGAAGTCACCCGCAGGAACAACACGCTCATCCTCAAGGCCGTCGCGGCCGACGACAACCTCAGCAAGTACACCCCGACGGCGCAACTCAAAGCGAGCGTCACCGAAAACCGGGTGTACGAGGAGGAACCGCCGCGCGCGGGCGCCCCGCGATGGGGCGAGGAGGAAGAGGAGATTCCCTCCGAACTCGTCGAGTTCGCGTGTTTCAAAGGCGACCGGGAGACTGTCCTCCAGAACACCGCCCTCCAGTACCCGATGTTCCTCGTGCTTCGGGAACTGGCGATGATAGCCGAGAAGGGGACGCTCACCGCTATCACCGAGTTCGACGGCGAACTCGCCGCCACGCGAATCGTCGAGGGCGAGGAGCGTCCGGCGACCATCGAAGTCGTCGAGAACCCCTCGAAAAGCGGGTCCGGCGGCGGCGGCGTCAACTGGCGCGACAACAAGTTCATCAGCTAACTCGCCCATCGAATACAGTCGCCCTGTTCCTCCAAGCGGCGTTCGTCTTTCGCTCGCGACCCCAGAAGCGACGGCGACGCCGGATGTCGACAGAGGTTTCCGCCGTCGGCCTATCTCGGAGACCGGATGGTGGACGACAGTTCTCGTGAGACGATAGTCTCGCACTACTCGGACGGACAGGGGACGGGCCGCGGACGGGAGAAGAGAAACGGGAGATGCTCACGCGTCGGTCCTGGACCAGAATGACCGGCGAGCGCCGCCGTCGCCTCCCGAGTCGGACCGCCGCGGTTCGAGGGCTCCGCCTCGCCTTCGTCGGCCTCCTCGCTTTCACGCTTCTCTCCGCCGGCGTGTCGTTTCTGACGTACGACCCCGTCGACGCCGGGGGCGCGGCGGCGGAAGGTCCTGAACCCGGCGCCGACGCCGGCGTCGGCGCCCCCCGCGTCGTCGCGACCATCGACGGCGTGGGACCGGGGCAGATTGTCGCCTACGACGCCGACGGGCGGGTCGTCTACCGGAACGACTCGCTGACGCTGTACCACGACGTGGACCCGACCCCCGGGGCCGAGCGCACCGTCACGTACGTCGCCTCGGACGCGGCCGACGAGGACGCCTGCTCGGGCGATGCCTGCCTGCGGAACGTCATCGAACGGGTGAACCTCACCACCGGGGAGGTGACCCGGGTGTACGAACGGGTCCACCGGCGCAACGGGTCGACGCAGATACACGACGTGGACCGGGTAAACGAGTCGACGTTCCTCGTCGCCGACATCAGCTACCCCGACCGGGTGTACATGGTGAACGTGACGACGGACGAAGTCGTCTGGCAGTGGCGCGCCTCGGAGGCGTTCGCCCCCGAGAGCGGCGGGAGCTATCCCTCCGATTGGACGCACGTCAACGACGTCGAGATGCTTCCGGACGGCCGCGTCATGGTGAACCTCCGCAACCAGGACCAGGTCGTCTTCGTCGAACCGGGCGAGGGAGTGCAGTCGAACTGGACGCTCGGCGCCGACGGCGAGCACGGGGTTCTCTTCGAGGCGCACAACTCCGACTACATCCCCGAAGCGCGGGGCGGCCCGGCGGTCGTCGTCGCCGACTCGGAGAACAACCGCCTCGTCGAGTACCAGCGGACGAACGGGTCGTGGACCCGCAGTTGGACGTGGCGGGATACGACGCTGCAGTGGCCGCGGGACGCGGACCGACTCCCCTCCGGCCGGACGCTCGTCGCCGATTCGCACGGGCAGCGGATACTGAGCGTCCGATCGGACGGCGCCGTCGCGTGGTCGAAGCGGTTCCCCACTGGGAGCTACGACGTGGAACTTCTCGGCACGGGCGACGAGAGCGCGAACGGGACCAGCGCGTCGAAACTCGGCCTCCGGTCCCGGCGGCCGAGTTCGCT
Organism: Halogeometricum pallidum JCM 14848; assembly: GCF_000337095.1. Classification (GTDB taxonomy): domain Archaea; phylum Halobacteriota; class Halobacteria; order Halobacteriales; family Haloferacaceae; genus Halogeometricum; species Halogeometricum pallidum. Next base: position 70,005 of record NZ_AOIV01000042.1, read on the forward strand.
CGTTTCGGACGGGAATACCTCGATGCGGGGTTCGGTGGTGGGCCCGTCGCTCGACGGGACGCCCCCGGCGAACGCCGCCTCGGGTGAGGGAGAGTCGGTCGGCGCTCGACTGGTCGGAGCGGTCGGGCCCGGAGTCGAGTACGTCCGTTACTCGCTCGTCTCGCTGGTCCCGCCCCGCGTCCTCCACGGCCTCCTGTACGCGCTCCCGTCGTGGGTCTCGGCCCTCGACGTGACGCTCGCCCTCGGGACGGGAGTCGTCGGCGCGCTCTGGGGCGTCGCGGCCGCGGCGACGCGGTTCGCTTCGCGCGGTCGGCCGCGCTCGGAGTAGAGTCGGAAGCGACAGCGCACACCGCTCGCGTGCGCTGGCGTTCGCACGCGCGTCGCGAAACTGCTATCGTCGCACGGAAGTTGTTCGCACGGCCTGAACAGGATGAAAGACGCTTTAGGGCTGTAATTAGATGTAATTACTGTATGCCGGAAGGCTTCCCCGACTACCTCGACGTCGACTACACGAACGGCGAAGGAGAGACTCCCGACGACTATCCGTCCATCCAGGACAAAATAGAGAAGGCCATCGAAGTCACGAAAGATGGTCTCGAACAGTACGAGAACCCCGTCGTGATGTGGACGGGCGGAAAGGACTCCACGCTCTGTCTGTACTTCATCAAGGAGGTCGCCGAGAAGCACGGCTATGAGGTGCCGCCGGCCGTCTTCATCGACCACTACCAGCACTTCGACGAGATTCACGACTTCGTCGAGAAGTGGGCCGACGAGTGGGACCTCGAAGTCATCTACGCCCGCAACGAGGACGTCGGCGCCTACGTCGACGAACACGGCCTCGAACCCGGCGACGACATCCCCGTCGACGAACTGTCCGAGCACAACCAGCACCACATCCGCAACCTGCTGGAGTACGAGGACGACACGTTCCCGTTCCTGCTCGACACCTACGTCGGCAACCACCTGCTGAAGACGGTGGCGCTGAACGACGCCCTCGAGGAGTACGACGTCGACGGCGTCATCTCCGGCGTCCGCTGGGACGAACAGGAGGCCCGCGCCGACGAGACGTTCTTCTCGCCGCGGCACGACCCCGACATCTACCCGCCGCACGACCGCATCCAACCCATCCTCCAGTTCGACGAGGCGTCCGTCTGGGACGCGTTCTGGAACTTCGTCGTCCCGGACACCGTCGAGGGCTACCCCGACGACGGCTACGTTCCGCAGTCGGCAGACGACCTGCCGAACGACCTGACGCAGGACGACATCCCCGTCTCGCCGAAGTACTTCGCCGGGTTCCGTTCGCTCGGCAGCGAGGTGTCGACGGACAAGACCACCGAGGAACCGGCGTGGCTCCAGGACATGGAGAACACGACCGAGCGCGCGGGCCGCGCACAGGACAAAGAGGACCTGATGGAGCGCCTGCGCGACCTCGGCTACATGTGAAGTCGGGACGAACGCGCGCGTCCGCTCAGTGAACGTGCAGTTCGCGTAACTCGACTCGACCCGTCCGTCCGCGGACGGATTCCGCCTCCCGTGCGAACGCGGTCGCACGCCCCTTTTTCACTGGCTCACCGCCGAGCGCTGCGTACGAGTCGTGTGAACAGTGAGCGACGCAAGGTAGATATCCTCGCCGCGCGATAGGTCGGACCGATGACTACCTCCTTCCCGTCGTACGTGACGCTCGATTACGACGCCGGCCGCGGCGAGAGCGCGGCCGACTACCCGACGCTCGAAGACAAGATGGGCAAAGCCGTCGAGGTGACGCGTGAGGCCCTCGAGCAGTACGAGCGACCGGCCGTCATGTGGACCGGCGGAAAGGACTCCACCGTCGTCCTCTACGTCGTCCGCGAAGTCGCCGCCGAGATGGGCGTCGACGTCCCGCCCGTCGTCTTCATCGACCACTTCGAGCACTTCCCCGAGACCGTCGAGTTCGTCGAGCGCTGGACCGACGCGTGGGACCTCGACCTCGTCGTCGCCAAGAACGAGGACTTCGTTCGCCTCGGGGCCGCCCCCGGCGACGAGATTCCCGTCGCCGACCTCTCGGAGGCGAACCGCCGCGAACTCCGGCGTCTGGAGCACGAGGGCGAGACGCTCACCCTCGACGCCGACTCCTTCGAGGGGAACCACCTGCTGAAGACGGTGGCGCTGAACGACGTCGTCACCGAGTACGAGTTCGACGGCATCTTCTCGGGCGTTCGCTGGGACGAACAGGAGTCCCGCGCCGGCGAGACGTTCTTCTCGCCGCGGCACGACTCCGAGAAGTACCCGCCGCACGACCGCGTGCACTCCATCCTCCAGTTCGAGGAGGCCGACATCTGGGCGGCGTTCTGGAACTACATCGTTCCCGACGCGGCCGCGGGCTATCCGACGGGCCACGTCCCCGAGAGCGCCAGCGACCTCCCCGAGGGAATCGTGGCGGCGGACATCCCCGTCTCACCGAAGTATTTCGAGGGGTTCCGGTCGCTCGGCACCGAGTCGGGATCGGCGAAGTCCGACGACCGTCCGGCTTGGGCGCAGGACCTCGGCGCCAGCAAAGAGCGCGCGGGCCGCGCGCAGGACAAAGAGGACCTGATGGGTCGCCTCCGCGACCTCGGCTACATGTGAGTTCTCGCGGGCGGACACCGGCCTCTCCGACCCCGTGACCCCGACCGAATCGGAGGAGGTATACGAACTTCCGTTCTACGACCATCGATGACCGAATCCGGCGACTGGGTCGGCCTCTTCTCCGGCGGCAAGGACTCCTCGTGGGCGCTCTACCGCGCGTTGGAGGAGGGACTGAACGTCACCCGACTGCTGACCGTCCACCCCGGCGAGGGCTCCGACTCCTACATGTACCACGTCCCGGCGACGCACCTCGCATCGCTGGCGGCCGAGAGCGTCGGCATCGACCTCGTCGAGGTGACGCCCGATGACCTCGGAGCGCCGAACGCGACCGACTCCGGAGCGCAGGGCGACGCCGAACTCGAACCGCTCGAAGCGGCGCTCCGGGACCTGCGGGACGAACTCGACCTCGCGGGCGTCACCGCCGGCGCGATAGAGAGCGAGTTCCAGACGAACCGCATCCAGGCGATGTGCGACCGCCTCGGAATCGACCTGTTCGCCCCGCTCTGGCAGGAGGACCCCCGCGAACTCGGCGAGGCGATGCTCGAGGCGGGGTTCGAGATCCGAATCGTACAGGTCGCCGCGCGCGGCCTCAACGAGTCGTGGCTCGGTCGGACGCTCGACGACGAGGCGCTGGACGAACTGACCGAACTCGAGGAGCGCTACGGCGTCCACCCCCTCGGCGAGGGCGGCGAGTTCGAGACGTTCGTCACGGACGGCCCGCACATGTCTCGGCCCATCGAACTGACGTACGACACGGTGTGGGAGGGAACGCGGGGCCGCATCGACGTGACGGACGCGCGCCTCGGCGAGCGGAAAAACGAGAAGTAGTCGCCGACGAAGCAGTCTCTCCCGCGTCGCGCCGCTATTCGAGGTGCGAGTGCGCGCCGATGAGGGCGTTCGAGAGGTCGAGATTCTCGATGTGCGTGTCCTCGTCGACGATGGTGTTGCGGATGTCCGCGTTACGGATAATCGAATCCTTGAAAATGACCGTCTTCTCCAGCGTCGAGTTCTCGACGACGCTGTTGGCCATGACGTGGACGTTCTCGCCGAGGTCGCTGTTCTCGACGTTCGCCGTCTCGTGGACGAAGTTCTCGCCGTCGAGGTACCACGACACCGCGTCGAGGTAGCTCTCGGGCGTCCCGATGTCGAACCACGCGCCGTCGAACGTGAACGCGTGTACGTCGCCTTTACCCTGAAGCCACTGGATGAACCAGCCCGGTTCGTCGGGGTTGTTGCCGCCGGTGAGGTACTCGTCGAACTTCGGCAGCGTCTCCGCCGGGAACGCGTAGCAGGCGATGGAGACGAGCGTGCTGTTGGGCTCTTCGGGCTTCTCCTGGAAGTTGACGACCTTATCGCCATCCAGTTCGACGAGGCCGTAGGATTTGGCCCGCTCCTTCGAGCCGACGTCGTAGGCGGCGATGGACGGGGTGTTCTTCTCCTCGAAGAAGTCGACGAACTCGCCCACGTCGAACGACAGGAGATTGTCGCCGGCGATGACGACGAGGTCCTCCTCGACGTTCTCGCGGTCGATGAGTTGTTCGAGCGCGCCGACGACGCCGAACTTCTCGTCCTCCTCGACGGTCTCCTCGACGGAGAGCGTCGGTTTCTCGAACGGCGAGTCGTCGAGGTACTCCTCGAACACCTCCTCGAAGCGCTCGTTGGTGCTGACGAACACCTCCGAAACCCGGTCGTCCTCCTCTAAATCCTCGAAGATGACGTCTATCACCGTCTCTTCGCCCACCGGTAGAAACATCTTGGGGCGGTGTTTCGTGATGGGCCACATTCGCGTCGCGTACCCTCCTGCAAGGACGACAGCCTTCATGCTCGAATGGACTTACCGCTCTGTCAAGTTCTTTTCCCATCTTGCCCGATTCGTGATACGAATTTCGAGCCACTGCGACGCGACTGACCGAATTCCGGCCCGCGCGTCGGCGTCGCCGACGGGCGGAAGGACTAACCGCTGCGGGCCGCCTACTCCCGGCTATGTCGGAGTCCGACTCGGACGCGACGACGCGGCAGCGAATCACGGACGCCCTGCGGGAGGCGCCGCGGACGGCGAGTGAATTATCGGAGACGGTCGGCATTCCGCGCTCGTCGGCGTACCGCCACCTGAGACACGTCGCCCAGTCGGTCGACTCGGGCGGCGAAGAGCGGTTTCTCGTCGCGCCGCCGGAGTGCCGCGAGTGCGGCTTCTCGGCGTTCGACGACCCCGTGAACTACCCCTCGCGGTGTCCGGACTGTCGGTCCGAGCGCATCGAAGAGGCCGTGTTCAAAATCGAGTGAGCCGCTAAAAGTCGGCTATCTCGCGGTTGTGGTACTCAAGAACGCGCGCGTCGAGCGGGTGGTCCCCGCGGACGAACAGCGTTCCGCCGTCGACGGCGGCGTCGTAGGCGTGCGCGATGCGGTACGAATCCGGGTCGACGGCGACGAGGCCGTAGTCGAAGTCGGCGTGGTGGTTCGGACACAGGACGAGGAGGTTCGACTCGGCGTCGGGGCCGTCGTGCGGTCGTCCGAGCGGTCTGACGTGGTGGCCTTCGGCGTAACCCTCTCCCACCCCCCGTCGCCGCGTCGCACCGCACAGTTGGCACGCGTGGCCGTACCGCTCTTTCAGCGCCCGGACGACCGGCGTGCTCCGAACGACGCGGCTCCGACTCGTCTCGACGCGCTCGGGGGCGTCGAGGTCCANCCCCGTCGCCGCGTCGCACCGCACAGTTGGCACGCGTGGCCGTACCGCTCTTTCAGCGCCCGGACGACCGGCGTGCTCCGAACGACGCGGCTCCGACTCGTCTCGACGCGCTCGGGGGCGTCGAGGTCCGCGGCGGCCTCCGTGCGGTCGATTCGCTCTCGGGTCTCGCTCCGCCGTTGGAGGGTGAACTGGTAGACCGTCCGACCGCCGTGTTCGGCTTCGTCGCAGGCCAAGACGTCCACCTGTCCCTGATACTCCCACGCCGACTCCCCCGCTTCGCGGTGGAAGAAGAATATCGGGAGCGGCGCGTCCGCGGCGTTCTTCAGGTAGCGGTTGCCGCCCGTGAGCGTCTGGTCGCCTCTCTGCCCCTCGCCGACGTACGTGAACTGCCCGCCGGTCACGTCGTCCTCGTACGGTCCGGAATCGGTCGAGAACAGGCGCAGATAGCGCTGGCGTCTGTCGTCGTCGTCGTAGCATATCTCGATACCTCGTCCGGTCATCCGCCGGTCGAACGCCTCTCGCAGTTCGGCGGCTTCGTACGCGGCGCCCGGTTCGAGTTCGAGGTCCGCGAGTCGCACACCGCTCGGTCGCGCTCCGCCGCGAAAAATGTTGGCAGTCGAACCTCTCTGAGACGAGTCGGCGCCGGTCGCGTCGCTCCGCTTACGCCTCGATGCCGAGTTCGTCGAGCAGCGTCTCGGCCGCGGCGTGCGAGGAACCCGGACCGCGCGCGGTTATCAGGTCGCCGTCGACGGTGACGCTCGCGTCCTTATCGAGTTCGGCGTCCCAGACGCCGCCGGCGGCCTTCACCTCGTCTTCGACCCAGTAGGGGAGTTTCCGGCCGTCGGGCATCAGGTCGTTCTCGTCGACGATTCCCTCCTCCCACTCGTTGGGGAAGCCGGTGACCTCGCGGTCCTCGACGAGGAAGCCGCCGTCCGCCTCGCGCGTGAATCCGAGCAGGCCGACGGCGTGGCAGACGACGAGCGCCTTCCCCTCGTCGCCGCCGACGGCGCTCAGCAGGGCCTGTCGGGCGTGGCGGTCCTGGTTGATGTCCCACGCGGTGCCGTGCCCGCCGGGGAACACCACGACGTCGTAGTCCGTCGCGTCCACCGTCGCTATCGGCTCGGGGTTCGCCAGTCGGTCGTCGTTCTCGTGGACCTCCAGTACCGCCTCGGAGGTCTCTTCGCCGACCTCGCCGGGGTCGACCGAGCGCTCGTCGACGACCGGCTTCTCGCCCGTCGGCGTCGCCACGGTGACGTCGACGCCGGCGTCCGAGAGCGTGGTCAGCGGTTCGGTACACTCTTCGCCCCAGTAGCCCGCCTCGCTGACGATAAACAGCGCTGTCGTGTCGGACATTGTGTTCCCCCGTATGGACGCGCGAGGAAAAAGCGACCCGGCCCCGGAAGTCCGACGCGGGGTCCGGCGGGACGGCGAGGGGAGAACAGACGGGTCGGAGAACGGAGAGAATCTCGGCCGCGCGCTCCGAATCGCCTCGCGCTACCGCTCGGCGTTCGCCGGTCGCTCCAGCGCGCGTTCGTCGCGGGCGGTGAGGAAACAGGCCGAGCGGTGACCGTCGCCGTGGTCGACGAACTCGGGGACCGACTCCTCGCACGGGGTGACGAACGCCGCGGCCAGCGTCTCCGCGGCCTCGTCCTCGTTCCCGCTCAGCAATCGGTCGAACGCGTCTCCGAGGCGTCGCTCGGCCGCGGCGTCCGACAGCCGTTCCGGGAGGCCGAAATCCGCTCGAATCTCCCGTTCGACCGCCGCATCCGGCGTCGCCTCGGCGTCCCCGTCGGCCGCGCCGGCCTCGACCGACTCGCGGACCTTCCCGACGTCGACGGCGCCGGCGACCACCTCGTCCCGGAAGTTCAACAGGGAGCGCCAGTGGGACTGTTCGAGGTCGTACTCGTCGGGCTGAATCACGCGGTGACAGCGCGTGTGGAACCGACAGCCGTCGGGCGGGTCGACGGGGCTCGGAACCTTCCCCGTCAGTTCGATCCCCTTTCGACGCTGCCGCGGGTCGGGCGTCGGAATCGCCGAGAGCAGCGCCTCGGTGTAGGGGTGTTGCGGGTTCGCGAACACCTCCTCGGTCTCGCCGATTTCGACGATTTTCCCGAGGTACATGACGGCGACCCTGTCGCAGACGTCCCTGACGACGGACATGTCGTGGCTGATGAACAGCATCGAGAGCCCGTACTCCTCCTGTAAGCGGTCGACGAGCGAGAGAATCTCCGCGCGGACGGAGACGTCGAGCGCGCTCACCGGTTCGTCGGCGATTATCAGGTCCGGATTGAGCACGAGCGCTCGGGCGAGTCCGATGCGCTGTTTCTGCCCGCCGGAGAACTCGTGGGGGTACCGGTCGTAGTCGTCCGCGGAGAGGCCGACGTCCTCCAGTAGGTTCTCGACGATTTTCCGACGTCGCGTTCTGTCGGTCATCCCGTGAACCATCAGCGACTCGGCGACGGAGCTTCCGACCGTCATCCGCGGGTCGAGACTGGAGGAGGGGTCCTGAAATATCATCTGGGCGTTCCGGCGGAACGCCTTCAGGTCCGCCTCGTCGAACCGCGTGACGTCCCGCAGACCCTCCCCCCGGCCGTCGTCGAACAGCACCCGCCCGCCCGTCGGCTCCTCCAACCGGATGAGCGAGGAGGCGGCGGTCGATTTGCCGCACCCGGACTCGCCGACGAGGCCGAGCGTCTCCCCGCGCGCGATGTCGAAGCTGATGCCGTCGACGGCCCGCGCCGCGCCGACCCGCCGCGAGAGGACGCCCTCCGTAATAGGGTAGTGTTTCTCGAGGTTCCGAACCGAGAGGAGCGGTCGCTCAGTCATCGGCGGTCCCTCCCTCCGCCGACGGCTCCTCGTCGGCCGACCCGACGATGACCGACTCGTCGAACCCCTCCCCGTAGTAGACACAGGAGACGCGGTGGCTCTCCGAGAGGGGTATCTCCGGCGGCTGCTCGCCGACGGTGCACTCTTCGACCGCGTACGGACAGCGCGGGGCGAACCGACAGCCGTCGGGCGGGTCCACCGGGTTTGGAAGCGTCCCCTCGATGCCGCCGGCGGCCCGTCCGCCGCCGGGGAGACAGTCGATGAGCGCGCGCGTGTACGGGTGCGAGGGGGTCTCGAATATCTCGTAGACGTCGCCGCGTTCCATCACCTTCCCGGCGTACATGACGACGACGCGGTCGGCGATTTCGGCGACGACGCCGAGGTCGTGCGTGATGAACAGGATTCCCATCCCGTACTCCCGCTGGATGTCGGCGATGAGGTCCAGAATCTGGCTCTGGACGGTCACGTCCAGCGCCGTCGTCGGTTCGTCGGCGATAAGCAGGTCCGGGTTCGTGGCCAGCGCCATCGCGATCATCACGCGCTGTTTCTGCCCGCCGGAGAACTCGTGCGGGTAGTCGTCGAACCGCGTCGCGGCGTTGGCGATGCCGACCCGTTCCAGCAGGTCGACCGCCCGCTCTCTCGCCGCCGCCTTCCCGACGTCTTCGTGGACCTGAATCGCCTCGACGATCTGCCAGCCGACCGTGTAACAGTGGTTGAGCGCGTCCTGCGGGTTCTGGAACACGTGGGTGATGTCGGCCCCCCGGACGCGCCGAAGCGCCGTCTCCGGGGCGCGCGCGAGGTCCACGTAGCCGCGGGTTATCTCGCCGTCCGTTCGCTCCTCGACGACGACGAATCGGTCGTCGTCGCCGACCCGGTCGGCTCCGTCGCGTTCCGGTCGGTCGGCGGCGTCGACCACCCGCTTCGGGAACCGCTCGGCGAACTCGCGGACCCTCTCCACCTCGCCGAACCGAATCGACCCCTCGACGGTCCCCGGCGGCGAGGGGATGAGTCGGGTGACAGACTCGCTGGCGACGGTCTTTCCGCTCCCCGACTCGCCGACGATGCAGACCGTCTCGCCCCGCCGCACGTCGAAGTCGACGCCGTCCACGGCGGTGAGGACGCCGGCGTCGGTGTCGAACGTCGTCGTCAGCCCCTCGACGGACAGCAGCGGTCTGTCCGCGTTTGCGCTCGCGTTCATGACTCCGCCTCCGCGCGCGCCTCGGGATTCAGCGCGTCGAGCAACGCGTCGCCGAGGAAGTTGAACGCGAGGATGGTCAAAAACAGGACGAGCCCCGGCGCTAAGGTGATCCACGGCGCGTAGGAGAGGTGGTCCCGTCCGACGCTGATGAGTTGCCCCCACGACGCGACGCTGGTATCGCCCAATCCGAGGAACGACAACTGCGCCTCGGCTAAGAGGAACGCCGGAATCAGAAGCGTCGCGTCGGTGATGATGCTGCTGGCCGTGTTCGGGATGAGGTGTCGTCGGATGGTGTGGTACGTTCCGGCGCCGCTGAGACGGCTCGCCTTCATGTACTCCTCCTCGCTCTTCGAGAGGGCGTTGCTCCGCACGTACCGCGCGGTACCCTCCCACGAGAACAGCCCGAACAGGAGGACCATCGTGAACAGACCGCCGCCCCAGGTGTAGATGATGAGCAAGTAGAGCACGAGCGTCGGGAACGACTGCTGGATGTCGACGTAGCGCATCAGCACCTCGTCGACCATTCCGCCGGCGTACGCGCTGACGGTGCCGACGCTCGCGCCGATGACGACGGCCATGAGCGTCGCGATGAGCCCGACCTTCATCGATATCTGCATCCCGTACACGATCATCTTGAAGATGTCGCGCCCGTCGGGCGTGGTTCCGAGCGGGTGCTGCCACGTTCCCCGACAGACGCCGGCGGCCCGTTCGCCGACGCACTCGATGACGTAGTTCTGCGGAATCTCCATGAACACCGGCGGCTGGAACTGCCGGAGCAGTTCCGACTCGGGGCTGCTGATGACGAGCGGTCCGAAGACGCCGCCGACGAAGACGACGGCGAGAAAGACGAGACTGGCCACCGCGGGGCGGTTCTTCTTGAACTCCTTCCAGTAGTAGCGCGTCATCCGCTCGTTTCGGTACAGGGGGAGGGCGCCGTAGAACGCGACGAACAGCAGCGAGAGCGCGAGCAGCCAATCGAGCTTCGTCACGTCGTAGCCCCACCCGACGGCGGCGAACGTCGCCGTGCGGTCGGGAACGACGACGTAGTCGTAGAGGAGTAACGCGGCAAGTCCCGCGAGTGACGCGCCGAGGGCGACGAGACTCTTCGTCACCTCCCGCCCGCCGCCGCTGGTTATCTCGTCCCAATCGACCGTGTCGAATCGTGGTGAATCTTCCGTGGCCATTATCTCTCGTCGAAGCTGATTCGCGGGTCCAGTACGGTGTACACGAGGTCCTGCAGGAGGTTGCCGATGGTCGCGACGAACACGAAAAACAGCGACGTGCCGAGCACGACGCTTGTGTCCTGTGCGACGATGGCGCGGAACAGAAGCCGTCCGAGGCCGGGTATCGAAAACACCACCTCGACGAGTATCGACGACCCCGTAAAGAGCGCGAGCAACTGCGCGACCATCGTCGTCGAGAGGGGGACCATCGTCGGTCTGAGGACGTGTCTCGCGTAGATGCGGAACGTCGAGACGCCCTTCGCGCGAGCCGTCTTCACGAAGTCGGCGTTCATGTACTCCGAGGACTCGTTCCGAGAGACGCGCATGATTCCCCCGATAGAGCCGGTCACGAGTACGAACACCGGAACCGCGAGCTGAATCGCGTTCTCGACGCTGAACACCGGCACGTCCGTGTTGTACGTGATGGGAATCCACCCCAACTCCACGCCGAAGATGAGGAGGAGGATGATACCGAAGAAGAAGTTCGGTATCGCGTAGCCGAAGAAGGCGAACCCCGTCGCGAGGTGGTCCTTCCAGGAGTACTGGTTGGCCGAGGAGTACAGTCCGACCAGCGGACCCAGCGTGACGACCAGCAGCGTCCACGGGACGGAGTACTGGACGGTGTAGTACAGGGCCTCGGTCACCGCCTCGGTCACCGGTTGCGCCCTGGAGTCCGACCACCCCCAGTTGAGCGTGTAGATGTTGGTCATGTAGCCGATATACTGCTCGTAGAGCGGTCTATCCAGTCCGCGTAACTGTCGTACCCTGTCCTGCGCTTCGGCGGGGTTGTCACCGGCCATCGCGGCCTGCTGTGCCGCCTGCTGTACTTCCGGGTTCGGCGCCGCGGTGAGCAGTCCCCACGTCACGGACACGATGATGAACGTGACGACGAACGACCACGCGACCCGACGAGCGATGTACCATCCGAGTCCCATATTGTGCGTCTCTCCAAGTGTGTTGAAATGCGTTCGTCTACTGTGCTCGGCGAGCGACCGGGGTCACTCGTCGCGGTACCAAGCCGCGGAGTTCCATCCGCTGAAGAAGTTCTCGGCCGGACCGACGATGTCCGACGAGTAGCCGATGGTGTCTGCGGGGAACGCCAGCATCCCCATCGGCTGGTCTTCGGCGACGCGCTTGAATATCTCCGTGAAGATGGGCTGAATCTCCTCTTGGCTGGTCGCGGCGCGGGCCTCCTGAAATAGCTCTTTGGCGTTCCACGAGGGGTAGTAGCCGTACGGGTTGTACGAGGAGTCCCGCTGGAAGAACACGTCGGCGGTGGTCGGGTTGAGCGGGTACGTGTTCAGCGCGAACACGATGGCCATGTCCCACGGCTTCGCGCCCGTGACCTCGCGCGGACCGGCGTTGTACGGTCCGTTGGACCACTCGTACTGGTCGGGGTTCTCCGGGACCTGCTGTTGCCAGTAGTTGTTGACGAACTGCACGCCGTCGATGGCCTGCAGGTTCACTTGGATGCCGGCGTTGTCGGCGAACTCCTGGGCGATGTACTGACCCATGTTGCGCTCGGTGTTCTGCCCGGCGCTGTGATAGAGGCTCAACTCGACTTGGTTGCCGCTCGGGTCGAGCAACTGGCCGCCGTCGTAGCCGTAGTCGGTGTCGGAGACGGCCTCCCGGATGCGGCTCCGCGCGGCCTCCGGACCGTACAACTCGCCCGTCCCGAACTGCAGTATCTCCTCGTCGCCGGGGTACCACTGCGACCAGGGCGGCTGCCAGGTGTACTGGACCTGCGCGTAGTCGCGGAAGACCCCCCGCACGAGCGACTGCTTGTCGACGGCGCAGCCGAGTCCCTGCCGGAACTTCTGCTTTCGGAAGAGGTTCCCCGGACCGGCGTTCCAGCCGTTGTCGCGCATGTTGTAGACGCAGACCTCGTTGAACGGCTGGGGGACCTGATAGACGTCGACGCCGTCCATCCCGTCGAACTCGGTGACCCGATTCGGCGGCACCGCGGCCGTGTCGGTCTGGCCCGCTTCCAGCGCGCCGAGACGGGCCGACTGCTCTTGGGCCACCTGCACCTCGACCCGGTCGAAGTAGGGGGCGTTGCCGAAGAGGTCCGGCACGTCGTCGGCCTCCCTGAGGTAGTACTCCTCGTTGCGGGTGAACACCAGCCTGCTCGACCGGTTCCACTGTTCGAGCGTGTACGCTCCGAGGTTCCCGCCCTCGGTGTACTGCAGTTCGACGAGTTCCGGGTTGTCTTCGAGGCCCTGCGCGTTCTCCTCTTCGACGAACGGCTGGACGAGCGCCTTCGGGACGGGGTACAGGAGGGGGTCGTACGTCTCGGGGTACAGCGGGTTGACGTTGGGCAGTTCGATCTGGAACTCGTACGTGCCGGTCTGCTCGACGTTCACCTCGCTCGGCCACGAGGAGGCGTCGGCCGTCGCGGCCCACTCGCTCTGGTGAAGCTGCGTTATCTGGTAGACGAAGTCCTCGGCGGTCACCTCGCCGTAGTCGCCGCCGAACTGGAGTCCCTCGCGGAGGCTCGCGACCCACACGTTTCCGCCGTCCGTCGTCAGGTCGTAGAGCTGCGGGAAGAACCGCGTCCCGGGCCGGAACCCGTAGGACAGGTCGAGCGCGAACGACGCCACGTCCGCCGCGCCCTGTTCGTTGTTGTAGAGGGGGTTCATCGTCGCCAGCGGCGAGGAGACGATGGTTCGGTACGTGCCGCCGACCTCGGGGAGTTCGTCGACGGCGGCGTCGGTTCCCTCCGCCGTCCCCAGTTCGGAGCCGTCGGTCGCAGTCGCCGTCGACCCCGTCCCCGTGCTCCCGCCCCCGTCGTCGCCGCTACAGCCGGCCAGTCCGGTCGCGCCCGCCACGCCCAGCGCTTTGAGCCAGGTCCGACGATTGATTCCGTTCCGCTCGTCGTCGCCGCCTCGTTCGTTCATCCGTGACACATCTCAAAAAATGAACAGCGCGTTATCACTCTTCCGGAGGGGAGAGGTAGGAGAACGTTGAACGATTGGACGGGTTGTTGGGCGGTCGCGACCCGAGATAGTGATAGAATACCCGTATCTAACTCTCATCCGTTCGAGTATATAATTATCTTCCGTCCGTGACTGGTCCGACGGAGACGGGAGGTCGGTTCGGAGCGGTCAGTCGTCGCCGTTCTCGTCGACGATGACGACTTCCCCGTCCTCGACGGAGACATTGATGAGCGTCTTGACGTGGTGGTCGGTGTCGTCGAGTTCGTTCGGCCCGGCCTTCTTGATGACGGCGACGGTGTCGACGACGTCCGCGCCCGTGGACTTCAGGGCGTCGAGCACCGCGCACATCGTACCGCCCGTCGAGAGCACGTCGTCGAGGACGAGGACGCGGTCGCCTTCCGACACGTCGTTGATGTACATGTCGTTCTCCGAGTAGCCGGTCTGCTGGCTCAGCGATACCTCACCGTCGAGGCCGTACTGTCGCTTACGGATGACGACGAGGGGGATATCGGTCATCAGCGAGACGGCGGTCGAGATGTGGATGCCCATCGCCGCCGGCGTGACTATCTTGTCGACGTCTTCGAGGTCGGCCTTCCGGATGATCCGAATGACTATCTCGCGGAGGAGGCCGGGTTCGAGCATCGGCACCCCGTCGCTGATGGGGTGGACGAAGTACTCGTAGTCCCCTTTCTCGATTATCGGCGCTTCGAGGAGCGACCGCCGCAACTGGTCCATGTCGCCGGTTCATCGGTTCGGGAATAAAAGGTGGCGGTTCGTCCCCCCGCGTACGGACCGTCCGCACGGGTCGTGCCACCGCGTCCCGCGGCCGCTCAGACGCCGAGCAGTTCCATCGCGGCGCGGACGAGCGGTTCCTCTCGCTGGTCGGGGTGGACCAAGAGCACCATCCCGCGGCCGCCGCAGTACACCTGGAGCAGTTTCCGCCCGTCGAGCCTCCCCGACTTGTACTCGACCTGCTTCTGCGTCGGGCGCAGGCCCGCGAACAGACCGTGACGGACGAACTCCTCCCGCATCTCCTCGGCCAGATCGGAGATGGTCGCGACGAGCGACGCCCGGTCATCGTACGACGCCGAGAGCGCGTCGCTCACGTGAAAGAGGTCGAACGACGTCGCGCCGTAGACGGCGACGAGATCTATCGGCTCGTCGGCCGCCCGGCGCAACGTCTCCATCGCCACGTCGCGGTTCGGACCAGGCCAGTTCGCACTTTTCATCTGGGCGGGGTTACGTATCATCCGCACACGCCTCCGTCCCGACGCGGGAGTCTCCCATCCCCCGAATCCACGCCTGGAACATTCATACTCCATTAGATAAACACGATATCTTATAAAACTTTAGGTGAAAGTTCACTAAGGTAGAAAGATACGTTTCGTAACCTATCCCAACGTCCGTGCGGAAGTTCGGGTCGACGGTGCGCGGGACTCCGTTTTCGGGGGGAGCTACGGGACACCACGGTTCGAAACGTACACCGAGGTTTGACAACACCTAAGTCCAGTCTCCCGATAGATGCACGCGTGCAACCGACACCGGAGGTTGTCCTCGCCGTAGTCTTCCTGCCGTTTGTCGCCGCAGCGCTCACCCCGGCGGTGTTTCGGGTTCTCGGAGAGCGAACCGCGTACTTCGCGGCGGCGACGGCGCTGGTCTGCTTCGGACTGGTCACCCAGTTGTCATTGGCGGGGGCGCATGGAACCGTCTCCTACGAATGGATACCCTCACTCGGGGTTTCGCTGGCGTTCTACGTCGACGGATTGGCGCTCCTCATCGCCTTCCTCGCCAGCGGCGTCGGAGTGCTCATCTTGACGTACTCCGGCGGCTACATGCACGGCGAACCGGGTCAGGCGAAGTACTACGCGACGCTGTTGGCGTTCCTAGGATCGATGCTCGGCGTCGCCCTCGCCAGCGACCTCATCTCGCTGTTCGTGTTCTGGGAGTTGACGAGTCTGTCGTCGTTCCTCCTCATCGGCCACTACACCAGCGAATCCGCCTCCAAGTACGCCGCGCGGAAGTCGATGCTCATCACCGTCTCCGGCGGCCTGTTCATGCTCGTCGGCTTCCTTCTCCTCGTCTGGGCGTCCGGACAGGCCCTCCCGGAGTCGACGTACAGCCTCGTCGTCCTCCTGGAGAACGCCGACGCCATCCGGGAGGCGCTGACCGCGAGCGGACTGCTCGTCCCCGCCCTCGTCCTCGTCGGCCTCGGCGCGGCCACGAAGTCCGCGCAGGTGCCCTTCCACATTTGGCTGCCGAACGCGATGGAGGCGCCCACGCCCGTCTCGGCGTTCCTCCACTCGGCGACGATGGTGAAAGCCGGCGTCTACCTGGTCGGTCGGCTCCGACCGCTGTTCCTCTCCGAAGAGGCGCCCCTGCTCGGGGAGTGGACGCTCCTGTTCGCTATCCTCGGCCTCGCGACGATGACCGTCGCCGCGATTCTGGCGGTGTCGTCGACCGACATCAAGGAACTGCTCGCGTACTCCACCGCTTCCCACCTCGGACTCATCGTCGCGTCGTTCGGCTTCGCCAACGAGTACGGCGCGGAGGCGGGCGCCTTCCACATCCTGAACCACGCGTCGTTCAAGGCCGCGCTGTTCCTCGTCGCCGGCATCGTCGCCCACGAGGCGGGGACCCGGCAGATATCGAAGTTGAGCGGCCTGCGGAAACACCTCCCCGTGACGGCGGCCATCGCCACCGTCGCGTCGCTGTCGATGGCGGGTATCCCGCCGTTCAACGGCTTCTACTCGAAGGAGCTGCTGTTCGAGGCGGCGTGGTACGCCGGTAAGGAGATCGGCGGCCTCGGCTACCTCTTCCCGGTCGTCGCCGTCTTCGGGAGCGTGTTCACGTTCCTCTACTCGGTGAAGTTCGCCTCGCTGTTCTTCGGCGAGGAGAACGACAACCTCGGCCACGTCCACTCGCCGCCGGCGACGATGCTCGTCCCGCCGGCGATTCTGGGGCTGTTGGTGCTCGGAATCAGCGCCTCGGCGACGCTCGGACTCGGCCCGGAGACGCCCATCAACGCGTTCGTCGGCCACGTCTACGGCAGCGTCTCCCCCGGCGACCCGCACGGCTTCTCCGTGCACTTCCCGACGGAACTGTCCCCGTACGCGGCGATGAGCGCGGTAACGATTCTCGTCGGCGCGGCGCTGTTCCCGTTCTACGACCGCCTGCACGACGGCATCAACGCGCTCCTGCGCGGGCCGGTGCGGGCGAACTGGTGGTACGACGGCGCCGTCGAGGGGCTCTCGGCGACGAGCGTTCGAACCATCCCCTCCGTCCAGAACGGCCTGCTCCGCACGTACGCGACGTGGGCGCTGGCGAGCGTCACGGTGCTCGCACTCGGCGGCTACGCCGCCGCCGGCGTGTCACTGCCCGCCTTCGAGGGCTTCGCCATCACGCTGCCCATCTTCCTCGTCCTCCTCGTGGCCGTCGTCGGGGCCGTCGCGGTGGACATCGCCCCGTCGCACGTGGCCGGCGTCCTCACGCTCTCCATCCTCGGGTTCATGGTCGCCATCTTCTACATCCTCGCGGACGCGCCGGACCTCGCCTTGACCCAACTGGTCGTCGAGACGCTGGTGCTCGTCATCTTCCTGCTCGTCTTGAACCGCCTGCCGGCGTTCTACGGCGAGGTGAACCGCTCGCGGGCGGCGCGGGACGCCGTCCTCGCTCTGGCCGTCGGCGCGACGGTGTTCGTCACCGTCCTCGTCACCACCGCCGCCTCGCCCGCAGAGCCCATCGCGGGCTTCTTAGCGGAGAACGCGGGCGTCCCGGCCGAGCACCCCCCCTTCTTCACGAACGCCGGCGGCGGCGGCAACATCGTCAACGTCATCCTTGTGGACTTCCGGGCGTTCGACACGATGGGCGAGATATCCGTCGTCGCGATGACCGCCCTGGCCATCCTGACGCTCATCCGCATGCGCGAACGGGGTGAGACGCAGTGAGCGGACGCGAACTCGACAACCGACCGTACGACTACGAGGGCGACCGGCGAACGACGGTCATCTCGCGGACGGTCACGCGAATCGTCGTCCCGCTCATCCTCCTTACCGCCGTCAGCCTCCTGCTTCAGGGGCACAACCTGCCCGGCGGAGGCTTCATCGGCGCCGTCCTCACGGCGGCGGCGTTCGTCCTCATCTACGTCATCTTCGGACTGGAGTACGTCCAGACGGACGTGCTCCGGATGTCGCCCGACGGGGACGGTCACAGCCCCGTCGGGGCGTACCGCTGGCTGTTCGGCGGCGGCCTCGCGCTGGCCGTGCTCAGCGGGCTGACCCCCATCCTGTTCGGCTACGAGTTCCTCACGCAGGGGGTGTGGTTCTTCAAGCACGTCCCGCTGTACGAGGAGTTCGAGGTGGCGAGCGCGTTCTTCTTCGACCTCGGCGTGTACGCCACCGTCGTCGGCGCGCTTCTCACCGTCGCCGCGGAGGTGGGGACGGAATGATGGGAGGACAGCCGCAGTTCGTCCTCGCCGCCGTCCTCGGCGTCCTGTTCGCCCTCGGGACGTACCTCGTCCTTCGGCGGGACGTGGTCCGCGTCGTCTGGGGCATCACCATCATCAGCCAGTCCGCGAACGTCTACCTCGTCACGATGGGCGGACTGTCCGGATTCGCGCCCATCACCGGCCACGGCGGGTCCGCGGAGTCGGTCACCGACCCCCTCGTGCAGGCGCTCGTCCTCACGGCCATCGTCATCGGCTTCGGGACGACGGCGCTGGCGCTCGTGCTAACGTACCGCGTCTACGAGGAACACGGAACCATCGACATGTACGAACTCGGAGGTCACGGCGAATGAGCACCGTCGTCATCGCGCCGCTGTTGGTCGCCCTCGTGACGGCCATCGCGACGCTCGTGACGCGAACGAACCTGACGGTCCAGCGGGCGGTCAGCCTGCTCGGCGGCGTGGGCTACCTCGCCGCCGCGGCGCTTCTGTTCCGTAGCGTCGTCCTCCCCCTGGGCTCGGCCGGCCGGACGATAGTGTATCAGGTGTCCGGCTGGCAGGCGCCGTTCGGCATCGTCCTCGTCGCCGACCCGCTGTCGGCGTTCATGGTCGGGTTCGCCTCCCTCGTCTCGCTCGGAGCGCTCGCGTACTCCGTCCTCTACGTCGACGCCTACGGGCAGAAGCTCTCTTATCACACGCTGTATCACTTCATGGTGGTCGGCGTCACGGGGTCGTTCCTCACTGGGGACATCTTCAACCTGTTCGTCTGGTTCGAGGTGATGCTCATGTCGAGCTACATCCTCGTGCTCTTCTACTCCGGCCCCGAGCACACCCGCGCGGCGCTGAACTACGTCGTCTTGAACCTCCTCGGTAGCGCGGTGATGCTGCTCGCCATCGGCGGCCTGTACGCGACGACGGGGACGCTGAACATGGCGGACCTCGCGCAGCGACTCGCCGACGGCTCGAACGTCGCCGTCACCCCGGTTCTCGGCCTCTCGGCCGTCCTCTTCTCGGTGTTCGCGCTGAAGGCCGGCCTCGTCCCGTTCCAGTTCTGGGTGCCGGCGGCGTATCGCGCCGCCCCCGCGCCGGTGACGGCGATGCTCGCGGGCGTCGTGAAGAAGGTGGGCGTGTACGCCATCGTCCGCCTGTACTTCACGGTGTTCGCCGCCGCGAGCCTCCCCGTCTCGCTCCCGTTCGTCTCGGGCGACTCGGTGCTCGCGTTCTTCGGCCCCGTGATGTTCCTGATGGCCACCGCGAGCATCGTCCTCGGCGGCGTCGGCGCCGTCGGGAGAACGGACCTCGACGAACTGCTGGCGTACTCCTCCATCAGTCAGGTCGGCTTCATCCTCCTGCCGCTTGCGGTGGCGGCGACGGCCGAGAGCGCGGCGGTTCGGACGCTGGGCGTCGCCGCGACGCTCGTCTACGCGTTCAACCACGCCCTCGCGAAGAGCCTGCTGTTCCTCGCGTCCGGGACGGTGCAGGAGGCGGTCGGCACGGCGCGCTTCGACCAACTCGGCGGCCTCGCCCGCCGCGCGCCGATTCTGGCCACGGGCTTCCTGCTCGGCGCCCTGACGCTCATCGGCGTCCCGCCGCTGTCGGGCTTCTTCGGCAAACTGCTCGTCTTCCAGACGGCCGCCGGCGCGTTCTCCGGAAGCGCCGCCGGCGCGGGCGCGGCGCTTGCCGTCGCCCTCGCCGGCGCGGTGCTCACTATCGCCTACTACACGCGGGCGTGGAACGACGCCTTCTGGGGGGCGCCCGGCCCCGCCGTGGAGGCGTCGCTGCCGGGTCGCTGGTCCGGTCCGGTCGAGATAGGGGCCGAGGAGGGCGAGGGGACGACCGGTTCGGACGACTTCGCGCTCACCGGGCAGGTGACCGTCGTGCTCGTCCTCGCCCTCGCAGCGGTCGGGTTCGGAATCGGATTCGACGCGCTGTACGCCTCGGCGACGGCGGCGGCGCGGGCGGCCCTCGACACGCAGGGGTACGTCGACGCCGTTCTCGGGTCGGCCGCCGCCCTCGCGGGGGTGGTCGGATGACTCGACGCTGGCCGCTGACGGGGGCGCTGCTCGCCGTTCTCTGGATATTCGTCCGCGGGGTCGAACTCGACCCCCGGGCGCTCGTCGGGGAACTCCTCATCGGCCTCGTCGTCGGGATGCTCATCGCGTACTTCCTGCGCGGGTTCTACACCCCGACGCTCGGCCCCGTGCGGGCGTTCAAGGTCGCGCCGTACGCGGGGCTGTACCTGCTGGTGTTCCTGAAGGAACTCGTGACCGCTAACTGGGACGTCGCCAAGCGCGTCCTCGCGCCCTCGATGCCCATCGACCCCGGCGTCATCGAGGTTCCGCTCCGGGTCCGCACCGCCGCCGCCATCACGACCATCGCCAACAGCATCACCCTCACGCCGGGAACGCTCACCATGGACTACAACGCGCAGACGAACACGCTCTACGTGCACAGCCTCGACGGCTCCGACCCCGACGCGCTGTTGGAGCCCATTCGAACGTGGGAGGACTACGCCCTCGTCATCTTCGACGAGGAGCTGAAACCGGGCGACCCGGTTCCCCAACTGGAGACCGACGGCGGCGACGGCGACGGCGCCGTCGAACGCGCCGACCCCGCGGGGGGTGACGACGGTGGCGACTGAGACGCTGCACGGACTGCTCGGCGCCGTCGTCTTCGCCGCCCTCGTCGTTTCGGCGGCGCTGACGCTCCTCGTCAGCTACCGGGTCATCAAGGGGCCCACGGTGCCCGACCGCGTCGTCGCCCTCGACACTATCGGCACGAACGTCGTGGCCATCGCCGTGCTGTACTCGATGCTGACGTGGCAGGGCTACTTCATCGACGTGAGCGTCGTCCTCGCCATCATCGGGTTCATCAGCACGGTTACCGTGGCGCGGTACGTCACGGAGGGGGACATCATCGAATGATTCCGACGCCACCCGCGCCGGACGCCCTCTCGCTCGCGTCGGCGCTCGCCCGACCGATTCCGCTGGCCGCCGAGGGCGGCGAGGCGACGCACTCCGTCGGGCCGATCCAGACGGCGCTCCTGATCGTCCTCTTAGTCGTCGGGACGTTCTTCCTCGTCGTCGGGACCGTCGGTCTCCTCCGCCTGCCGAACGTCTACAACCGGATGCACGCCACCTCGAAGGCGACGACGCTCGGGGCGGCGAGCATCGCGCTCGCGGGGTTCGTCTTCTACGGCCCCGGCGGCGACGGACTGATGTCGCTCGTCATCGTCGTGTTCCTGTTCCTCACGGCGCCGACGGGCGCACACATGATTTCGCGCGCCGCCCAGCGCATGGGCATCGACTTCCTCGAAGAGGTGTCGTGGCCCGCGCCGCCGCCGGACCCGCCGGAGGACGCCCGGCCCGACGACTCGACGGCCGGTCCGAACTCGGAGGACGACGGAAGCGCGGCGCCGAGCGACGACTGACTCCGCTTCGCTTCTCTCCGCTCTTCTCTCTTTCATTCCGCTCTCCGCTCCCCGCTCTCACGCCAGTTCCGCGGCCAACTCGTCTGCGACGCGCGCGCCCAAGTCGGCCTTCGACCCCGAGAACACCGCGACGTCGTCGGCGCGGACGAACAGCGCTCGCGTCGCCTCTTCGCCCATCACGGCGGCGTCGTTGGCGACGACGAACGCCAGTCCGGCGCGGTCGAGAATCCGCCGCGCCGCCGCCACCATCGCCTCGTCGTCGCCGGACGTCTCGGCCTTGAACCCGACGACGGGGAGGTCGGGGCGGGCCTCGCGCACGCTGTCGATGAGTTTCGGCGTCGGTTCGAGGTCGAGCGTCCGCGGTTCGCCCGAACGGAGTTTCTCCGCCGCCGCCTCGACGGTGTAATCGGAGATGGCCGCCGCGGAGACGAGGGCGTCGGCGTCCGCCACCGAATCTCGAACGCCCTCGAGCATCTCAGCGCCCGTCTCGACGCGGACCGTCTCGGCGTACGGCGCGTCCGCGCCGTTCTGCACCAGCGTCACGTCCGCGCCGCGGACGTAACAGGCGCGGGCCACCTCCCGGCCCGTCTTCCCCGAGGCGCGGTTCGTCAGCACGCGCACGGGGTCGACGGGTTCGGCCGTCGCGCCCGCGGTGACGACGACTCGTTTCCCCGCAAGCGTCTGCTCGGCCGTCGCGCGGGCCACGTCGGTGACGATGGCCTCCTCGGTCGCTATCTTCGCCTTCCCCTCCTCGACCCTCGGGTCGACGAAGCGGACGCCCCACGACTCGATGCGGTCGATGGCGTCCAACACGCCGGGGTGGTCGTACATCGGTTCGTGCATCGCGGGGGCGACGACGACGGGCACGCCCGCGCCGAGAGCCGTCGTCGCGCACGTCGTCACGGGGGTGTCGTCCACCGCACTCGCTATCTTCCCGACGGTGTTCGCCGTCGCCGGCGCCAGCAAGAGCACGTCCGCCCACCCGTCGCGGCCGCAGAGTTCGACGTGTTCGACGCGGCCCGTTATCTCGGTCACCACGTCGTTCCCGGTGGCGAACTCGACGGCCCACGGGTGGACGATACCCCGCGCGCTCTCGGTCATCACGCCGCGGACCGACGCCCCCCGACGCCGGAGTTCGTGGGCCAACTCGACCACCTTCACCGCGGCGATACTCCCCGAGACGCCGAGGACGACGTTCACGCCTTCTAACATGGTCGTGAGATTCGAGACGGGCGGAGTAAAACCGTCCGGTCGGTTCCTCGTGACCGAGAGAAGACTGATAGCATCGGTCGCACACAACCGAACGATGCCCTCCAGACGTGATGTACTCCGACTCGCAGCCGTCGCCGCCGCGAGTGGTCTCGCGGGCTGCACCGGGAGCGACTTCGACGCACCGGAGACGCCAACGGGTGAGTGGCACACCGCTCGCCGCGACGTACGGAACACGGCCTGCGCGCCGGAGGCAACACCGCCCGAATCCAAGCCCGGGCGACGCTGGTCTCGGGCGTTTCAGACAGGTCCCCCCGTCGAGCTCCTTGCCTCGGCCGACTCGCTCTATGCGGTCCGAGCGAACGGGACGACTGTCGTGAGCCGAGACGACGGCGCGTGGAAGTGGGGAACCTACGGGAGAGACCAGACGCCCGCCGCCGGCCTCCCACGGGCGGCGGCGCTCGCACCCGACTCGCTCTACACGGCTGACGGACGATACGCTCGCGCGTTCGACCGCGACGGGACGTTCCGGTGGCAGACTGCCTACCCGGAGAACTCCGGAGGAGAAGCGCGAATATACGGCGTGCTTCCGACCGGCGACGGCGTCCTCCTCGGGGGGCATGGCCGCCTCTCGGTGTTCGACTCGAACGGCGACTATCAGTGGACGTTCGCCGACACCGGCGGGTCGGGGGCGACGTATCCCGCACTCGCCGCTGACGAACTGTACGTCGCCGGACCGGGACCGCTACTGTCGCTTTCGCCCCGGTCGTCCCCCGAATCACTGCTCGGCCGACCCCCGTCGACCGAGTGGGTGTCGGACGCACCCGGTGGTCCGACCTGGCCGGTCGTCACCGACGAGTACGTCGTCCTCGGAGATACCGACCGGGCGGGAGGCGGGCGAACGCGCGGGAACCTGCACGTCTACCGTCGCGACGGCACGCACGTCCGCTCGATATCGAGCGATGGGGGCCATTCACACCTCGCGGTGGCGTCCGACCAGTCGGCCGTCCTCTACGGAACTGGCGTCTTCGGCGACGTTGAGGGGACCGTCACCGCGCTCGACCTCTCCTCGGGCGAGACCCGCTGGACTCGGGAGGACCTGTCCGTGGCCGAGTGGGGTACCTCGCTCGTCGTCGCGGGAGACACCTGTCTGTTCGCCGAAGCGACCGACGGACACTCCGCACGAGTCCACGCGTTGGACGTGGCGACGGG
Organism: Halogeometricum pallidum JCM 14848; assembly: GCF_000337095.1. Taxonomy (GTDB): domain Archaea; phylum Halobacteriota; class Halobacteria; order Halobacteriales; family Haloferacaceae; genus Halogeometricum; species Halogeometricum pallidum. Next base: position 93,769 of record NZ_AOIV01000042.1, read on the forward strand.
TGAGACACGGTGGGTGCTGGCGACGGAGCGAACGCCCGAGGCGCTCATCGTTGCCGGGTCGCAGGTGTACCTCGCCACGGCGGGCGGACTCGTCGCCTACGAGTGAGCGGTTCGCTCTCGACGCCGTCCCTCCTCTCTTACTCGTCCACTCGCCCGCGTTCGTCCTCGACCAGGCTCGGATGCGTCCGCTGGGGTCCGGGGTGGGGGTCGGCGAAGAAGTCGGTCATCACCTCGCGGGACTCGGCCTCGCGGCGTTCTCGTTCCTCGGCGTCTATCTCCTCACACCCCGNGGGTCCGGGGTGGGGGTCGGCGAAGAAGTCGGTCATCACCTCGCGGGACTCGGCCTCGCGGCGTTCTCGTTCCTCGGCGTCTATCTCCTCACACCCCGGCGGCACCTCGCGCCCGCGGTCGGTGAAGTAGCCCTCCGGGGCGACCCAGTCGTGGTAGTAGGCGGCGTCGCTGTCGTGGACGACCGTCAGACCGACCTCGGCGCCGTGGCCGGCCGAGACGACCGCTTGGTGGTACTTCTCGGCGAGTCGGCCGGCGGCGTAGACGCCTTCGACCGAGGCGCGGCCCCGTTCGTCCACGTCGACGTAGCGCTTGCTCCCGGCCTCGCGGGTGGTCACGTTCAGGTCGTCGAGGTAGTCGGCGTCGGACCACGACGCGGCGACGACGGCAGAGGTCCGGACCGTCTCGACGGCGTCCTCCGCCTCCACCTCGGCGACGAACCGCACGCCCGCCTCGCCGTCCTCCTCGACGCGTCCGACCGAGACGACGCGCCCCTCGCGCCGCCGGACGCTATTGCGGTCCGCCTGCTCGCGGAGCAGGTCGCCGAACAGTCGGGCGTTCACGCCGGCCGGGAAGCCGGGGAGGTTCTCCAGGTGGGCGTTGCGGTTCAAGATGCTCTCGCCGTCGTTGACGACGAGCGTGTCGAGTCCGGCGCGGGCGGTGAAGGTCGCGGCGGTGAGGCCGGCGACACCGCCGCCCACCACGAGGACGTCGGTCGGACCGTGCGCGTGTTCGTCTCGCTGCATAAACGGGGTACCGCGCTGGCGAGAATGAGTCCGTCGGTTCCGGCGACGACGCGGCGAGGAGAGAGCGGTTCGGAGTCGGGGTGGAGTCGGGGCGGACGCGCCGGCGACTACAGTCGGTAGTCGGTCTCGTTCAACCGCCCCTCGTCGGCCGCGTCGAGGCTGACGAGGCCGGCGGGGTCGTCTGCGTTCGAGTCCGAGAGGTCGACCGCCTCGACGCGGAGCCGCCACCGGCGGTCCGCCAGTGGCGTCGCCTCGGTGAACGCGACGGGGCGATCGGGGAGTCGACGCACGAGGTCGACCGCTATCGGCAGCGTCGGAAGTCGACCGGTCCGTTCGGCGAGGGCGTAGTCGGCGAACGTCGCCTCCCACGCGTCGCCGCCGGCGCACGCCGCCACGTCGTAGCCGTCGAGGAACGACGCCTCGTCGAGCCGCGCGAGCGTCCGCTCTAAGGCCGACCCGACCGTCGGTGCGGGTCGCGTCGCGCCGCGGGTCGTCCCGCCGAACAGTTCCGCTGCGGCGTCGACGACGGTCCGTTGGTCGGCGGCGTCGAGTCCGATGTCCAGTTCGTTCATCGCGCTCCACAGCATCGCGAGACAGAAGTCGTCGCGGTCTTCGACCACTTCCGCCAGCGTCAGGTACGTCTCCATCGCGGCGGACTCGGCGGCTCGAAAGCCCGTCTCCGAAAGCGCCTCGAACACCGCGCCGGAGACGTCGTGACAGAAGGCGACGTAGCGCAGTCGAACGTCGGAATCGGCGTTCGACCGGGGGGCGGGCGGACCGGCGGCGTCGCGGACGATTAGGTGATGTCGCGGCGCCTCCGGGTCGTACCGCCGGAGCGCGGAGTGATACTCGTCGGCCATATCGGCCGCGCGCTCGGCGTCCTCGCGGCTGTCGAAACGCTCGCCCGCCAGCGGAACGGGTTCGCGCGCCGTACGCGCACAGACCACGGCGTACGGTCCCGTCGGCGCGGACAGTCCGCTCACGTGCGATCGAATATCTCTAAGGGTCCCACCCACCATCTCGACTCGACAGTTCGTTGTCAGAGCTATCAACGTTGTGGTTCCGCCGCGGGCGTTTCCCACAAGGCTTTGTTCGCAGCCTCCGAACCCCGAAGTCGTGGACGAAATCGTCGTCAGCACCGTCGTCTACCTGCCGCCCGAGGAGGTGTACGACTTTCTCGCCGACTTCCCTCGGTACGTACACTACTCCGAACACCTCACCGACGTGACCCGTCGGACGGGTGACGGCGAGGCGGGGACGCGGTACGCGATGCGCTTCTCATGGTGGAAACTCAACTACACGGCCGTCTCGGAGGTGACGGAACTGCACCCCCCCGACCGGATCGACTGGCGAATCGTCAAGGACCTCCGCGCGCACGGACACTGGCACGTCGAGGAGTTGGACGAACTCCCCGACCGCGCGCCCGCGGACGCGGAGACCGCCTGTCGCGTCATCTTCGAGGTCACCTACGACGCCGACTCCGCCGACGAGAGCACGCTCAACCTCCCGCGGTTCGTCTCGTTCGGGTGGGTCATCGACAAGCTGAAACCCGCCTTAGAGAAGGAGGCCGAACGCGTCGTCTCCCGCATCGTCGAGGACCTCGAAGGCCGTCGCCGCCCCGTCGAACTGACCGTCGACCGGCGGAAGGGCTGAGCGAATCGGGGTGCATCGGCCCGGAGGCGCGCACTCTCCGGCCGGCGGATGTCGAAAGAAGAATACCGGCTCGGTCGAAACCCTTCACAGAGATGGTACTCGGAGGGAGCGACGGGTGCGCGTAGTTATCGTCGGCGCCGGACAGGTCGGGTCGAGCATCGCGGCCGACCTCGCCGACGTGCACGAGGTCGTCATCATCGACTCGGACGCCGAACTCGTCGAGGACCTGAACTACTCGCACGACGTGTTAGCCATCGCCGGCGACGGCACGGCCGTCTCGACGCTCGAAGAGGCGGGCATCGACGACGCCGGGATGGTCATCGCCTCGACGGACGACGACGAGACGAACATCGTCGTCTGCTCGACGGCGAAGGCCATCAGCGACGCGTTCACCATCGCCCGCGTGAAGAACACCGAGTACCTGCGGACGTGGCAGCGCTCGAAGAAGGCGTTCGGCATCGATTTCATGGTGTGTACGAACCTGCTCGCCGCGGAGTCCATCGTGCGCATCATCGGCCTCCCGGCCGCGCGGGACGTGGACCCCTTCGCCGGCGGGCAGGTGCAGATGGCGGAGTTCGAGGTGGCCGAGAACAGCCCCGTCTCGAACGTCACCATCCGCGAGGCCGACCGCTTCGAGGCGCTGACGTTCGCCGCCATCCTGCGGAACGGCACCGTCGAGATACCCCGCGGGGAGACGGTCATCCAACCGAACGACCGCGTCGTCGTCATCGGCACGCCGAAGAGCGTCCAGGAGTTCGCGCGGTCGGTCGCCCCGGACGAGTCGCCGGGGACGGCCGAGGAGGTGGTCATCGTCGGCGGGTCCGAAGTCGGCTACCACGTCGCCCGACTGCTCGAAGAGCGCGGGTTCCGCCCGCGCCTCATCGAACGCGACCCCGAACGGGCGCGGAGGCTCGCCGAGGAACTACCCGGAACCGTCGTGATGGAGTCTGACGCCACGGACATGGAGTTCCTCGAACGCGAGCACGTCGGCGACGCCGACCTCGTAGTGGCCGCTCTCGAATCCGACGAGAAGAACCTCCTCGTCTCGCTTCTCGCCGCCCGGTTGGGCGTCGAACGCACCGTCGCCGTCATCGACACCACCGACTACGTCGACCTGTTCGAGGCCGTCGGCGTCGACGTGGGCGTGAGTCCCCGCGAAGTCGTCGCGGAGGAGATAACGCGGTTCACCCGCGAGGGCGGCGCGGAGAACGTCGCGCTCATCGAGTCCGACAAGGCCGAGGTGCTCGAAATCGAGGTCGACGACGCGAGCGTCCTCGCCGGCCGCGAGATACGCGAGTCCATCAAGCGACTCCCCGACGGCGTCGTCGTCGGCGCCATCACGCGCAACCGGGAGTTCATCACCCCACGCGGGGACACCGTCGTCGAGGCTGGCGACCACGTCGTCCTCTTCGTCGACGCCGCCGTCGTCAACGAGGTGACCCCCAGACTGTGAGCCCTCGATCGTTCGCCCCGGTGACGGATCCGCTGACGGCCCAACGAGCTAGTACGCGTCGACCCGGGAGGACGGGGACAGTACGTCCATGAAGCTACGCGTCGACTACCGGGCCAGCCTCAGCCTCGTCGGAACCGTCCTCAAGTACCTCACGGTCCCGCTCTGTTTTCCGCTCCTCGTGGCGCTGTACTACGGCGAGACGGTGGTCCCGTTCGTCGTCACGATGCTCCTGACCGTCGCTCTCGGCGCCGGCTTGGAGCGATTGGACCCCGACCCGGACATCCGCGCCCGCGAGGGCTTTCTCATGGTCGCGCTAACGTGGCTCACCGTCGCCGTCGTCGGCGCCGTCCCGTACCTCGTCGAGGCGCACGGCATCCCGCCCGTCGTCGCCGCGGTCCGTCCCGCCTCGACGCTCGGAAACCCCGCCAACGCCCTCTTCGAGAGCATGAGCGGGTTCACGACGACGGGCGCGACGGTGCTCGGCGAGATATCGTTCGACGCCCACACCCGCGGCATCATGATGTGGCGGCAGCTAACCCAGTGGCTCGGCGGGATGGGTATCGTCGTCCTCGCCGTCGCCATCCTGCCGGAGCTCTCGGTGGGCGGCGCGCAGTTGATGGACGCCGAGGCGCCCGGCCCCGGAATCGAGAAACTCAGCCCCCGAATCGCGGAGACGGCTCGCGCGCTCTGGGGCGCCTACCTCGGCTTCACCGTCCTCGAAGCCACGCTGTTGTACGGGCTGTTCCTGCTCGGCATCGACGACGGCATGACCCTCTACAACGCCGTCGCGCACGCCCTCACGACGATGCCGACGGGCGGGTTCTCCCCGGAGGCGCGCAGCATCGAGGCGTTCTCGGCGGCGGCGCAGTGGATAATCATTCCGTTCATGATCGCCGCCGGGACGAACTTCGCGCTGTTCTGGCACGCGCTGACCGGAAACCCGCGGCGCATCTTCGGGGATACGGAGTTCCGCTCCTACGTCGGCGTGATGGCGGTTCTCACGGCCATCCTCTCGATGCTCCTGTTCGCGGGCGCGGGCTTCGTCTCTGCGGCTCCGAGCGGGGAGACGTTCGACGCCGCGTACCTCGCGGAGTTCTCGAATCTCGTCGCCGGACAGGTCGAACCCGCGGTCCGGCAGGCGCTGTTCCAAGTCGTCTCCATCGTGACGACGACGGGGTACGCCAGCATGGATTTCAACGCGTGGAGTCCGGCCGCGAAGTACGTCCTCCTGTTCGCGATGTTCATCGGCGGGTCGGCCGGGTCGACGGGCGGGTCCGTGAAAGTCGTCCGCTGGTACGTCATCCTGAAGTCCATCCGCCGGGAGCTGTTCACGACGGGCCACCCCGAAGCGGTCCGCCCCGTCCGACTCGCCGGCCGCGCTCTCGACGAACGCGCCATTCGCGGCATCTACGCGTTCACCCTCCTCTACTTGGTCATCTTCTTCGTCGCCTCCGGTCTCCTGTTCCTCGACTCGGTGCGGTACGGGCAGACGTTCACCGTCCTCGAGACGATGTCCGCCGTCGCGGCCACGCTCGGCAACGTCGGTCCGGGGTTCGGTGTCGTCGGTCCCATGGGTAGCTACATCACCTTCTCGAACGCGGGCAAACTGTTCATGGTCGCGCTAATGTGGATCGGACGGCTGGAGATACTGCCCGTGCTCGTGCTCCTGACGCCGGAGTACTGGCGGCGGTGACGCGGACGAAGAACTACGAACTGACGGGAGCTACGGGCCGCCGTCGCCGCCCGCTTCGGCCGTCGTCTCCGTCCGGTGCATCTGCCCCTGCCCCTCGTCGTCGCCACCGCCGTTTCGGGGCGGTCCCTCGCGGCCGCGTCTCCACTCGTAGAGGATGTAGCCCGAGACGGCGAGAAACGCCGCGGCGAGTGCGCCGGTGAGCAGTTCCGTCCCGGGACCGCCGAAGAGATACGAGAGAACCGCGAGCGTCGCGCTGCCGGCCGCGAACCGCCACGTCCACCTCGGGACCGTCTCGGCGAAGGAATTGTCCATACGAGCGAGTCGTCGCGTCGCCGTAAAACAGTTTTTCGGGGTCGAAATGACACGTCCGCTCAGGGGTCCAGCCCGTAGACGACGGACCGCGCGAACACCAACACCGGGATTATCTCCAAGCGACCGATCCACATGTTCAGGAGGAACATCGCCTCGGCGAACGGGTTCATCTCCGGACCAGTGATGCCCGTCGAGAGGCCCACGTTGCCCTGCGCGGAGGCCACCTCGAACAGCGCGTCCGCGTAGGTGAACTGGGGTGCGGCGAGGTTGACGAGCAGGAGGCTGGAGGCGACGAGGATGATGAGCCAGAGGATGGAGACGATGGCAGCCTCGCTGAACTCCCGTTCCATCTCGTTGCGGTCGAGGCGGCGGCCGTTCATCGTGATGCCGACGACGGCGTTCGCCGGCAGGAACACGCGGGAGAACTGCCATGCAATGCCGCGACTGATGGTGTACGCGCGGATGATTTTGATGCCGCCGACGGTCGACCCCGCCGCGCCTCCGACGATCATCGCCCCCGAGACGATGAGTTTCCCGCCCGCCGCCCACCGGCCGATGGGCGCCGATTGAAAGCCCGTACAGGTGAGCGCGCTGATCCACTGGAACACGGAGTCGCGGAAGGCGTCGGCGGCGGCCGGGCCGAGAAACGCACCGACGCCCAACCACTCGGGCGTGCCGACGAACGCGCCGTCGGTAGCGGGAATCGAAGCGACGTTCTGCGCGATGAGCACGGCGATACCGACGGCGAAGCCGACGAACAGCCACTTCGTCTGTAAGTCCTCGAACAGGTGCGAGAGCTCCCTGTCGCGCAGGACGAGGTAGTGGACGGGGAAGGCGATGGCGCCGAGCGCCATGATAGGGAGGAGAACCCCCTCGATGAGCGGTGAATCGTACGTCGCGATGGAGTTATCCGTGACGGAGAATCCGCCCGTCGAGAGGCCGGTCATCGCGTGGTTGAGCGCCTGCCAGCCGGCCCGCCACAGGGGCAACTGCGACCCGTACTCCGAGAGACGGATGGCGACGAAGAGGACGCAGACGGAGACGACGGTGTAGGCGACGAATATCTTCCAGACGGTCCGAACAGTGGTGATGATGCTCGGGTGAATCTTCTCCTCGCGGGCCTCCGAGCGGTAGAGCGTGTAGCTTCCGCTCCCCGGCCGCGCGAGGATGGAGACGGTGAGGACGATGACGCCCACGCCGCCGACCCACTGGATGAGCGAGCGCCACCACTGGATGCCTCTGGGCAGAGAGGGTTCGTGGACGGCCATCGTCAGTCCGCTCCCCGTCCACCCGCTCATGCTCTCGAAGAGGGCGTGCAGGGGGTTGCGGAAGTAGCGGACGCTCGACGCCGCGTAGTCGGCGCCGGCGGGCACGTACGAGGCGGCCACGTCCGGTGGGAGGAAGTACGCCGCGAAGAGGAAGGGCAGCGAACCGAACACGGCGGTCATCAGCCACCCGCCGGCCGCGATTATCATCCCGTGTTTCATGCGCGGGTTGGGCGCCTCCGCGAAGGCGGTGCGGGCGCCGAGTCCGACCGCCGCGGTTACCCCGCCGGCGGTGAGGAAGGCGAGGGCGACGTACCACTCTCGGAAGGCGAGGGCGACGAGGACGGAGACGGTCATGAGCACCGACTCCAGGGTGAGAAGCGACCCCACGTCGCGGGCGATGGTCGCCAGGTCGGCGGGCCACCCGGCGACGGTCGGGCGACGGGACGACGACATCAGTGGTCCTCGTAGTGGCCGAACAGGTCCGTCACCTCGGGCGTCGCCCCCTCGGCGGAGTAGACGGTGAGGAGGTCACCGGCCTCGATGACGGTGTCTCCCCGCGGAGTGATGGGGTTTCCACGCCCGTCCCGCTCGATAGCGACGATCAGCATGTCGTCGTCGAGGTGGCCCGATGAGGCGGCCTCCTCGATGGTGAGGCCGGCGATGGGTGCGTCCTCGTCGACCGATATCTCGAACACCTCGGCCTGCTCGCCGATGCGCATGTAGTCGACGATGGAGGGCCGCTTGACGGCACGATAGAGATACTCGGCGATGAGTCGCTGCGGGTTCTCCATCGTGTTGACGCCGATGCGTCGGTAGATGTCCATGTGCTCGGCGTTGTGAACGACGGAGACGATGTCGGGAATCTCCAACTCCTTGGCGAGCAGACACACCATGATGTTCGTCGCGTCCTGATCGGTCGTCGTGATGAGGGCGTCGGCGCGGTCCGCGCCCGCGTCCGACAGCGTGGACTTCTCCGTCGCGTCGTCGTTGATAACAAGGCAGTCGAACGCGCCGGCGGCCTCGTCGGCCTTCTCGGAGTCGCGTTCGATGACGACCACCTCGTTGCCGCCCTTTGTGGCGATTTCGATGAGCGGCGTGCCGATGTTGCCGGCACCGACGATGATGATGTACATCCTTGCCTTCGAGTCCGAGAGGACCCGCCGAAAAACTGTCGTGTTGCGGTTCGCTCCGACGCGGTGCGGTGCGGTTCGGTCCCGACCCCGAGACCCGACTCGAACTCCCGAGAGGTAGGATTCGGTGACAGTCTACGAACACGTCCTGTGGCAACCACGTTTTTCCGTCTGATGTGCGTCGAACGAAGCATGAAGCTCTCGACCATCGTGATACTCGTCGGCGTCGTGTTCCTGTTCATCCCCATTCCGCCCATCGCGACCATCATCGGCATCGTGACCATCCTCGCGGGCGTGGCGCTGCGGGCGTTGACTGACAAGTAACCGTTCCGCGTCGGGGTGTCTACAACCCCACTTTTTCCGGGGGTTCACTCCGTTCACCCCCGCAAAACCTGGAGGAAAAACCCGCGAACTACCGCTCTACCGCGGAGGCCGCCCGAATCATCGTCTCCTCGCCGAACTTCGGTCCGATTAGCTGGAGACCCACCGGCAGGCCCTCCGCCTCGCCCGCCGGGACGGAGATGGCGGGGAGGTTCGCGAGGTTCACCGGGACGGTGTTGGCGTCCATCAGATACAGTTGGAGGGGGTCCGAGAGGCTCTCGCCGAGTTTCGGCGGGAGGACGGGCATCGTCGGCGTCGCGAGGACGTCCGCCTCCTCGAACGCCGCGTCGAAGTCCTGTTTTATCCACGCGCGGGCGTCCTGGGCCTTCTTGTAGTATTTGTCGTGGTAGCCCGCCGAGAGGGCGTACGTGCCGAGGAGGATGCGCCGTTTGACCTCCGCGCCGAAGCCTTCCTCGCGCGTCTCGGCGTACGTCTCGTTCCAGTTGCCGTCCGTCCCCGTCGAGAGGCCGTAGCGCACGCCGTCGTAGCGCGCGAGGTTCGAGGAGGCCTCCGACATGGCGATGACGTAGTAGGCCTGCACGGCGTGTTCCAGCGATTCGAGGCTGACCTCCGTCACTTCGGCGCCGCGCGATTCGAGGTCCGAGACGGCGTCCTCGAACGTCTCCACGACGCGGTCGTCCGCGCCGTCGAGGAGGTCCGTGATGACGCCGACGGTCAGACCGTCGACGTCGCCGTCCGCGGCGGCGGCGTAGTTCGACCCCTCGGCCGGGTGGGCGTCCGTCGACTGGTCGAACCGCGTCGTCGCGTCGCGTTCGTCGGCGCCCGAGACGACGTCGAGGAGGGCGGCGGCGTCCTCGACGGTCGAACCGATGGGGCCGACCTGCTCTAAGGAGTTCGCGTAGGCGACGAGACCGTAGCGGGAGACCAACCCGTAGGTGGGTTTGATGCCGACGACGCCGCAGAAGGCGGCCGGGTTGCGGACCGACCCGCCGGTGTCGGTGCCGAGTGCGACGTCGGCCTCGCCGGCGGCGACGGCGGCGGCCGACCCGCCCGAGGACCCCCCGGGAACGCGCTCTCGGTCTACGGGGTTCTCGGTGGGGCCGAACGCCGACGTCTCCGTGGTCCCGCCCATCCCGAACTCGTCCATGTTCGTCTTGCCGACGATCGTCGCGCCGGCCTCCTTCAGGCGTTCGACGACGGTGGCGTCGTACGGCGGGACGTAGTCTTCCAGCATCGCGGACCCGCACGTCGTGCGGACCCCCTCCGTGCTGATGTTGTCCTTGACGGCGACGGTCGTTCCGGCAAGCGGGCCGTCGTCGTCGCCGTCGACCGTCTCCTCGGTGATGAAGATGTTCGCGCCCATCTACGACACCCGCGGACCTTTGAAGAAGCCGTCCTCCGACTCGGGGGCGTTCTGCAGGGCCTCCTCCTGACTCAGACCGTCGCGAACCTCGTCGGTCCGCATCACGTTCACGAGGTCGGGTTCGGACTCGACCTCCGGAACCTCGTCGAGGGCGTCGAAGTAGTCGAGAATATCGGCGAACTGGGCGGTGAACGCCTCGACTTCGTCCTCGTCGAGGTTCACCCGCGCCAACTCCGCGACGTGACGCACCTCATCGGCGTCCACGGGCGTCTCGCTCATATTCCTCACGAACCGGGGGTCGGGAGTAAGGGTTTCGGTGTGGGCGCCGAGACGTCCGAGACGCCGCCGCGACGCCCCGGTGACCCGATTTCGTCGTCCCCTAGCCATCAGATATATGGACGCGTCGCGCGTAGTCTCTAACACGGAGAACCCTCCGACCCATTCTCTGCACCCAACCAAAATGACCGAAACCACCCGAAGTTTTCGTACGCGTAGCGCACGCGCGCGCGAGAACGAAGGAGAGGAAGAAGAGACCCGAGAGGAGGACGACGAGACGCTTCGCTGCCCCGAGTGCGGTTCGACGAATCTCGTGAACGACAGCGAGCACGGCGAGACGGTGTGTGAGGAGTGCGGGTTGGTCGTCGAGGAGGACGCCGTCGACCGCGGCCCCGAGTGGCGCGCGTTCGACTCCTCGGAACGCGACTCGAAGTCCCGCGTCGGCGCGCCGACGACGAACATGATGCACGACAAGGGGCTGTCGACGAACATCGGCTGGCAGGACAAAGACGCCTACGGCAACTCCCTGTCCTCGAACCAGCGTCAGAAGATGCAGCGACTCCGCACGTGGAACGAGCGGTTCCGCACCCGCGACTCCAAGGAGCGCAACCTGAAACAGGCGCTCGGCGAGATAGACCGCATGGCCTCGGCGCTCGGCCTCCCGGACAACGTCCGCGAGACGGCCTCGGTCATCTACCGCCGCGCGCTCGACGACGACCTGCTGCCCGGCCGCTCCATCGAGGGCGTCGCCACCTCGGCGCTGTACGCCGCCGCGCGGATGGCCGGCACGCCCCGGTCGCTCGACGAGATAACCAACGTCTCCCGCGTCGGCAAAGACGAAATCTCCCGGACGTACCGCTACGTCGTCCGCGAACTGAAACTCGAGATCGAACCCGCCGACCCCGAGCAGTACGTCCCGCGGTTCGCCTCCGACCTCGACCTGTCCGACGAATCCGAGCGACACGCCCGACAGCTCCTGAAGACGGCCAAAGAGCAGGGAATCCACTCGGGCAAATCGCCCGTCGGTCTCGCCGCCGCCGCCATCTACGCCGCCTCGCTGCTCGCCAACGAGAAGGTGACGCAGAGTCAGGTGAGCGAGGTGGCCAACATCTCCGAGGTCACCATCCGAAACCGGTATCACGAACTGCTCGAAGCCGAAGAGCACCTGATGGCGTAACGGCCCGGCAACGCCTCACCCCGCCCGGCGATACCTCCACCTCCTCTTTCCCTCCTTTCCTCTCCGCTCTGTTCCGTTCGACTCTTTTCGTCCGCGCGCGGGAACCGGACCGCGCTCACCGAAGGGTTCGGAGCGGAACGTAACACCCAACCCGGTGCCCGCGAACCGGCGTCCATGGAGACGACGCGACACTTCACCGCGACGGTGTACATCGTCAACGACGGCGCCGTCGCCCTGCACCGACACGAGCGACTCGGCATCCGCGTCCCGCCCGGCGGCCACGTCGACCGGGACGAACTCCCGCACGAGGCGGGACTCAGGGAGGTCCGCGAGGAGACGGGCCTCGTCGCCGAGTTGCTCGACGAGACGGACCCGGTGGCCGCCCCCGCCGGAACCGTCCTCCCCAACCCGCGCCGCCAGATGCTGTACGACATCGACGTCCGCGAGGACGGCCGCGTCGGCCACCAGCACATCGACCACGTCTACTACGCGACGGTCGACTCGCGCGAGGTGGACCCCGCGGGCGACGACGAGGCCGGCGCCGCGGCGTGGGAGTGGTACGACGCAGAAGCTCTACGGGAAAGCGACCTGGACGCCGACACCGTGCAGTTCTCGTTAGAAGCCATCGACGCCGCTGACCGGGCGGACTGACGCCGCGGAGCGGGGTTATCCTTCGTCCTCGACCAGCGACCGGACGTACGTCTCGACGTGGTCGTCCATCCGCCGCTTGTAGCCCGCCTGCCGGGCGAGTCGGTCCAACTCCCGGGAGGCGTACGTCCCGTACTGGACGGCCTTCTTCTCCGCGGCGGCGACCGACTCGGGGACGAGTCGGCGCGCCGCCTCGCGGAGCGCCACCTTCCGGCGGCCGTCGGCGACGAGCAGTTCCCCGGGCAGCGGGAGGGCCGCGGCGACGACCCGGTCGTGGAGCAGGGGCGCCACGGGTTCGACGCCCGCCGCGCGGAGCGACAGCACGTCGCGTTCCAACTGGTCGGGGAGCGTCCGCACCATCTCGGTCGTCGCGCCGCGGACGGTGTCCGCCTCAACGCGGGGGTCCTCGGGCGCCTTGGCCACCTTGGCGTACCCGCCGAACAGTTCGTCTGCGCCCTGTCCGACGGCGAGTCGGTCGAAGCCGTCGGCGGACGCCCGCTTCGCCGCGAGGTAGAGGGGGAGCGCTATCTGGAGGTCCATCGGGTTCGTCCGGCCGAGTATCGAGACGAGTTCGGGGACGGCCTCGCGGACGGCGTCGTGGGTCAGTTCGACCACGCGCAACCGCCGGTCCATCGCCGCGGCGGCGTCGCGCGCGGCGGCCACGTCGTGACTGCCCCCGAACCCGGCGACGTAGCAGGGGGCGTCCGGGACGCCCGCGGCGACGACGGCCGAGTCGACGCCGCCGGAGAACGCCACCGCGAGGCCCTCGTCGTCGACGCCGCGAACCGACTCGGTGACGGCGTCCGCGACGGCCGAGAGCGCTTCGGCTCGGTTCGTCTCGACGGCGGGCATCGGGAGCGTCCACGGGGTCTCGTCCCCGTCGGCGCTCCGGCGGGTCCCGGCCGGGACGCGAACCGGATCGTCGAGGTCACGCCGGTCGAACGACCACGCGCCAGGCGCACCCGGGTCGGCGGCGTCGCGTTCGGAAAAGAGCGGTTGCCGGCCGAGCACGTCGCGGACGAGAGCACCGTCGAGTTCGCCCGCGAACCCGGCGGTACCGGGCAGGGGGTCGCCCGACTCGACGGCGGCGCGGACCGTCTCCGGGTCGGCCCCGCGGAGCATCAGAGGAGGTCGGCGACGCCGCGCTTCACGCGGCGGGTGACGCCGCCGCCGAACTGCCGGAGGGAGATGCGCCACGGCGTCCGCTTGCCGACGACGCTCGTCTCTCCTCGGGTGACGGCGTCGAGGATGCCCTCGACCGAGCGGTCGTCCGTGGCGACCTTCGTGACCGCCTGCCCGACCATCTCGCTGATGTGGGCGTCGCTGCCGGCGGTCCGCGGGAGGTTCCGCGCGGTGGCGAACTTCTCCGCCTTGCGGTTCGAGCGGCCGGTGAACAGCCGCGAGTTGTACACCTCGATGGCGTCGGCGCCGGCGAGTTGCGTGCGGGTGATGTGCGGGGCGACCCCGTGTCGGGAGGATTGGAACGGATGCGGGACGACGGCGATGCCGCCCTGGTCGCGTATCTCCGCCAGCGTCTCGTCGAACGAGAGGCCTGCGGGGACGAGTTCGTCGATGCCGAGTCCGAGGACGTGCCCCGCCGCCGAGGTCACCTCCATACCCGGGATTCCGACGAGACCGTACTCCTCGGCCACGTCGGCGGCGCGCAGACTCGCCTCTATCTCGTCGTGGTCGGTGACCGCGAGGGCGTCAAGTCCGACCGCCTGCGCCTGTTCGAGAAGGAGCTCTATCGGGTCGCGGCCGTCGTAGGACAGCGACGAATGCGCGTGCAACTCGACCGATAACACGGGTAACGCTTATCGCCCCGATTAGAAAAGCGGCGCGGTCCGACCCGCCGCCCGGCCGGCGGTTCGGCGACGGTTGATACCCACATCCGTGCACATAGAAAGGCCTTATAGCCTGCGTTCTGACCACACCAGTGAATGAGTCTTTCCGACGCGGACCGCGAACTCGTCGTGGCCGAACTCGGACGCGACCCGACACCTGCGGAGACGGTGCTCTTCGAGAACCTCTGGAGCGAACACTGCGCCTACCGCTCCTCGCGCCCCCTCCTCTCGGCGTTCTCCTCGGAGGGCGAGCAGGTGGTCGTCGGCCCCGGCGACGACGCCGCCGTCGTCCGACTGCCGACGCACGACGCCGACGGGAACGAGGTTGAGGACCCCGACGGCGAGACGTACGTCACGATGGGAATCGAGAGCCACAACCACCCCTCGTACGTCGACCCCTACGACGGCGCGGCGACGGGCGTCGGCGGCATCGTCCGCGACACGCTGTCGATGGGCGCCTACCCCATCGCCCTCGCGGACAGCCTCTACTTCGGCGGGTTCGACCGCGAGCACTCCCGCTACCTCTTGGAGGGCGTCGTGGAGGGTATCGCCGACTACGGCAACGCCATCGGCGTCCCCACCGTCGGCGGCAGCGTCGAGTTCCACGACGGCTACGAGGGTAACCCCCTCGTCAACGTCGCCTGCGTCGGTCTGCTGGACGAGGAGCGTCTCGTCACCGCCGAAGCGCAGTCCGCCGGCAACAAACTCGTCTTGGTCGGTAACGCCACGGGACGGGACGGCCTCGGCGGCGCCTCCTTCGCCAGCGAGGACCTCGCGGAGGACGCCGAGACGGAGGACCGCCCGGCCGTGCAGGTGGGCGACCCCTACTCGGAGAAACTCCTGATAGAAGCCAACGAGGACCTGGTCGCCGAGAGCCTCGTCGAGTCGGCCCGCGACCTCGGCGCGGCGGGTCTCGGCGGCGCCTCCTCCGAACTCGTCGCCAAGGGCGACTTCGGCGCCGAAATCGACCTCGACCGCGTCCACCAGCGCGAACCGAACATGAGCGCGCTGGAAATCCTGCTGGCGGAGTCCCAAGAGCGGATGTGCTACGAGGTGCGCGCGGTGAACGTCGACCGGGTCGCCGAGATAGCCGAGCGATACGACCTCGGCTGTTCGGTCATCGGCGAAGTGGCCGAGGGTAACTACGTCTGTACCAAGGACGGCGAGACGGTCGTCGACGTGCCCCCCGAATTCCTCGCCGAGGGGGCGCCGATGAACGACCTCGACTCGGTCGACCCCGAACGACCGGCGCGGGACCTGCCGGACGCGGACCTCACCGAGGCGTTCGAGGCCGTCGTCGGATCGCCGTCGACGGCGTCGAAGCGGTGGGTGTACCGCCAGTACGACCACGAGGTCGGCCTCCGGATGGCGGTCCGACCCGGCGACGACGCGGCCGTGATGGCCATCAGGGAGGCGGGGACGGGACTCGCCATCTCCTCGGGCGCCAACCCCAACTGGACGACGTGCGCCCCGTACGACGGCGCGCGCGCCGTCGCCCTGGAGAACGCGACGAACCTCGCGGCGAAGGGCGCGACGCCCCTCGCCGCGGTGGACTGCCTCAACGGCGGTAACCCCGAGAAGCCGGACGTGTACGGCGGTTTCGAAGGCATCGTCGACGGTCTCGCCGACATGTGCCGGGAGCTCTCGGTGCCCGTCATCGGCGGCAACGTCTCGCTGTACAACGACTCCGTCTCCGGTCCCATCCCGCCGACGCCGACGCTGGCCGCTATCGGGACGAAAGCCGGCTACGACGCTCCGCCGGCCGCGTTCGCGGGCGAGGGCGAACTCCTCCTCGTCGGCGAGTCCGGCGGCGCCCTCGGCGGGTCGGAGTTCCTCGCGCGGGCGGGCGGGTCCGACGCGTTCCCGGCCCTGCCCGAGAACGCGAGCGAGGTGCTGCGAACGCTGGCCGACGTGGCCGACGCCGAGACGACGCTTGCCGTCCACGACGTGAGCCACGGCGGCCTCGCCGTCTCGCTGGCGGAGATGGTCACCGCCGAAGCGGGCGCGGACGTGGCGCTCGGAAGCCTCCTCACGCTCTTCGACGAGACGCCGGGCCGCGCCGTCGTGGAGACGGCGGACGCCGACGCCGTCCGCGCCGCCTTCGACGGCGTCGCCCCCGTGACGATGCTCGGGTCGGCAACGACGGACGGCACGCTGTCGCTGACCGTCGCCGGGGAGATGCTGGAGTACGAAGCCGAGGACATCGCCGAACTCCGGGACGTCCTCGCGCGAGAACTAGACTGAGCGCCGGGCGCCCGGGTTCGGCGCCGAGCGTCGGCCGGTAGACGGTCAGTTCCGACGCTTTCCGGTTCGGTCGCGGACGCGCGCCTTCCCTTCGTCGTCGCCCGGCAGTTCCAGCGACTCCTCGCCGTTCTGCACGCCGAACGGGAGCGACGACTCTATCTCCTCGTCGTCGTCGCCCGGCACCGACGCCGACGTCTCGACGGAGACGAAGTACAGCGACCGGGTGGCGCCGGTTCCGCTCACGTGTCCGAGGTGCAGGTACGCCTCGCCGTCGGACTCCAGCAGGCGGAACACGTCGTCGAACTCCCTCATGTCGAAGTACGTCCACGCGGAGACGCCGTCGGACCCGTCGACGCCGGAGACGAGACCGGTCTCGGTCCTGCTCTCGGTGAAGAGGAGCGTCGCCTCCTCGCGCGGGGCGTCGCCGTCGGCCGGCGACCGGACGACGATGCGTCGTTTGATGGGGCTCCACGGTTCGACCGCGACGTCGTAGTCAGCGATTTCGAACGTGCGGGTGGGCATACCTCGACTTCGGACGGTCCGCTGAAAAGTCTGGTAGCCGACGTTCCGTCGTCGTATTCAGTTCATCTGCGTTACGGTTCGAGGACGACCTTCCCGACGCTCCGTCTGGTCTCTAAGTACTCCTGCGCCTCGGCGGCGTCTTCGAGCGGGAACGTCTCGCCGACGACGACTTCGAGTTCCCCCTCCGCGAGCAGGCGTTGGAGGTCGCTCACCGCGCCGAGGACGCGCGAGGGGCCCTCCTCGATGGCGTTGCCGAGGTGGAAGCCGAGCACGGACTTGTTCTCGAACAGGAGGTCGGTCGTCTCCGGCCGCGCCACGTCGCCGGACGCCGCCCCGTAGACGACGATGCGCCCGAACGACGCGAGGGCGTCGAGGCTCCGATCGAACGTCTCGCCGTTGACGCCGTCCAACACGAGGTCGACGCCCTCCCCGTCCGTCTCGGCGTCGACCGTCTCGCGGAAGTCCGCTTCCTCGTAGTTGACGCCGTGGTCGAGACCGAGGTCCGAGGCGAGTTCGAGTTTCTCCTCGGTGCTCGCGGTGCCGAACGACTCCGCGCCCGCGTGGTCGGCCAACTGGACGGCCGCCGTCCCGACGCCGCCCGCCGCGGCGTGCACGAGGACGCGGTCGTGGGCGGTCAGGTCGCCCCAGTTGTGCAGGCAGTTGTGCGCGGTGAGGAACTGGACCGGGAAGCCGGCCGCCTCCGCGAACGACATCGACTCGGGCACGTCGAACAGCGACGCCTCGGGCGCGGTGACGTACTCGGCGTACGCCCCGTCGGCGAGTGCGACGACTCGGTCGCCGACCTCCCTGTCGACGTCGTCGCCGACGGCGTCGACGGTCCCGGCCGCCTCCATCCCGGGGACGAACGGCGGTTCCGGGCCGCCCCGGTAGTGGCCGCGCCGTTGCATCACGTCCGCGAAGTTGAGTCCCGCGGCGGCGACTTCGATTCTGACCTCCCCCGGGTCGGGTTCGGGGGTTTCGGTCTCCCGTGCTTCGAGGACGTCGCTGGAACCGAACTCGGTGACGACGATAGACTTCACACCGGCGTTAGGGACGCTCGACGCAAAAGGGAGGCGAAAGGGGAAGGGGAACTCAGAGGAGGAACGGCAGTCCGAAGATGACCGCGAGACCGACGACGAGGACGACGAACCCCGTCGCCGCCTTCCCGGCGGAGAACTCCTGCATCGGGGCGGTGACGCGGCCGGGGTCCGAGGAGTGGTGGGCCTCGGCGTACTGGTCGTGGTCGCTCTCGAACTCTTCGCTCGGGTTGCCGTAGTCGTCGTCGGGGTTCTCTCTGGTCTCGTCGCTCATACGCGACCGTTCGAGTCCCCGCGTAAAAGAACATCCGACTCGTCCGACGGGCACGGATGCTAAGTGCGCCTCCGACGACGACAGCGTATGAACGACGCGACTGGCGAGAACAAGGACGAACGCCTGCCCGGCGGGGAGACGCGACGGTGGTGGAAGGAGGCGGTCGTCTACCAGGTGTACCCGCGGAGCTTCAACGATTCCGACGGGGACGGAATCGGCGACATCCCCGGCATCACCGAGCGAGTCGACCACCTCGACGACCTCGGGGTGGACGTGGTGTGGCTCAACCCGGTGTACGAGTCGCCGCAGGCGGACAACGGCTACGACATCGCCGACTACCGCGCCATCCACGGGGAGTACGGGACGATGGCCGACTGGGAGGACCTCCGGGACGCCCTCCACGAACGGGGGATGCGTCTCATCATGGACCTCGTCGTGAACCACACCTCCGACGAGCACGAGTGGTTCCAGAACGCCCTCGAGTCGAAGGACGCCGAGTACCGCGATTACTACTTCTGGCGCGAGGGTCGCGACGCCGCGGAGGCGGACCGCGAGTACGATATCGGCCCCGCGGGTGAGGCGCCGCCGAACGACTGGCAGTCGTTCTTCGGCGGGCCGGCCTGGGAGTACCACGAGGGGACCGGCGAGTGGTATCTCCACCTGTTCGACCGCAAGCAACCGGACCTCAACTGGGAGAACCCGGACGTCCGCGACGACGTGTTCGAGATGATGAACTGGTGGATAGAGAAGGACATCGACGGTTTCCGGATGGACGTCATCAACCTCGTCTCCAAGCCGGACGGCCTTCCGAACGACGAGTTCCCCGTCAACGGCCCCCGGATTCACGAGTACCTCGGCGAGATGCGCGACCGCGTCCTCGACCGCGAACTCCTCACCGTCGGCGAGATGATCGGCGACCCCCTCCCGCTGAACCACGCGCGGCGCTTCGTCTCGCCGGACGACGACGGCGACGGCCTCTCGATGCTGTTTCACTTCGAGCACGTCCTCCTCGACCAGGGCGACCGCATCTGGGAGACGAGCGACTGGGACCTCACCGACCTGAAGGCCGTCTTCGACCGCTGGCAGGACGCCTTCGCCGACGAGGGGTGGAACTCGCTGTACCTGAACAACCACGACCAACCCCGGATGGTCTCGCGCTTCGGCGACGACAGGGAGTACCGCCGGGAGTCGGCAAAACTGCTCGGCACCCTCACTCACACGCTCCGAGGGACGCCGTACGTCTACCAGGGCGAGGAACTCGGGATGACCAACTACCCCTTCGACTCGCTCGGGGACTTCCGCGACGTGGAGACGCTCAACCCCGTCCGGACCGCCCTCGACTCCGGCGAGGTGGCGTCGTTCGACGCCGTCCGCGACGGCCTCCGTGCCAACAGTCGGGACAACGCGCGGACGCCGATGCAGTGGTCCGACGACGAGTACGCCGGATTCTCGGAGAGCAACCCGTGGATAGCCGTCAACCCCAANACAACGCGCGGACGCCGATGCAGTGGTCCGACGACGAGTACGCCGGATTCTCGGAGAGCAACCCGTGGATAGCCGTCAACCCCAACTACACCGAGGTGAACGCCGCGGCCGAACGCGCCGACGAGTCGTCGGTGTACGAGTACTACCGGCGACTCGTCGAGTTCCGCCACGAGAACGACGCGGTCGTCTACGGCGACTACGAACCGTTCGTGCAGGACCACGAACGGGTGTGGGCGTACGCGCGGACGCTGGGCGAGGAGCGACTGTTCGTCGTCCTCAACTTCGCGAGCGAGGAGACGGTCGTCGAGGTTCCCGTCGACGCCGACGACGCGACGCTGGCGCTATCGAACTACGACGCGGGAGGCCGGGCCGTCTCGGAACTCCTCTCCGGCGAGTTCCGCCTCCGGCCGTGGGAGGCGCGCGTCTACCGATGTGAATGATTAGTACTCCCCGGTTATAGTGGCTAAATTCCGACAGTAACGGCACCGGGACCGACGGAGTCAAACGACAGTCACCCGTTCTGTCGGTATGGCCGGCATCGACCGCGCGTGGTGGAAGGAGGCGGTCGTCTACCAGGTGTACCCCCGGAGCTTCAACGATGCCGACGGAGACGGGGTCGGCGACCTGCGCGGCGCCGTCGAGCGTCTCGACTACCTCGACGGCCTCGGGGTGGACGTGGTGTGGCTCAATCCGGTGTACGAGTCGCCGCAGATGGACAACGGTTACGACATCGCCGATTACCGCGCCATCGACCCGGAGTACGGGACGATGGCCGACTGGGAGGACCTCCTCGCGGGACTCCACGACCGGGGGATGCGTCTCATTATGGACCTCGTCGTGAACCACACCTCCGACGAACACGAGTGGTTCCGGAACGCCCTCGAATCGAAAGACGCCGAGTACCGCGATTACTACATCTGGCGCGAGGGCCGGACGCCCGAGGAGGCCGGCGTCCCGGCGGCGGAGTTCGACCCCGCCGACTACCGACTCCCCTCCGGCGTCCGCGAACTGCCGCCGAACGACTGGGGGTCGTTCTTCGGCGGGCCGGCGTGGACGTACCACGAGGACACCGGGGAGTGGTATCTCCACCTGTTCGACGAGACGCAACCGGATCTGAACTGGGACAATCCCGCCGTCCGCGAGTCGATGTGCGAGATGATGGTGTGGTGGCTGGAGAAGGGTATCGACGGCTTCCGGATGGACGTCATCAACCTCATCTCCAAACCCGAGGGCCTGCCCGACGGCGAGGACCCGGACGCACTCGTCCGCGGCGCGGACCAGTTCGTCAACGGCCCCCGCGTCCACGAGTACGTCTCGGAGATGCACGACGCGTTCGACGGCTACGACGTGATGACCGTCGGGGAGATGGCGGAGGTGAGCGTCGAACGGGCGAAGCGGTACACCGGCGAGGACGGCGACGGGATGAGCATGCTGTTCAACTTCGACCACCTCCGGTTGGACTTCGGCCCCGACGGCGGCCGGTGGTCGAAGGGCGAGTGGTCGCTTTCCGACTTCCGGGAGACGCTCTCGCGGTGGCAGAACGGCCTCGAGGAGGAGGGGTGGAACTCGCTGTATCTGAACAACCACGACGAACCCCGCGCCGTCTCGCGGTTCGGAGACGACGGGGAGTACCGCCGGGAGTCGGCGAAACTGCTCGGGACGCTCACTCACACGCTCCGAGGGACGCCGTACATCTACCAGGGCGAGGAACTCGGGATGACCAACTACCCCTTCGATTCGCTCGTGGAGGTGCAGGACGTGGACACGCTGAGCAACGTCGAGATGGCGCGCCGCGAAGGGCGAATCAGCTCCGACGAGGAGATGCTAGACCTCGTGCGCCATCGCTCCCGGGACAACGCGCGGACGCCGATGCAGTGGTCCGACGACGAGTACGCCGGATTCTCGGAGAGCAACCCGTGGATAGCCGTCAACCCCAANACAACGCGCGGACGCCGATGCAGTGGTCCGACGACGAGTACGCCGGATTCTCGGAGAGCAACCCGTGGATAGCCGTCAACCCCAACTACGCCGAGGTGAACGCCGCGGCCGAACGCGCCGACGAGTCGTCGGTGTACGAGTACTACCGACGCCTCGTCGAGTTCCGCCACGAGAACGACGTGGTCGTCTACGGCGATTACGACCTGCGGACGCCCTCGCACGAACGTCTCTGGGCGTACACGCGGACGCTGTCGGAGGAGACGCTGTTCGTCGTCCTCAACTTCGCCGGCGAGACGACGAACTACGTCGTGCCGTCGGACCTCGTGGGGGAGGCGACGCTGGAACTGAGCAACTACGGTTACGCGACCCGCGACGGACTGGCCGGCACGCTCGAACTGCGGCCGTGGGAGGCGCGCGTCTACCGACTGGCGTAGGGCGAACGGGCGACACGGAGTTTGCTCCCGGCGCGGCGTGCCGCACGTCCGCGGACGCGCCGGGTCGTCTATCAGCGCACGGCGACGCTGGCCGCCTCCCCGTATATGAACGTTCGTGGCGTCCTCGTCGCGTTCGGCGCAAGGACGGCGACAGTCGAAACCGTCAAACGGCCCATACGCGAACCCGGTAGCAAGGAATGCTCACGAAGCGTATCATCCCCTGTATCGATGTCGACTTGGACGACGACGGGAACCCCGCCGTCTACACCGGCGTCAACTTCGAGGACCTGAAGTACACCGGCGACCCGGTGGAGATGGCCAAGCGGTACAACGAGGCCGGCGCCGACGAGTTCGTCTTCCTCGACATCACCGCCTCCGCCGAGGGTCGCGCGACGATGCTCGACACCGTCTCCCGCGTCGCCGACGAGGTGTTCATCCCGCTGACCGTCGGCGGCGGTATCCGCACCCGCGAGGACATCAAAGAGACGCTCCGGGCGGGGGCCGACAAGGTGTCTATCAACACCGCGGCGCTCCAGAACCCCGCGTTGGTGACCGAGGGGGCGCGGGCGTTCGGGTCGCAGTGCATCGTCATCTCGGTGGACGCCCGCCGACGCTACGACGAGGCGGGAGAGTACTACGCCGAGGTGGACGGCGAGTCCTGCTGGTTCGAGTGCACCGTCAAGGGCGGCCGCGAGGGGACGGACATCGACGTGGTCGAGTGGGCCAGCGAGGCGGAGTCCCGCGGCGCGGGCGAACTGTTCGTCAACTCCATCGACGCCGACGGGACGAAGGACGGCTACGACATCCCCCTCACGAAGGCCGTCTGCGACGAGGTGTCGACGCCGGTCATCGCCTCCTCGGGGTGCGGCGGCCCCGAGGACATGTACGAGGTGTTCACCGAGGCGAACGCCGA
Organism: Halogeometricum pallidum JCM 14848; assembly: GCF_000337095.1. Lineage (GTDB taxonomy): Archaea > Halobacteriota > Halobacteria > Halobacteriales > Haloferacaceae > Halogeometricum > Halogeometricum pallidum. Next base: position 116,809 of record NZ_AOIV01000042.1, read on the forward strand.
CGCCGGCCTCGCGGCGTCCATCTTCCACTTCGGCGAGTACTCCATCCGCGACGTGAAAGACTACCTCGACGAACGCGACGTGCCCGTCAGACTCTGAACCGAGGCGACCGACCCGTTCGGACCTTATTCGGTCGTGCGGCGCCGGCGCAGGCCGCAACTGCGTTCAAGTCTCCGGAGCGCGTACCGTCTTCCATGAGTTCGCTCGACACCGACGCGTGGCGCGAAGCGCTACTGACGAACCGCGAGCACAAGGACGAGTACTTCGCGCGCGACCCGAATTCGCCGATTCCGGCCGACCAGCGCGAGTCGTTCGACGGCCTCTCCTACTTCGACCCGAACGAGTCCTACCGCTTCGCCGTCGAACTCGACGAGTACGAGACGAAAGAGACCATCACCGTCGAGACGACGACCGACGGCGAACGCGACTACCTCGTGTGGGGGTCGTTCGCCTTCGAGGTCCGAGGGGAAGAGGTGACGCTCGACGCCTACCGCTCTGACCCCGACGAGCGCCGCCTGTGGGTGCCGTTCCGCGACGAGACCAGCGGCGAGGAGACGTACGGCGCGGGGCGGTATCTGGACTTAGAGGACCCCGACGACCGAGAGGGCGACGCCTGGGTTCTCGATTTCAACGCGGCGTACAACCCGTTCTGCGCCTACAGCGAACGCTACGAGTGTCCGCTCGTTCCGATGGAGAACTGGCTGGACGTGCCGATTCGCGCCGGCGAGAAGACGTACCGCCCCGAGTAACCGAGACCGCTACAGCGCGGCTTCGAACTCGTTCGTGAAGTCCGCCGAGAGGTCCTGCACGCGCCGGGTGGCGTCCCCGAGGGCGTCGAGCGGGTCCGTGCCCGGTTCGGTCCTCACCGAGAGGATGGGGTCGGTCTGGCCGCCCGACTGCTCGGGGTTCATGTCGTACGTCGCCGCGGCGACGCCCGATGTCTCCAGCAGGGCGCCTTTGATGACGTTCATGAAGGTGTGGTCCTCGCCCGCGATTTCGAGGCGGAGTTCCTCGTCCGTCTTGTTGATGACCCGCAGTTCCATGCACTCCCCTTTCCGGTGGCGGCGTTTCAGTATTTCGTCTCCGTCTACTCGACGAGAAACGACCGCAACTCCTCGCGGTAGGCGTCCGGTCGGTCCTGCATCACCCAGTGCTCCGCGTCGTCGAGTCCCCTCACCTCGGCGCCGCTCAGGTCGTCCCGGAGTCGCTCGGCGTACGAGACGGGTTGGAACTCGTCGTCCGTCCCCCAGAGCAGGAGCGTCTCGGCGGCGATGGCCCCGTAGTCGAGTTCGGTCGTGTGGTTCGTGTTCGTCGCGACGGCGTTTCGGCACAGGGAGACCGCCGCTCGTTCGGACCGCCACTGCGCTTTCATCCCCTCGACGAACTCCTCGCTCGGGTCGTCGTCGAAGAGCGTCTTCCGGTACAGGCCGTCGAGCATCTCCTGCAGGCCGTCGACGCCGTTCTCCTCGACCGTCGACGGCAACCCGAGGTTCGCGACGGTCCCGATCGGCCACGAGTCGTACGCGACGGCGTTCGAGAGGACGAGTTCGTCGACGGCGTCCGGTCGGTGCGACGCGTACCGGAGGCCGACGCCGCCGCCGAGGTCGTGCCCGACGAACGAGACCGTCTCGACACCGAGTTCGTCGAGCAACCCGTCGACCATCTCCTCCTGCGCTCGGATCGACCGGTCGAAGCCGTCCTCCATCGACGAGTTGCCGTAGCCGACCATGTCGGGGACGATCACTCTGCGCTCGTCTTCGAGGCCGGGGACGACGTCGCGCCAGAGGTACGACCACGTCGGAATCCCGTGAAGGAGCACGACGGGGTCGCCCGACCCCTCGTCGTAGAACGCCACGTCGAGGTCGTGTCCGTCGACGTCGACGGTCGCCGAGTCCTGCCGCTCCGTCCACTCAGTGTGTGATGGCACGGTCGACTAACCGTCGGCCGTTTCCATAGTTCCCCCGGCCGGACCGGACGGCGCGTCGCTCGCGACGGACGCTACTCGGGAAATAGCGCCGACACGTCGGGGTCGGACTCGACCAGTCGGTACTCGTCGCCGTCGCGGGCCGCCACGTCCGCGTGGACGAGGTGGTCGAGGTGCGCCCACGCCTCGCCGGGGCCGTGCAGGATGTGGATGTTCTCCAACTCCCCGAACAGGCGGGCGCTGACCGTCCACGCGTCGAGGGGGCCGTGCTCGTCCAGAACGTCCACGACGCGTCGGGTTCGGTCGCGGTGGTGGTCGAGGATGGTCAGCGCGCGGTCCGAGGGGTCCTCGATAGGGTCGCGGTGTCCCGGAAAGGCGCGCGAGAGGTCGCGGTCGACGAGGGCGAGGAGGCTGTCGACGTACGTCTGCAGCGGTCGCTCAACGCGGAGGTCCGCGCCGCCGACGTTCGGCGTGTACTTCGGGAGGATGGCGTCGCCGACGAACGCCCGTTCGGTCGCCTCCCCGCTCTCGCCCTCACCGTCGGCCTCGAAGGCGAACGCGACCAACCCCGCGGCGTGACCGGGCAGGTGGACGACTTCGAGTTCGCCGTCGCCGGCGGGTAGACGGTCGCCGTCGGTCATCGAGACGACGTCGGCCGGTTCGCCCTCCAAGTCCTCGTGCGTGTCGAGGTAGCCGGCCAACTCCGCGCGTTTGCCGTCGGGAACGCCCCACTCCTCGAACCGGCGCTGTCGCAGGTCGCGTTCGGCCGAGACGGCCGACTCCTCGCCCGCGACGAGGGGGGCGTCCGCCTCGTGCGCGCGAACGACCGCGCCGCTCTCTGCCTGGAGTTCGCCCGCGAGGCCGGCGTGGTCGGCGTGCCAGTGGGTGAGCAGAATCTGGTCGATGTCGGTCACGTCGAGACCCGCTTCGTCGAGTCCGGCGTCCAGGTCGGCCCGAATTTCTCCGAGCGACGCCCCTGCGTCCACGAGCGTCGTCTCTTCGCCGGGCAGGAGGTACGCGTTGTTCCGCCCCTCGAACACTGTGTTCCCGAGTCGGATGCGATGGAGGTCCATATCACGCGCGACGGCGCGTACGGTGTTGAGGGTTGGCATCCCGGAGAGCGAGGCGCCGCGGCGTCTCGGAACCGGAGGAGCGCGCCTCGAGCGGTAAGGTTTCACCCGTCGACGGTCCACGTTCTGCCATGGTCGAGTACCGGCCCGGTGAGTGCAACATCGGCGAGGCCGAACAGCGCCGACGCGCCCTCCTCGGCGCCGTCGCCGCCCTCCTCACGCTCGGACTCGTGACGTGGGTGTTCGGGTTCGACGGCCCCTGGTGGGCGCTGGCGCTCGCGGCGTTCCCCCTGTTCGGGGCGGCGGAGGGCTACTTCCAGACCCGATTCCGATTCTGCACCGGGTTCGCCTCGCTCGGCATCTACGACGTGTCGGCCGGCGGGAACGACAGGCGGCGGGTGACCGACGACGCGGCCCGGCGCGCGGATCTGAGGCGCGCCTGGCAGATACACGGATACGCCGCCGCCGTCGCCGTCGTCGGAGCGCTCTTCCTGTTCGGCGTGGCCGCACTCGTGTCTGCGAGCTGACTGTGTATCCTCCGATACATTAAAATCAGTGAAATTCGTATCTTATGATGATCGAATGGACGATTTCTACGACCTGCTGGGGGTCTCCGAGGACGCCGCCCCGGCCGACGTCAAGCGGGCGTGGCGCGGGAAGGCCCGGGAGTACCACCCGGACGTGAACGACGACGCACGGGCGGGCGTGCAGTTCAAGACCCTCCGAGCGGCCTACGAGGTGCTCTCCGACGAGACGAAGCGTGCGGCGTACGACCGGATGGGCCACGAGCGGTACGTGGCCGAGCGACTCGACGGCCTCCCGACGGCCGGCATGGAGCGCCGAGACGACGGCGGCGGACGGTGGCAGAAGCGCGCCGCCGCGGCCGGCGGCGGGTCCGCCGGTTCCGCGTCGGGAGCGTCCGCCGACTCCTCGGCGGACCGCACCCGGTCGGCGGGGGCGAGTGCTCGAACCGGCGGTCGGACCCGCGACGCCGGTCGGTCGCGGGCGGAGTCGACCGGTCGGTCCCGCTCGACGACCGGTCCCTCGCGGACGGGCGCCGCCCACTCCGCGAACCGCTCGACTCGCGCGGGGTCGGCGTCCGCGGCCGGATCCGGCGGCGCCGGGTCGGTCTCTTCGGCCACCGTGTCGTCGGCGTCGGCCGCCTCTGCGCCCCGGTCGCTGTGGTACGCGTGGGCCGCCTCGTTGCTCGCGGGCGTCGTCTACCTCGCCGGTCTCGCGGTCTATCTCCGGGCGAACGCCGCCGCGCTCTCGTCGTTCGCCGCGGCGGTCGAAACCTCGCCCGCCTCGGCGCTTCTCGCCGACGCCGGCCTCGCGTCGCCGGGGGCGTTCGCGCTCGACGCCGCCGGGTCCGCGCCGGGTCCGGCGCTCGCGTTCCCCCTCGGCGCGGCGCTCCTCGCCGCCGTCTTCGTCGCGTTCGCCCTCCGGTTCCGTCACGGGACGGCCGGCCTCTCGCTGTATCTCTACCCGCTGGGGGCGCTTGCGCCGCTCGCGTCGCTCGCGCTCGGACCCCTCGTCGTCGCCCCGGCCGCGGGTCTCACGCTCGCTCTCGTCGTCGCCGTCCCCGCTCTCGCGGTGACCGCCTTCCTCGTCGACGTGGGGCGGACGCTGTTCGCGCCGAACTGACGCGGAGGCGGCGACCGAACCGGGGGAGAACCCGACTTTTTGTCGCTCCGGGCCGAACGGACCGTATGACTCTCGAATCCGGAGCAGTGCGTCGGTTCCGCTGTCGCGGCGTGAACGCCTACCTCGTCGACGACGACGGGACGCTGACGCTCGTCGACGCCGGGACGCCGTGGGACGGAGAGCGGATGCTCGAGATGCTTTCTTCCGCGGCGGTGGACCCCTCGGACATCGACCGCGTGCTCCTCACGCACTTCGACGTCGACCACGTCGGAACGCTCGCCACGCTCGGACTCGACGAGGACGTGCCGATACACGCGGCCGAACCGGACGCTTCCTTTCTCCTCGGCGACGCAGACCCGCCCGCCGGGAACCACAAGGGAGCGCTCCAACGCGCCCTCCGCCTGTTCGTCGACGCGCCGACGAACGAGGTGGTCCGCGTCAGCGACGGCGACGAGGTTGGCGGCTTCGTCACCTACCGGACGCCCGGCCACACGCCCGGCCACGTCGTCTACCACCACCCGGGCCACGGGGCGGCGTTTCTCGGCGACTTAGTCCGGGAGTCCGACGGCGAACTGGAACCGCTGCCGTGGCTGATGTGCTACGACGTGGACCGCAACGAGAAGAGCCTGACCGACCTCGTCGAACGGATCGGTTCGTTCGAGGTCGCCTGCGTCGGCCACGGCGACCCCCTCCGGACGGGCGGGTACGACGCCCTGCGCCGCGCGGCCGACCAGCTCTGACGCCGGGTTTCTTATCCTCCGGTTGACCACTTTCGGGCATGGTCGAACCCGTCGAACCCCTGAGCCGTCGCCGACTGCTGGCCGCGGCGGGCGCGGGCGCCGTCGGCGCCCTCGCCGGATGCACCGCCCCCGGACTGTCGACGCAGGTCGAAGAGTCCTTCGAGGTGACGCCGTCGGACGCCACCGGCGCGCGCGTGTCGAACCGGAACGGCGGCGTGACCGTCCGCGCCGGCGAGGGCGAGGCGGTCCGCGTCGAGGTGGTAAAGCGGGGGTTCAACGTCGACGAAGACGTCCTCGACCGAGTGACGGTGAACCGGTCGGTCACCGACGGCGTTCTGACGCTCGAGGCAGTCTACCCGCCGGGAGTCAACCGGGTCACGACGGACCTCACCGTCGAACTCCCGTCGTCGATGGCGTTGCTCCTCGCGGAGACGACCAACGGCGGCGTCGACGCCGAGGGCGTCTCCGGGGACGCGACGCTCCGCGCGAGCAACGGCGGGGTCCGCGCCGCGGGGATGCCAGGGTTCCTGACGCTCGCGGCCGGCAACGGCGGCGTCAGTGCGAGCGACGTCGGCGGCATCGACGGAGTCACCGCCGGTAACGGCGGTATCGACGTCGAGATTCCGGCGATACGCGGCGACACGGAGGTCAGCGCGTCGAACGGGAGCATCGACGCGGCCGTCGCTCCGGACCTCGACGCGGCGCTCGAGGCGCGCGTGACCAACGGCGGCGTCGACGTCTCCGGCCTCGAACTCACGGACGCCACCGTCTCGCCGACGCGCGTCGCGGGGACCCTCGGCGACGGCGGCCCGTCGCTGACGCTCCGGGCGGGGAACGGCGGTATCGACGTGCGGCGTCTCGACTGAAGCGTATCGTTCCGAGAAGGAAGCGGGGACCGCGGCGAACGCGGACCCCGGACTGACCAAGCCACTGCGAAGAGCACCAGTCTCGCAGTTCCTTACCTGACGCGCCCGGTGGTTAGTACCACGCGCGTCACTACCCGCTTTGACGGTTGTAGTGAAAAATCCTGTGTTGATGCCAATTCCTTCTAACTCCACTCCGAGTACCGGTCATATGATGGGTGTTCGTCCCGTATTTGAACATAAAACCAAAAACACGTTCAATTGTAATGGTCTTTACTCCTTAATCGAACGTCATTCTGGCCACTAATCCACAGAATCCGCAAGCGTGGTGGGTTATACCGTGAGAATAGCGGGCGTGAGCCGCGTTACCGAACGAGATAGGGGTCGCCGCCGGCGGTGAAGCGTCCGAGGTCCGTCTCCCGTCGGAAATCCGTCGACGTGAGGACGTCGATGGCCTCGACGAGTCGGTCGTGGTGGGTGTCGTCCCACTCGCCGGGGTCGGCGATGGGAAGCACGAGGAACCCGCTTCCGCGTATCTCGGTGCCGTGTAGTTCCTCCATGTCGACCGTTATCTTGCGGGCCTGCGCGGTGTAGTTCTCCAAGACGTACGTCGTCGCTCGCGCGCCCACGGGCAGGAGGACGTGCGCGGCGATGGCGCGCAGTTCGGCGTCGAAGAAGCGTTCCATGTCGTCGTAGTCGCTCTGCGAGGGGGTGTCCTCGGAGACGCACATGTGTAGATACGAGAGGAACGTTTTCGAGACGGTCGGTCGGTCGCCGGTCGCCTCCAAGAGCCCTCCCTCCGCGAGGGCCGCCTGCAGGCGGATGGACGGTTCGTCGGTGAAGGGGACGCCCGTCGTCTCCCCGCCGTGAACGCCGGGGTAGTCGCCGATGACGTGAAAATCCGCGTTGGCGTCGCCGTATCCCGGAACGAACCGTTCGCACGGGGGCTTCATCCCGAAGGGGTTGCTCGTGCGGTCGGTTACGTTCTCCACGACGCTACGTAGCGAGGAGAGGGATATATTCGGTGCGGTTTCACGTCCGCCGCGCGAAGGACCGCACGGGTTCAGAGTTCGACGCCCGAGGGGATGAGACTGTGCCCGCGAAGCAGGTTCCCCTCGGAGTCGTACACGAGAAACGTCCGCTTCTCGTAGATGACCGTCTCGCCGCCGTCCGTTCGTATTTCGACCCGATACTGTCCGTCCTCCCCGTCGGCGGATTTACCGTACTCTCGCGCCGCGCGGATGAATCGGAGCACGTCGTCCGCGTCCTCGTTCAGTTCGAGGACGAAGTCACCGGTGATGCGGTTCGTGACGCTCACCACGCCCGATGCGCCGGGGTCGTCGACGTCGCCCTGCAGACGGAACGCCACGTCCGTCTCGGCGTCGTCGAGGAGTTCCCCGTCGGGGTCGGTGAGTCGGTCCGTGAGCGTCTCCTCCGGACCGTGAAAGTCGATACGGACTAACGGTTTCTCGGGGGATCCGCCCGTCTCGACCCAGTCAATTTGTTTAACGTCCAACTCGAAGTAGTCGCGCCTCATTCCGTACCTCGATTTTGGGCGCCACGGTGTATGAACGTAACGCCCCAACACACTTCGTGCGACTGAGACGCTGTGCGGGGAATCCGCCGACGGGCGGCGGGAACCGGAGTCGGTAGCTTTTACCGGATCGCTCGCACCCATCCGCCATGGTCTGGGTCCGCTCGGAGTACGCGGGACCGCTCTCCGTCGTCCTGACGTGGCTGTCGGCGCTGCTGCCGTGGAACGTAACGTACTCCCCCGACGTCTCCGGGGGGTCGGTGCTGTTCGTCCGGTTCCCCTTCTTCCAGATTCGATACGCCTTCGGCGTCCCGTTCGCCGACGCGGTGGCCGTCTCCGACCCCCTCTCCGCCGTCGCCTTCCAGGTCGGCAACTCCATCCGACTCGCCTACGAGGTGTGGGTCGTCGGCGCGACGGTGCTGGCCGTCGCCGTCGCCGCCTCCGTCGCCTACTACGCCCGCGAGGAGGCGTTCGAGTCCGGTCCCGTCGACCCGGTCCGCCTCCTGGGCGCACTCCTCGGACTCGGCGGCGTCGTCCTCGCCGTCGCCACCTACCTCCTCGTCACCCGCGGGTTCCCCGGCGTCCCCCTCCCCGTCGGCGTCGTCTTCTACCTCGCGTTCGCGGGAGTGCTCCTGACGGTCGACCGGACCTGAACGTCCCGCGCGACACCGACGGGTGTGAAATTCACCCATTATGTTAAGTCGCTTCGAGCGCAAGTGTCGGTGACGTATCGGACGTGGACGCAATGTCAGAGAGGGACTTAGACATGGGGGAGACGGGGGAACAGACGGACGCCGCATCGGCGGAGTACGGCGGTCCGGCGCGCGATACCGGCGCGACGGCGTCCGAAGAGCCGGCGGATTCGACCCCGCCGGAACGGTCCGGATTCGCGGCCGCCTTCGCGGACGTGCGGCGCCGACTCGTGCGCGCCGCCGAGGTGCTCCGCGGGTCGAACATCGACGTGCGACCGTACCGACCCGCGGACGGCGAACTCGCCTCGTTCGAGGTGCCGGACGGCGAGGACGTCGTCGACCGCTACTGGGTGAACGCGCCGTACGCCTACGTCGTTCTCACCTACGACGACGAGGCGAGCACGCACCGCTACTACGCGGTCGAACCGGACCTGGACGACTTCCAGGGGGAGGTGCTCGAACGCGTCCGCGAGGACATCCGCGACCCCCTGTTGTACGGGTCGGAGACGGCCGCCGACGAGGCGACGGTCCGCCGCGAACTGCGGGCGTTGCTCGAACAGTACGGCCTCGACGTCGACATGGCGACGTTCCATACCCTGTCGTACTACCTGCTCCGGGATTTCCGCGGCTACGGACGCATCGACCCGCTGATGGCCGACCCGCACATCGAGGACATCTCCTGCGACGGCTACGACCTGCCGATATTCGCCTACCACGACGAGTACACCGACATCGAGACGAACGTCTCCTTCGGAAAGGCCGAACTCGACGGGTTCGTCGTCCGCCTCGCCCAGCGGTCGGGACGGCACGTCAGCGTCGGCGACCCCGTCGTCGGGGCGACGCTGCCGGACGGGTCGCGCGCGGAACTCGCCCTCGGAGAGGAGGTGACGCCGCACGGGTCGGCGTTCACCATCCGGATGTACGCCGACGACCCGTTCACGCCCGTCGACCTCGTGCGGTTCGGCACGTTCTCCGTCGAGCAGATGGCCTATCTGTGGCTCTGCATCGAGCACAACAAGAGCCTCATCTTCGCCGGCGGGACGGCCTCCGGGAAGACGACGGCGATGAACGCGGTGTCGATGTTCATCCCGCCGCGCTCGAAGGTGCTGACCATCGAGGACACCCGCGAACTCTCCCTGCACCACGACAACTGGCTCTCCTCGGTGACGCGCAGTCGGGCGCACGAGGGGTCGGACATCGACATGTACGACCTGCTGCGGTCGGCGCTTCGGCACCGCCCCGAGTTCATCATCGTCGGGGAGGTGCGCGGCGAGGAGGCCGTGACGCTGTTCCAGGCGATGAACACCGGTCACACGACGTTCTCGACGATGCACGCCGACAGTATCGAGACGGTCATCAACCGACTGGAGAACGAACCCATCAACGTCCCGCGCGCGATGGTCCAGTCGCTCGACCTGCTGTGCGTCCAGACGCTCACCCGGTCGGACGGCGAACGGGTCAGACGCTCCCGCGCCATCGGGGAGATAGGCGGCATCGACCAGCGAACCGGCGAACTCGACTACTCGCGGGCGTTCTCCTGGGAGGCCGAGACGGACACGTTCGCCCAGCGCAACTCCGCGCTGCTCACGGAGATTCAGAACGACCGCGGCTGGAACCGCGCCCGCCTTCGCCGGGAGGTGGCCCGCCGGGAGCGGTTCCTCCGCCTCCTCGTCGAGACGGACACCGACGACTACCGGCGGTTCACCGCCTTGGTCAACGAGTACTACGCCGACCCCGAGCGCGCGATGTCGCGGCTCGAATCGGAGGTCGGCGGCCGCGGGAAGGCCGGCGACGCGGACGATCTGGCCGTCGCGGGAGGCGAGAACGAGTAGTATGGCCGTCGGTTACCTTCCGCTCGTCCTCGCGGTGCTGTTCTGCCTCCCGGCGGCGCTCTCGCCGGTGAGCCCCCGCGCGGACCTGCTTCTCACCCGCCTCTCGCTTCCCCTGTTCGGGCGGTACGTGACGCGGGAGAGTCCGCGGCGCAGGCGGCAGGAGGAGTCGCTCCGCGCGGCGTTCGTCGGCACGAGCCACCGCGCCTACGCCTCGAAGACGCTCCTGATGGCCGGCGTGGCGGGCGTCTCGGGGAGCGTCTTCGGCGTCTACCTCGCAGCCCTCGTTGTCCAAACGTTCGCCGTCTCCGCGTCGACGCTCCGCGCGGCGGTCCCCGGTCCGCTGTCGTTCCTGGCGTCGCTCGCGTCGGTTCCGGACCTCTCCGCGATGCATCTGTTCCTGCTGCTTCTCACCTCCAGCGCCACCGTCGGGGCGGCGATGGCGTTCGGGACGTACCTCGCGCGCTGGCAGTATCTCTCCCAACGGGCGCGGGCCCGCCGCATCGAGATAGACGCGACGCTCCCGCAGACCATCGCGTTCGTCTACGCGCTCTCCCGGTCGGGAATGCCGTTCCAGACGGTGCTGACGACGCTGACGGAGAACCAGAGCGTGTACGGCCAGGCGGCGCGGGAGTTCGGCGTCGCCGTCCGAGACGCCCAGACGTTCGGAACGGACCTGCCGACGGCGCTCCAGCGGATGGCCGAGCGGACGCCGAGCCAGCGGCTCGACGACTTCTCGCAGAACCTCACGAGCGTGCTCGCCAGCGGGCAGAGCCTCTCGGTGTTCCTCCGCGAGCAGTACGACCGGTTTCAAGAGGAGTCCGAGGCCCAACAGGAGCAGTACCTCGAACTCTTGGCCACGTTCGCCGAGGCGTACGTCACCGTCCTCGTGGCGGGGCCGCTCTTTTTCATCACCATCCTCGTCGTCATCGGCCTCGTCATGCAGGACACGCTCCCGCTCATCCGCATCGTCAGCTACGTCGCGATACCGCTGGCCAGCGCCGGGTTCGTCGTCTACGTCGACAGCGTCACCGAGTCGCTCCGCGGACCGGGCGGGGCGGACGGCACCGACGGCGAGACGGCCGACGACGCGGCCGCCGGGTCGGACGCCGTTCCCGGACGGGGGACGAACGGAACGACCCCGGCGACGGTCACCGACGGCGGCGCCGACGTCGTCGCCGGCGACCGGTGGCGGGCCAACCGCGAGCGGCTGGCGGTGTACGACCGCGTCTCGTCGGTGACGCGACTGCTCGCGCGGCCGGCGCAGACGATGCTCGACGCGCCGCTCTACACGCTGTTCGTCACCGTCCCCGTCGGTCTGCTCTGGGTCGCCCTCACGCTCGACGCGGGCGCCGCCGTCGAAGCGCTCCGCGCGGCCGTCGCGCCGGGCGCCGAGGGGACGTGGTCGGCGTTCGCCGCCGTCGTCGACGGGTCGATAGTCGAACTGGCTATCCTCTCGATGGCCGGCGTGACGGTCGCCTACGAGGTCCGCAAGCGCCGGCTGAAGGCGATAGAGCGGGAGATGCCCGACTTCCTCGACCGGATGGCCAGCGTCAACGAGGCGGGAGTCACCATCGTGAAGAGCCTCGAACGCCTCGCGAACAGCGACCTCGGTCCGCTCACCGAGGAACTCCGGCGCACGCGGCGCGACGTGCAGTGGGGCGCCTCCGTCCGCGAGGCGCTCCAGGGCTTCGACCGGCGGACGCGCGCGCCGACGGTGTCCCGCGCGGTGACGCTCATCACGAACGCCGTCGCCGCCAGCGGCGAGGTGGCGCCGGTGCTTCGCATCGCCGCCAACGAGGCGCAGGACAGCCGTCGCCTCCGCCGCGAACGCCGACAGGAGATGCTGACCTACCTCGTCGTCATCTACATCTCGTTTTTCGTCTTCCTCGGTATCGTCGTCACCCTGACGCTCGCGTTCATCCCGGCCATCGAGTCGGCGAGCCAGTCGGCGGCGATAGGCGGCGGGGAGGTGCAGGGTGTCTCGACGGGCGTGTTCTCGGGCCTCAGCACGGTGAACACCGGCGCGTACGAACTGCTGTTCTTCCACGCGGCGTCGATTCAGGCCGTCTGCTCGGGCCTCATCGCCGGCCAACTCGGCGAGGGGCGCGTGTTCGACGGGCTGAAGCACGCCGTCGTCCTCCTCTCGCTGTCGTACGCGCTGTTTCTCTTCCTCTGAGTCGGTCCCACCCGCCGGCTCCGAGTCGGGGCGGCTTTGTACGCCGCTCGCCTCCCTCGATTATGGGCCGAGACGACGGGTCGCGCGGGGGAGGCGGCGAGGAGTCCCCCGCGGACGCCGAGATGCCGCACGAGACGTACGACCGCATCGCGGAACACTTCTCCTCGACGCGCGAGTATCCGTGGCCGGAGGTGCGGGCGTTCCTCGACGACCACGCGGCCGAGGCGGCCGCGACGGTCGAATCGGCGGCGGAGACGACTCGAGGACTGGACCTCGGATGCGGCAACGGCCGGCACGCCGAGGCGATGGCCGAGTTCGCGGAGCGCGTGGTCGCCCTCGACGCGAGTCGCGGCCTCCTCGAAGAAGCGCGCAAACGGGCCGCAGAGCGTGGATTCGCGGCCGACTTGGTGCAGGGCGACGCCTCCTCGCTCCCCCTGGCCGACGACACCGTCTCCGTGGCCGTCTACGTGGCGACGCTGCACCACCTCCGCCCGCGCGAGGCGCGCGTGACCAGCCTCTCGGAACTCGCGCGCGTCCTCGCGTCGGGCGGGCGAGCGCTCGTCAGCGCGTGGTCGGTCGAACACGACCGGTTCCGTCGGGAAAGCGGGTTCGACACGACGGTGGACTGGACGCTGCCCGGCGGCGAACGCGTCCCCCGCTACTACCACATCTACGACGCCGAGGAGTTCGCGGCCGATTTGGAGGCGTCCGACCTGTCGGTAGTCGACTCGTTCGTCTCCAGCGGCAACTGCTACGCCGTCGTCGAGTCCTGAGCGCCGGCACCGGCGGACTCCGCCCCGTGCTACCGCGCGACGGGTGGCCACCACTGTCGCACGCGTGCTTTGCGTTTAAGAAGGTTCGGCGGTAATCGGGGAACACATGACCGATATCGACGACGCGGAGGAGTACGAAGTCGCGGTGGTCGGCGGCGGTCCGGCGGGCCTGCAGGCGGCGCTGTACACGGCCCGACTGGGCCACGACACCGTCGTCGTGGACCGCGGCGGCGGCCGCGCCGCGATGATGCTCGACACGCACAACGTCGTCGGCGTCACCGAAGACGTCTCAGGCAACGAGTTCCTCGGGACGGGGCGCGAGCAGATTCAGTCGTACGGCGCGGACATCCACCAGGGGTTCGTCTCGGAGGCGACGCGACTGGACGACGGCCGATTTCGCCTCGTCGCCGACGACACCGCGTTCGTCGCGGACCGCGTCGTCCTCGGCATGGGGTTCAACGACGAGCGACCCGACCCGCCGGTGCCGCGCACGGGCAAGGGCCTGCACTACTGTCTGCACTGCGACGCGTACATGTTCATCGACCGACCGGTGTTCGTGATGGGCGCGGGCGAGTCGGCGGCCCACGTCGCAATGATCATGCTCAACTTCACCGACGAGGTCGACCTCCTCCTGCGCGGCGAGGACCCGCAGTGGAGCGATGAGACCGACGAGCAACTGCGCGCACACCCCGTCGACGTCGTCGAGGAGGAAATCGCCTCGATGACGAAATCGGACAACGGCTGGCTGGAGTCGTTCGAGTTCGAAGATGGAGTCGTCAGACAGTACCGCGGCGGCTTCCCGATGTACGGGTCGAAGTACAACACCGACCTCGCCGAGCAACTCGGCTGCGAGATAAACGACGACGGCACGGTTCCCGTCGACGACGACGGCGAGACGAGCGCCGAGGGCGTCTACGCCGTCGGCGACCTCACGCCCGGCCACAACCAGGTCCCCGTCGCGATGGGGAAGGGCGCGCAGGCCGGCCTCGCCATCCACTACGAACTGCGCGAGTTCCCCCGGAGCCTCGACGAAATCCGGGAGGGCGGCGACGTCTCGCCCGACGAGGTGCCCGGTCTGGGCGACCGAATCCACGCCGCGGCCGACGAGTACGAAGAGGCGCGCGCGCCGCCCATCGAACCCGATGCTGAACCCGCGGCCGACGACTAGACGGTCGGACCGAACGATTCAAACGCGCGAGTCGTCGTGATACTCTCCTGATGAGCGAGACGGACCGTCCCCCGTCCGAACGACCCCTCCCCGCGCGACTGGCCGATGCGCTCGGTGCCCGGTTCGGCGTCGACGCCCGAGCGCTGGCCGCGCTCCGGATTTCGCTGGGTCTGCTGCTGCTCGCGGACCTCCTGCTCCGCGCCCGCCACCTCCGCGCGTTCTATACGGACGCCGGGATGGCGCCCCGCGGAGTGCTGGCCGAGCAGTATCCGGCGCTGCGCTACTCGCTACACGCCCTCTCCGGGGCGGCGTGGTTCCAAGCGCTGCTGTTCCTCCTCGCCGGTCTCCTCGCGGTGTCGTTGCTCGCGGGCTACCGGACGCGGACGACGACGGTACTCTCTTTCGTTCTCCTCGTCTCGCTGCACCTTCGCAACCCCGCCGTGCTGAACGGCGGCGACGCGCTCCTCCGGCGACTGCTCCTGTGGAGCGCGCTCCTTCCGCTCGGCGGGCGCTGGTCGCTCGACGCGCGGCGCCGGGACGGTTCCTCTCGGCGACGGCTGGCGAGTCTCGCGTCCGCCGGACTGCTGTCGCAGGTCGTCCTCGTCTATGCGGTCAACGCGGCGCTCAAGCACCGGGGGGACCTCTGGCTTCGCGGCGACGCGGTCCGCTACGTGTTCAGCCTCCAGCGGTTCTCCCTCCGCCTCGGCGACGTTCTGACGGGGGTTCCGTCGCTGCTCCGCGCGTTCGATTGGTTCTGGCTCGGCCTGATCTCGGTCGCTCCGCTGTTGGTGCTCTCGCGGGGTCGCCTCCGGACGGCGCTGGCACTGACGTTCGCGTCGGCGCACCTCGGGATGCTCGCGACCCTGCGGCTCGGCCTCTTTCCGCTCGTTTCCGTCGCGGCGCTCGTCCCCTTTCTTCCGTCGCCGGTGTGGGACCGGGTCGAAGCCCGGATTCCCGCGTCGCTCGAACGCTCGGCGGCGCGGGTCGGAGGGCGGATTCCCTCCGCCGGGGTCGGGGTCCGCCGACCGACGCCGACCGTTCGTCGGTCGCTCTCGGCGGCCCGCCGCATGGGCCGTCGCGTCGTCCCCGCGGCGGCCGCGGCGCTCCTGACGCTCGCACTCGTCTGGAACGCCGTCGCCCTCGGTGCGGTACCGCCGCCGGAGGAGGACCCCGCGGGAGTGGACCTCACGCGGAGTCCGTGGACCATGTTCGCGCCGACGCCGGCCACGGTGGACGGTTGGTACGTCGCCCCCGGCGAACTCGAATCCGGCGAGCGGATAGACGCCTATTACCGGTCGGCACCGCTCGCGGGCGAGCGACCGGAGACGCGGGCGATGTTCCCGAGCGTACGCTGGCGGAAGTACCTCGTCGAACTGCGCTACTCGGGCGATACGGCGCGCCAGCGGACGTTCGCAGCGTACCTGTGCGAGCGCTGGAACCGAGCGCACGAGGACGACCTGACGAGCCTCACGGTGTCGTACGTCGAACAGCCGACCCGACTCGACGGTCCGGAGCCGACCCGCCGGGTCGAACTCCTGCGCCACGAGTGTCGCGGGTGAGGCGACGACGAGAGTCCGGCGTGGGTGCGTTCCCCACCCGCGACGGCGAAGGGTAACACCCTTATTCCGTGGTCGAAAAAGAACGAGTGAGCGTCGTTCGTTCCAGAAGCGAGCGCCGGTGTCGTCACCGAACGAAGTGAGGTGGCGGCCCGGCGCGCGAGCGAACAACGTGAGCGAAGCGCGCCGGTGGTCTAGTGGTAGGACCTGAGCCTTCCAAGCTCATGGCCCGGGTTCAAATCCCGGCCGGCGCATTTTCTCGAACACCGCGAGCGAGGAGCGTAGCGACGAGTGAGCCGTGAGAGAAAATGCGACTACAAAGGGATTTGAATAGAGAGCGTCGCGAGCGAAGCGAGCAGAGCGACCGCGGTTCAACAATCCCGGCCGGCGCACTCCCTCCGGTCCTCCGCCGTCCGACGTACCACTCGCGTTGCTCGTGGTGCTCCCGGTCGGCTCATATCCGAGAGTAGACGTGGTATTCATGCTAACTCGCCTCGTACCTCGGTCATGTCGAGACGATTTGGTCTATTCACGGGTGTCATCATGGCGTTGTTCCCCGCGAAATTCTTGGCGGTGATGCAGGATCTGGCCGTCGAAAACCCGGATGACTTTGTCGAGAGGCGCTGGCTCACTTCCTACGTTCGTATGGAGGGACTAGTTACAGTGCTAATCTGTCTGAAAGGTGAGAGGGCGTACTCTGCCTATATGAAATACCTCGGAATAGTGGGCGTCACCTTGCTTTTCTTTCCGAGACGATACGTCGAAGTCGGAAACAGGGTCGCATACGAGGGATCGTCCCCCTTCGAGTGGAAGACAGGCTATCTGTCCCGCCTACGGGTGTGTGGAGCGTTCTTCATCTTCCTATCGCTTCAGGCACTGAAGGGAGAAGACGACACTAGTTGACCACTCGCATCGAGGTGTCGCACGTCAGGACGCGACCCTGGTAGCAGTACCTCTGGAGCGTCTGTTTGCCCGTGCGCGCGTCCGTAGTTCGGGGGAGTATCGGGTCCCGCCCGTGGTCGTCGGTCACGTCCGATCCCCGGTCGTCGATGACCGTGACGAGGGCAGTCCAGATGGAGACGGGCCGCTGTCCTGTTCCCGCGCTCACCACCTTCGATAGCTCCGGGAGAGCGTCACGCAACCCACTAAAGCAACCGCGAGACCGATTGCCGCGAACGCGGCCAACGCCACGAGGCCGAAGGTCCTCGTGTACACCGCGGGCGACTCGACGGTGAGACTCCAGAATCACCGACCGAAACTCTGGAACTGGAACACTCCGAACAGCGTCAACACGACGCCGGAGAGGAGGTTCGCCACTCGCCCGGCGTCGCCCGACACTCGCCACTGAGCGACCAACCCGCCTCCCAACGAGGCGAGGACCACGGCGAAGAGCGCTCTGAACAGGAGAACCGGTGAGACGCCCATCCGGCACTGCTGTTCGACGAACTCGCCGTTGACCGACGTGCCGACGCACACCCCCGCCGGAATTACCATCACGACGGTCGGTCCGACGGTTCCGAACACCACGAGCGCCGTCGCGCCCGCCGTCTTCGCCGACGCCGAAACCATGATCAATGAGATCACCCCTCACGGACCAAAAATGTCCTCCTGAGTTCACTTTCCGTTCTCCTTCGTCGCTCTCGGCCCGCCCCGGCCACGAAGACTACGGTCCTCCCCGCCCTCTCTGCGACCATGGCTGGACTCATCCAACGAACCGCACAGGCTATCGACGACATGTGGCAGTCGGTATGGAGCGATTCGAGCACGGCGGAGAAAATCGTCATCGCCATCATCCTCATCGTCACCGGGTTGGCGATACCCGTCATCCCCATCGTCTGGCTGGCCCGAATCATCGCGCGGTAGTCCGCGCGGCCGAAAACTACACCCGTTTCTTCGACGCCGGCCGACGGCGCGCCGACTAAAACCACCGGTATCAGCGGGATAACCCGACACCGACAGTACCGGTCAGTGTGGCTCCGAGCGGACCCCTCTTTCACCTCACGTCCCTACGTCGGAGCACGATGGAAGCCATCACCGAGAATCTCGACGGGAAGGCGGCACTAATCACCGGCGCGTCTTCGGGCATCGGCGAGCGGACGGCGAAGGCGCTGGCCGAATCCGGCGCGAGCGTCGCGCTGGCCGCCCGACGCGAGGACGAACTCCACCAACTCGCCGACGAGATAGAATCCGACGGCGGCGAGACGCTCGTCGTCCCCACCGACGTGACCGACGAGGACGACGTCGCCGAGATGGTCGACCGAACCCACGAGGAGTTCGGGAGCATCGACGTGCTCGTCAACAACGCGGGCGTGATGCTGTTGGAGAACGTCGAGGACGCCGACACCGACAACTTCCGGCAGATGGTCGAGGTGAACCTGCTCGGCCTGATGGACGTCACCCACGAGGTGCTGCCCTACATGCAGAAGCAGGGCGAGGGCCACATCGTGAACATCTCCTCCGTCGCGGGGCGGAAGGCGATGGCCGGCGGGGCCGGCTACAACGCGACGAAGTTCGGCGTCAACGGCTTCACCGAGGCGCTCCGACAGGATGTCACCGGCGAGAACGACATCCGGACGACGCTCATCGAACCCGGCTTCGTCGACACCGAACTCGCAGAGCACATCCCGGACGACGAACAGCAGGAGCAGACCAAGGAGTTGCTCGAACAGATGGACGTGCTTCGACCCGAGGACATCGCGCGCTCCATCGCGTTCGCCGTCGGCCAGCCCACGCACGTCGACGTGAACGAGCTCCTGATCCGACCGACCGGACAGGAACTGTAGACGGCCCCACCGCCGACGGCGCTTCCGAACGCGTCGTCTCGGAACCGGAGGCCGGACAAGCGACGGAACGGCCGCGGCGTTCAAGCCCGCGGCCCCCGTGACGTGACGCGTGACCGGGAAGGACCGACTCCTCCGGGCGGTTCGCACGAACCGAGTCGTGGTCGCGCTTCGGACCGTCCGACTGGAGGTCAAACGGCAGAACGTGGCGCTCCTCGCCGGGAGCTTCGCCTACCACGCGCTCGTCTCGCTCCTCCCGCTCCTGTTCTTGCTGTTCGTCGTGACCGGATTTCTCTTGGACGAGCCGATGGCCGTCTTCGTCGTCGAGAGCGTCGAACGCTACCTGACGCCGGGACAGACCCTCCTCGTCGCGGACGTCGTCACCGACGACCAGAACCGCGTTCGCGCGTCGCTCCTGAGTGTCGTCGTCCTGCTGTGGAGCACGCTCAAGGTATTCAGGCAGCTCGACGCGGCGTTCTCCGCGGTGTACGGAACGACCGCCGACACCTCCGTCGGAGACCAGATTCGCGACGGGGCGGTGGCGCTGTTCGCCGTCGCGTTCGCGGTGCTCGTCTTCTACGGCGCGGAGATGGCGTACGACGGGTTCGGCGGCGTACCCCTCGTCGGCTACGCGCGGACGCTCTCCGTCTCTCTCGGCGCCGCCGTCGCCTTCCTGCCGCTCTACCGCCTCTTCCCGGACGTGGAGATGGGCGTCTTCGAGGCCGTTCCCGGCGCACTACTCGCGGGAGTCGGGTGGGCACTTCTCCAGCGCCTGTTCGTCGCCTACCTCTCGCTCACGGGCGAGTACCGAACGTACGGCGTGTTCGGCGGCTTCCTCCTGCTCGCACTGTGGCTCTACCTCGCCGGCCTCCTGCTCCTCGGCGGCGCCGTCGTCAACGCGGTGCTCGGCGGTCGAATCGGCTCGTCGGCCGAGTGACCTGCGCGCCGATTCGTGCCCGTCGCACTCTTCGCGCTCTCGCGCTCGTGCTCCGGAGCCGACCCGCCGTTCGGCGTCGCCGCCCCGCGGTCGTCGGACGACGAGGCGGACGTTAATATACCTGTAGTCTGCCAGTATACGTCGATGGTGTCCGAGTTCTCGACCGACGCGCTCGACGACGTGCGGTTCGTCTCGCAGTCGTCGGCGCGGGTCCGCCTCCTGTTGCGCTTGGTCGAGGGGGGTCCGATGAACAGATGCGAACTGCGCGACGGCGTCGACGCCTCGCGAACGACCGTCTCCCGGAACCTCGACGCCCTCGTCGACCGAGGGTGGATCGAGGAGAATGACGCTCTCTACCGCGTCACGCCGGGCGGCGAACTCCTCGCCGCCGGGTTGGAGTCGTTCCTCTCGACGGTCGAGACGGTCGACCGCCTTGACCCGTTCTTCGAGTGGTTCCCGACCGACGACGTCGACCTCCCCTCGGAGTGGTTGGCGGACGCCGACGTCTACCCGTCGACGCCTTCGGACCCGTACGCGCCGATAGACAGACACGTCGAACGCCTCGAAGTTGCGGCGGAGTTGCGCTGTCTCCTCCCGGCGACGGGAGTGCGGCCGATGCGCGCTATCGGTCGGGAACTGGACGGCTTCGACCACGAACTCGTCGTCTCGCCGTCGGTCGGCGAGACGATACGGAGTGAGCAAAAGTATCTCGACGTCATGGGTGAACTCCGGCAACGGGGACGCATCGACTTCTACGTCAGCGACCGGCCCGTCCCCCTCTACGTCGGTCTGTTCGAGAACGACGTGCAACTGGGCGTCGGCGACGGCGACGGGGTGCCGCGCGCGCTGGTCGAGACGGCGGACGAACGCGTCCGTCGGTGGGCCGAGGAGACGTACGATTCCTACCGGGCGGGCGCGGAGCCGTTGCGCTGAGCGAATCGATTCAGTGGGAGGTTCGTGCAGGTCCCGCACGGCGTGCACCCCGTGCACGACTCTCGCCGGATACACTAACGACGGTACGGCGACGACGGTCTCTCGGGGTGGGACCGGCCGGCGAAACCGTTCGGCCGACCGCACCGCCGACCGGGAGTTATCCACACGACTCTCGCCGACGGGGTTCGAGGGGTCTCGAAGTCGGTCCGGTGTCCCGGGTCGAAACGCGTTCGCACGACGGGCATCCGAAGCGTCCGAGTGGGGTGTCTCCGGAACCCGCTTCCGGCGGGCGTTCGGTCCCCGCCCCGTCAGCGTTCGGAGTCGAACCGCGCTTCGCGCTGACGCTGCTCTTCCCGTATCCGCTCGTCCCAGTCCTCGAACAGTCCGTACTCCGTCATCGTCGTCATCCCAGCGATGGCCGCGCGGAGTTTGATACCGATGAGCGGAATCTCGGCGACGGTGACGACCACGTCGGCGTCGAGGACGGCGCCGTCGCGCAGGAGCACGTCGACGAGGTCCACCACCGCGTCGTCGTCACTCGGCGGGGCCGGTTCCATCCCTCCTCTCCTCCGTTTGTTGTTCTACCTCCTCCGCGGGTTCGAGCGCATCCGGCGCGAACGTGTACGGCGGCCACGGCCCGGTGAATCGGACGGACGCCCCGTCCTCGTCGGCGACGGTGTCGAGGTACTCGCCCACGGCGTCGCACTCGCTCTCGTCGGCGAGGACGGCGAATCGGGCCGTCGGCCCCGTCGGTGCCTCCGTCAGCGGCGTCTGCGGCGCGTCGCCGAGTTCGCGCACGTCGTCGGTCCGGGATTCGAGTTCCGCGACGAGTTCCTCCGAGCGCCCCCGTCGCCTGCGGTCGATGAGCGTCGAGAGCCGCTTGTCGTACTGCTTCTGCACGAGGAACGCCGTCCCCTCGGAGGCGTCCGAGAGCTTCTCGCCCAGTTCCGCGAGTCGCTCGTCGTCGTCGCCGACCCGTTCGGCGAGGGCGTCGCGGTCCCACTCGACCTCCACGCGGTACTCCCACCGACCGGCCAGCGAATCGAGCGCCTCGGAGAGCGTCTCCTCGTTCGCGCTGAGCCACCCGCGAATCGTCTCGTCGCCGCCGCGGACGATGGTGTCGAAGCGGAACGGGACCGGCGTCCCGAACGCCTCGCCCACGTTCTCGACGGCGTCCTGGTGGTCGTACAGCCACTCGCGCACCTCGTCGGGGGCGTCCGACTCGTACGGTTCGGTGCGCTCGTGGACGACCGCCGAGAGCCGGTCGGTTGAGACCACGGAGAGCGACGCGCCGCCGACCCCGGTCGCGTCGAGTCGCGCCGCGGCGTCGTCGTCTCGGCGGACGACGCAGTAGAGGTAACGTCCGTCGGGGCCGTCGCTCGCTCTCTCCGTTTCGGCGCCGGACTCGGTGGAGTCTCCGGCATCGCCCGCGCCGGGCGGTCCGTCAGCGTCGCTCACGCGCCCCTCCTGCGTCCGGCGGTGCCGCGCCCGCGCCGTCGCTCCCGCGCCGTTCCTCCGTGCGGACTTGCTGGACGGCGTCGGCGACCAGCGAGTCCAAATCGCCGCGCAGTTGGTCGACCTGCTGGTCCATCTCCTGGTCCTCCTTCAGTTGTTCGAGGTCCTCCTCCAACTTGGCGAGGTGGCTCCCGAGACGCTCTATCTCCTCGTCGGTGAGGTTCCCCGACTCCATGCGTCGGATCGCCTCGCGTTCGAGGGAATCGACGAGTATCTCCACGACGGCGATGACGACGGCCGTCAGCCCGTTCGCGCCGTCCTCGTCGACTTCGATCGTCGTCATCCGTCTTCTCCCTCCCCGTCGTCCACCTCGTCGCCGTTGCCGTTCTCGGCGCTCGTTCCGTCCTGGTCGTCTCTCTCGTCCTCGGCCTTCCCCTCTCCGTCCGCCTCCGCTCCGCTCTCGCTCCCGTCGGCCGACTGCTCGCTCTCCTCTCGGCCTATCGTCGCGTTCATCACGTCGACGGACCGGTCCTCGCGGTCCTCGTCCTCGTCATCCCCCCCTTCCCCTTCTTCCAGTCCGGGGCGACCGGACGGCGACATCTTGGCCCGCCGCCGACGCTTGCTCGCCGCCTCGACGGCCTCCATGTCGGTCCCCGAGGGGAACTCCAGTCCGAACTCGGAGGCCGTCTCGAACGACGCCAGCGCCGCCCGGAGGCGGATGCCGAGCAGTTCCGTCTCCCCGACGGAGACGACGATGTCGGCGTTGAGCACGACTCCCTTGTCGAGGAGGAGTTCGACCACGTCCGCGAGGCTGTCGGAGTCGCGCCCCGGTTTGACCGGATCAGGCATCGTCGTCCTCCTCGACGAACTGGTCGAACCGCGACCCGTACACCCGCTTCCGGTTCGGCGCGTTGGAGTACTTCGACTCCGCCGGCACCGTCGAGTACTTCGTATCGGCGTCGGCGACGCCGTGCGAGGCGGCGAGCGTCGAGTACGCCGTCGGGTTCCGCGAATCGGGCTGACCGGTGCGTTCGACGCGCTCCCGGTTCTCCTCGCGGAGTCGCTCGATGCGGTCGTGCGTGGCAACGAGTCCCTCGCGGAACTCGTCGACGCTGTCGGAGAGCTTCGACTGTATCGCGGTCTGGTAGGCCTCGTCGGGCAGTTCGATGTTATCTCTATCGTCGTCGTCGCCCATCCCCACGGCGTCCTTGGCGTCCTCGGCGTCGACGTCCACGAGGCCGTCGTCGTTCTCGTCTTCGTCGTCGGCGAGGTCGTCGACGAACGGGAGGCTGTCGTCCTCGTCGGTTTCGTCGAGTTCTTCGAGAGCCTCCTCGAACTCGCGCTTGTTCCGCCAGACGTCGCGCACGTCCACGGAGTCCCAGAGTTTGCCGATGTCGATGACGGCGAGCAGTTTTCGGAGCCGAATCGCCTCGCTGGGGTCGCGGTTCGCTATCGCCTCGGACAGGTTCTCCTCGTCTATCATCTCGTCGATGTTCTCGGCGTCGATGGCCGCGGGGAGGTCCGTCAAATCCATCGAGTCGAGCAGTTCATCCGCCTCGTCGACGACGGTCTGCAGGTCGTTCAGAAGCTCCGCCACCTCCGCGTCCTCGCCCTCGTCGTCCATCGCGGCCTCGCTCAGTTCCAACGCTCTGATGACGAGCGAGGAGACGTCTATCTCGTCTTCCTCGCTCTCCGTCCTCTCCGCTCGCTCCTCGTCGCTCATCGCTGCACCACCACCTTGTCGCTGAGTCGCTCGCGGGCGCGTTCGGCCGCGTCCAACTCCGACTCCAACCGGGCGCGCTCGCGTTCGTACTCCGCTTCGTCGCGTTCGCCGATCTCGTAGAGCAGTTGGTTCTCCTTGATGTCGCTTTGGATGGACTCGGTGTCGTACATCTCCTGGACCGCGAGCGAGTGAAGCACGTCCACCACGTTCGTGATCGGCCACAGGAGGATGTCGTCGAGGAGGAACACGGTTACTGCGCCTCGATTTCGACGTCGACGAAGTTGTAGGGCGCCCACGGGCCCGTGTACTGTACCGTCGCGTCGGGGTAGTCGTCCTCGAGTTCGGAGACGGCCTCGCCGAACGCCTCCTGGGCGTCGCGGTCGAGAAGGTACGATCGGTTGAACAGGAGGCGCTCGGAGTAGAGGTCGTTCTCGGCCTCCTGGTCGCTGACGGCGACGAGTCGCTCCGAGATGTCGGCCGCAACGTCCTCGCGCGTCAGCGCGCCATCCTCGGAGCCGACGACCTTGACGCCGAGTTCGACCTTCCCGTCGACGTCCATCAGCGCCTTTCGGAAGGCGCGCCGACCCCCGCGCATGACGCTCTTGAGCGTCCGCGCGCTTTTGAACGCCATCCCGAATTGCATCGGGACGACGGTTCGGCCGTCGCCCTCCATCATCACCTCTCTGAGCACCTCGTCGTGCGCCCGCGTGTTCTCGTCCGTGCGCTCGACGTCGACGTCGTCGATGGGCGTCACCACCGCCGACAGCGTCCGGAACGTCACGGTCTGGACCGGGCTCTCCCCCTCGACGCCCTCGATGTCCAGTTCGAGGTCCTCGGCCTCGATAACGCCGTACGCGTACAGATGAGAACTCATAGCAGTGTTGGTGGAAGATTCGGCGGATGAACCCGTATAGCTTTTGGCTCGTACGCCGCCGAAACGAAGCGTGAAACTCTCGCCACGGAGACTTTCAGCCGTTATTTTCCCAGACGGCCGAATGATTAAATAAGGAGACGCGACTAGAATAGACGATGCCAGCAGATAGCCCGGATGCATCCAGTTTGGCCGACGTACTGGACCGAATCCTTGACAAGGGGATCGTTATCGACATATGGGCACGCGTGTCCGTCGTCGGTATCGAGATTCTGACCGTCGAGGCGCGTATCGTCGCCGCCTCGGTAGACACGTTCCTGACCTATGCGTCAGAGATGGCGAAAATAGAGAAAGCGAGTCAGGGGGACTTAGAGGAGCTCCAAGAGCTCGATATCCGCCGCGCGAACCCGCAGGCGGCCCCCGACGCGTCCTGAGGAGGCTTGACCCGTGCCCGATCAGTGTAGGGCCGTTACCGAGGGTGGCGAGCGATGTTCGCGCCCCGCGAAGGAGAACGGCTTCTGTCACCAGCACGGTCCCGAGAACGAGACCGTCGACGAGGCCGACGCGGCGGAGACGACCGACGCCGACGAAGACGACGAACGCGAGGACTCCAACGTGCCAGAAGACACCGACTCCGAAGAGGAGACTGAATCAGCCGACTCGACAGAGAGCGAAAGTGATAGCGACTCCCGGAACGAGTCCGAGTCGGAGGAGGAAGAAGAGACAGAGGAGACGGACGACGAGAAGTCACAGGACGAGACGCACTCCGACTCCGCGTCCGACTCCGAAGAACCCTCGAACATCGTCACCGTTCGAAACCGGGTCCGAGACCAGGTCCCCCAACTCATCGGCCGCGAGTTGGACGGCGTTACCAGTCTGATGCAGGGCGAGGAGGGCTGGGTCGCGACGGTCGAACTCATCGAGCGTCGGTCCGTCCCGGACACCCAGGACATCATCGGACAGTACGAGGTGTCGCTGACGGACGACGGCGTCATCCACGAATACCGACGCCTCGAAACGTACCGCCGCGCCGACGGCTCCGATTACGAGACCTGAGGCGGCGGACTTCCTCGGTTTCTTTCCCTCGTACCCGCCGGTCGAACGGGTGACAAGTTGATAACAGTCGGGCACGTACTCGGAGTGATGACACTCACATTCGTCCCGTTGTTCCCGGGTATCCCCGGCGGTCCCGAACTCCTCATCGTCCTCCTCATCGTCGTGCTCCTGTTCGGCGCGAACAAGCTCCCACAGCTAGCGCGTTCGTCTGGACAGGCGATGGGCGAGTTCAAGCGCGGCCGCGAGGAAATCGACCAAGAACTGCGCTCGATGAGCGAGCGGAGCTCCGAGGCGGACGACGCCGAGTCGACCCGCGACGTCGAAGAAGAGACGGACCGGACCTCGGCCGCCTGAGCCGGCTACTACCTTTTCTCGGCCATCTACGCCGTGAGCGACGGCGCTGGTCCGCGG
Source organism: Halogeometricum pallidum JCM 14848 (assembly GCF_000337095.1). GTDB lineage: Archaea > Halobacteriota > Halobacteria > Halobacteriales > Haloferacaceae > Halogeometricum > Halogeometricum pallidum. Next base: position 142,945 of record NZ_AOIV01000042.1, read on the forward strand.
TTGTCGAGGTAGACGCAGTCGTCGGCGGAGACGCGGGCGCTCGCGCTCAATCGCCCGTCACGGTACTCCGAGTCGTCGTGTCCGCCGTGCGGTAGTACGTCGCGAGGAAGACGCCCGTGGCGACGACGATGAACGCCGCCGCGGTGAGGAAGGCGGCCGTCGTCGACACGAAGTCTTTGATGCTGCCGACGAGCACCGGACCGGCGACCTGTCCGACCTTCCAGGAGAGAGAGCGCAGGGACATACTCGACGCCACGGAGTCGAACCGCTCGCCCTCCTCGACGAACAGCGCCATACTCGCCGGGAGGCGGATGCTGTCGGCGACGCCGAGGATGCCGTAGGCGACGAACAGCGCGAAGAACGCGCCGCCGAGCGCCTGCGACCGGCCGAAGGCGTGGAACTGGAACGGTTCGACGGCGCCCTCGAAGTAAAAGGAGAGGGGGATGAGCGCCGTCCCGAGACCGTACAGTATCGCGCCGGTGGCGACGAACAGGTGTCTCGAACCGAGCCGGTCCGTCAGGTCACCCATGTAGCCCTGCGAGAGCGTCTTCGTCAGTTTCCCGCCGGCGAGAATCCAGCCGATGGCGAACTCGTTGATACCGAACTCGACTTTGGCGACGATGGGGAGGAAGATGATGACGGCCATCTTGCCGACGCTGAACGCGAGTCGGAAGACGACCAGCGAACGAATCATCGGGCGGTCGAGGAGGGCGCGGAGCGTCTCCGTTCCCGTCGCCTCCTCGGGGTCCTTCCGACCGCCGGGGTTCTCGCGCAGGTAGGCCCAGACGAGGAGGAACGCGCCGACGGTGACGGCGCTGAGCACCGTGTAGACGACGTGCGTCTGGTAGGCGTAGAGGAGGTAGCCGCCGACCACGTCGCCGGCGAGACTGGAGAAGGCGGCGACCTGATTGTACGTGCCCAGCCACCGACCGCTGGCGTCGTCGGGGCTTATCTCGCCGACGATGGTCGACCCGGTTATCCAGAGGAGACTTGCCCCCAACCCCTGTACCATCCGCATGAGGATGACGTGGACGGAACTCTGGACGAAGGTGAACCCCACGAAGACGGCGACGTTGATGGCGAGGCCGGCGAGCAGGTAACGTTTGGCGTTGCCGGTGTCTATCTTGCGACCGAGCGGCAGAACGATGAGCAGTTGGACCACGGCGAAGGCGGTGCCGAACAACCCCTCGACGAAGCCGGTGGTCCCGAACTGCTCGGCGTAGAGGGCGAGAGCGATGAGGATGGTCGAGTACGCTTGACTGCGGGCGAACGCCGTCCCCGCCAGCGCCGCGAACTCTCGGTCCCGGAGGAGGCTCAAGGTGCCCCCCGCTTGCTCGCCCATCGGTGTTCGAACCAAACGGTCCGAGCGGGTTAAATCACAGCATCCAAGAAGCCCGTGCGGGGCACTCTCAGTGCCTGAGGCGCTCGAATGACCCCGAACGACCGTGAACGATGGGCGCGGAAAAGACGGATGGCAGCGTCGCTACGGAGTCGAATACGGTATGAATGGTGGACGACGGGGTTGCCCGGCGTTCCGGTGCGGGGAATCCCGGTTGCCTCCTCCACCCCGCGATTCGTCGAGCGACACACGTTCGGCGGTCCGCTGCTCGCTTCCGCGCCTGGCGGATTGCCACCGATTAACCGCGTGCAACCGACCCTGCGGCCGGCTTCCACGGTCCGCTGTCCCCGACGGACGAGGTTTCTACGTTGGCTCCCGGGGCCCGCACCGGTCTGACCGGACGCGCCCGAGTTCGGTCCCCGCTAAAGGCCGAAGTTACGGGTGAAGAGCAGGGCCTAGCTGCCCGACCTAGTCCATCTCGAAGTAAGGGCGCCGGTGCATAAGGGGCTTTCGACTTCCCACGCCGCAAAACCGGCGGACTGCGGGTCGGTGTCTGCTCCGGCGCCGACCGGCGCGTTCACGCGAGGGCGTCGCGGGCGTAGACGCCGGCGGCGACGGGAATCACCGCGCAGACGGCGGCGACGGCCCAGCGGTGGTTCTCTATCCAGGCGTACTCCGCGGGGAAACTGAACAGCAGCGTCCGGTCGACGGAGAGCGCCCACAGGCTGTCTCTTATACACATCTCTGATGGCGCGAGGGAGG
>NZ_AOIV01000043.1 GCF_000337095.1 Halogeometricum pallidum JCM 14848
AGAGATGTGTATAAGAGACAGCCATATCGGGCGTCCGCGCGCCCGCGGGGTAAAACATTCGAGACGGCGGGAGCGCACTCCGCTCCGGTCACCCGGTCGCTCAGCCAATGAACCGGACGGTCGCTCGTTCCGCGCCTCCGTCTCGTCGTGGACCCCGGCCGCGGGGAAGGGAAACGAGTAAGCGGCCGGCCCCGAGTCGGTAGGCATGGACAGCGTAGCAGTCATCGGCGCGTCGATGACCCGGTTCGGGCAGCGCGACGCGTGGATACGCGAGTTGCTCGCGGAGGCCGGACAGGCCTGTCTCGACGACGCCGGCGTCGAACCCGACGCCGTCGACCACCTGTACGTCTCGAACATGGCCAGCGGCGAGTTGGAGGGACAGACGGGCGTCCCGAACGCCTTGGCGCAGGACCTCTCGGCGGTTCCCGCCTACACCGCTCGGATCGACCAGACGTCCTCGTCGGGCGGCGCGGGCATCTACGCCGCGTGGCAGTCGGTCGCCTCGGAGGCGTCGGAGATGACGCTCCTCGTCGGCGGCGAGAAGATGACCCACCGCTCGACGGCCGAGGCGACGGACGTCATCGCGTCGCTGACGCACCCCGTCGAGTACAAACACGGCGTCACGCTCCCGAGTTTCGCCGGTCTCACGGCGCGACTCTACCTCGACACCTACGACGCCCCGCGGGAGTCGCTCGGCAAGGTGGCGGTGAAGAACCACAGAAACGGCGTCGACAACCCGCACGCGCAGTTCCGCAAGGAGGTGGACTTGGAGACGGTCCTCGACTCTCCCATCGTCGCGGACCCTCTCCGCCTGTACGACTTCTGTCCCATCACCGACGGGTCGGCGGCCCTCCTCTTTTGCCCCGAGTCGGTCGCCCGCGAGTACGCCGACGAGTACGTCGTCATCTCGGGCATCGGCGGCGCGACGGATACCCACGTCGTCCACGAACGCGCCGACCCGACGACGATGGGCGGCGTCGTCAACTCCTCCGAACAGGCCTACGAGATGGCCGACATCGGCCCCGACGACGTGGACGTAGCGGAACTCCACGACATGTTCACCATCCTCGAGTTCCTCCAGTCCGAAGACCTCGGCTTCTTCGAGAAGGGGGAGGGCTGGAAGGCGGTGGAGGAGGGGGTCACGGACCGCGACGGGGACCTGCCGATAAACACCTCGGGCGGTCTGAAGTCGAAGGGCCACCCCCTCGGCGCGTCGGGCGTAGCGCAGGCGTACGAGATATACTCGCAGTTGACCGGACAGGCGGGCGATAGACAGGTCGAGGCCGAGACGGGTCTGGCCTGCAACGTCGGCGGGTTTGGCAACTGCGTAACGACGACTATCATGGAGGCGCGACGATGAGCGACGAGAGCCGAGACAACGACGAGCACGCGATGGAGGCGTACCGATACCCCGACGGGAGCATCACCTACCCCGGCCACCTCATCGGTCCCGGCGGCGAGGAGGCGGTCGGAACGGTCGACCTGAGCGAGTACACCGCCGAAGTCGTCACGTGGACCACATCGACGGCGCCGCCGCCGGGCGTCCGCGAACCGAACTCCCTCGCCATCGTGGAGTTCGACGTGGACGGCGAACCCGTCCGCGCCATCGGCCAACTGACGACCGGCGAGGTGGAGATAGGCGACGAGGTGCGGCCCGTCTACTGCGAGGAACTCCGCGACCCCGAGGCCGGCATCCGCGAACCCGAGAGCCAGGAGTGGGACGGGTTCCGCTTCGAACCGGTCTGAGTTCGGGTCGGCGAAGTCTCTCGGTTCGGAGCGGAGATTCGAACCGGTCTGAGTTCGGGTCGGCGAGGCCGGTGCGTCGCCGGAGCGGTTCCGAGAGCGTAACCGTTTTTCGAGGACCGTGAGAGTTCGACTCATGACAGAGGACACGGCGGACGTCCAACAGGCTATCGCCGCGTCGTCGACGCCGGCCGCGGAGTTCGCACAGCTCTCGCGGCGCCGGCAGGTGGAGGTGTTCTTCTCGCTCCCGCAGACGGTCCAACAGTCGCTCCTCGCCGACATGGACGTCGGGCAGGTGCGACGATTCGTGCGTCGACTCGACCCGGACGAGGGGGCGGACGTCCTCGGACTCGCCGACGAGGAGACGCGGACGGAGGTGCTCCGCCGACTCGACCAGGACCGAAGCGACGCGCTGTCGTACCTCCTGGAGTTCGACCCGGAGACCGCCGCGGGGTTGATGCACATCGACTACGTCACCGTCGACGTCGAACGGAGTCTCGCCGACGCCGCGCGCCGCGTCGAACGGTTCGAGGCGCGCAACGACGTCGTACCCATCATCTTCGTCGTCGACGACGAGGAGTTCGTGGGCGAACTCCCGGGACGGGCGCTGGCGATGGCCGACGACGGGTCCGAGCGTCTCCGCGACCACGTCGAGAAGACGCCCGTGGTGACGTACGACACGCCCGACACGGAGGTGGTCGAGGTATTCCGGCGCGCCCCGGAGCGCTCCGTCGCCGTGTTGGACGACGACGGGACCATCCTCGGCGTCATCTACGCCGGCGACCTCCTGCGCGTCGTCGAGGAGGAGGCGAGCGAGACGCTGTACGAGTTCACCGGCGTCCAAGAGGAAGAGAGCATCCTCGACGGTCCGCTGAAGAAGGTCAGATACCGGTACAAATGGCTCATCATCAACCTCGGGACGGCGTTTCTGGCCGCCGCGGCCGTCGGCGTCTTCGAGGAGACGATCGCCGCGTTCACCCTGCTCGCGGTGTACATGCCCGTCGTCGCAGGGATGGGAGGCAACGCCGGGACGCAGTCGATGGCGGTGACGGTCCGCGGCATCGCCCTCGGACAGATCTCGCTGTCGTCGGGGAGTCGCGCCGTCGGCAACGAGGTGGTCGCGGGGGCCGCGAACGGGTTCATCACGGGCGTCCTCGTCGCGGTCATCGCGACGGTGTTCAATCAGAGCCCGCTGTTGGGTCTCGTCCTCGGCGTCTCGATGGTGTTGAACCTCGTCATCGCCGGGTTCTTCGGGACGGCGATCCCGCTGGTCCTCGACCGAATCGGCAAGGACCCGGCGACGTCGGCGACCATCTTCATCACCACCGCGACCGACGTTCTCGGCTTCTTCATCTTCCTCGGACTGGCCCGGAGCGTCCTCTGAACGCGCCGCCGCGAGACTGCCCCCCGTCGAGCGGTCGCCCGTTCGTTTCGTCGTCGTCGGCCGCGTACGCCTGGTTTCTGCCCTCTCGTTGCCGCCCGACCGGTTCCGGCTAACACTCCTCCTCCAAGGCGGCCAGCGTCGCCGCCTCGTCCACGCTCGGTACCGAGCAGTCCGAGTCCTCGCAGGGTTCGCAGGGCACCGATTCGACCATCGACGCCATCTCGCGGAGCGACGCGACGAACCGCCGGCCGCGCGGCGTCAGCGAGTACGTCGTCGACGGCGGTGACGCGGCGGTCACCTCGCGATGGACGACACCGAGACAGCGGAGTTCGCGGAGGCGCGCCGACAGCGTCTTCGCCGTCGCGCCGTCGAGCGACCGCTTCAGTTCGTTGAATCCGGCGTCGCCCTCGTCGAGACGCCGGAGAACGTCGAACGACCACTTCCCCGAGAGCGCGTCGTGCAGTCCGCTCCACGTCTCCGATTCGTCGCCCTTCATGCGTCCGTCTACGCCCTTCTCGGAGGTAAACCGACGGGGACGGTTTCGCCCGCGAAACCACCGTTATATCCGGACACTGACCAGTTTACGGGCGCTCGTCTCGAAGGGCAGATGCATGTCCCAGACAGACTGCTGTGCGACCGAAGCACCGACCGAGAACGAGACCGAACGCGAATCACTGACGGTCCGCGTCGTCTGCTGTTGCTCTGCGGGTACAGGGTGCTGCGGCGCGAGCGGGTTCCGCTCCGGCGCGGACTGCTGTTAGGCCCCGTCGCCGGGGTCCTCGTCCCGCGTCCCGTCCGGTTCCGGCCCGTCGTCGCTCGCTTCCGCGCCGTCGTCGCCGCGGACCTCCTTCCGTATCGACGCCAACTCGGCGTCGACGTCCACCCGCGGCGACTCCTCCTCGTCCTCGTCGGTCACGTCGATAGTTCTCGATTCCTCGCGTCTCCCCCGTCCGTTTTCGCCGTCGCGGTCGCGGTCCCGTCGGTTTCCGTGCTCGCGTCCACTCTCCTCGCGTTCCCGGTAGCCGTACTTCGAGCGCTCCCGTTCGCGTTCGGCCTCGTCGATGCGGGCCTCTATCTCCCCCATCAGGTCACGGGCGTCGGTGACGATGCCACGGGACTCGCCCTCCTCGGGGAGACCCGACAGCGCGTCCCGCAGGTCGTCGATGGCCCGGTCGACGCCCGAGAGCGCCTCGCGTCCCATCGTCGTCGCGGCGAGTCGTTCGGTCGTCGACCGCCGCCGGTCGCCGTCGTCGAACGTCGAGCGCTGCGGGTCGACGAGACGGAGGGCGCTCCGGAGGAGTTCCAGCGACCGGACGGTCGCTTCGAGCATCGAGATGACCGTCGGGATGGTGTACTCCTCGGTGAAGCGGAGCATCTCGCCGAGCGACGGCGGGCGCGGGAGGGGCCGGTCCCGCCCGTCGGCGTTCGAGCGGTCCCCGCGTTCGCGCCGCCGGTAGCCGTAGCGCTCGGCTTGGCGCGCGGTCGGACCGCCGCGTCGGTCGCCCCGGTCCCGTCGCGGCCGCGCGGGCCGGTCGTCCGCGCCCTCGCTTCGGTCGCCGTCGCGGTCGTCGCCCCGGCCGTTCCGGTTCCGTCCGCCCGATTCCCGCTCTTCGAGTTCGTCCCTGAGGTCGCCGAGCGTCCGGTCGAGATCGGCGAGGAGGGCCGCCAGGTCGTCGTCGGGGTCGCGTGGGTCGCTCATACCCGTCCTTCGTGGCCCGGAGAGAAAAGCTGTCGCCGTCGCGGGACGATGCCCGTGCTACTCGAACGTCCCGCGCTGGTACTGCACCGGCCACTCGACGTCCTCGTCGAGTTCGTGAGCGGCCTCCAAGGAGAAGTACGGGTTTCGGAGGTGCTCGCGGGCGAGGATGGCGAGGTCGGCCCGGTCGTTTCGGACTATCTGGTCGGCCTGTTCGGCCTCGGTTATCCCCCCGACGGCGCCGACGGCGATGTCGGTGTTCTCCTTGACGCGTTCGGCGTAGGTCACCTGGTAACCCGGACCGGGTTCGGGCACCTGCTGGTCGGGGTGGATGCCGCCCGCGCTCACGTCGATGAGGTCCGCGCCGGCGTCAGCGAGGAGGGGTCCGAGGCGGGCGGACTGCTCGACGTCCCACGACTCGCGGTCCGGGAGCCAGTCGGTCGCCGAGATGCGGACGAACACGGGCTTGTCGTCGGGCCACACCTCGCGCACCGCGGCGGTCACCTCGCGGACGAGGCGCGTCCGGTTCTCGAAGGACCCGCCGTAGTCGTCGTCGCGGCGGTTCGTCACCGGCGAGAGGAACTCGTGGAGGAGGTAGCCGTGGGCGGCGTGCACCTCGGCTATCTCGAACCCGGCGTCCAGCGCTCGCTCGGCGGCCGCGCGGAAGTCGTCGATGACCGTCTCGACGTCGTCGGCCGTCATCTCTCGCGTCGCCGCCGTCTCCTCGCTCTCGTAGGGGTACGGCTCGGACCCCGGTGCGACGGTCTCCCACCCGCCGTCGTCCGCGCCGATGGGCAGGGAGTCCTCCCACGGGACGGTCTTGCTCGCCTTCCGCCCGGCGTGAGCCAGTTGGATGGCGGGGACGCTCCCCTGCCCGCGGACGAACGCGGCGATGTCGGAGAGGGCGTCCGCGTGCTCGTCCGACCAGATGCCGAGGTCGCCCGGCGTGATTCGGCCCTCGGGCGAGACGGCCGTCGCCTCCGTCATGACGACGCCGGCGCCGCCGACGGCGCGACTGCCGAGGTGGACGAGATGCCAGTCGTTCGGCATCCCGTCCTCGGAGGAGTACTGACACATCGGCGAGACCATCACGCGGTTCGGGAGTTCCGTCCCTCGGAGGGCGAGGGAACTGAACAACGAGTCCGTCATCACCGCCTCGTAGCGTCGGGACGGAAAAACCCCTGCCGACCCCGGAACGCGACGGGGGGTACCTCGAAGTTTAGGGAGACCAAAACTGTCTTATCCTCCCGCCCGTCACGGGTAGGTATGGAAGGTCTCGACGACGCGGAACTGAACGGTCCCGACGCCCCCGAATCGACGGTCGACGCACACCGGTCCTCGCCCGACCGAACGGTCTTCACGGAGTCCGGCAACCCCGACGCGTGGATCGCGGTCGACACCGACGCGACGCTTGACCTCGAACGGTAACCGACGTGCTCTCCGTTCTCGACTCCCCGCTCCCGACGGCTGCGGCGCTCGGCGGTTTCCGCGGTTCTTCTAAAAAAGCGGTCGTCCGGTCTCGGCGACGCGACGAATCGGAGCAGTGCGGCCGCGCGCTTACTCGTGGTGGACGGCGTCCTCGGTGACGAGCGTGTCGTCCTCGAGGTAGTGCTCGATGTGGTGGGCGTCGCCCTCGACGTGCTCCAGGTTCTCGCGCAGGAGGTGCGCCGTGGTGTGGTCGCCGAGGTTCTCGGCGAGTTCGACGTGCTCGCGGAGCGTCTCGATGATGTCGCCGTACATCTCCATGTCGTTGCGCAGCGAGGTTCGGATGTCGTAGACGTCCTGTCCCTCGTGGGAGACGGGGGCGTGCTCTTCGAGCGCCTTGCCGCCCGAGACGGGGACGCCGCCGAGAGCCTGTGCGCGCTCGGCGAGTTCGTCGGCGAACACCTCGGCGTGCTCGTACGCCTCCTCTAAGAAGACGTGGAGGTCGAGGAACTCCGCGCCCTCGACGACCCAGTGGTGCTTCTTCAGCTGGTGGTACAGCACGTACGTCGCGGCGAGGTCCGTGTTCAGCGCGTCGACGAGCTGCTCCGCGCGGTCGGCGTCCATCCGGAGGGCTTCGCTTCCTTCGACGACATCCGCGGGCTGGCGAACGTTCTTTTGGGTACTCATGTGTACTCGTTTCTTGACGTGCCACCGACTTAGTCCTTCCCCTTCTCAGAAGATTTTTTGGCTAATCGGAAATGATAGCATTGCTTTTTGGCAAGCCAAACTTCCGAAAAGAGTGCGACGGCTGACCAACTCCCGCGCGCTTTTACGCTTCAGTCCCGGTGAAAGGAACTGTGCGCGTCGTTTCGCTCCTCCCGTCGGCCACGAACTCCTGTACCGTCTCGACGTCGAACGGTCGGCGTCTCACACAGTTGCAACTACCCGCCCGTGGTGGACACCGACGTGCGCTCTCCCGGTTTTCTCGAAGCCGTCGCGCAGACCGAAGGGAAACGCTCTTTTCGTGCACGCGCGGACTGTTGGTATATGAGCGACGGGGACGACGAGACGCCGGCGGAGACGCCAGAGGAGACAAACGAGACGCCCGAACAGACTGAGGAGGCGTCCGCCGATACGTCCGAGGAGACGGCGGAGACGACGGACGCCTCCGCCGAATCCGAGGAGATAACGGCCGAGAGCCTGAACGAACGCCTCGATTCCGCCGAGGAGGATCTCGAAGCGGCCGAGACCGAAGACGACCTCGACGCGGTCGAGGCGGAACTCGACGACATCGAGTCGGATATCGAGGCCGCCGACCTGCCGGAACCGGACGAAGAGGAGGACGACGAGGACGCCGACGACCCGCGCGCGGACCTCGAAGCCCGTCTCTCCGACCTCCGCGAGGACCTCGAATCCCAGCGCGGCCCGTACGCCGAGGACGTGGTCGACGACATCGAGTCGTCGAAGACGAAGATCACCGACACGCGCTGGACCGAACGCGGGCAAGAAGAGATCGTCGAGGTGGTCGAGTCGTTCGCGGTCGACGTGAACGAGATTCTCGACGCTTCCGTCTCCGTCGACGGCGAGTCCGAGGAGAACCTAACCGCCGCCCTCGACGAAGCCGTCGAGGCCGTCGAGTCGGCCGGACTGGACGCCGACGACGACGAGGAGACCATCGCCGCGCTTATCGAAGCGACCGACGAGTTGGAGGCCGGCCTCGAAGACGCACAGGAGTGGGACGACCTACAGACGAATGAGAAGCTCCGGGCCGAGGGCTTCTTCGACGTGCTCGGTCACTACAAGGATTACCCGCCGGAGCTCTCGGCGATACAGGAGTGGGAGCAGCGCGGCCGGGCGGACATGATCATGCTGGCGAAAGACAGCCTCCAGTCGGAGTTCATGCAGGCCCACTGCATGGACGCGTTCGTCCGGATGGGCGACCCCGCGGTGTTCGACGAGATGCACCAACTCGCAGAGCGACGGAACAAGAAGGCCATCCGGGCGCTCGGAACGATGGGGTCGGCCGCCGATGACGCCGTCGAGGCGCTGACCGAATACGTCGACACCGACTCCGACCCGGCGCTCCAGAAGGTGACGTTCAAGGCGCTCGGCGAAATCGGCTCACCCGCGGCGACGCAGGCCGTCGCCGACAAACTCGTGATGGACAACGACAACGTGCGGCCGTACGCCGCCCGGTCGCTCGGCCTCATCGGCGACACGCGCGCCGTGAAGCCGCTGAAGGACACGCTTGCGAACGACGACAGCGACACCGTCCGGGCCGCCGCGGCCTGGGCGCTCCGTCAGATCGGTACGAAGGAGGCGCTCGAAGCCGCCGCCGACTACTCGGACGAGCGCTCGTTCCTCGTCCAGCACGAGGCCGAACTCGCCGACGACAGCCTCGGCGACACCGACGCGCCGCGGGCGTAACTCCCGGCTCGACTCCTCGTCTTTTCTCCCCCGAGCGACTGCTCCCGACCGAACCCGGTCGGGGGTTCAAGTAGGATGACGGGGCCACCCTCCCCGTGTCGAACGCTCGCCGCCTCGCTCGCGTCTTCCTGGTCTGCGCGCTTCTCTGGCAGTCCGCCGGTACCGGCGTCGCCGTCGGTCTCACGGCCGCCGCGGAGAGCGACGGCGCCGGCGGTCCGGCCGTCCTCGGAGCCCACCCGAACCCCGTCGCGGCGGACGACGCCGGCGAGTACGTCGCCGTCCGCGTCGCCGGCGCCGGGAACCTCACGCTCTCGGACGGCGAGGACACGGCGCCGGTTCCGCGCCGCGCGGGCGCCGTCGCCCTCTCTCCGGACCCGGACGCCGCGCGCGCGGTGACGGCGCTCCCCGTCGTCCGCGCGAACCTCTCGCTGTCGAACGCGGGCGAACGCCTCGTTCTGCGCCGCGGCGGGACGGTCGTCGACCGGGTCGAGTACGGGGACGCTCCCGAGGGCGAACGCTGGAACGCCTCCGCCGACCGGTGGACGCCCGTCGGACTGGACCTGCGCGCCCCCGCGACGACCGGGCCCGCGGACGCGACGGCGTTCGTCCTCCCCGACGCGCCCGACCTCGCGGCGGAGACGCTCCGCTCGGCCGACGACCGACTCCTGCTCGCGGGCTACACANCTCCCCGACGCGCCCGACCTCGCGGCGGAGACGCTCCGCTCGGCCGACGACCGACTCCTGCTCGCGGGCTACACGCTCTCTTCGGACCGCGTCGCGGACGCCCTCCTCGCCGCCCATCGGCGGGGCGTCCGCGTGCGCGTTCTCGTCGAAGGGTCGCCCGTCGGCGGCGTCTCCCGCGCGCAGGCGGCGACGCTGGACCGACTCGCGGCGGCCGGCGTGCCGGTCGCCATCGTCTCCGGTCCGAAGGTGAAGTTCTCGTATCACCACGCGAAGTACGCCGTCGTCGACGACCGGTCGTTGGTGCTCACGGAGAACTGGAAGCCGGCGGGCACCGGCGGTCGAGACAGTCGCGGGTGGGGCGTCCGCGTCGCCTCGAACCGAACCGCGGACGAACTCGCTGCGGTGTTCGCGGCGGACTCGACGGGCCGCGGCGTCGTCGACTGGGAGTCCTTCCGCGACGGACGGGAGTTCGTCGACGACGCGCCCGCGACGGCGACGTACCCCGCGCGCTTCGCGCCCGAATCGGTCTGCGCGACGGAGGTGCGCGTCCTCACCACGCCCGGCAACGCGGGCGAGGCGGTGATTCGACGGGTGGACGGCGCCGAGGAGCGAATCGCGGTCGTGAACCCCCGCATCGACCCCGACAGCCGGTTCTTCGCCGCCCTCGTCCGCGCGGCGCGGCGCGGCGTCTCGGTGCGGATACTCCTCTCGAACGCGTGGTACGACGAGGCGGAGAACGAGGCGGTGGTCGCCCGAGTCGAGGAACTTCGGAAGTCGGGCCTCCCTATCGAGGCGCGCATCGCCGACCCGCGGGGCCGGTTCGGCAAGGTGCACGCGAAGGGCGCCGTCGTCGACGGGGAGTTCGCCCTCGTGGGGAGTCTCAACTGGAACGACCACGCCGCGACGGAGAACCGGGAGGTGGTGCTCGAACTGAGCGGGGACGGCCCGGCGGGCTACTACCGGCGGGCGTTCGACGCGGACTGGAACGCCGCGGGCGGGGGTGCCGGCGCACTCGGCGTCGCCGACGCCGACCGGACGACGTGGCTCCTCGTCGCCGGCGCACTCGCCTCCGCGGCGCTGGCCGGACTGATACTGAAAAAGGCGGTTCGGTTCGAGGGGTGAGTCGACGCGACGACGAGTGCGCTACTCGGCGTCGACGGTCGCCTGCGTAGACAGTTCCGCGTCGAGTTCGGCGTCGGCCATCTTCTCGACGAGGCTGTCGATGACCTCGCTGCGCATCCCCTTCACGAACTTGATGGACCCGACGACGAGGTGGCCGCCGCCGGAGACGCCGCCGCCGACGACTTCCTCGTTGAGTTCGGCGACCATCTGCGGGATGTCGAGGCGGACGCCATCCGAGCGGAGGACAGCGAAGTCCGGCCCGTAGCCGATGGTGATGACGGGTTCCTGCATCTCCTGGACCTTCCGGTCGTGAATCTTCCCGGTCGTCTTCCCCGGCGCCGGGTAGGTGAAGCGGTGCGCCCACTCGTCTAAGTCGATGGTGTACAGGTGCGCGTCGGAACTGAGCGTCTCGTGGTCGACGTGCGACTCGGCGGCTTCGAGTTGGCGGTCCACGTCGCGTTCGGCGCGGGTGGCGAGGAACTCGATCAGTTCCTCGTGGCGCGCCTCGTCGTCGCACCCGACGTTGAGCACGTCGTTGACGATGGACTGCCCGTCGCTGTAGCGGAGCCAGTGGGCCGCATAGTCGAGAGCCTCACCGATATCGAGCAGTTCCTCGCGGTCGTACCCCTCCGCCGCGGCGAGTTCGACGAAGTCGTCCATCGCCTCGGCCTTCGAGCGGTCCGAGAGGCCGGCGACGGCGGGGACGTGCTTCAACTCGTCCGTGAGCGAGGGGTCGATCATCCGCGCGAGTTCGACGCACATCATGCCCGTCGTGATGCGGTAGTCCTCGTCGTACAGGTAGGGGTTGACGTGGGCGTCCAGCAGGGGTTCGACCGCCTCGGGGTCGGGGTGGTGGTGGTCGACGACGGCGATGGGCACGTCGTAGTGCGCGAGGTTCTCGTAGGCGGGCACGTCCTCCTCCGTCGACCCGTTGTCGAGCATGAGGAGGAAGGGGAGACGTTGGCCGTGTCGCGCGCGGCCCTCCAAGGCGAAGTTCAGGTCGCGGGTCACGTCCTCCATCTCGTAGAACGGCGCCTTCGAGGGGAGGCGCTTGATGAGATGTCGCGGTGCGTCGTCGTCGTCGTGCACGTCCGCGATGAAGTTCTCCAGGGCCAGTTGTACCGGGACGGACGCGCACATCCCGTCGCCGTCGGCGTGGTGGCGGACGCGGATGGGGCGGCCCTCGAGGACGGTCCGGCGCAGGAGGCGGGCCACGTCGCGCAGGTCCTCGCGGAGTTTCTCGAACTCGGGCCACTCGACGAGCGGTTCGACCTCGTTCGGTTCGGCGCGTTCTTCGAGGGCGGCGTCGAGGCGTTCGCGGGTCTCCGTGGCCGCCTCGTCGTCGAGTTTCATCATCGACTCGACCTCCAGTTGGAGGGCGTCCTCGTGGTTCTCGGCGGTGCCGCTGACGCGGACCACGTCGTCCAGTTCCACTTCGGGGTGCGCGCGGACGCCGGCGTCCTCGAAGGCGGCGGCCGAGACGATGCCGGTGTCGTCGGTGATGCGGAAGATGGTGGGGCCGCCGGTCTGTTTTATCTGCGCGACGACGCCCTCGACGAACGCCTCGTCACCCGGTTCGAGGTCCTCGATGGACGTGATGTCGGGTTCGTAGTCGACGGTGACTGTGCGGTAGTCGTCGAAACTCACCGTGTCGAACGCCACGTCGCCGTTCTCGCGGACCTCTTCGAGGGCGACGACGAGGCGGTCGCCGACCTCGTAGGTGCGGTCGAGGTTCGACTCGTGGACGAGGCCGGACACTTCGTCGGAGATGTCGACGAAGATGCCGTACTCGACGACGCCGTTGACGACGGCGTGGTAGTTGGCGCCGACTTCGGTATCGTCGAGCGTGCAGTTCGGTGCGAGGTCGTAGACGACAGGTCGCGAGTCCGCGTCCGAATTCGAACCGGACTCGCCGCCGGAATCCCCGGCGTTTTCGACAGTCATAGTGGGAAGAAATCGTGGCCGCCGGTTAAGACTTTACATGCGCGTCCGGGGCCGACGCGCCCGAATCCGTCCTGCCTGTCGGCCGCCGCGCGCCTCAGTATCCCAGTTCGCGAAGCGACCTGCGGAGGCGCGGAAGGTAGGCGTCGCCGAAGTGTCTGACGTGTTCGATGAGGGGGTGGACGCCGTAGACGGCGGCCCGCGTCTCGAAGAACCCCTCCTCGATTCCGCGACGTTCGTCGTACCGGTCGAAGAAGTCGTCGCCGAACGACCCGAACAGGGCGACGTACGCGAGTTCTATCTCGGGGTGTCCGTAGTACGTCGCGGGGTCGATGAACGCCCGCACCTCGCCGTCGCGGACGATAACGTTCTCCCGCCACACGTCGCCGTGGACGAGGGCGGGGGCGTCGGGTTCGGTCAGGAGCGAATCGAGGTCCGAGGCGAGAGCGCCCACCCGCTCTCTGTCCGAAGTCGGGAGCTTTCCCTCGGCGACGCAGGCGTCGGCGCAATCGAGCAGGCGGTGTTCGCGGAAGAACTCGACCCACGAGTCGGTCCACGGGTTCGGGAGGGCGAACGCGCCGCTGAGCGTGTCGAACGGGAACCCCGACCGGTCGGCGGTCACGCCGTGAAGCGCGGCGAGGTGGTCCGCCGCGTCGCGTTCGACCGACCGGGTGACGCGGCCGTCCCCCTCGACGTACGCCATGAACAGCAGGTCGTCGGACGCGTCGTACACCTCGGGGACCGGCAGCGACGACTCCGCGGCGAGGTAGCGGAGCATCCGGGCTTCGACCGATAGCGGCGTGTCGCCGACTTTCGCCACGACCGGGTCGCGGTCGGCGAAGTCGACTCGGTAGACCGTTCCCACCTCGCCGCCGTCGAGTTCGGTGAGCGTCGAGACGGGCGATTCGAACCGCGATTCGGCGCGGGCGCGGATCGCTTCCGGTTCGGGGGGCGTCTCGTCCGTCGCGTCGGTCATGCCTCCGCGTTCGCGGCCCGCATCCCTGAGCGTGACGCTTCGGCCATCGTACCGCAGTCGTGCGGTTTCCTCGGTTCCCGGACCGGAACTCTTAGATGCCGACGCGCCGGACGTTGCGTATGCGCCTCTTCCGGTCGAAGGAGATTCTCGGAATCGCCGAGGAGGCACTCGACTTCGCGTTGGAAGCGTCGAAGGAGACCCACCCGAACGAGTACATGGGCTTTCTCCGCGGGGAGGACGCCCGCCGCGTCGGCCTCGACGAGTCGGGCACCGTCATCACGGACGTGCTCATCATCCCCGGGACGACGTCCGACCCCGTCAGCGCCACCGTGCGCTCGGATATGATTCCGAACGACATGCAGGCGGTGGGGTCGATTCACTCGCACCCCAACGGCGTCCTCCGCCCGAGCGACGCCGACCTCGACACGTTCGGGCAGGGCCGGGTGCACATCATCGTCGGTCACCCCTATCGGCGCAGCGACTGGCGCGTGTTCGACCAGGAGGGCAAGCCGACGACTCTCGACGTCCTCGACGTCGACCTCCCCGACCCCGAATCGTTCTTCGACTTCGACGAGGCGGACCTCGGTCTGGACCTCGACGACGAGGACGCCTGACGTGACGCGACGCGTCATCGCGCAGGGGACGTTCGACATCCTCCACCCCGGTCACGTCCATTACCTGCGCGACGCCGCCGCCCTCGGCGACGAACTGCACGTTATCGTCGCCCGCCGGGAGAACGTCACTCACAAGCGAAAACCCGTCCTGCCGGACCGCCAGCGCCGCGACATGGTCGACGCCCTCTCGATGGTCACCGAAGCGCATCTCGGTCACCGCGAGGACATCTTCGTCCCCATCGAGCGCATCCGCCCGGACGTCATCGTCCTCGGCCACGACCAACACCACGACGCCGACGGCATCCGCGAGGCCCTCGCCGGCCGCGGCATCGACTGCGAGGTGACGCGCGCCTCCGCGCGCGAACCCGGCTACGAGGACGAACTGCTCTCGACCGGCCGCATCATCGACCGCGTCCTCGAAGAACGCGGGGACGCCGCCTCCGAGAACTGAGCTCTCGTCGCCTGTCGGAGAGAGAACGCCGAGAGCGACGCGGCCGACGGACCGGGCGCTCGAGGGGAGACGAAGAGAACGAACCGCGGAGAAGGACCGACGAGCGTTAATCGCTTACTGCGCCAGTGCGGGGGCGGACGCCGACGCGGGTGCCTCGACGCTACCGCTGTTGCCGCCGCCGCTACTGCTGTTCTGCTGTTCTGCGACCCAGTTTTGGTACTCCTGTTGGGAGACGACTTCGACCGTGAAGTACATCTGCGAGTGGGAGACGCCGCAGAACTCCGAACAGTAGCCCTGGTACTCCCCTTCCTCGTAGGGCACCGTCTTCACCGTATTTATCTGCCCCGGGAAGGCGTCGATCTTCATCGCCAACTCGGGGACGTGGAAGCCGTGTATCACGTCCCTGGAGGTGACGTGAACCACCACCGGTCTGTCCTTCGGCACCACTATCTGCGTGCCCGTGCTGAAGTTACCCTCCTCGGGGTAGGACATCTCCCAGCCCCACTGGTACGCCTCGGCGTGGACGACGACCGGTTCCTCCTGCATGTCGGCCGCGTCGGACCCGGGATAGGTGACGTTCTCGTTCGCCAGCACGCCGTAGGAGGCGACGCCGACGAACAGGAGGATGATGGCCGTGGCGATGGTCCAGGTGATTTCGAGCCGCCGGTTCTCCTTCGTCGGGAGCGGGTTGTCGTTCTTCCGGAACTTCACCACCGCGTAGAGGAGGATGACCTCGACGAGGACGGTGATGGGAATGGCGATGTACAGAAGCTTGCTGTTCAGCTCGTTGATGAGTTCGGCGCTCGCCGACGCCTGCGCCGCGGCGGGGTCCGCGAACGCCGCCAGAACGAGCACTGAGAACGCGGAAACGAGCGCTAAACGCGTCTTTCGCATCTTATCGCACGGTTGGGAACAAGCGCCTAAATAGTTGCTGTCTTTTCGTCGCGCGGTCGTCCGGAACCGCGAAAGCGCGGGTCCTAAATACGCCGCCTCCGAACGGACCGTAGGTGACTACTCGTGGAATCGAACCGAACGCACGACCGTTTTCACGGCCTCCTGGCGGCGACCGCCATGGGGGTCTATCTCCTGCTCCTCGTCGGCGCGACGACGGCGCTCACCGACGCCGCGGCGGCCTGCACCGCGTGGCCCGTCTGCGGTGACGGCTTCACCGCGCCGACCACCGCCGACGGGTGGCTCGCGGTCGGCCACCGACTCGCGGCCGTCCTCGTCGGCGTCCTCGGCGTCGTCACGCTGGTCGTCGGCGTCCGCGCCGACGTGAGCCGACGCGTCCTCGGCGCGATGGTCGTCGCCGGCCTCCTCTATCCCGTACAGGCCGCCCTCGGCGCGTTCGTCGCCGTCGCGGGGCCGTCGACGACGCTATCGACCGCCCACCTCACGGTGGGGATGGGCATCTTCGGCGGCCTCGTCGCCGCCCTCGCGTGGACGCTGGAGGCCGACACCGGCGACCCGACCGACCGCCCCGAGAGCGCGCCCGAACCGGACCTCCCGCCGGAGCGAACCCACGACCCGACCGTGCCGACCGACCCCGTCGAACGCGCGAAGGCGACCGCCTACGCGTACTTCCGGCTGATGAAGCCGCGGCTGATGTGGCTGCTCTGTCTCGTCGCCTCGGCGGGCATGGCGCTGGCGACGACGACGAACGTGGGCCTCACGCCCGAAATCGTCCTCGCCACCCTCGGCGGCGGCGTCCTCTCCATCGGCGCCTCGGGCACGTTCAACCACGTCCTCGAACGCGACATCGACCGCCGGATGGAGCGGACCAGCGACCGACCGCTCGCCGTGGACCTCGTCCCCGTCCGGCACGCCGTCGCGTTCGGCCTCCTCCTGGCGGCCGCCTCGGTGGCGCTGTTCGCGTGGGTGAACGCCCTCGCGGCCGTCCTCGGCGTCGGCGCCATCCTCTTTTACAGCGTCGTCTACACGCTCATCCTGAAACCGAACACGGTGCAGAACACCGTCATCGGCGGCGCGGCGGGCGCGCTCCCGGCGCTCATCGGCTGGGTGGCCGTCACCGGCTCCGTCGGCCTCGGCGGCCTCGCGCTCGCGGCGGTCATCTTCCTGTGGACCCCCGCGCACTTCTACAACCTCGCCCTGGCCTACAAGGACGACTACGCCCGCGGCGGCTTCCCGATGATGCCCGTCGTCCGCGGCGAGACGGCGACCAGAAAGCACACGCTGTGGTACCTCGGTGCGACGCTCGTCGCCGCCGGCGCGCTGGCGGCGATGGAGGGCCTCGGTCTCCTCTACGCGCTGACAAGCATCGTCTTCGGCGGCGTCTTCCTCTACTTCGTCGTCCGCCTGCACTACGAACAGACCCAGTCGGCGGCGCTCAGGTCGTTCCACGCGTCGAACGCCTACCTCGGCACGCTGCTCCTCGCCGTCGTCGTCGACACGCTGGCCCTCTGACCGTGACGGTAACCGAATCGCTCGGCCGAGCCATCGCCGACCGCGACGTGCTGTACGCCGGCCTGCTGGCGAACACGCTCGGAATCCTCGCGCTGGCGTACGTCCTCCTCGCCGAAATCACGGTCACGCAGCCCCGCTACGCGTTCTACGGGCTGCTCTGGATAGCCGTCGGCGTCCTCGCCGTCTGGAAGACGACGCCCGCGCCGACGGACGCGACGACCCGTCGGCGGGCCGCGCTCGTCGCCGCCGGCTACGTCGCCGTTCTCGCCGTCGTCGGCGGCGTCGTCGTCTCGACGATGGGCGACCTCTCGTGGGGCGCCCGCCTCTCCACGCTCGCGCCCGGGTGGGGGCCGGCGCCCGTCGTCACGACGCCGTGGTTCACGGTGGTGCTGATGCCCGCCCGCGTCGTCGGCTACCTCGCGCTCGGCTACCTCGTGTACGCCACGGTCATCGACGCTTCCGGGTCGGCCGTCTCGGGCGTCCTCGGCCTGCTCTCCTGTGTCTCCTGTTCGTGGCCCATTCTCGCCTCGGTCCTCTCCGGCGCGTTCGGGGGCGGGTCGGCCTTGGTCGCCGCGACGTTCGACCTCTCCTACGACCTCTCGACGCTCGTCTTCCTCGTCACCGTCGCGCTGCTGTACTGGCGGCCGTTCGGCTTCGGCCGCGAAGACTGAGCGGACGGGCGGGTCCACGTTCAGGTTTAACTCCCCGGCGGGCGGACACTCCCCTATGAGCGAGGTAGAAATAGAGTACTGCGTGCCGTGCGGGTTCCTGGAGCGAGCCGAGGAGATGCAGCACGCCGTCCTCGAACAGTTCGGCGAACGCGTCGACCGCGTCGCCCTGGTGACGGGCGACCACGGCGTCCTCACCGTCGCCGTCGACGGCGAACTCGTGTGGGACAAAAGCGAGGACGAGTACGACGTGGACGAGGTCGTCCGCCGCGTCCGGACGGCGCTCTGAGCGGTGAAGTCAGTCGAACACGCCGTCGTCGGCGCCGTCGTCTCGGCGGCCGCGGCGATGCTCCTGTTTCCCACTTCGAACGGCGTCGCGTTCGGGGGACTCGTCGCCGTCGGCGTCCTCCTGAGCGTCTTCGTCGACCTGGACCACTTTCTCATCGCCCGCGCGATGGTCGGCGACTGGCGGAATCTCGAACGCGCGGTGACGAACCCGCGCGTCGGACTCGTCGAACAGGAGAAGGTGTTCGCCGACTTGGACGAGGAGGGTCTCGTCCAGCGTCGACTGCTCAGCCACCACCTCGTCGGCGGCGCACTCTCTCTCGTCCTCGTTCTCCTCGGCTTCTGGAGCCTCGCCGCCTTCGTCGCCGTCGTCCTCTACGCGCACGTCCTCTGTGACTACCTCAGGGACATCGGCTACGCCTGAGAGAAGTCGGCCAGTCGGGCGCTGACGCCCGACTCAGTGCCAGAGCCGACCGTCCTCGTCGTAGCGCGCGTCCATGATCCGCTCCCACTGCTCCTCGGAGAGGTCCACGTCCGCCGCGCCGATATTCTCGTCCAGTTGCTCCTCGGTGCGCGCGCCGACGATGGGCACCACCGTCGCGTCGGGGTAATCCATCAGCCAGCGGAGCGCCACCTGTGCGGGCGAGGCGTCCGCTTCGTCGGCCACCTCGCGTACCGCGTCGAGCACCTTCCACCCGCGTTCGGAGAGGTAGAACTGGTCGAACCGCTCGTCGAACGACGCGCGGGAGCCGTCGGGCGCGACGACCTGTTTCGGGTCTTCGGGGTCGGTGCGCTCGTACTTGCCCGTGAGGAAGCCGCCCGCCAGCGGCGAGTACGGGCACACGGCGAGTTCCTGGTCCCCGCAGACGTCGAGGTACTCCTCGACGTCCTCGTAGTAGCCCGCGTGGAACAGCGGTTGGGTCACCTCGAAGCGCTCCCAGTCGTGGAGTTCGGACTTCCACAGCGCCTTCGTGAGTTGCCAGGACGCCATCGTCGAAGCGCCGAGGTAGCTCACCTTCCCCTTCTCGACGAGGCCGTTCAGCGTCGACAACGTCTCCTCGACGTCCGTCTCCTCGTCCCAGCGGTGGATGTAGTAGAGGTCGAGGTAGTCCGTGCCGAGTCGGTCCAGCGTCCCCTCTATCTGATTTCGGATGTGCGTGCGCGAGAGGCCCGAGCCGTTGGGGTCGTCCTCGTCGAACGGGAAGTACACCTTCGAGGCGAGGACGTACTCCTCCCTGTCGCGTCCTTCGAGCCAATCGCCGATCCACGACTCCGACCGGCCGTTCGGGTTGCCGTAGACGTTCGCGGTGTCGATGAAGTTGCCCCCTCGGTCGGCGAACGCGTCCAAGAGGTCGTGGGCGTCCTCCTTCGACGTCTCCAACACGCCGTTCGTCTCGCGGCCGAAGCGCCACGTCCCGAAGCAGAGTTCGGACACGCTCGTGCCCGTGCTCCCGAGTCGCCGGTAGTCCAGACTCATGCAGGGGGGACGCGAGGGCGGTGCAAAAGTGTGACACTACCGGTGAATCCGCTCCCTTTCGTTCAGCAATACCAATTCGCCTATAACTCTCAGGCGGAGAACTTTTGCTCGCCACCCGTATCGTTCGCTCCATGTCGAAACTCACGGTCGTCGCCATCGGCCTCGGTGACCTCGGCCGCCTGGAGTGTCGGAGCATCGGTTCGATGGACGGCGTCTCCCTCGTCGCCGGCGCGGACCCCTCGCCGGACGCGCGCGACGCCTTCCAGTACGAACTCGGCCGCCACACGTACGACTCCCACGAGGCGATGCTGGACGACGTGGACGCCGACGCGGCCATCGTCTCGACGCCGCACACGCTCCATTACGACCACGCGGAGGCCTGCCTGGACCGCGGCGTCCACGTCCACCTCGAGAAGCCGATGGTGACGGACCTCGGCGACGCCCGAGCGCTCGTCGAACGCGCGCGCGAGTCGGACCTCGTCCTCGCCGTGGGGTACCAGCGCCACTTCGACGACCGCTTCCGGGAGATTCGCCGTCTGCTCGACGAGGGACGCATCGGCACCCCGCACATGGCGACGTGTCACCTCGAACAGGACTGGGTGCGGTGGAACCGCGACCGCTGGCGCGGGAACCCCGCCCTCTCCGGCGGCGGCCAACTGTACGACTCCGGGTCGCACCTGCTGGACGCCCTCCTGTGGACGACGCGGAGCACGCCCGTCGACGTGGCAGCGACGGTCGACGACCGCGACGCCGACGTGGACGTGAACGCCGCGCTGGCGGTCACGCTGGACCGCAACGGCGACCGACTCACCGCGAGCGTCGGCGTCTCCGGCGACGGGCCGAGCGGACCCGACCCGAGCGAGGCGCTCCACGTCTGGGGTACCGATGGCTCCCTCTCGTTCGACGGCGAGACCCTCCGCCTCGTCGAGGGTGGGACCGAGTACGAGGCGACGCCGTACGAACCGACCTTCGAGGAACTCACCGCGCGGAAGTTAGAGAACTTCGTCGAGGCGGTGCGGGACGGCGCCGAACTGGCGATTCCGCCGTCCGACGCCGTGAAGGTGACCGCGCTGACGGAGGCGGCGTACGAGTCCGCCGAATCCGGCCGCCGGGTCTCCGTCGACGCCGAGGTCTGAGGCTGTCTGAGACGACTTCGGGGCGGCGCCCGCCCGTCAGGGGGCGACCAGTCGGTGCAGCGCGCCGGTCCGGTCGTTCAGACCGCGCGCGCCGGTCGAGAGCACGAACAGGTCCTCGCCCGCCCGACCGAAGGCGGTGACGAACGGCCCCGGCCGAGCGTCGCCGACCACGGGTACCTCCGCTATCGGCCACGGCGTCGTCTCCGACGCGGGGTCCGCCGCGAACAGGCGACCGTTGGACCGCCAGTCGGCGAACAGGTACGCGCCCGCGAGTTCGGCGAGGGGCCCGCCGCGGACGACGTAGCCGCCGATGACCGAGATGCCGGTCACGCCGTCGCCCGAGTGCGGGTACTCGACCACTGGGTCGACGAGGGGGTCGCCGTCGGGCGTCGTCGTCGGGCACTCGCCCGAACTGTAGCAGTGCGTCCCCTCGCGCACGTTCCAGCCGTAGTTGCCGCCTCGTTTCACGACGCTCACCTCCTCGTACCGGTTTTGCCCCACGTCGGCGACGTAGAGGTCCCGGTCGTCGGGCCCGCGGGCGTCGAAGGAGAACCGCCACGGGTTGCGGAAGCCCCACGCGTACTGTTCGTCCAGGCCCTCGCGCCCGACGAGCGGGTTGTCCTCGGGAATCCCGTACGGTTTGTCCCCGTCTCGGGCGTCCACGTCGAGGCGGAGGACGCTGCCGAGGAGATTTTCGGTCAGGTCCTGTCCGTTGCCGCCGTCGACGGCGTCGTACCAGTCGGAGACGTGGCCGGTTCCCCTGTCGCCGCCGCCCCCGCCGTCGCCGGTGCCGACGTAGAGGCGGCCGTCCGGGCCGAACCCGACCGACCCGGCGTTGTGGTTCGACTGCGGTTCGGGCAGTTCCAGGAGCGTCCGCTCTCGGCTTCCGTCGACGCTCCGCGCGTCCGGGTCGACGGTGAACTCGCTGAGGACGAACGTGTGGCTGTAGTTCCGCGGCGTCCCCCGTCGCCGGGGCGCGCTGTACCGGACGTACAGGCGACCGTTGTCCGCGAACTCGGGGTGCGGGGCGACGCCGAGCAGTCCTCGCTCGTCGTAGCCGCCGATGTCGACCACGCGGTCCCGAACGTCGAGGTACGGCGCGTCGCGACGGCCGTTCGCTGTCACCTCGTAGACGACGCCGGGTTGGTCGACGACGAACCGGCGGTCGGTGCCCGCCGGCGCGAAGAAGTCGACGGGCGAGACGAACCCGCCGGCGACGCGTTCGGCGGCGACACGCGCGTCGTTCAGGTCGGGACCGCTGTCACCGCCCGTTCCCGTTCTCGTTTCGCTCCCGTCGCGGGTCGAATCGGTCGGTGCCGGGGGCGACCCCTCGGCGTCGGTTCCGTTCGCCGGGGCCGAGTTGCACCCGGCGACGCCGGCGAGGAGAGCAGAGAGACCGGTCGCGAGGGCGCGGCGGCGAGAGACGGGTGGCATCGTCGGACCTCGGGGGGCGCCGAAAATAAGCGTGTCGTCGTGTCGAACGGGAGATAGGAGTGGAAGCCGGTTCGAAACCCGTCCCCGAATCCGAATCCTTACCAGCGAACCGCGCCGAATCCGTCGCATGGACGAGGTACTCGTCGCCGAGAACCTTCGGAAATCCTACGGCGACAAGGAGGCCCTCTCCGACGTCTCGCTCTCGGTCGCGGCGGGCGAGGTGTTCGGACTCATCGGACCGAACGGCGCGGGCAAGACGACGCTCGTTCGCGCTCTCACCGGAACCACTCCCGTCGACGGCGCGGTGTCCGTCCTCGGCGCGTCGCCGACGGCGGTCGAACGCTCCCGCATCGGACTGCTGCCGCAGTCGTTCTCGCCGGCGTCGCGGCTCACCGCGCGCGAACTCGTCTCCTACTACGCGGGCCTGTACGACGAGGCGCGCGACCCCGAGTCCGTGCTCGCGGACGTGGGGCTGACGGGCGACGACGCGACGACGTGGTACGAGGACCTCTCGGGCGGCCAGCAACGGCGCGCGTGCGTCGCCGCCGCGTTGGTGAACGACCCCGACGTGCTCTTTCTCGACGAACCGACGACCGGTATCGACCCGGCGGGCCGGCGGGACCTGTGGGCCCTCCTCGATGACCTGGCCGCGGGGGGGACGACGGTGTTTCTGACCAGCCACTCGATGCCGGAGGTCGAACGCCTCGCGGACCGCGTCGGCCTGCTGAACGCGGGGGAACTCGTCGCCGTGGGCTCGCCCGGCGAACTCGTCGCCGCGCACGGCGGCGACAGCCGACTCGAAGTCGAGACGGAGGCGCCGCCGGAGACGGTGGCGGGGTCGTTCGACAGCGGCTTCCGCGTCGGCACCCGCGGCGACCGTCTCGTCTTCGAGGGCCTGACGCCGCGCGACATCGGCGACGCCGTCCGCGAACTCGACGACGCGGGCGTCGCCTACGGCACGCTGACGTGGACCCAACCCGACCTCGAAGACGTCTACCTGACGCTCACGGGCGAGTCGTTCGAGGGGAAATCGAGCGTCGCGGACGCGGTGGCAGCCGACGGGGGTGACCGCCGGTGAGTTCGCTCGGTCGCATCCGCGCAGAGTTTACCGCCTCGTGGCACTCGTTCCTGCGGCGGCGCACGGCGGTGTTCTTCACGTTCTTCTTCCCGGTCATCATCGTGCTCATCTTCGGGGCGTTGGTACAGACGCAACCGACGGGCGGCGGCCTGTTCGCCGAGGACCCCGCCTACTACGTGCCGGGCTACCTCGCCGTCGTCGTCCTGTTCACCCCGCTCTCGCGCGTCGGGTCGACCATCGCCCGCCACAGAGAGGGCAACCGCTTCGAGAAACTTGCGACGACGCCGCTCTCTCGTTCCGAATGGCTGCTCGGCCAGACGCTCGTGAACGTCGTCGTCATCGGACTGGCGGCGCTGGTGCTCCTCGCTCTCACCGTCGTCGTGACGGGCGCGTCGCTTCCCCTCCGACCGGCGACGCTGAGCATCGTGCTGTTCGTCGCCCTCGGCGTCGCGCTGTTCTGCGGACTCGGGGCCGTCATCGGCCGCGTGGCCGACTCGCAGGACGGCGTCATCGCGGCGTCTAACGCCATCGCCCTCCCCCTCCTCTTCCTCTCGGAGACGTTCGTGACGCCCGACCTCCTGCCCGGGTGGTTCCGCCCGGCGCTGAACCTCTCGCCTTTGACCTACTTCGCCCGCGGTGTCCGCGCGGTGACGACGGGGACGGGACACCCGTGGACGAACCTCGCGGTTCTCGCCGTCCTCTCGGCGCTGTTCTTCGCGGCCGGCGCGTACGCCATCCCGCGGACGGACTAGCGGCGGCGGGTACTCCCCCTCGTCAGCGGACCAGCGTCAGCAGTTCGCAGGACAGCACTACCTCGTCTCGCTGGTTCAGCACGTCCGTCTCGTGCCGGACGACGCCGTTGCCCGTCGGGTGGTCTCTCGGCTCCCTTCCGATCAGTTCCAACTCGGCGCGGACGGTGTCGCCGACGCGGACCGGCGCGGTGAAGCGGAGTCGGTCCGTACCGTAGAGGGCGACGACGTCGGCCCGGTCCCCCTCGGCCCGCCCGACGAGTCCGGTCAGCATCGAGAACACGAGGGCGCCGTGGGCGACGCGTTCGCCGACGGCCGTCTCGGCGGCGGCCGTCTCGCTGGTGTGCATCTCGGCGAAGTCGCCGCTGACGCCCGCGAAGTTCACCACGTCCGCCTCGGTGACCGTCCGCGACGGCGTTCGGGTCCGGCGGCCGACGCTCAGGTCCTCGAACGCGACGGACTCACTCACCGGTGAACTCCGGGTCGCGCTTCTCGCGGAACGCGGCGGTCCCCTCGCGCAGGTCGTCGGTGCTGAAGAGGAGGCCGAAGCCCTGACTCTCCATCGCGAGGGCCGCGTCGAGGCTCGCGTCGGCGCCCTCGTTCATCACCTTCTTCGCGACTTCGAGCGCGAGGGGCGGGCCGTGCAACAGGTCGTCGACGAACTCCCTGACCACCTCATCGAACTCCTCGGCCGGGACGGCGCGGTTTATCAGCCCCCACTCCTCGGCGCGTTCGGCGCCGATGCGGTTCCCACGGAACACGAGCTCCTTCGCTCGCGTCTCGCCGAGCATCCGAAGCAGTTTCTGCGTGCCGCCGCCGCCGGGGATGAGCCCGAGATTTATCTCGGGAGAGCCGAACTCGGAGTCCTCGGTGGCGACTCTGAGGTCGCAGGCGAGGGCGAGTTCGAGACCGCCGCCGAGGCAGTAACCCTCGATTTTCGCGAGCGTCGGCCGCGGGAACTCCTCGACCGTCTCGAAGGCGGGCGTCACGTCCATCGCGTCGGTCGGCGAACGGTCGGCGAAGCCCCCGATGTCGGCGCCGGCGGAGAACGCCCGGTCGCCCGCGCCCTCGAACGTGACGCACCGAACCGCCTCGGCGTCCACCGACGAGAGTAGGTCGTCTATCTCTCCGAGGAGGTCCGTCGAGAGGGCGTTCATGCGCTCCGGGCGGTCCAACTCGACTTCGAGCAGTCCCTCCTCGGAGAGGTCGTAGTTCAGAAGCCGGTAGTCGCCGGGGCCGTCGCCGTCGGAGTCGTACTCGTAGAACCCCTCGCCCGCTTCGCGCCCCGTTCTCCCCGACTCGACGAGTTCGACGAGGTGGTCGTCGGGGGGGAACCGCTCCTCGTCCGTCTCCCCGTGGAGGGTTTCCAGTTTCTCCAGAATCGCGTCGAGTCCGATGTCGTCCGCGCGGCGGCAGATGCCCTCGGGGAAGCCGAGTCCGAGGCGGACGCCGGTGTCGACCGCTTCGGGCGTCGCCACGCCGTCGCCGACGAGTCGCGCCGCCTCGTTGGCCATCCGCGCCTCGACGCGCAGGGTGTCGAACTCGCCGGAGTCGTCGCTCGCCCCGTAGTTCGCTCCCTCGCCCGACTCGTAGTCGTAGTAGCCCGCTCCGGTCTTCCGGCCGAGTTCGTCGCTCTCGACTTTTTCGGCCATCACCGGCGGAATCGGTCGCCCCGCCTCCTCGCGGACGTGATAGCCCACGTCGATGCCGGTGAGATCGGAGAGTTCGAACGGCCCCATCGGGTAGCCGCGCCGGTGGACCATCGCGGCGTCGGCCTCCCGAACCGTCGCCTCGCCCCCGGAAACCATCCACGCGGGTTCGGCGATGTAGGGCCCGAGCACGGTGTTGACGACGAACCCGGAGACGTCCTTTCGGACGTAGATGGGCGTCTTGCCGAGCGACTCGACGAACTCGTAGGCCGCCTCGGCCGTCTCGTCGCTCGTCTCCGTGCCGTAGATGACCTCGACCAGCGCCATCTTCACCGGCGGGTTGAAAAAGTGCATCCCAACGACGGACTCGGGGCGCGAGGTGGCCGAGGCTATCTCCGTGATGGAGAGGCTGGACGTGTTCGACGCCAGGATGGCGTCGTCCGGGGCGTGTTCGTCCAGTTCGCCGAATATCTCCTTCTTGAGGTCCATCCGCTCGGGCGCCGCCTCGATGACCAAATCGGCGTCCGCGACGGCCGACTCCAGTTCGACCGCGGTGTCGATGCGCGAGAGGACCTCCTCAACGGATTCGTCCAGTCTGTCCTTCTCGGCCAGTTTCTCTAGACTCCACTCGATGCTCTCGTACCCCTCCGAGACGAGGTCCGACTCCACGTCGCGCATCACCACGTCGTACCCGGCGATGGCGACGACTTCCGCGATGCCGTGACCCATGTTGCCCGCGCCGAGAACGGTCACCCGTCGTACGTCAGCGTCCGTCATACGGTGGCCGGTTCCGCCGCCGGCGGCTTAACTCCACCGAGGATAATTAACAATGTAAATCCAGTCGACCGATAACAGAACAGCGTTCGAGGCAATATCTGTCCGTCGTCGGGTGGTAACGTCCCCTCGGGGAGCGGGATGCATCCCGGTGGGCGAGAGGGGGTCGTTCGACCGGCGGAGTGGAGCGAGGTAATCGTCGACGACCGAGGGCCGACTATCGAACCGGGATGTCGACGCCGCCGCGTCCGTCGCCTCCGTCGCGTTCGCCGCGGCGGCGTTTGCGGCGCCGACCGCGACGTTGCTTGCTCTCGACGGGCGGGCGTTCGTCGAGGACGACGGTGAGCGTCTCGGGCGACCCCTCGCGTATCACCTCGATGTCGACGGGTTCGTCGGGGCGCGTCTCCGTGATGAGATAGCGCATCAGTTCCTCGTGCGAGCGGACCTCTCCGTCGCCGATGCCCACGACCACGTCGCCGCCGATGGGGACGCGTTGCCCGCGGACGGTGCGCCTGTCGCGGCACCCGCGGAGGGCGTCGCCGTCGCGCGGTCCCTCCGTCACCTCCACGACGAGGACGCCGCGCGGGTCGTCCAGACCGTTCGCCTCGGCGACGGCGGGGGTCACGTCGAGCATCCGCGCCCGGAGGTACGAGTGCGGGTAGCGCCCGGCGGAGACGAGACTGGGGACGATGCGGTTCACGATGGTCGGCGAGACGGCGAAGCCGATGTTGTCGCCCTGCTTCGCGCGGTTGACGCCGACCACCTCGTATCGCTGGGAGGGCGCCCCGTCGTCGTCCGCCTCGTCCCCGTCGACGTACACCGCCACGAGGGGGCCGCCGGAGTTCCCCGGGTTGATGGGCGCGTCGGTCTGCACCACGTCCGGGATGGAGAACCCGCCGGAGGTGGGCATCGACCGGTTCGCGCCGGAGACGATGCCGGCGGTGATGGAGCCGTCGAGTCCGAGGGGGTTGCCGAGGGCGGCGACGGGGCGACCCGGCAGGGGGTTCTCGGGAGCGACGGGCAGCGGTGTCGCCGATTCGGGAAGTCCATCGACGGCGACGACGGCTAAGTCCGTGTAAGCGTCCGTGCCGACGACTTCGCCGACGGCCCACGACCCGTCGGCGAAGCGGAGTTCTACCTCCTCGACGTTCCCGACGACGTGTTCGTTCGTCACGACGTGGCGGTCGTCGTAGACGAACCCCGACCCGGCGCCGACGCCGGGGGCGCGGCGCCCGACGTACAGGGAGACGACGGACGGAATCACGTCGCGGTACAACTGCTCGAAGTCTTCGTCTGCGTGCATGGTGCGCGGCCCGAGGGGTCGCTAACCCGAGGTAAGCGTCGAGCGTATTTGACCGTGCCGCATGGTGTCACGGCACGGACAAGCCGGGGAGCGGGGACGACACCGCCGTCGACGCCGTCTCGGGTGTTTATTAGGCGCCGCGGCGGAGTCGGAGACGAAATGGTCGCGCTCGACTCATCCGAGGACATGAACCGACTGGCCGAGAGCGGCGTCGTCGCGGTGATGCGCGGCGCCGACGCGGACACTATCATCGACGTGGCGCAGGCGCTCAACGACGGCGGCGTCACGGCCTACGAGATAACGGCGGACCACCCCGACGCGATGGACCTCATCGCCGAGGTGTCGGCCTCCTTCACGGAGGAGGAGGCCATCGTCGGCGCGGGGACGGTGCTCGACGGCGAGACGGCCCGCGCCGCCATCATGAACGGCGCGGAGTTCGTCGTCGGCCCGAACTTCGACCGGGACGTCGTCGAGACCTGTAACAGGTACGGCACCCTCGTCGCGCCGGGCATCCTCACGCCGACGGAGGCGGTGAACGCCTACGAAGCGGGCGCGGACATGGTGAAAGTGTTCCCGGCGTCGGTGATGGGACCGGACCACCTCTCCAGTCTCAAGGGACCGCTACCGCAGATTCCGCTGATGCCGACGGGCGGCATCGACATCGACAACGTCGCCGACTACATCCGGGCCGGCGCCGTCGTCGTCGGCGCGGGCAGCGCCATCATGGACGGCGACGCCATCTCGGCGGGCGACTTCGACGCCATCACCGAGACGGCCCGCGAGTTCACGCGGGTCATCGAGGACGCGCGCGAGTCGTAACGAGAGAACGAGGACCGGTCAGCGGAGCGAACCCACTCTGTCGCGGTGCGCCTCCGAAACGCGCTCTCGAAGCGCCTCCGAATCGGTCTCGCCGTCCAGCGAGACGAGGTACGCCGCGCCGTCGTCGTCGCCGTACGCCTTCTGGAAGTCGTAGACGAGGCCGGCGACGGCCACGTCGTCCGGCACCGCGTCGTTCCGGACGAGAAACTCCACCTGCGTCTGCACCGCACCCTCCACGAGTCGGTTGACAGCCTCGCCGTCGGGCGTGTCCGCGTCGAAGACGCCGTCCTCGCGGGCCGACTTCACGATGGGCTTCAACCTCCCGACGGCCGCTTCGACCGAGGGCGGGAGCGACTTTCCGCCGCCGTCTCCGTCGCCGGTCACGGCCTCGTAGGCGGCGGTGACGGCCCCGCATCCGGTGTGACCGAGCACCGCGATGAGGTCCACGTCCAGCGCCGACACCGCGTAGCCGACGGCGTCGTTGACGACGAGTTCGCCGTCCACCTCGGCCCACGCCTGGTTGCCGACGTTGACGCTCGTGAACAGGTCGCCGTCCGCGCGGGCGTCCCAGACGCTCTCGGCGGGGACGCGCGAGTCCGAACACGACACCGAGACGACGGGCGGGTCCTGTCCGTCGCGCACGCCTTCGAAGTGGTCGTCCGAGACGCTCGCCACGTGTTCGTCGTTGCCGTCGAGGAGTCTGTCGAGTGCTTCCATACCTCCGACGAGGGGCGTCGGGGCTATCAATCGGCTGGAACGCGACAGTTCTTTCTCCCGGCACGGAGTCGGCCGTCGAGACGCCGTTCTCAGCGGCTTTTCGATACCAGTACGGAAGCGACCACGGCGCACGCGGCGAATCCGGCGGCCCCGAGAAGGAGCTGTCCGGCGACGAGAACCGCGTACCCGAACGCTCCGAATCCAACGAGCGCGAACAGGCCCGCCAGGAGGAGTAAGCCGACGAACCGATAGTCTGTCATACGGATTATCTATCAGAATCAGTGATAAACCCACTGCTGAGAACTGAGCGACGCTACGCGCGCACCGTGTGGTCCGGACGGTTCGTGCGGGTCCGACTCGCTCCGAGCGTTATACCGAGTCGTCGTCGACGCCACCGCCACCGTCGTCCGCATCGTCGCCCGCCCGAGCGTCCGAATCGTCCCCGTACGTCTCCCCCCAAACGAACGGGTCCGGTTCCTCGTTTCCGCTCTCGCTCTCCGCCGACTCGTCCTCCGAATCGCGTCCGTCGACCGATTCCGGCGCGTCCCCCTCCTCCTCGACGCCCATCCCGACGCGGCCCCGGCGGTGCGCCGCGACGGCGACGCGGAGGCGCGACTCCAGTTCCTCGCGGAGTCCGTCGGCGTCTCCGGCGTCGATGTCGACGGCCGCGGCGTCCTGCCCGCCGATGGAGAGCGACCCCGCCGTGTCGACGACGACGGACGCGAGGCCGAGGCGGCGCTGGAACACCGTTCTCGTGTCGATGACCGTCTGGATGCGGTAGTACGGTACCACCTTCGTCTCGCGCTTCAGCACGCCGTTCCGGGTGACGATGTGGTTCTCGCCGAGCCAGTAGCCCCGGTGTTTCCACTTGTAGTGCGCCCCGACGGCGGCGACGGGGAGGAGGGCGAGCGGCGCGTACCACGGGAGAACGGGGCCGAAGACGGCGTTCGCGCCGTACAGCGCGGCCGCCGCCGCGCCGATGACGATGCAGTAGCGACCGAAGTAGCGCCGCCGCGTCCGCTTCGGCGGCCGGCGGAAGTCGGGCGTCCCGACGGGTTCGATATCCTCGACGAGCCGCTCGATTCGCTCCCTCCGGGCGACGGGGACGGCCGCCTCGGATCCGCGCGAGGAGGAGTCGCCCTGTCCGGGCGCGTACCCCGCCGTCTCGACCAACAGCGTCGCGTAGCCCGTCCAGCGCTTCAGCGGGTTGTCGGCTATCGTCAGCGTCTGCACCTTGTCGAACGGGATGGAGCCGTCGTACCGCTGGAGCAACCCACGCTGGTACTGGAGTTCGTCGGCCGAGCGCACGAGGCGGAAGTCGTAGTAGTTCACGACGGCGAGGACGGCACCGGCCACCCACGACGCCAGCATCCCGAGGACGAGGAGGACGAACACGCCGACGACGACGAGGAGGGGGCCCAACCCCTCCGGGAGGTAGGAGGTGACGAACGTGAGCGACCCCGAGAAGAACACGAACAGAACGCCCGGCACGCGGAAGTCGAACGAGAGCGCCCCGAGGATGGCGAGTTCGCGCCCGTCGAGCTCGAAGAGCACCCGCGAGTCGGGTTCGCTCAGTTCGCCGTCGGCGTCCAGCGACTCCCCGCGCTTGAGTCGGCCCAGTTCGCGCTGGAGTCGCTTGGCCTCCTCGAAGGAGACGAATCGGAGGCTGGCCTCCGTCTCGCCGCCGCCGGCGGTCTCGAAGGAGACGGCGGCGATGCCCACCGCGCGCTGGACCACGTTGCGCGAGATGTCGACGTTCTGAATGCGGCGGAGCGGAATCTCGCGGTTCCGCCGGGCGAACACGCCCGACTCGATGTCGAGAGTGTCGGCGGCGAGTTCGTAGGCGAACCGCCGGAAGTAGGCGTACTCGTAGGCGACGAAGACGATGGCCACGAGGCTGGCCAGTCCGACGAGGACGAGGGGGCCGGCAAGGCCGATGAACGGGAGGCTGAACCCGCCCGTGGCGAGGGTGAACGCGAGGGCGGCGACGATGCTCCCGCCGCGCTGGAACACCCGATAGGGGACCGACAGCGGGGAGAGGCGTCGGGCTGCCATCAGACCGCGTCGTCGCCCTCCGAGCGGATGGCGAGGCGCTTCAGTCGCTCGCGCAGTTCGTCGGCGTTGTCGGCGGTGAGGCCCGGCACCGCCACGTCCGCACCGCGCGACCCGGCGGTGTAGACGACAGTGCTGGCCAGTCCGATGACGCGCTCTATCGGCCCGCGCGAGGAGTCGACGTGCTGGATGCGGACGAACGGGACGACGGTCCGCACGCGCGTGAACACGCCGCGCTCGAGGTACAGGGAGTCCTCGCGCACCTCGTACCCCCACGAGCGGTAGCGGGCGACGGCCACGAGGGCGCCGAGGAGGAACACGACGGCCGCGGCCGCGTACGGCGTCCACGAGGGGAGAAACGGCGGCGAGAGGAACGTGACGACGGCGAACAGCACCCCACCGACGACCAGTGCGCTGACGGCCGCGCTGGCGACCCAGAGCAGTTGCACGCGCGGGTCGAGCCGGTTCATCGTCGGGGGCGACGGGTGCGGCGGGGGGCGGTGAGCGGAGGCGACGCCGCGGCGGAGGCTGTCGGACTCATGCTAGGGGACGTTCCGCGCCCGTGATACATATCGGTGGCGAGACGACGGCGCCGTCTCGGCGAGGGACCGGGCGCCGGCGAGAGCGTCCCCGCGGAGTCGCGAGAGGTTCGGGGAAATCAGTAGGGGGCGAACCCCGCGGTCAGCAGGCCGCCGTCGACGAGGAGGAGCACCCCCACGACGGCCGCCGCGCGGAAGACGGCGATGCTCTCTCTGACGGGCGTGCGAACGCGTTTCTCCCGGAGGCCAGCGATTAGTCGGCTCCGTCCGACCTCCACGAGGGCGGCGAGCGCCACCCAGAGGACGAGCATGGCGAGGACGAGGTGGCCGCGGCCGGACCCCGCGAGCAGTTCGACCGTGTAACGCGTGCCGGCGAGGTGACCGCCGGTGAGGAACATCACCACCGACGCGGCGCGAGAGCCGTAAACGAGCCTGTCGGCCAGCGTCTCCAGCGGTGCGGCGTCCAGCGACCCGTCGAGGGCGGCGGGGAGCACCGCCCCGGCGACGAAGACGACGCTCCCCACCCAGAGCGCGCCGGTGAGGACGTGCAGCGTGACCATCGCGGTGTCGAGTACCATGTCGTCGCGTTCGTCGCCCGTCGCTTGAACGCCGGTGGTTCGATTCGGGGCGTGAGAACTCGGCACATGGGGACGCGCGGGACCGGCGCCCGCGGGAGTCTCAGGCCCTCCATCGGTCGTTAGCTACTGCGAACGGGACGCGCAGAGGTGAGGCGCGACTGACAGTCCCGGATTGGCTCCGTTGTACGTCGTTCGACCGCTTCAGCCGCGGACGAGGTGGACGCGCCCCGCGGTCGCGGCGACGCCCGGCGAGTAGTGGAACACCGGGTCCGTCGACGGCGCGTCGAGGCCGCAGGCGGGCACCAGCGTGTTCGTCCGGACGTCGGCCTCCGCCTCGTACAACGGCCACGGGTCGTGGTCGATGTCGCCGTAGATGAGGGTGCGTCCCTCGGCGTAGAAGCGGTAGTTCTCGGTCAGGAACGAAGCGCGCGTGCCGGATTTCGCCTCGAACGCCTCGCCGACCGGTCGGTACGTGGCGTCGAACTGCGCCGCGGGCGCGTCGCGGTGCGTGCGGCGACTGGCGAACGCGAACGCCCCGTCGCCCTCTCGGCGCAGTCGCACGTCGGCCCGATAGTAGGGAAGCGAGTAGAGGCCGCGAGCGAGGGGGACGCCGACCCGGTCGTCGGCGTCGAGCGCGAAGAAGTACACCGCTCGCGTCTCGCCCTCGTCTCCGCCGCCGTCGCCGCCATCCTCACCGTCTCCACCGCCCGCGCGTTCGACGTACGTCCGGACGTTGACCTGCGGGAAGGTGAGACCGAAGGGCGCGCCGCGCGGGCGCGCGTCGGACAGTCGGAGGGCGACGACGCTGATCCACGCGCGCCCGTCGAACGTGACCGCGTCGAGCGCCGAGGGGAGGCGGCCGCTCACTTCCTCGGGGTCGACGGGCCAGTGGGCGAACAGCACGTCTCGCAGGCCCATCCGAAGCAGTCCGTCGGCGTCACCGAACTTCGCCCGGTGGGCCGCCAGAACTCTGCGAGCTCCGCCGAGGCCGCCGACGTCGGGGACGGCGCGAACCATACGGGGCGGTACGGACCGCGCGCACTTGCGCCTTTCCGCCGCTATCAGACCCCGTCGAGCGCCGACTCCGCGCCGGCGCGTTCGAGAC
Organism: Halogeometricum pallidum JCM 14848; assembly: GCF_000337095.1. Classification (GTDB taxonomy): domain Archaea; phylum Halobacteriota; class Halobacteria; order Halobacteriales; family Haloferacaceae; genus Halogeometricum; species Halogeometricum pallidum. The sequence goes on from NZ_AOIV01000043.1 coordinate 33,251, forward strand.
GTTCGGATGTGGCGCGGTCGGACGCGCTGACTCGGACGCGCCGTCGCCCGACCGCTCGGCTCTCGGCTACCGCTTGCCCAACGTATTTGCGGCGGGACGACGCCGGATGCCTATGGACCCCCTCCCCACCGAGGCGTTCTACGATCTGACCGTCCTCTCGGACGCGGCGCTCTCGCCGTCGGGCGACCGGGCGGCGTTCGTCGCCGCCGAGTCCGACCCCGAAGCGGACGAGCGACTCTCCTCGCTGTTCGTCGTGCCGACCGACGGGTCTCGCGACCCGCACCGACTCACGCGCGTCCCGTCGGCGTCGGCCCCGAAGTGGAGTCCCGACGGCGACCGACTCGCTTTCCTCGCCGCCCGCGAGGAGGACGCGGCGCGGCGGGTCGGGCGCGACCGGGGCGGGGAGGAAGACGGGAGCGACGCCGACGAGGCCGACGGCGCGAACGACGACGAGGAACCGAAGACCCAGGTGTGGGCGTTCGACCTGTCCCTCGGCGGCGACGCCCGGCAGGTGACCGACTTCGAGGAGGGCGCCGCGGAGTTCGACTGGTCGCCCGACAGCGACCGGATGGTCGTCGCCGCGCGCGACCCGACCGACGAGCAACGCGAGTACCTCGACTCGCGGCGCGACGGCGGTCCCGTCGAGACCGAGCGGTTCCAGCACAAACTCGACGGCGTCGGCTACCTCGACGCGGTGACGACGTACCTGTTCGTCGTCGACGCCGAGACGGGCGAGACGGACCGACTCGACGACGCGCGCGGCGGCGGCGCGTTCCACGGGCTGACGGGCATGACGCCCGCGTGGGGGCCGTCGGACCGCATCGCCTACACCGCCTACGAGGGGGACGATGGGGACGACACGTTCGTCCGCGACGTGTACTCGATTCGGCCGGACGGCTCCGGGAAGCGGCGCCACACCGACGGCGCCCTCACGACGACGCTCCCCCGGTGGAGTCCCGGCGGCGACCGACTCGCGTTCGCCGGCGGCGACCCCGAGAACTGGTGCGTTCCGAGGCAGGTGTGCGTCGTCGACGCCGACGACGAGGGCGTCGCCCCCGAGAGCGTCTCGGCGTCGCTGGACCGAACGCTCGCCCGCGGCGCGAAACCCGTCTGGACGGACGACGACACGCTCTACGCCCTCGTCGGCGACGAGGGGAACACGCGCCCCGTTCGACTGACTGCCGACGCGGACGCGCCCGAACGGACGTTCGCCGCGCAGGGCGGGGACCGGTCGTGCCGGGCGCTCGAAATCGCCGGCGGCACCGCCGTCGTCCATCTCTCGCACCCGAGCGAGGGGGCCGACCTGTACGCGTTCGGCCTCGACTCGATAGACGCAGGCACGGGCGACGCCGCGGACGCGGACGACGCGAATCCGACGCGTCTGACCGACCTGAACGCCGAGATTCGGGAGGAGTACGAGATGCCGCGGGTCCGCCGCGTCACCTACGACAGCGACGGCGCGGAGGTTTCGGGTCTCGTCTACGCGCCGCCGTCGTTCGACTTCGACGGGCGCGACGGCGCTGACGGCGACGACGCGGACCCGCTTCCCCTCGTCGTCGCCATCCACGGCGGCCCCGTCTCCTACGACGAACCCGAGTTCCGCTTCGAGCACGCGGCGTTCACCACCCGCGGCTACCTCGTCTTCCGACCGAACTACCGCGGCGGGTCCTCGTTCGGCCGCGAGTTCGCCGAATCGCTCCGCGGCGAGTGGGGAACCGTCGAAGTCGCGGACATCGCCGCCGGCGCGCGGGAACTCGTCTCGCGCGGGTGGGCCGACGGAGAGCGTCTCTTCGGCCACGGCTTCTCCTACGGCGGCATCGCGCAGGGCTACCTCGTGACCCAGTACCCCGACCTCCTCACCGCCGCGGCGCCCGAACACGGTATCTACGACCTCCGGTCGGCCTACGGAACCGACGACAGCCACGTCTGGGCGGAGAACGAGTACGGCGTCCCGTGGGAGAACGCGGAGGCGTACGAGGCGTCCTCGGCCATCACCGACGTCGGCGACCTGCGGACGCCTCTCCTCGTCGTCGCCGGCGGCGAGGACTGGCGCTGCCCGCCCTCGCAGTCCGAGCAGTTGTACGTCAGCGCCAAGCGACGCGGCGTCGAGGCGCGGTTCGTCCTCTACCCCGACGAGCACCACAACATCGGCGACCCGGACCGGGCGGTGCACCGCCTCGACGAGATTCTCTCGTGGTACGAGCGTCACGATCCGGCGTCCGAACGCTCCGGCGACGGCGGGAACGACGCCCCCGAGGACGGCGCCGACGCGAGCGCCGAGTAGCCCGGTCGGCCACAGCGGACTTGAGTGTCGCTCGCAAACCGCCGGTATGGAGTTTCGCGTCGTCCAAGGTGATATCGCACGGCGGTCCGCCGACGCTCTCGTGAACGCCGCCGGCACGAGCCTAGAGATGGGTTCGGGGGTCGCGGGCGCACTCAAACGGCGGGCCGGCCGGGGCCTCAACGACGCGGCGACGGCCCAGGGGTCCGTCGACCTCGGCGCGGTGGCCGTCACGGACGCCTTCGAACTCGACGCCAACTGGGTCATCCACGCCGCCGCGATGCCGCACTACGGCGACGGGCAGGCGACGGACGACAGCATCCGCGAGGCGACGCGGAACGCGCTGGAACGCGCGGACGAACTCGGCTGCGAGTCGCTCGTCATCCCCGCCCTCGGATGCGGGGTCGCCGGGTTCGACCTCGAAGACGGCGCGCGCATCATCTGCGAGACCATCGACGCCTACGACCCGTCGTCGCTCGGCGACGTGCGGTTCGTCGCCTACGACGAGTCGGAGTACGAGACGGTCGAACGCGTCGCCCGTGATGTCCGCGGCGGGACGGACGGCCCCGCCGCCGACTGAACACTGCACCGTTTTTGCGCGTCCGGCCCCTCCCTCCGTCGATGCGCGTTCCGGACGACGCGCCGCCGACGTGTCCCGTCTGCGGCGTCGCCTACGACTCCGTCTCCGAACACGACGCCGGACTGATGGTGAACCTCCTCGACAACGTCGCCTACCGGCGGGTGTGTTTCGACCCCGTGATCCTCGACGGCCGGGCGCACGTCCGCTTCTACCACCACACGCACCGGCGGGTGACGGGCGACGGGAGCGAGGAGTGACCGCACGACTCCGAAGTCACGTTTTTGTGAAACGGCTGCCAACTCGACGGGATGGACGTCGGTCCCGTCCCTGACAGGCGCGCGTACCTCCGCGCGGTCGGCAGCCTCGGCCTCGCCTCGCTGGCAGGATGCGCCGCGGACGGACCCGACCCCGCCGTCACCCTCCCGTCGTCCGCGCTGACCGACGGACCGGTCCGCATCGTCGTCGAGAACCTCGATCCCGGCGCGCCGGTGACGCTCCGCGCCTCCGCCCGCGCCCGCGATGGGGAGGAATGGGCCTCCCACGCGGCGTTCGAACCGAACGCCGACGGCGTCGTCGCCGTCCCGGCGCGGGCGCCTCTCGACGGTACGTACGACCGCGCGGACGCGATGGGTCCCTTCTGGTCGATGCGACCGACGGACGCACCCGCGGACCGTCCGCTCTCGCCGGGTACGCGGTTCACGCCGCCGCAGGGCGCCTACGACGTGACACTCGCCGTCGAACGCGACGGGGAGACGGTCGCAGAGGCGATGACGACTCGACTGCTGTCCGACCCCGACGTCGAATCCCGGCCCATCGGCGACGGACTCGTCGGCCGGTTCTTCGCGCCGCCCGGCGACGACCCCGTCCCGGGCGTCGTCCACCTCCACGGCGCCGGCGGCCGGGCGCACCTCGCCACGGGCCGGCTACTGGCCTCGCGCGGTATCGCGACGCTGACGCTCCGGTACTTCGGCGACCCCGGCCCGATTCCGAACACGCTGGCGGAGGTGCCGGTGGAGTACGTCGAGCGAGCGGTATCGCGGCTCCTCGAATACGACCGGGTGGCCGGTCCGGCCGTCGGCCTGTTCGGGTTCTCTCGCGGCGGATCGCTGGCGCTTCTCGCGGCGAGTCGGAGCGATGCGGTCGGCGCCGTCGTCGGGTGGGTGCCGAGCGGACTCGTCTGGGAGGGACTCGGTTACGGCCGCGGGCCGGCGGGTACCTCGGCGTGGTCCGCCGACGGCGACCCGGTCCCGTATCTCGAACTCGCCGAGGTGGACCCCGGACCCCCGCCGGCGCCCGCGCTTCCGTACTACGAACCGGCGCTGAACGACGCGACCGAGGCGGAACTGGACGCGGCCGCTATCGCCGTCGAGGACGCCGGTGCGCCGGTGTATCTGGTCTCCGCGGCGGACGACCGACGGTGGCCGTCGACGGCGTTCTGCGACCGCGTGATGAGTCGTCTCGACGCCGCGGATTACGCACACGAGTACCGACACGACGGGCACCCGGGTGCGGGACACTACCTCCGACTACCGTACCTCCCGACGCCGGGCATCTCGCGGGACCGCTACAACGTCTACGGCGGGACGCCGGCCGCGAACGCGCGCGCCTCGGCGTCGGCGTGGTCGGAGACGCTGGCGTTCCTGCGGACCGCGCTGGTGTAAGACGGGCGGGAGCGAGCCTCAGGATCACAACCGCTCGGTTCGGAGCGATAAAACGCTCCTTCAGGACCAAGGCCGCTCTCTCCGAACGACCGCGCTCGGTTCGGAGCGATAAAGCGCTCCGTCAGGACCACGGCCGCTCGGAAAACTCCCCGGCCGCTATCTCCCGCTCTATCTCGGTGAGCGTCTTCTTGTCGACGCTCACGAGGTGGCACAGCGGGTGTCCCGGCGCGGCCACGGGGTTCTGGAGGACGCCGATGATGAGCCCCGTGAAAGGGGCGACGACGCTGTGTTCGCGTTTCTTGAAGTGGTCCGAGACGGTGCAGATGGTATCGCCCTCGTAGACGAGGGGCACCTCGCCGTACTGCATCTCCACGAGTCCCCCCGCGTCGGCGCGGAGCCACGCCTTGTCCGAGGCGTTCTCGACGACTCGGGTCCACCCCGGCCATACGACCGGTCGCCCCGGGAGTAGTCCGTACTCCGCGAGGACGCTCTCTACGCCCTCCAAGGCCCGTTCGACGAGCGGAAGCTGAAAGCGGTGCGCCCGGCCCATCTCGACGGTGATGGTCGGGATGCCGTCGCGCGTCGCCACGGTCCGGAGCGACCCCGGGTCCGCCTCCCCGGAGAGGACGAGGTTCGACCCGAACGACCGCGCGAGGCGGTACACCTCGGGTTTCGCGACGTCCGCGCGAACGTGATACATCGTCGTTCGGTTGCGCGTCGACGTGTGGAAGTCGATGCCGACGTCGCACGGGCCGATGAACCGTTCGTATATCTGATTCGCCATCCGCTCGGCCGTGTTCGCGGAGTTCCGCCCCGGGAACGAGCGGTTCAGGTCGAGGTCGTAGATGGGAATGTAACGCTGCTGGGCGAGGTAGCCCGGCACGTTGGCGACGTGGATGCAGACGACGGTGCCGTGCAGAGTCGCCGGGTCGTAGCGCGCGGCCACCTCCTGCAGCACCTTCACGCCGTTCAGTTCGTCGCCGTGGAGAGCGGCGGTCATGAACGCCGTCGGCCCCTCGTGCTCGCCGTTGATGACCGTCACCGGCACCTCGACGGGGTCGCCGAGGTACGTCTCGCTTATCTCGTATCGGAGGTGTCGCTTCTCCCCCGGCGGAACCGAGTCGTACCGGAACGGCTTCGGGTCGCTCATTGAGGCGTCGTCGTCGCGACGGGGTATGAATCTTCACACGATCCGACTAGTCTGTGAGGCGACTCGTCGGTCGCTCCGTCCGCCGTCTCTTTGGTCGTCGCGGGCGAGACGCGGGTATGACTCGGCTCGATTCCCCCTTTCGAATCGGCGACGCGACGGTCCCGAACCGTCTCTACCGCGCACCGCTGTTGGAGTGTGCGGGGAACGGTCCCGGCGCCGTGGACCGCCTCGTCGCCGAGTTGGAACCCGCGGCCGAGGCGGGCGCGGGACTGGTCTGTCAGGGGGCGACCATCGTCCGCGGGGAGGGCGGGTGCGCCGCGCCGGGGATGACCCGCGTCCACGACGACGGGTTCGTCGCGGACCTATCGCGTCTCACCGACGCCGTGCACAACCACGGCGGGCGGATAGCCGTCCAACTCGAACACGGCGGCCTGCGGAGCATGGAGACGTGGCACGCCGGTTTCCGGGAGGACAACCCGGACCTCGAACAACTCGCCGTCTCCGAACCGCCGCGACTCCTCCGCGCGATGGCCGCGACGGGCTTTCTCGACTACGACGCGCGCGTCCTCTCGACCGAGGAGGCGTACGAACTGGCCGCCGACTTCGGGCGCGCGGCGAGGCGGTGCGCCGACGCCGGGTACGACGTGATTCACCTCGCGGGGGCGAACATGGGGATACTCCAGCAGTTCCTCTCGCCGTTCTACAACCGGAGAGCGGACGAGTTCGCCGACGGCGCCCGCTTCCTCGAACTCGTCCACGACGAGATTCGATCGCGGGCGGGCGACGTGCCCCTGATGACGAAGGTACCCGCCGAGACGGCCGCCCCGCCCGTCGTCCGCAGGCGCCTCTCCGCCGACGACGCGGTGGACATCTGCGCCCGCCTCGCAGACCACGGCTACGACGCCGTCGTGCCGGTGACCGCCTCGGTGTTCTGGGACGCGAGCGTCGTCAGGGGCGAGTACCCGGCGCGCGCGTGGTCGGACGACCGGTACCGCGCGGGCTACGAGGCGGCGTTCGGCGGGCGACTCCGCGCCCGACTCGTCGCGTTCGGCAACTGGGTGGAGTCGAAGGCGTACGACTTCGACCCGACGTGGAACGCCGACCTGTGCCGCCGCGTCCGCCGCGCCGTCGACGTGCCGGTGCTCTGCGAGGGCGGGGTTCGCGGCCGGGCGGAGGCGGACCGACTCCTCGGCGGCGCCTGCGACGCCGTCGGGATGGGCCGGCCCTTCTACGCCGAACCGCGCCTGCCGGCGCGACTGCTCGGCGCGGACGATGCGGAGGCGGTCTGCGAGAACTGCAACAACTGCGCCGTCCCGCAGGCGGCGGGCGCGCCCGGCGTCTGCCGAACGCCCCGCGTCCTCCGCGAGGCGGGAAAGTTGCGGCGCGCGGGCGCGTACGAACCCTCAGAGGAGTGATGGCTTCCGCCGACTCGCGTGTCAGTCCCTTGATTTCGGTTCCGTCCCGACCGGCTGACTTATCGAGAGAGGGTAGAGAACGAGCGGTTGACAACTATCCCGTGGCAAACACTTTCGTGTTGGGAAACGTGTTGCCCGTATGGACCGTAGGACCGTCCCTGAGGGGGGACGAACAGTCGTCGCCGACGGGGGAACCGAGCGTCGCCAACTGTCGAACGTCGCGGGTTTGACCGTCGCCTCTCCCGCGTTCGAGCGCGGAGAGGGGCTCCCGGCGCGGTACACCTGCGACGGGGCCGGCGAGTCGCCGCCGCTCTCCATCGCGGGCGTTCCCGAGGAGACCGAATCGCTCGCGCTCGTCGTGGACGACCCCGACGCGCCCGGGCAGAACCCGTTCGTCCACTGGCTCCTGTGGAACGTCCCCGCCGACACGACCGATGTTCCGGCGGGGGTCCCGAAGGACGAAATCGCCCTCGGCGGGGCTCGGCAGGGCCGAAACGACGGCGGCACGCTCGGGTACTTCGCCGCGTGCCCGTCGCGGGGTGACACCCCCCACGAGTACCGAATCACTCTGTACGCGCTGGACCGCGTGCTCGACCTGCACCCCGGCGCCCGGCACGAGCAAGTCTCGCGCGCGATAGACGACGCACTCGTCGAGCGGACGACGCTGACGGCCACGTACCGGCGCGCGGAGTGAGTCGGCGCCGCGACCCCGGTCGGCCGCGTCGACGCCCTGCGCCTGGTTCGTCCCTCGAACGGTGCGGGCGGCATCCGCGAAGGTTATTGTCCCCCACGGACGAGTGCGGCCAATGGCACGCGAACGGTCCGCCGGGGAGTCGGGGGAACTCCTCTCCGTCCTCGACGCCCTAGACGACGCGGACGCCCGAGCCATCATCAGAGCACTAGCAGAACCTATGACGGCAAGCGAACTATCCGACGAGTGTGAAATCCCGCTCTCGACGACGTACCGCAAGTTGGACCTCCTCACCGAGGCCAACCTGCTGACCGAGGGGACGGAGATACGCGCCGACGGGCACCACACGACCACGTACGAGGTGACGTTCGACGAGGTGCGCATCGAACTCTCCGAGGACCGACGACTCCGCGTCGACGTGGTCCAACCCGACCAGTCCCCCGAACGACAGCTCGCCGACATCTGGTCGGCCGTCCGGAGGGAGACGAAGTGAGCCACTTCGCCAACGCGCCGGTGTTGGCCACCGCGCTCATCGCCGTCCAGACGGCCATCCTCGTCCTCGGGGGACTCATCACCTACTTCAGCTTCAAGGCGTACCGCCGGACCGGCGAGTCCTCGCTCCGCGCGCTGACGCTCGGGTTCGGCATCATCACGTTCGGCGCCACCGTCGCGGGCGTCCTCGACGTCGTCTTCGGCCTCGATCTCGTCGTCGGCGTCCTCGTCGACTCGCTGCTCACGCTGTTGGGGTTCGCCATCATCACCTACTCGCTCTACGTCGAGTGACCGGGCTGTGTTCTGATTCCACGAAACCGTCGAACGCGCCGCCGCCCTTTCTCGTCCCCTTCGCACCGCTGTGAACGACGACCGGGCCGCCGGAACGACAGACGAGGACGGACCACGAGCGTCCGACGATAGAAGCGAGGAGCGCTAAAAGCGAGAGTGCGGACTCCGACGCTGAGTACTGCAGGCCGTACAAGAACCTCGAACGGGCGTTCACGGAGTGGACTGCGTTCGCGACGCAGAGACGCTCCGCGGACTATCGAGCGGTACGCCCGAACCGAGGCGAAAAACGAACCCGCCTCGGGTTCACCCGAGGACGTAGTCGAGGGCGGGGTACTTCTCGATGAGGAGCCGTCCGTCGACCTGATAGCGCTCGACGAAGGCGTCGAGGCCGAGGATGCGGCCCGCACCGAAGGCGGCGACGGCGAGGAACACGAGCATGTACGCGAAGTCGCCGTTGATGAGGCCGTGTCCGACCTCCCAGTTTCCGAGGTAGAACATGAACATCATGAGCGCCCCCCAGAACGCCGCGAAGCGGGTCAGGAGGCCGACGATGAGCGCCAGGCCGATGGCGAGTTCACCCCACGGGACGGCGACGTTCACGAACGCCATGAACGCCTCGTTGCCGGCCATGGCGACGAACAGACCCGCCGCGGGCGACCCGTTGGCCACCGTCGCGTTCGCGAGATAGCCCGTCGCGTCGAAGCCGGCGAGAATTTTCGCGACGCCCGAGTAGGCGAAGGCGATACCCATCATGAGGCGAAGCGCGAGGACGAACCAGGCGCTGAGCGAGTGGGCCCGCCCCCTGACGGTCACACCCGCCACCGTGCTCTCGAACGTGTTTGTCGTCCCCGTCTGCGTCGTCGTTGCCATCTTAATTCACCTTACGTTCGGGAAGATGCGACCCGGTCCGATAGATATACCCGCTGGTTCCCACGGCGAAAGAACGACGCACTGCGCCGGGGCCGCGACGAACCGCGCGGACTCCCCGCCCGCGGCGGGAGAGGCCCATTCGAGGTAACACAAGAGATTTATCCGGCGTGAGATTTCGTTTCGATGAGATGTCTGCGCTGCCCCACTCCTCCCCGCGACTCGTCGTCGGCGTCGGGTCGTTGCTCCTCGCGGTCCTCGCCGTCGGCGTCGCCGCGGCGACGCCGGGGTTCCCCGGCGACGTGCTGTCGTGGCCCCGAACGCTCCTCGCCCGACTCCGGGCCGACCTGCCGCGCGGCGACCGGGTGACCGCCGCGTGGGTCGGGATGGCGCTGTGGGCCGTCCTCGTCTCGGCGTTTCACTTCGGCGGCCTCCGGTACGGCGTCTACACGGCGGTGCCGTGGTGGGACCTCCTCACGCACGCGATGGGCGGCCTCGGCGTCGCCGTCCTCCTCGCGTTGACCCACCGCCGGACCGCGGCGGTGACCCGGTCGCCGCTGTGGCTGATTCCGTCGGTCTTCGCCATCGGCGCCGGCTTCGAGGTGTACGAGTTCGTCTTCAAGGACTTCTGGTACGGCTGGTCGGCCGCCTTCTACGTCGAGGATACGGTGATAGACCTCGCGGTGAACACCTCCGGCGCCGTCCTCGTCGCCGCCGCCGTCGCCGGCTATCGGAGTCTCGCCGGGTCGGGGGACGCCAACGCCAACGCGGACGCCGACGACGCCGCGTCGAGCGTCNCCTCCGGCGCCGTCCTCGTCGCCGCCGCCGTCGCCGGCTATCGGAGTCTCGCCGGGTCGGGGGACGCCAACGCCAACGCGGACGCCGACGACGCCGCGTCGAGCGTCGAACCGTCGAAGTAGTTAGTAACCCGAACTCCCGTCGCCGCGGCGTCGCGTCCGACCCCCTCAGAGCCGTTCGCGCACCTCGCGGAACACCGGCAGGTTGGCCTCCACGACGGCGGCGATGGCGTCCGCCGCGCCGAGCAACCACTCGACGCGTTCGAGTCGGGCCTCCAGGTCGCCCGGGCCGATGCGGTAGTTCTCGACGATGGCCTCGACGGACTCTCCCTCGGTCCACTCGCGGACGATGCGCGCGAGTTTCACCGCGCAGAGCCACTCCTCGAAGTCGTCGGTGTCGTTCATCGCCGTCGTGAACTCCGCGGCGTGGCCGCTGGCGAAGCGGTACATCGCCGCTCGCTCCCGGTTGCCGAGGTACGTCCCGTGCATGTCGGGCGTGTCGCAGACGATTTCGAGGGCGGTCAGTTCGGTGACGTTCTCGGGGTCCATCCCCGCCGCCGCCCGCACCCCGTCGACTAACCGGGCGCCCGTCTCCGGCGTGACGTACTGCCGGGAGACGACGCCGCCGAGTTCCGTCGCCGCCAGTTCCGCCTCGCCCTCCCCGTCACCGCCCGCGGCCAGCATCTCCATCCCGACGAGTTCCTCGACGACGCTGCCGACGAGGCGCGTGAGGTCGACGTCGGGCGACTGGTGGGCGAAGAACGTCGCGTCCAGGAGGTCGAGGACGCTCTCTTGGGAATCGGCGAATCCGGAGGCGACGACGCTCAGGACGTGCGTCCGCAGGGCGTCGCGCGCGGCGAGTTTCGACTCGACGGCCTCGGGGCCGGCGGTGACGTAGCGGTCCCACAGTTCGGCGACGGCCGCGTCGTCGTCGCCCTCGGCCAGGAGGACGGCCTCGCCGTAGGGGTCGAGGTGCGGGCGGCCCGCGCGGCCGCACATCTGGTGGACTTCGAGGACGGGGAGCCACGCCATCTCCTCGCCGGTGTAACGCTTCAGGTCGCGGACGACGACGCGGCGCGCGGGGACGTTCACGCCCGCCGCGAGCGTCGGCGTCGCGCAGATGACTTTCAGCGTCCGCTCGCGGAACGCGTTCTCGACGAGGGCGCGGTGGCTGCTTCGGACGCCCGCGTGATGGAACGCGACGCCCGATTCGACGGCGTCGGCGAGGCGCGTCCCCGTCTCCGTCCGCCCGAGTTCCGAGACGGCGTCGGCCAACTCCGGACAGTCGGCGAGCGGTTCCATCGCCAGTCGGCGCGCCAGCGACTCGGCCTCGCGGCGGGAGCGGACGAACGCGAGACACTGCCCGCCGTCGTCGACGGCGTCGGCGACGAGGGCCGCCGTCGCCTCCGTCGCGCCGTCCTCGTTCGGTCCCGGCGCCTCCACGTCGACGGCCAGCGTCGACTCGTCGTCGAACCGCACGTCGCCGTCGGCGTAGACGCCGGTGCGGAGCGAGACGGGCCGCCACGTCGTCTCGACGAGTTCGGCGTCGAGCCAATCGGCGATGTCCTCGGGGTTGTCCACCGTCGCCGAGAGGGCGACTATCTGGAGACCGGGGGCGCGGCGCTGAAGCGTCGCCAGCGTGACTTCGAGCGTCGGCCCGCGGCCGTCCGAGCCGAGGAGGTGCACCTCGTCGACGACGACGCAGGCGAGCGACTCGACCCACGACGCGCCGGTTCGGATGGCCGAATCCACCTTCTCGGCGGTGGCGACGACGATATCGTTCCCCGCGAGGTCCTCGTCCGTCGCGTCGAAGTCGCCCGTCGAGATACCGACGCTCACGCCGGGCAGTTCGGAGAACGTCTCGTACTTCTCGCGCGCGAGGGCGCGGAGCGGAACGATGTACAGGGCGGGTCCGCCGGCCGTGAGCATGGCGAGTTCGGCGATGAAGGTCTTCCCCGAGGCGGTGGGGATGGCGGCGACGAGGCGTGCGCCCTCGGTCACGCCGGCCTCGACGGCGGCGGCCTGCGGCGGATACAACTCCTCGATACCCCCGGACTCGTAGTGCTCCAGTACCGGGCCGGGGAGCGGCAGGTCCCGGACGTGCATTCGTACGGTGCTGGGTCCGTGACCGTATAAAAACTCGCGCCCGCTCGACGGCGTCCCGCCAGCCCCGAACCGGCCATTCGGTCGCGTCCCGGTATCACCGGACGGCGGGACGCTCCGCACGGCACTTTTTTACGCTCCCCGGCGCTCTTTTTACTCAGATTACATGAGCCGAGCAGCCGTCTTCGCTCTCGCCCTCCTCGTGGTGCTGTCGTCGCTCGCCGGAATCGGTCTCGTCGACGCCGAGACGACGGCGTTCATCTCCGAGGCCACGGTGTCGCCCGAGCAACCGGCGCCCGGCGAACAGTTCACCGTCCGGACGACGATTCAGAACAGCCAACAGAGCGACGGCGGGTTCGAGATAACCGACGTGTACGTGCGCCAGCGCGGGTCGACGAAGGACATCGGCCGCGTCGAGGACATCGGGACGCTCCCGCCGGGATCCGACGTCACCGTGCCCCTGACGGCGTCGTTCGACTCCCCCGGCACGCGCGAACTCCGCGTCTACGTCGTCGGTCGAAACCCGGACGACGGAGTCGTCCGCCTGCAGTACCCCGTCGTCGTCACCGTCCGGGAGGGCGGTCCGCAGATAGGTGTCTCCACCGGCGACGCCGTCGTCGGCACGGAGGGGACGGTGCAGGTGACGGCCGCCAACGGGGAGGACGCCGCCGTGCGGAACCTCCGCGTCTCCCTCTCGGGCGACGCCGGCATCGAGGACGACACGCGGGTGCTGGCGACGCTTCCGGGCAACGCGTCGCAGACGTTCAACTTCTCCGTGACGCCGCGGTCGCGGACGACCGAACTGGAGGCGCGGGTCCAGTACACCACCACCTCCGGGAGCACGCGAACCGTCACCGAGACGGTCACGCTCGACGCCGACCCGCTCAGAGAGAGCGTCCAACTGGACGCGAGCGTCGTCGGCGACGGCGCGACCCCCGACGTGGCCGTCGACGTCTCCAATCTCGGGAACGCCCCCCTCGAAGACGCCGTCGTCGAACTCGTTCGCGACGGGAGCGTGCTGTTCCGGCGTCCCGTCGCGGACGTCGCCCCCGACGAGACGCGGACCGCTCGAATCAACGTCTCGAACGTCGAGACGGGTCCGATGGACGTCCGCGTCCGCTACGAAACCGGCGGACGGACCGGCGAGGCGACGACGCGCCTCAACTACTCGGCCAACCCCGGCCGAATCGAACTCACCGGCCTCGACTACGAGACGGAGGAGGGGAAACTCCACGTCTCCGGGACGGCCAGCAACGTCGGACTCGGCGACGTCGACAGCGTCGTCGTCCGCGTCGTCCGCACGGAGAACGTGACGCCCGCCCGCCCCAACCCCGAGTACTTCGTCGGGAGCATCCCGTCGAGCGACTTCTCCTCGTTCGACCTCTACGCCGAGGTGGCTCCGGGGACGGAGACGGTGCCCATCGAGGTGACGTATCTGGCGAACGGCGAGGAGCGGACGACGCGAACCGAACTCGACGTGAGCGACCTGAACGCGCAACCGGCCGAGGGGGACGACGGCGACGGCGGCCTCCCGATGCTTCCGCTCCTCGTCGTGGCCGTGCTGGCGTTCCTCGTTATCGTCGGTATCGCCGGGTACGCGTACTTCCGACGATGACGGCGACGTCCATCATCGAACTCGAAGGCGTCTGGAAGCGGTATCAGAGCGGCACCGAGACGCTCGAAGCCCTGAAGGACGTGAACTTCGCCGCGGAACCGGGGGAGTTCGTCGCCATCATGGGGCCCTCGGGGAGCGGGAAGTCCACGATGCTGAACGTGCTCGGCCTCCTCGACGTCCCCTCCGAGGGCGTCGTCCGCCTCGACGGCAGCGACGTGACCGACCTCTCCGACGAGGAGATGACGACCCAGCGGAAGGACGCCATCGGCTTCATCTTCCAGGACTTCTTTCTCATCCCGACGCTGTCGGCCATCGAGAACGTGGAGGTGCCGACGCTGTTCGGCCGCGACCCGACGGCCCGCGACAGGGGCGTGGAACTGCTCGAACGCGTCGGCCTCGGCGAGCGAATCGAGCACCGACCGGACCAACTCTCCGGCGGGCAGAAACAGCGTGTCGCCATCGCGCGCGCCCTCATCAACGAACCGCGCATCCTCCTGGCGGACGAACCGACGGGGAACCTAGACAGGAAGACGGGCCGGGACGTGCTCGAACTGTTCACCGAACTGAAAGTCGAGGAGGACGTCGCCGTCATCGCCGTCACGCACGACGACCAACTCCGGCAGTACGCCGACCGGGTCGTCAACCTCGTCGACGGCGTGCTGACCGAGGAGGGGAGGCCGGACGAACTGACGGAGGAGTTCGGAACGTGAGCGCTCTCGAACGGCTCTACCGCCGGATACCCGCGCTCCTGATGGCACGCCGGAACCTCTCGCGGAACCGCCTCCGGTCGGGGTTAGCGGCGCTCGGCATCATCATCGGCGTCCTCGCCATCGCCTCGCTCGGCATGTTCGGGACGACGCTGCGGACGGGGGCGACCGAGCAACTCGGCGACATCGGCAACGAGATACAGATCACGCCGAACGCCGAGGAGGGGTTCGAGCGGCTCACCGACCGCGACGTGGCCGACATCAGACGCGTCACCGACGAGGGGACGGTGGTGCCCATCAGGCAGAGGACGGCGACGCTGACGAGGGGGGAAGACAGGACGATAGCCACGGTGTACGGCATCGAGAATCCCGGGGCGCTGTACGAGGCGTCGGACGGGCAGGCGCCCGAACGCCTCCGGCAGGGGGCGCTCGTCGGGTCGTCGCTCGCCGAGCGGTTGGAGCTACAGGTGGGCAACCGCATCACCCTCGACAACGAGTCGTTCCGCGTCGTCGGCATCCTCGAACAGCAGGACGGCATCTCGCTTCTGAACCCGAACGGCGCCGTCATCGTCCCAATCGAGTCGTTCGACGAGTCGGGCTACTCGCAGGTGGTCGTCCGGTCGCCGTCGGGGACGGCGGCGAACGAGACGGCCGTCGCCGTCCGCGAGGAGTTGAACGACCGCGAGGAGAAGGTGACCATCTTCGAGTTGGGCAGCATCACCGAGGGCATCAACCAGTTCTTCGGCATCCTCAACGCCTTCCTCATCGGCATCGGCTCCATCTCCCTGGTCGTCGCGGGCGTGGCCATCCTGAACGTGATGCTGATGAGCACCATCGAGCGCAGACAGGAGATCGGCGTGCTCCGCGCCGTCGGCGTGCAGAAGCTCGACGTGGTGAAGATGATACTCGCCGAGGCGGGACTGCTCGGCTTCGTCGGCGGGTTCTTCGGGGCCATCCTCGCCGTCCTCGCCGGCCTCGTCCTCAATCAGGTGGTGCTGTCGGACCCTCTCCTGACGTTCGCGCCGGTGAACCTGATGTACATCGGACTGGCCGTCGTGTTCGGCATCGTCACCAGCGTCCTGAGCGGGCTCTACCCGGCGTGGAAGGCGGCGTCCGAGCGGCCGGTGGAGTCGCTCAGGAAGTAGCGGCGGCGGGAGGCGAAAGAAAAAGCAAAAAATCGCGTCGAACGGAGACGGTCTCAGATGAGGTCGTGTTCGGCGAGGCGGTCGACGGCCTCGCGCAGTCGCTCCTCGCTGGCGGCGTAGGAGATGCGGGCGTAGCCGGGCGACCCGAACGCCGTACCGGGGACAGTGGCGACGTGGGCCTCCTCGATGGCGCGTTCGCACCACGAGGTGTCGTCGTCGTCCACCGGAATCATCATGTAGAACGCGCCGTCGCCGACGGGCACCTCGACGTCGTGCTCGGCGAACAGGTCCGCGAGCATGTCGCGGCGCTCTCGGAACGCGTCGCGCATCTCCGAGACGGCGTCGTCGGTGTTCGTGATGGCCTCGACGCCCGCGTGCTGGACGAAGTTGACCGCACAGGACACCGAGTGCGAGTGGAGCTTCGCCGCCTGCGAGACGAGGTCCTCGGGCGCGTGCAGGTAGCCGAGGCGCCACCCGGTCATCGAGTACGCCTTCGAGAAGCCGTTTATCGTCACGGTCCGCTCGGCCATCCCCTCCATGGAGGCGAGGCTGGTGAGGTCGGCGTCGTACGTTATCTCCTTGTATATCTCGTCGGAGATGACCGCGATGTCGTGTTCGACCGCCAGGTCGCGGACGCCCTCGAGGGCCGCGTCGGAGTAGACGGCGCCGGTCGGGTTCGACGGCGAGTTGACGACGAGCAGTTCGGTGTCGTCGGAGACGGCCTCGCGCAGGTCGTCCAGCGCGGGTTCGAGTTGGAAGTCGTACGGCGCGAGGTCGACGCGGTTCAGCGAACCGTTCGAGAGCTTCGCCATCGCCTCGTAGGAGACCCACGCGGGGTCGAGGAGGACGACTTCGTCGCCGTCGTCGATGAGCGTCTGGAACGTCTCGAACAGCGCCTGCTTGCCGCCGGGCGTGACGATGACCTCGTCCGCGTCGGCGTCGATGCCGTCGTCTTGAAGCTTCTCCGCGATGGCTTCGCGGAGTTCGCGGATGCCGTTCGAGGAGGTGTACCCGGTGTGGCCGGCGTCCATCGCCTCCTGTCCGGCGTCGACGACGTTCTGCGGCGTCGAGAAGTCCGGTTCGCCGACCGAGAGGTCGACCACGTCGACCCCCTGTTCCTCGAGTTCGCCCGCCTTGTTGCTGATGGCGAGCGTCGCGCTGGGCTCGACCCGCTGTACGCGGGCTGCGAAATCGAAACTCATGCTAGCACCTCCACCATATCGACCGCCGCGTTTACCGCTTCCGCACCTTTCCCGACGCGCTCTCTCGCCTCGGCCCCGCTCTGTCCCGGCCCGCTGACGCCGAACGTGACCGGGGTGTCCCGGTCGAGACTCACGTCCGTCAGCGCCTGCGCCGTCGCGTCGCCGATGACTCGGTCGTGTGCGGTATCGCCGGTGACGATGGCGCCGACGACGACGACGGCGTCGACGCCGTCGCGTCGGGCGAGTCGGTCCGCGGCCAGCGGCGAGTCGTAGACGCCCGGTACGCGGAGAACGTCCGCCACGTCGGCGCCGCGTTCGGCGGCCGCGTCGCGGGCGGCGCCCTCCATCTCGTCGGTGACCGAGGCGTTGAACTCGGTCACCACGAATCCCAGTGCAACCATACCGTTTGGGTTCCACCCTCCGATAAAAGAACTACCGACACGCGCGACCCGAGTTGCCCGTCTCGGCCGCCGATTCGCCGTCGAGCGACCGGACGAGTAAGTGAAACGACCGTATGAGAGACCGTAACCATTCTAACCACGGGGGCGGTTGGGAGTCGTAATGAGTTCGAACGACGCCGCGTCGGGGTCCTCCGCGCCAGCGTCCTCGTCCGAATCCGCGACGGACGGCTCCGTCGCCGCTCGCTCGGAGCAGGACGCGACGCGGACCCCCGCGGACACCGACGCGGCTCACAACCGCGCGCTCCTCGCCGTCCTCGCCGTCTCCGTCCTCGCCCTCGGGATGCGTCTGGTGGCGCTCGGCGGCCGCATCTTCCACTGGGACGAGGGCCGCGTCGGCTACTGGATACTGCGCTATCACGACTCCGGCTACCACGTCTACCGGCCCATCGTCCACGGGCCGTTCCTGCCCATCGTGAACGACTGGCTGCTCACCGTCGCGCCGGCGTCGGACTTCCTCGTCCGCTTGCCGGTGGCCGTCATCGGCGGTCTCCTGCCCCTCGCGGCGTGGCTGTTCCGCGAGCGACTGACGCGGACCGAGATAGTCGCGCTGGCCGGCGTCCTCGCGCTGAACCCGCTTCTCGTCTACTACTCGCGGTTCATGCGCAACGACGTGCTCGTCGCCGCGTTCTCGCTGTTCGCGCTCGGATTCGTCGTCCGCGGCTTCGACACCGGACGGCTCCGCTACGCCTTCCCGGCGGCGGCGTCGCTGGCGCTCGGCTTCACCGCGAAGGAGAACGCGCTCATCTACGTGCTCTGCTTTCTCGGCGCCGGGGTGCTCCTGCTCGACCACCGGCTGCTGAAGGCGACCGCCCGAGGCGACGGCGCGCAGGACGTCGTGTTCGGCCGGTGGCCCGCCGCGGTCCGCGCCCGCGTCCGGGGCCACGGGACGGCGTCGCGGCCGGGGTGGCTCCGCGTCGGCGCGACGCTCGCCGGCGCGTTCGTCGCCTTCTGGGCCGTCTTCGTCTTCTTCTACGCGCCGCGGCCGGACCTCTGGCAGGCGTTCGGCGACCCCTCACGGCTCCCCGGCGTCGTCGAGGCCGGGTCGGTCGGCGCGCTGGAGGAGTTCGCAGACACC
Source organism: Halogeometricum pallidum JCM 14848 (assembly GCF_000337095.1). Classification (GTDB taxonomy): domain Archaea; phylum Halobacteriota; class Halobacteria; order Halobacteriales; family Haloferacaceae; genus Halogeometricum; species Halogeometricum pallidum. Next base: position 51,784 of record NZ_AOIV01000043.1, read on the forward strand.
TGGGTCGGCAGCAGCCACCAGGACCACGCCTATCTCCCCTACCTCTACGACATCGTCGAGACGCTGGTGTACGGCGCGCCGGTCGTCCTCGGCTTCACGCTCATCGGCGTCGTCGTCGACCGCTACGGCTTCCAGACCGGCGGCACGTACCGCGAACTCGTCGCGTTCGCCACCTACTGGGGACTGGCGTCGCTGGCGGGCTACCCGATCGCCACGGACATTCAGGCCCCGTGGGCGGCCGTCCACATCGTCGTCCCCCTCGCCGTCCCCGCCGCCGTCGGCGTCGCCTTCGTCGCCGAGTCGGCGTGGGAGGCGCTGGCCGCGAACGACGCCGTCAGCGTCGGTCTGGCGACGGTCGTCGTCCTCGCCGCCGTCGGCGGCGTCGCCGTCGCCAACGTCGAGTACTTCAACTCCACGTCGAACGAGGACCGGCAGGTGCTCCAGTGGGCGCAACCGGGCAACGACCTGAAAGAGTCCCTGCAGAAGGTGGAGGCGGTGGCCGCGCAGAACGAGGGGACCGACGTGCTGTTCTTCAGCAGACCGGTGCCGGGCGACGAGGACAGGGAGGTGTTCCACGTCGCCAACGAGTCCGAACTGCTGACGCCGCCGCCGCCGGGCGGAACCCACTGGCACGACCGCCTGCCGCTGCCGTGGTACATGGAGAAGTACGGCGCGAACGTGTCGAGCAGCGACCCCGACGCCTCGGCTGAGGAAGCGCTCGCAGACGCGCCGCCGGTCGTCATCGCCCGCGAGTTCAGCCGCGAGGAGGCGGAGGCGCAACTCGACGGCTACGTCGCCTACGAACACGACTGGCGCCTCCGGAGCGAACACGTGGTCGTGTTCATCGACCGCGACGCCCTCGACGCGGCGGGCGTCCCGGCGAACGAGACGGCCTCCTGACGACCGCTCTCTCCTCTCTCCTCTCTCCTCTCTCCGATACACGTTCGTGGACATTTTCAGCCGTATTCGGTAACGCTTATGCAGCGACGTCCACAATCGGCCGACCGTGACTGTCACCGTTCCCGGCCCCACGCTCGGCGTCGTCGGCGGCGGCCAACTCGGGCGGATGCTCGCCGAGGCGGCCGCGCCCCTCGGCGTCGAGGTGGTCGTCCTCGATCCGACGCCCGACTGCCCCGCCGCGCCCGTCGCGCGCGACCAGATCGTCGGCGGCTTCGACGACCCCGAGGCGTTCCGCGAACTCGCCTCGCGGGCGGACGCACTGACGTTCGAGATAGAACTCGCCGATTCGGAACTGCTCGACGACGTCTCCGAAGCGCACGGCCTCTCGGTACATCCCTCGCCCGAGACGCTGTCGCTCATCGAGGACAAACTCGTCCAGAAGCGGGCGCTCGAAGACGCCGGCGTCCCCGTCCCGCCGTTCCGGCGGGTAGACGACGCCGAAGACCTGCGCGCGGCCCTCGAGGAGTTCGGGTCGGTGATGCTGAAGGCCCGGACCGGCGGCTACGACGGCCGCGGCAACGTCCCCGTCCGCGAGGAGAGCGAAATCGAGGACGCCCTCGACGCCGTCGGCGGCCCCGCGATGGCCGAGACGTTCGTCGACTTCGCGCGCGAACTCTCCGTCATCGCCGCGCAGGGCGACGGCGAGGTGCGGACGTTCCCCGTCGGCGAGAACGTGCACGAAGAGGAGATACTGCGCGAGACGGTCGTTCCGGCCCGGACGGACGAGTCGACGCTCGCACGCGCGGACGAGGTGGCCCGCGGCGTGCTCTCGGTGCTCGACGGCCGCGGCGTCTTCGGCATCGAGATGTTCGAGACCGACGGGGGGGAGATATCGGTCAACGAGATAGCGCCGCGCCCGCACAACTCGGGGCACTGGACCATCGAGGGCGCGCGCACCTCGCAGTTCGAACAGCACGTCCGCGCCGTCCTCGGGTGGCCGCTCGGGTCGCCCGCGCGCCGGTCGCCCACGGCGATGGCGAACGTCCTCGGCACCGTGGAGGAGTCGCAAGAGGCGGAACTCGGCGGCGTGGAGTCGGTTCTCGCCGCCGACGGCGCGTCGCTGCACTGGTACGGAAAAGACGAGGTGCGGCCCCTGCGGAAGATGGGTCACCTCACCCTGACCGGGACTGACGGCGCGAGCGACGACGACGCGGACGTGGACGAGTTGCTCGCGCGTGCGAGAGACCTGCGGGACGGACTGCGGTTCGAGTGAGAGCGAGAGTGAACACATCATGACAGACGACACCGACGACGTGACCGTCGAATCGCTCATCGACCGCTTGAACGAGGAGGCCGACGCGGACGCCGACCCCGAAGCGACCCCCGACGTGGGTATCATCATGGGGTCGGACTCGGACCTAGACGTGATGCGCGGCGCGCACGAGGCCCTCGACGAACTCGGCTTCGCCGAGCAGACCGACTTCCGCGACGCGCCCGAGGCGCGTTTCACCTACGAGACGTACGTCGTCTCCGCGCACCGGACGCCCGAGTTGATGTACGCCTACGGCGAAACGGCCGCCGACAGGGGTCTGGACGTGATCATCGCCGGCGCGGGCGGGAAGTCGGCCGACCTGCCGAACATGACCGCCTCCATCGCGTACCCCCTGCCGGTCGTCGGCGTACCGGTGCAGGAGAAATCCGTCGACTCGGTCATCGGAATGCCGACGGGCGCGCCCATCGTCGCCGTCGACGCGGGCAAGTCGTTCAACGCGGCGCTCTCGGTCGTGCAGATGCTCGCGCGCGAGCACGAGGAACTGGAGACGCGCCTCGTCGAGTACCACGAGTCGCTGACCGGCGGGGTCGCGCGGGACTCGCGGGACCTCCACGACCTGGGCGTAGCCGGCTACGTCGAATCGCGCGAGAAGTAGTCGTCCGCCTCGTCGTCACCGCAGCGAGGACGTGAGTCGCCCGAGGAACGACCGGTCGTCGCTGAGGTTCTCCGACACCTCGTACTCCCGTTCGATGTTCCCCTCGTCCGTCACGGTCACGATGCGAACGTCGGCTTGTTCGGCTCGGTTCACCACCTGCTCGTCGACGATGCCGAGCGTCGGGACGAGAAGCGCCTGCGCGGACAGTTCTTCGGCCGTGGCTTCGAGGCTGTCGACGTCGTTGACGGTCGGTTGCTCGTGGACGGCGGCGATGGCTCCCTTCCCCAGCAGTTCGTCCGTCGCGTGGACGTGGAGGCGGTGTCGAGTTCCGGAGTCGGCGGTGACGGTGGCGTCCTGCTCTACGACGTACCCGCGGTCGGCGAGGGCGTCGGCAATGGTCCGTCTCGCTCGGAGTTGCGTTTCGAGCCACGGTTCGCCGCTCTCACCGAGACGGTACTGAAACAGCGCGTGTTCGATTGCGTCGTGCGGGTCGCAGGCGAAGCCACCGGCCCGGTGCCCCGCGCGGTTCTCACACCGGAGCGCGTGGGCGGGAGTCTCGTGCTGTTCACCGCAGTCGTGACACCGATACCGGCTCGTCCGTTCGAGTTGGTCTATCGACTCCGCCGTCGAACCGCAGCCGTGACAGACGACTTCGCCGCCGTCGCTCTCGAACTCCTCCGGCGGTGCGGTCCGGCCGCATCCGCCGCATTTGAGCAGTTCGGTGTCGACAATGTATAACGACTGGCACTTCGGGCAGGCGGTCGTGTACGTCATCCGCCCCTCGAGGCACTCCGGGCAGGTGTACACTTTCCCCTCGAACGTCCGTTCGAGTATGCCTCGCTCGGTCAGCGATTCGAGCGCTTCCTTCGATTGTCCGCCCTCGTCGATGAGCGTCTCCTCGACGGCGGGATAGGTGACCACCCCGTCGTCGATCGTCGGCTGATAGGAGTCTCTGGACCCCTCGACGAGTTCGGTCACGAGACGTAGTTTCCCGGGAGAGACCACGGTCAGACCCCCTCCGCCGCCCCGACTCTTTTCAAAATTCCGACGGATTGAATTTGTATTGCCTGACTCATGAACGATCCTCTCCAGAGACAATACCTCCAAAATATCATAACCATTGTTGCCACTCGTCCGCACAGTCACTCGTCCGTCTGTTTCTCGTTTCCCAGTCCCTCATTCGAATCGAGAGGTTCATTCGTCGCTACGGCGCGCCACCCGTGATTCGCGTGACACAGACGAGAGAGTGGCAGGCGAGGGGCATCGATTCGCGCGAGCGCCGACGAACGAAAACGAGATGCCGCCGAACGGGCCGGAGCGTTGGCGTTCGCCTCGAAACCGCGACTTTCTTTTCACGGGTGATTTCCGGATAGTTACCCGGCGCAACCGTCGCGGGGCGCACAAATCAACGCTTATAGGGGGCCGCTTCTAACCGTCGAACGTCAGGAGACTACGATGAGTGCATGGATCGCAATCGGCGCGTTGGCCCTCATGGCTGTCGGCATCCCCATCGGGATGATGCAGACGTCGGCTATGATACGGCCATCGGTGCCGGAGCAAGGAAAGAGTGCCACGTACGAGAGCGGTGAGATACCGACGGGGTCGGCGCGCGTCCAGTTCAATATCCAATACTACATGGTCGCGCTGCTGTTCCTCGTGTTCGACGTCGAGACCGTCCTCATCTTCCCGTGGACGGTTATCTACCGTTCCGCGTTGAGCCAAGGGGCGAGTCTGTCGGCCGTACTGCTGCCGATGTTCGTATTCATCGGTGTGCTGGTCATCGGTCTCGTGTGGGCGTGGCGCAACGGCGCAGTCAAGTGGGTCAAAAGCCCGCTGGCGAACCGTCGGAAGACAGAGAGACAAGACGCATGAGCAGCGACCAGAACCAACCGTTCGTTACAGACGACTCAAAAGTACAGACGAAGACCCGCGACGCCCGAATGACGGGGACGGGTACGGACAACCGGTTCAACTCGAAGCTCCGTGAGGCGTTCGGCTCCTCGCCGTTCATCCTCACGAAGTTCGACAACTTCATGAACTGGGTCCGCGGCTCTTCGATGTTCATGCTGCAGTTCGGAATTGCCTGCTGCAGCATCGAGATGATGCACACCTATTCGGTGAAACACGACCTTGACCGCTTCCACGCCGGGGTCCCCCGGGCGTCGCCGCGGCAGGCCGACGTCATCATCGTCCCCGGGACCATCGTCTCGAAGTTCGCCCCGCGCATGAAGCGCGTGTACGACCAGATGCCCGAACCGAAGTTCGTCATCGGCATGGGGTCGTGCACCATCTCGGGCGGTCCGTTCCAGGAGGGGTACAACGTCATCAAGGGCGCCGAGGAGGTCATCCCGGTCGACATCCACGTCCCGGGTTGCCCGCCCCGACCGGAGGCGCTCGTTTACGGCGTCGCCAAACTGCAACAGCGCATCGCCGAGGGCGAGTCGAGTCCGGTGACGGTCAAGCCGTACGAACTCGAACAGTTCGGCGACCTCGAACAGGACGAACTGATCGATAAACTCGCAGAGGAGGTCGACACGGACGATCTCGTGATGCGGTACAACTGGGCTGATTCGCCATGAGTTTGGAGAAACCACAAGACGAGCAGTCGAACGCCGTCGTCGCGAAACCGACGACCGGCGAGGAACTCGCCGAACTACTCGGCGACCTCGCCATCGGTCGCGACGACCACATGAACGCCCCCGGATTCGTCATCCGGCCGACCGACGTGCAGGAGACGCTGTTCCGCCTGCGCGACGACGCGGGCTTCGATCACCTCTCGAACGTGACGGCCGAGGAGCGTGAGGACCGCTACGAGACCATCTACCACCTCACGAGCTACGACGACCGCACGCGCGAGGTGAGCGTCGTCGTCCCCACGACGAAGGACGACCCGCGAAGTCAGTCGGCGAACCCCGTCTTCCGGACGGCCGACTGGCACGAACGCGAGGCGTACGACCTCATCGGTATCGAGTACGACGACCACCCGGACCTGCGACGCATCCTCCTGCCGGACACCTGGCAGGGGCACCCGCTGTCGAAAGACTTCGACCAGCGCCGACCGCAGGTCGTCACGCTGAAAGAGTGGGCGAATCCGCTCGCGGATGACCACCGGGACTCAGAGGGGGAGACGATGTACATCAACATCGGCCCCCACCACCCGGCGACGCACGGCGTCCTCCACGTCCGGACGGTTCTCGACGGCGAACAGGTCGCCGACGTGGACCCCGACATCGGCTACCTCCACCGCTGCGAGGAGCAGATGTGTCAGACGAAGACGTACCGCCACCAGATCATGCCGTACCCCGACCGTTGGGACTACGGGTCGGCGGGTCTGCTCAACGAGTGGGCGTACGCCCGCGCCGCGGAGGACCTCAACGACATCGACGTGCCGGAGTACGCGCAGATCATCCGGACGATGGGCGCGGAACTCTGCCGCATCGCCTCGCACATGCTGGCCGTCGGAACGTTCGCGCTGGACGTCTACGGCGACTTCACGGCCATCTTCATGTACGCGATGCGGGACCGCGAAATCATCCAGAACATCCTCGAGGACCTCACGGGTCAGCGGATGATGTTCAACTACTTCCGCCTCGGCGGCGTCGTCTGGGACCTCCCCGAACCCCGCGAGGAGTTCTTCGAGAAGATTCGGGACTTCCTCGACGACCTGCCGGGAACGCTCGAGGAGTACCACGACCTCATCTCCGGCAACGAGATTCTCCAACTGCGCACCATCGACACGGGCGTTCTGCCCCCGGAAGTCGCCAAGTCCTACGGCGCGACCGGACCCGTCGCACGCGCGTCGGGCATCGACTACGACCTGCGCCGCGACGATCCGTACGGCTACTACGACGAACTCGACTGGGACGTCATCACCGACGATGGCTGCGACAACTACAGCCGTCTCCTCTGCCGCATGCGCGAGGTCGAGGAGTCCGCGAAAATCATCTCCCAGTGCGTCGACCTGCTCGAGGACTGGCCCGAGGAGGAGCGCACCATCCAGTCGAACGTTCCGCGGACCCTGCGTCCGGAGGACGACACCGAAATCTACCGTGCTGTCGAGGGCGCGAAGGGCGAACTCGGCATCTACATCCGCGCGGACGGCACCGACAAGCCGGGGCGCTTCAAGATACGCAGCCCGTGCTTCTCGAACCTCCAGACGCTGCCCGAGATATCCAACGGCGAGTACCTGCCGGACATGATCGCCTCCCTCGGCAGCCTGGACATCATCCTGGGTGAGGTCGACCGATGATACCGCTGCAGTCCGAGACGCCGCTGCCGGACACCATCGCCAACCTGCTGGGACTGTCCGGCTTACTCGGGACGATCGTCGGGGCGCTTCTCGGGGCGTTCCTCATCGCCAACATCGTCCTGCTGCAGACGGCCGTCGCCGGCCCGTGGGCCAAGCGTAAAATCACGGCCGCGTTCACGGACCGTATCTCCGTCAACCGCGTCGGACCGTTCGGTCTCCTCACCATCGTGGTCGACGCGGTGCGACTGCTCTCGAAGGAGTTAGTCATTCCCGACGGCGTCGACAGGCCGGCCTACGACCTCGGTCCTCTCTTCATTCCCTTCTCCGCTATTCTCGGTTTCGCCGTCATCCCGATGGGCAACGGCATCCACCTCGCCGACCCCGAAACGGGGCTCGTCTTCGCGTTCGCGGCCGCCTCCATGGCCTCGCTCGGAATCATGATGATGGGGTACGGCTCGGACAACAAGTACTCGCTGCTCGGCGGTCTGCGCGCCATCGCGGCCAACATCGCCTACGAGATACCGCTCGTCGTCACGGGGGCGTCGGTGGTCCTCTTCACCGGCACGCTCCGGATGAGCGAAATCGTCGCCGTGCAGGCCGAACCGCTTCTCACCGTGGCGGGTGTGACGATTCCGCAGTGGTTCGCGTTCGTCAACCCGTTCGCGTTCGTGCTGTTCGTCATCGCGAACCTCGCGGAGGTCGGTCGGAATCCGTTCGACATCCCCGAGGCGCCGACCGAAATCGTCGCCGGATATCAGACGGAGTACTCTTCGGTGTACTTCGTGCTCATCTACCTCGGCGAGTTCGTCCACATCTTCCTCGGCGGCGCCATCGCGGCGACGCTGTTCCTCGGCGGCCCGGCGGGACCGATCCTGCCCGGGTTCGTCTGGTTCCTGATCAAAATCTGGGGCTTCTACTTCTTCACGCAGTGGGCGCGTTCGGCGATTCCGCGCCTCCGCGTCGACCAGTTCCTCGACATCGGTTGGAAGGGCATGCTCGTCCTTTCGTTCGCGAACCTGGTGCTCACGGCCATCATCGTGGGAGTGATAGCATGATCGGACTGCTCAAATCCATGGCGACGACGATGAAGCACGCGCTAGACGGCGAGACGTTCACGGTGGAGTACCCGGACGTCGCGCCCGAGGTGAGCCCCCGGTTCCGCGGGGTGCACAAGTTCAGTCAGGAGCGCTGCATCTGGTGCCGCCAGTGCGAGAACGTCTGTCCGAACGACACCATCCAGATCGTACAGGACGACCAGCGCAACGGCGAACAGTACAACCTCCACATCGGCCAGTGCATCTACTGCCGACTGTGCGAGGAGGTCTGCCCGGTGGACGCCATCCTGCTCACGCAGAACTTCGAGTTCACCGCGGACACGAAAGACGAGTTCGTCTACAACAAAGAACAGTTGAAGAACGTCCCCTGGTACAAGGATATCGACCCGCTGAACTCCCGCGAACCCGACCGCGACGCGTGGATCGGGGAGGGTGACGGCGAAGTCGACTACCAGTGAGGTGACTCGCTGGTTCGACGGTACCGTCGCCCGACGGCCGACTCGCAGTCGCGCGGGTCGGCTCCGGGCGCTCTCGAAATGTTCAAAGGGATTCCTCAAGGAGACACACACAATGGTTTATGAAACCATCGCGTTCGCGCTGTTCGCCCTCATCACCGTGGGCTGCAGCCTGGGCGTCGTCCTCGTGCGGGACATCTGGCATTCCGCACTCCTACTCGGGGGCGCGCTCTTGAGCGTCGCGGTGCACTACGTGATGCTGCAAGCGGAGTTTCTGGCCGCGATGCAGGTACTCGTCTACGTGGGCGGGATACTGATTCTGGTCACGTTCGCCGTGATGCTGACGCGTACACGATCGGAGGTGAATAGCGCATGACGACCAAACCGGAGCTGAACCTCGGCTCGCATCTCGTGCCGGGTCTGGCCGCCGTCGCACTGTTCGCCGTGATGGCCGCGGTGTTCCTCACGGCGTCGTTCCCGGAGCCGCAGGGCTTCGCAAACGATGCGAGCGTCGTCGCTAGCATCGGCTACGCGATGTTCGACCTCGACTTCGGCGGCATCTCGTCGGAGAGCTTCCTCGTCGCGTTCGAGATAATCGACATCGTGCTCGTGGCCGCGCTGGTGGGCGCCGTGATGCTCGCCCGCCGCGAACCGGGCACGACGACGGTGAAGCTCGTCTCGGACGGCGGGCGGCGACTGAGAGAGACGCTCTCGAAGGCGGAAAACGGCGAGACGGAGGACGAAAGCTGATGGTCCCGCCACAGTACTACCTCCTGCTCTCGGCGGCCGTCTTCTGTATCGGACTGTTCGGCATCCTGACGCGGCGCAACGCGCTGCTGTTCTTGATGTCGGTCGAACTAATGCTGAACGCCGCGAACATCAACCTCGTCGCGTTCTCCTACGTCTGGGGGAACGTCACGGGGCAGACGTTCGGACTGTTCACCATGGCGATCGCCGCCGCCGAAGTCGCCGTCGGTCTCGGCATCATCCTGGTGCTGTACCGCGACTTCGGCGACGTCGACGTCACCAAAGTAACGACGATGAGGTGGTAAGATGGCAGGAATATTTGATTTCGTTCCGGCGATCGTGCTGTTACCGTTCGTCTCGTTCCTCGTCGCCCTCGCCGTGGGCAACCGACTGCCCAAGGGCGGCGCGTTCGCCGGTATCGTGGCGACCGCAGGCTCGTTCCTCCTGTCGGTCGCGACGTTCTTCACGGTCAGTGGGGGACAGACGTACAACCAGACGATATATACGTGGGCCAACGGGCTCGACGGGGCCGTCACGCTAACCTTTGGCCTCCTCATCGACCCGCTGTCGGCGATGATGCTCGTCATCGTGACGCTCATCGCCACGCTGGTTCACGTGTTCAGCCTCGGCTACATGAACGACGAGGGCGAGACGGGCCTGCCGCGCTACTACGCCGGCCTCGGTCTGTTCACCGCCTCCATGCTCGGGTTCGTCGTCGCCGACAACCTGCTCATGGCGTTCATGTTCTTCGAGCTAGTGGGTCTCTGTTCGTACCTGCTCATCGGCTTCTGGTTCCGCGAACCCGGCCCGCCGTCGGCGGCGAAGAAGGCGTTCCTCGTCACCCGCTTCGGTGACTACTTCTTCCTCGTCGGCGTCGTCGCCGTCTTCGCGACGTTCGGCACCGCGGCGTTCGCGGGGAGCGAATCGTTCCCGCACCTCGCCGAGCAGGCGCTTCACGGCGAACACTCGGTGAACACCTTCGGCTTCGAGCCGCGGACGTGGTTCACCATCGTCGGACTGCTCGTGCTCGGCGGCGTCGTCGGGAAGTCCGCGCAGTTCCCCCTGCACACGTGGCTACCGGACGCCATGGAGGGTCCGACGCCCGTCTCCGCGCTCATCCACGCCGCGACGATGGTCGCCGCCGGGGTGTACCTCGTCGCCCGGATGTACGGCTTCTACGCGCTCTCGCCGACATCGCTCTCCATCATCGCCCTCATCGGGGGCTTCACGGCCCTCTTCGCGGCGACGATGGGCGTCGTCAAGCGCGAGATAAAGCAGGTGCTGGCGTACTCGACTATCTCCCAGTACGGGTACATGATGCTGGGGCTGGGCGGCGGCGGCTACATCGCCGCGACGTTCCACCTGATGACGCACGCGTTCTTCAAGGCGCTCCTGTTCCTGGGGGCGGGGTCGGTCATCATCGCGATGCACCACAACGAGAACATGTGGGAGATGGGCGGTCTGAAAGACAAGATGCCCGTCACCTACTACACGTTCCTCTCGGGATCGCTCGCGCTCGCGGGCATCGTCCCGTTCGCCGGCTTCTGGTCGAAGGACGAGGTGCTGTACGAGACGCTCGTCCACGGTCTCGGCGGCAGCCCCATCCTGCTCGTCGCGTACGCGATGGGCCTTCTTGCGGTGTTCTTCACCGGCTTCTACACATTCCGCATGGTGCTTCTCACGTTCCACGGAGAGCCGCGTTCGCAGACGGCCCGTGACCCGCACGGCGTCCACTGGAACGTCAAGGGGCCGCTCGTGGTCCTCGGTATTCTGGCCGCGACGGCCGGACTGGTCAACATGACCCCCGTGGCGGAGCTCACGGGTCTCGAAATCGAGTTCCTGCACCAGTGGCTCGGACACGGCATCGAGGGCCTCACGAGCCACCACTACGTCGAACTGCTGGAGTCGCAGGCGGGCTACCACGCGGCCGAAATCGGCCCCATCGTGCCCGGCCTCGTCTCGCTCGCTCTCGCTCTCGCGGGCGCGGGCCTCGCGTACTTCCTGTACAACGACGCCGAACCGACCGAGCACACCGACAAGCTCGGCGGCGCCAAGACGGTCCTGTACAACAACTACTACCAGGACGAGTACCAGGTGTGGCTGGCCAACAGTCTCGTCCAGCCGTTCTCGCGCGGCGCGGACAAGTTCGACCAGGGCGTCGTCGACGGCGTCGTCAACGGCGTCTCCAGCGTCAGCCTGCTCTCGGGTAACCGCGTCCGGCGCATCCAGTCGGGCGTCGTGAGCAACTACGCCGTGCTCCTCACGCTGGGGCTGACGGCGCTGATTCTCGGCTTCGGCCTCCTCGGAGGGTGGTTCTGATGTTGATAGAAGGACTCATCGCCGTCGCGTTCGTCGCCGCTCTGGTCGTGTTCGTTTCGCCGAACGAGTACGCCGGTCGGCTGGCGGCCGCGCTCAGTCTGCTCCCCATCGTGGGGTCGCTCTACATGTGGTCACAGTTCGACGCGACCGGAAACGCCCTTCTGGGCGGCTCCATCGCGTTCGAGACGGACTTCGTCTGGCTCACGCTGGGCGGGTTGGACGTCCACTGGTTCGTCGGCCTCGACGGCATCAGCATGCCGCTCGTCGTCCTGACGACCATCCTCACGACGCTGGCCATCGTCAGCGCGTGGACGCCCATCGACACGCGTCAGTCGCAGTTCTACGGGCTGATGCTGTTCATGGAGGCGAACCTCCTCGGCGTGTTCACCGCGCTGGACTTCTTCGTCTGGTTCGTCTTCTGGGAGGCCGTGCTGGTTCCGATGTACTTCCTCGTCGGTATCTGGGGCGGCCCGCGCCGCAAGTACGCGGCGATCAAGTTCTTCGTCTACACGAACATCGCCTCGCTGGCGATGTTCATCGGCTTCATCGCCCTCGTCTTCGGCCTCGGCGACTCGGTGTCGTCGATGCGCCTGCCCGAGATCGCGATGGCGCTCAGGGGCGGAGAGTTGGGAGGCTTCGCCGGCTTGGACGCCGGCGCGCTGAAGCTGGCGGCGTTCGTCGCGATGTTCATCGGCTTCGGGGTGAAGGTGCCCATCGTGCCCCTGCACACGTGGTTGCCCGACGCCCACGTCGAAGCGCCCACGCCGGCGTCGGTGATGCTGGCGGGCGTCCTCCTGAAGATGGGGACGTACGCGCTGTTGCGGTTCAACTTCACGATGATGCCCGACGTGGCGCAGGCGCTCGTCGTCCCCATCGCGCTCATCGCCGTCATCAGCGTCATCTACGGCGCGGTGCTGGCGCTGGCCCAGCAGGACCTCAAGCGCATCGTCGCCTACTCGTCGGTGTCGTCGATGGGGTACGTCATCCTGGGTCTCATCGCGTACACGACGTACGGCGTCGGCGGCGCGACGTTCCAGATGGTCGCTCACGGCCTCATCTCCGGTCTGATGTTCATGGCCGTCGGCGTCATCTACAACACGACTCACACGCGAATGGTCGGCGACATGTCCGGCATCGCCGACCGGATGCCCGTCACCTCGGGCATCTTCGTCGCGGGCGCGTTCGGATACATGGGGCTGCCCCTGATGGCCGGCTTCGCCGGGGAGTTCTTCATCTTCCAGGGCGCGTTCGCCTCCACCGTCCACGCGGCGATGCCGCTTTTCACCGCGGCCGCGATGTTCGGTATCGTCATCGTCGCTGGGTACCTGCTGCTCGCGATGCAGCGCACGCTGTTCGGACCGTTCCGCTTCGACGGCGAGTACGAAGTCACGGAGGCGGCGTTCCACGACGTGGCGCCGCTGGCGGTGCTGCTCCTGCTCGTCATCGTCCTCGGAGTGGCGCCGGACCTGTTCTTCCAGATGATCCAACAAGCGGTTAACCCGATTCTCCAGACCGGAGGTGGGCTCTGATGTCCGCGCTCCTCGCGCTCCAGAGTTCGCCGCTCCCGGACTGGGCGGCGGTCGCGCCCGCGCTCATCCTCGCGCTGACGGGACTGCTACTCTTGGCTATCGACAGTATCAACCCCACCTCCTCGAACAGCCCCGTCCTGGCCGGCATCTCGACGGCCGGGTCGCTGTTCGCGTTCGCCGTCGCCGGCTGGTTCCTCATCGAGGGGACCGGACAGGCGGCGACGGGTGGCGAAATATCGCTGTACGGCGACGCCTTGGTCGTCGACGGGATGAGCCTGTTCTTCACGCTCATCTTCACCATCGTCGCCGCGATGGTCTCCATCGCCTCGATGGATTACCTCTCTAAGCAGCGTTATCAGGGCGAGTTCTACGCTCTCGTGCTGTTCGCGGCGACCGGCATGGTGCTGATGTCGATGTCGAACTCGCTGGCGACGGCGTTCGTCAGCCTCGAACTCGCCTCCCTGCCCTCGTACGCCCTCGTGGGGTTCCTGAAGGACAACAAGGGGAGCATCGAGGCGGCGCTGAAGTACTTCCTCATCGGCGCGCTCTCCTCGGCGGTGTTCGCGTTCGGAATTAGCCTCGTCTACGCCGCCACGGGGTCGCTGCTGTTCCCCGACGTGGCGAGAGCGCTCTCCGGCGGCACCGGCATGACCGGCGTCCTCGGCATGGGCATGCTGATGATACTGGGCGGCTTCGCGTTCAAGACGGCCTCCGTCCCGTTCCACTTCTGGGCGCCGGAGGCCTACGAGGGCGCGCCCGCACCCGTCTCGGCGTTCCTCTCGTCGGCCTCGAAGGCCGCCGGGTTCGCCGTCGCGTTCCGCGTGTTCATCGAAGCGTTCCCCATCACACAGCTTCCCGCGGGCGTCGACTGGGTGCTGGCGTTCCAGATTCTCGCCGTCGTCACGATGACGCTCGGTAACTTCGCCGCGGCGACGCAGGAGAACGTCAAGCGGATGCTGGCGTACTCCTCCATCGGACACGCCGGCTACGCGCTCATCGGTCTCGCGGCGCTGTCGGCCAACGGGCCGAACGCGAACGTCCTGGGCGCCTCGATGGCGCACCTGCTGGTGTACGGCTTCATGAACACCGGCGCGTTCCTGTTCATCGCTCTGGTCGAACACTGGGGCGTCGGCCGCACGTTCGAGGACTACAACGGCCTCGGTGCGAAGGCGCCGATGGCGTCCGTCGCCATGAGCGTCTTCATGTTCAGCCTCGCGGGCCTCCCGCCGTTCGGCGGCTTCTTCTCGAAGTACGTCCTGTTCTACTCGGCCATCGAGGCCGGGTTCTGGTGGCTCGCGGCCGTCGGCGCGATAAACAGCGCGCTGTCGCTGTTCTACTACAGTCGCGTTGTGAAGGCGCTGTGGATAGAGGACGACACGTCGTCGCTCGAACTGGGCTCGAAGCCGGTCGGCCTCTACACGGCCATCCTCTTCGCGGCCGTCGGGACACTCCTGTTGCTCCCGGCGTTCCGCCCGGTCATCGAGACGGCACAGACCGTCGCCGCCGCGCTGTTCTGAGCGCGGGGCGACGGGAAAAGCGACGGTCGGTCGGCGGTTTAGCTTTTTGCGGTCGGTTTTTCGCTCTTCGCTCGGTCGGACGCCGCGTCCGTCTACACCGCCTCGACCCGTTCGACGAGAATCTCTCGGAGGGCGCTCGCAACCTCCTCGGAGGTGCGCTCGGTTATTCCGTCCGTCGTGACGAACACGCCGTGTTCGCCGCGGGTGACGATGGTCATGTACCCGTTCTCGAACGCACGGATGGTGTACTGGTACTCGCCGAGTTCCGACCCTCGGTAGGCGTCAGTGGCTTGGAAGTCGTCCGTCTCGTGTTGGACGAACCCCGCCAGGTCGGCGTCCGAGTCGAGATCCGAGCGGAGGTACACCTGCTGGAACGCCGAGCGCGTGAAGTAGGTGATGCTCCTGAGGTTGTCTCCGACGGCGGTTCGACACGCTGCGCGAATCGACTCCGAGAGGTCGGACGCGACGAGGTCAGGGTCGGCTTCCATGACGTGCGTTACCACACGTTCGCCGGTGTTAATTCCATCGCCCCCGGCCAATCGGGGGTCGAGGACGGTAGGGTTTTGCCGGGTGAGGCCGACTCGAGAGACATGCAACGGCGGTTGGTTCTCGGATGCGGGACGGTCGCAGAGGGGGCCGTCGAGCGGTTGGCCGAGTGGCCGGGGTCGCTGACGGTGCTCTCCAAGCGGAGCGGCGTCGTCGACTCCTTCCGCGAGGACGGCGTCGACGCCGAGCGCTGCGCGCCGGACGACGAGGCGTCCTACCCCGACGACGTCGACGTGGTGTTCGTCGCCGCCGACGACGCGACGGTGAACCTCGACGCCGCCCGCACCGCCCGCGAGCGCTTCCCCGACGCCTACCTCCTCGCGTACGTCGGCAGCGACGCCGACGCCCACACCCGCGAAGCCCTGACGGACCTGGCCGACCGCATCGTCGACGCGCAGAGTACGCTCGTCGACCGGCTCACCGAACTCACGGCGGACGACGACGCCGAACGCCTCCACCGACTGTACCGCGTTCTCAAGGGCATCGACGGGACGCTGGCCGTCGTCACCCACGACAACCCCGACCCCGACGCCATCGCCAGCGCACTCGCGTTAGTCCACATCGCCGAGAGCGTCGGCGTCACCGCCGAGGTTTGCTACTTCGGCTCCATCTCCCACCAGGAGAACCGCGCGCTGGTGAATCTCCTGGAGCTAGAGCTCGTGAACCTCGAGCGCGGGGACGACATCTCCGAGTACGGCGGGGTCGCCCTCGTCGACCACTCCCGGCCTGGGGTGAACGACGGCCTCCCCGAGGAGACGGAAGTGGACGTCGTCGTCGACCACCACCCGCCGCGGGCGCCTGTCGAGGCGCGCTTTCTCGACCTGCGGCGCGAACTCGGGGCGACGAGCACGCTCGCCACCGACTACCTCCGTCGCCTCGGCGCCGAACCGGGCGCGACGGTGGCGACGGCGCTGTTGTTCGGCATCCGCGTCGACACCCGCGACTTCACGCGCGAGGTGTCGGTGCCGGATTTCGAGGCGGCCGCGTGGTTGGTCCCCCACGCCGACCTCTCCATCCTCCAGCGGGTGGAGTCCCCGAGCATGAGCGCGGAGGTGATGGACACCCTCGCGCGGGCCATCCGCAACCGCGACGTGCGCGGGGAAGCACTCGCCACCAACGTCGGCGAGATACGGGACCGCGACGCCCTCGCGCAGGCGGCCGACCACCTCCTCAACATGGAGCGCGTCCGCCTCACCGTCGTCTACGGGTTCAAGGACGGCACCGTCTACGTCTCCGGCCGCGCGCGGGGGACGGACGTCGACCTCGGCGAGACGCTGCGGGAGGCGCTCGGCCCCATCGGCAGCGCCGGCGGTCACGCCGACATGGCGGGCGCGCAGATTCCGCTCGGCATCCTCGCGGACGTGGGCGAGGACTCCCGCGAGTCGCTCTCGCGCGTCGTCAACGACGTCATCTCCGGGCGAGTGTTCGAGACGCTGGAGGACGCTACGCGGACGCTCGGAGTGAGCGAGGACGGCACCGACCTCACCTTCGAGTTCCCGATGGAGGAGTGGTGAGCCCTCCGGCGGCGGGAACGACGCCGGTCCCGTGCGATTCGGGGGCACGCTTTTGCCCTCCGCTCGCCTACCGACGACGATGAGCGGGAAGGCGGCCGTCGACGAGTACATGACACGAGAGGTACAGACGGTGTCCCCCACCGACTCCGTCGCAGACGTGGCAAGGCGCATCGCCGAGAGCGACGGACACAACGGCTTTCCGGTGTGCGAGGGCCGGAAGGTCGAGGGGTTCGTCACCGCCAGGGACCTCCTCCTCGCCGACGACGAGGCGCCCATCTTCACCGTGATGTCCGAGGACATCATCGTCGCACACCCCGACATGGACGTCAACGACGCCGCGCGCGTCATCCTCCGCTCCGGCATCCAGAAACTCCCCGTCGTCGACGACGCCGGCAACCTCGTCGGCATCATCTCCAACACCGACGTCATCCGCTCGCAGATAGAGCGCGCGACCCCCGAGAAGGTCGGAAAGCTGATGCGGACGCTCGAACAGATTCACGGCATCACCGTCCACGAGGAGCGACACTCGGTCGAACTCGACGACCTCATCCCCACGCAGGGCCGCGTCTACGCCGACGAACTCGACGGCCGCAAGTACGAACTCGAACGCGGACTCGCGGAACCGCTCGTCGTCATCGACAACGACGGCACCCTCCTCCTCGCCGACGGCCACCACCGCGTGATGGCCGCGAACCGACTCGACGTCGAGGAGATGGACGCGTACGTCATCGTCGTCGACGACCCCATCGAACTCGGGATGCAACAGACCGCCAAAAAGGAGGGACTCTCCTCCATCGACGACATCGACGTGGTCGACTACGGCCGCCATCCGCTGGTCGAGTCGACCCAACGGCTCCAACGGGACTGACGCCGACACTTCTCTCCGCCGTCGTTCCGTTCTCTCGTCGGGAGGCGCCGCCTACTCCGCCACGTCGTGCTCCTCGCGCCACGCGGTGACGAGTTCGCGCGCGGCGCTCTCGTCGTCGACTCGCTCCCGCCGGTAGCCGCGGCCGTCCTCGGCCTGATAGAGGCGGTCCAACCGGACCGCCCACGTGTCGTCGGGTCGTCGCCGGAGTCGGATGGTCGCGTTGCCGTCGCTGCGCTCCCACTCCGTGATGCGGTCGTCCGCGCGGATTTCCTGCCAACTCATGCGCTCCACTCGGCGACGGCCCCACCTGTCTCTTGCCCTCCGCGCCGGGAATCGACCGGGGGGACGCGGCGCCGACGACTCGACGGGCGCGGACTCAATCGAGAGCTTCGATACCGGTCCGCGCCGCCGCGTCCGCACCGGCCAGCGGACCGGTCCGGGCGCCGCACGCCGGACACTCGGGGTAGCCCAGCGAGTCGTAGCCGACCGCGTCGGCCCGTTCGACGGCACCGCACGCCGCACAGTCGAAGTACGAGATCCATTCGAATGCCATATCGTATCGTTCGGGAAGACAGTATTTGTTATCGACCGCTTACCCGTCCGATACGCGGGTTTAACCACCCCCTCGACGCGACGGACCGCGAGTCCACCTCACTTCGCTTTGCCTCAGGCCGTCGCCGCGCCCGGTCCGTTCCCTCCGTCTCCGCCCTCGTCCTCACCGTCGTCCATCTCCCGCACCGCCGCGCCCACGAGGTCCAGTTCCTCGTCGACGCGTCCGAGCAGGGACAGCGAGTAGTACCGGAAGAACGTGACGACGGGGACGAGTAACACCGCCGACGCCGCGGCGACGACGACGAGGTAGCACGCGCCCACGATAGCGAGGAGTACCCACGCGAGGAGTGGGAGCGCTCCGACGCCGGACCCGGAGAACGCGAACAGGACGGCGCCGCCGAGAACTGCGAACGGAAGGGCCACGAGGACGGCGACGAACAGCGTCCCCGCGGCGACCAGCGCGCCGACGAGAACGCTCAGCGTGAGGCGGACGAGGAGGTAGAGCGCGAACTCCTCCCATTCGGCGCGCAACGTCGGGAGCACCCGGCGCCAGCCGTCGATAACGCCGCACCCCTCGGTGAGCATCGCCGGGACGACGAAGTCCGTCGCGAGGCGGAAGAGCAGGGCGACGAGGAACGCGACGGCGACGCCGAGAAGGAGCACCGGTAAGAGGGCGAGCAGGAGACCCGGTCCGACGGCGACGCCGCCGAGGACGACGAGGACGGCGGGGACGCCGACGGTCAGGAGGGCGAGCAGACCGACGCACGCCTCGAAGGCCCACAGTCGGAGCCCGTTCCCGAGATGTGCGCGGAACGGCGCTCGAATCCGTACCGAGCGGTCGACCAGTCCCGTCACGAGCACGAACTCCATCGCCGCCGAAACGAGCCAGAAGGCGAGGGCGAGGACGAGAAACGCGGCGACGACGGCGGCGACGCCGTACGCGAGGGCTCCGACGTCGGGGAGTGCGCTCGGGTCCACGGGCGGAAGCCCCTCAACGGGAAACGAGACGGACCCGAACCCCGGCGTCACCGTGCCGCCGGCGTTGGCGTTGACCGAGGCGTTGCTCGCACCGGCGCCGACGAAGGGGGCGAGGAGGGCGAGGCGGAGCCACGTCCCGAGGTCGAACGGGAGGAGGAGGTCCGTCGTCGACGCGCGGGCGTCGTCCAGGGCGTCTATCGCGTGCCACGACATACGCGTCGCTGTGTCGCGCGAGCGGATAAAACGGCGGGACGGCGTCGCGACCCGGGTCCGCGGTTGCGAGGCTCGGCTCCCGCAGGTTCTTGTAGCGAGGCGCGGAACGCTCCCGCATGGCGACTACGCCGTTCGAGCGTCGCACGCGCGACGCGCAGGCCGCACTCGCAGAGGCGGGCGCGGACGCCCTCGTCTGCTTTCCCAGTCCGAACCTGTTCTACCTCTCGGGGTTCTCGGAGGACCCCGGCGAACGCCACCTGTTCCTGTTCGTCCCCGCCGACGGCGACCCGGCGTTTCTCGTCCCCGACCTATACGAGACGCAGGTGCGCGCGGCGACGTGGACCGACAACGTGCGCACGTGGTCGGACGGCGAGGACCCCGTCGCCGCCACCGAGGCGGCCGTCTCGGCGCTCGGACTCCCGGAGAGCCCCCGCGTCCTCGTCGACGACACGATGTGGGCGCGGTTCACGCAGGACCTCCGCGAGGTCCTGCCGGACGCGACGTTCGGACTGGCGAGCGAGGTGCTCGCCCCCCTCAGACTCCGGAAGGACGAGGCGGAACTCGACGCCCTGCGGCGGGCGGGCGCGGCGGCCGACGCCGCGATGGACCGCGTCCGGGAACTCGGCGCCGACGCCGTCGGGATGACGGAGTCTGAACTCGCCGCCGAAATCGAGACGTACCTCGCCGACGCCGGCGGCGAGGGGGTGGCGTTCGAGACGGTGGTCGGCGCGGGCGACCACGGCGCGATGCCGCACTACCGCCACGGCGACCGCGAGATACGGCCGGGCGACCCCGTCGTCCTCGACTTCGGGACGCGCGTCGACGGCTATCCGAGCGACCAGACGCGGACCGTCGTCTTCGACGGCGACCCCTCCGAACGGTTCCGCGAGGTGCACGAGGTGGTCCGCGAGGCGCAGGCGGCCGCCGTCGACGCCGTCGAACCCGGCGCGACGGCCGAATCGGTCGACCGCGCGGCCCGCGAGGTCATCGAGGAGGCGGGCTACGGCGAGCGGTTCGTCCACCGGACGGGCCACGGGGTCGGACTGGAGGTCCACGAGGAACCGTACATCGTCGCCGGGAACGACGAGCGACTCGAACCCGGCACGGTGTTCAGCGTCGAACCAGGCGTCTACCTCTCTGGTGAATTCGGCGTCCGCATCGAGGATTTGGTCGTCGTCACCGAGGACGGGTACGAACGGCTGAACGACAGCGGCCGTGGGTGGGAGTGCTGAGCGCGACCGGTCGAGCCGGGAGTACGCCCGGCCTCGCCGACGACTCCGACGGCGTCCGGGGTGTGCGGGACCCGGATCGCCGACTCACCGGTCGGTAGAAGGAGGTTTGTCCCCGCGGCGCGGAGCGTAACGCATGGTCACGCGCGAACAGCGGGTGGTGCTGGTCGGCGTCGTCCTCGCGGTGCCCGCCGCGTACCTCGTCTACGCGCTCACCGGGTCGGTCCCGCTGGCGGGAGCGACGCTGCTCGGTCTGGGGTTCGTCATCCCCTCGGGGATAAACGGCTCCCGTCGCGACTGGCGCGACGGGCGCACCGAGGAGCGGTAGCGACGGCGGAGCCGAGTCGGCCGGAATCTACTCCCCGTCCGCGTCAGCGCCGCTATCGCCGTCCTCCGGACCGACCAGCGAGTCCACGTCGGCGTGCTCGAACAGCAGGTCGCGCATCGTCGAGACGGTCTTCTCGTCGCGGGTGCGCCCCGTGTGGACCACGTCCTCCGCGCGGTCGACGACCGAGAGCGTGTCGCCGTTGACGAGCATCACGGGAACGCCCTTCTCCTCGGCCTTGCCGAGGACGGCCGAGGAGGGGCGGTGACCCCCGGTGAGGATGATAGTTTTCACGCCCGGCGCTTCGAGGGCGGCCGTGATTATCTCCGAGCGGTCGCCGCCGGTGATGACCGCGGCGTCCTTCGTCCGGCGGAAGTACCGGAGCGCCGAGTCGCCGCCCATCGCGCCGACGAGGAACCGTTCGACGTACTCCTCCTCGTCGCCGCGCGTCACCACGTCGGCGCCGAGTTCGTCCGCGAGGTCCGCGACGGTGACGCCGGCGAGTTCCTGTTCGCGCGGGACGACGCCGAGGACGGGCACGCCGCGCCCTTCGAGGAACGGGACGACCTCCTGTTCGAGTTCGTCGAAGACGGCGTCGGTGACGCCGTTGAACAGCACGCCCGCGAGTCGGTCGCCGAACTGCTCGGCGGCGACGAGCAGGTCGTCGAGGTCCGAGGGCTTCCGGTAGTCGGCGACGAGGAGGACGCCCGCGTCGAGTCGTTCGGCCACGTCGACGTCGGTCATGTCGACGATGCCGCCGGTCGACCAGACGCCGCCGCCCTCGACGAGCATCAGGTCCTTCGACTCGGCGAGTTGCTCGAAGTTCTCCTCGACTATCTCGCCGAGTTCGTCGCCGTTCTCCCGTCCGCGGATGGCGCCGTCGACGAACGTCGGCGAGTAGACGATGGGCTCCATCTGGTGCATCTCGGCGTCGAGACCGAGAATCTCGCGCGCCAGCATCGGATCCTCGTCGAGGGTCTTCCCGACGTTCGACTGCAGGCGCGTGCCCTTCGGTTTCATGTACCCGACGGCGTTCCCCCGCTCCTGCGCGAGTTTACCGAGCGCGAGGGTGATGGCCGTCTTGCCGGTGCTTTCGTGGGTCGAGGTGACGAGTAGCGTGTTCATGGGTCAGAGTTGGTCGGGGTCGACCGTCAATCGCACGTCGACGGCTTTCACGCCGTCGGGCGTGGCGACGAGGGGGTTGATGTCCAGTTCGAGGATGGCCGGAAAGTCCGTGACGAGTTGCGAGAGGCGCTGGACCGTCTCCGTGACGCCGTCGACGTCGACTGGGTCGCGGCCGCGCGCCCCGCGGAGAAGCGGCGCGGAGTCTATCTCCTCGGTCATCTCGCGCGCCTCCGACTCCGCGACGGGCGCGACGCGGAACGTCGTGTCTTCGAGGACTTCGACGAAGATGCCGCCGAGGCCGAACATGAGGAGGGGACCGAACTGCGGGTCGCGGTTCATGCCGACGATGGTCTCGACGCCGCTGTCGAGGTCGACCATCTCCTGTACCTGCACGCCGATGATGTTGGCGTCGGGTTGGTAGTTGCGCGCGCGGGTGATGAGGTCCTCGTAGGCGTCGAACACCTCCTCGTGCGGGATGCCGACCTTGACGCCGCCGATGTCGGATTTGTGGAGGATGTCGGGGCTGACTATCTTCATCACCACGTCGCCGTCGACGTCCTCGGCGACTTCGAGAGCCTCCTCGGGGGAATCGACGATGTCGCCCTGCGGCGTCTCGATGCCGTAGGCGTCCAACAGGTCCATCGCCTCGACGCCGAGGCGGGTGTCATCGCGGCCCTTCACGGCGGAGAGAATCTCGCGGGCGCGCTCTTCGTCCACGTCGAACGCCGTCGGTTCGTCGTACTCGCGCCCGGAGATGTCGCGGAAGCGCGAGAGGGCGTCGAGGCCGCCGACGGCGCGGGCGGGGTCGAAGTAGTTCGGGATGCCCGCTTCCGTGAGCACCTCGGCGGCCGGTTTCACCCGCTCGCCGCCCATGAAGCAGGCCGCGACCGGCTTGTCGTGTTTCTCCTGCAGCTCGACGGTGTCGGCGGCCAGTTCGTCGTAATCGAGGACGGCGGTCGGACACGAGAGGACGATGGCGGAGCCGACGTTCTCGTCGGCCAGCGCCACGTCCAGGGCGTTCCGGAAGCGCTCGTTGTCCGCGTCGCCGACGATGTCGACGGGATTGTAGATGTTGCCCTCCTCGGGGAGTTTCTCGGAGAACTCATCCAGCGTCTCGTCGGTGAACGACGCCATCGACAGGCGGGAGTCGCCCACGGCGTCCGTCGTCATCACGCCGGGACCGCCCGCGTTCGTGATGACGGCCACGTCGTCGCTGTCGGGCAGCGGTTGGTTCTCCAGCACGCGCGCGGCGTCGAACAGTTCCTGCACCGACTCCGCGCGGATGACGCCCGCCTGTTCGAGGCCCGCCTCGTAGGCCTGGTCGGACCCGGCGATGGTGCCGGTGTGACTGGACGCCGCCTGCGCGCCCGCGTCGGTCCGCCCGGACTTCACGAGGACGATCGGCGTGTCCTGCGTCACCTCCCGCGCGGTGTCGATGAACTCGCGGCCCTCGGAGATGCCTTCGAGGTAGCCGATGATGACGCTCGTGTCGTCGTCGTCGCCCCACGCGTCGATGAAGTCCGCCTCGTCGAGGACGGCCTTGTTGCCCAGCGAAACGACGTCCTTGAAGCCGATTCCCTGGTCGTTCGCCCAGTCGAGCACCGCGGTGATGAACGCGCCCGACTGGCTCATGAACGACATCTCGCCGGGCGTGGCGTTCTCGGGGCCGAACGTGGCGTTCATCCCCGTGGGCGTGGACATGACGCCGAGGCTGTTCGGCCCGACGAGGTTGAGGTCGTACGCCTCGGCCACCTCGGTCAGTTCCTGCTCGCGCGAGGCGCCCTCGCTGCCCGTCTCGCCGAACCCGGCCGTGATGACCACCACGTTCCGGATGCCGGCTTCGCCGGCCTCGCGCACGGCGTCCACCGCGATGTGCGGCGGGACGACGATTATCGCGAGGTCCGCGTCGGACTCGCCGACGCCGGCAACTGCCGGGACGCCGAACACCTCGTCGTACTTCGGGTTCACGGGGACGACGTCCCCATCGAAGTCGTCGATGAGGTTCTCCATGATGGCGCGACCGACGGAGCCTTCGCGCTCTGTCGCGCCGACGACGGCGACGCGCCGCGGCACGAACAACTCGGATAACTCTCCCATCGGGAGGAAGTAGACGCTCTCGCCGTTTAAAACCGGGTATGTGGGGTTTTACATGAGCCGTGAGCGCAGTTCTCGCTCACGATTTTTCGTTCGCCGGTGAATCGCTACCCGAGTGTTCGATTGTGCGTCGAACCGCTCACACGGTGTCGTCCGGGTCGTACTGCTCCCGCGTCCGTTCGGCTTCCGCGGCGTACCGCTCCCGTTCCTCGGGGTCGTCGACGGTGCCGAGGTGGTCCGCGTCCGTGTCGATGGCGGCCGTCGTATCGCGGACGTCGGAGAAACTGGTGAGCGAGCGCTCCTTCCGCAGATACCGCGACCCGTCGGGCGTTGCGTACACGAGGATGATGATGTTCTGCTCGTCGTCGGAGTAGGTACGCTCGACCAACCAGACGCGGGTGGTCTCCTCGTCGTTCTCCGCCGCGTCGTCGGGTGTCGAACTCATGGTCGCGTTTCGTCGGTTCGACGGAAAGGTCGTTCGGCGATTCTACCCATTAGAGAACTCCGAAGCCGAACTGTGGGAAGCCGAGAGCCGTCCAGACGTAGTGGAGAACGATGCCGACGACGAGGGCCGGAATCGTCGTGTAGATGCTGGCGACGACGGCGGCCGTCTTGTCGATGGCGATGAGGGGGAACAGCGCGTCGCCGTCTTGGCTGATGGCGTTGGCGGCGAGGGCCGAGAACGGGATGGAGCCCTGCGCGTACGCCGTCGAGAGCACGATCTGCGGGCCGCACCCGGGGATGAGACCGACGGCAGCGCCCGCCATCGGCGCGAGGACGCCCGCGGCGGCGGCGAGGCCGGCGATATCGGCGCCCGTGAACAGCACGGTGTACTCGTAGATGAGGTAGGCGGCGACGACCCAGACGGTGACGAACGACGTCTCCATCGCGGCGTGCGTCAGCGTCTCGAAGACGTTGCCGAACGTATCGCGCGCGTGGCCCACGTCGCCGTGGCCGACGTACTTCCGACCGACGAAGTAGAGGAACGCCGACAGCGTCGTCCCGGCGAGTCCGGCGACGG
>NZ_AOIV01000044.1 GCF_000337095.1 Halogeometricum pallidum JCM 14848
GAGATGTGTATAAGAGACAGCGACAAGGTCGTCCTCGGCTCTCACACCGACCGCGCGGCGGAGACGCTCCGCGCGGTGTTCGACCCTCTCGTCGAACAGGCCACCGACGCCGCCGTCGTCGAGACGGGCATCCGCGAGGCCGAGATGATAAAGTACGCGAACAACGCGTTCCTCGCGGCGAAGATATCGCTCGTGAACGACCTCGCGAACATCTGCAAGGAGTACGGCGTGGACTCCTCGGAGGTGCTGGAGGCCATCGGCCTCGACTCCCGCATCGGTTCGGAGTTCCTCGGCGCGGGCGTCGGGTGGGGTGGCAGTTGCTTCCCGAAGGACGTGGCCGCCATCGTCGCCGCCGCGCGCGACGTGGGCTACGAACCGGCGATGCTCGAGGCCGCCGTCGCGGTGAACGACCGCCAACCCGTCCGGATGCTCGACATCCTCCGCGACCACGTCGACCCCGACGGCGCGCGCGTCGCCGTCCTGGGCCTCGCGTTCAAACCCGGCACCGACGACGTGCGCAACTCCCGCGCGATTCCGCTCATCGACGCCCTCCTTGACGCCGGCGCGGACGTGGTCGGCTACGACCCCGTCGCCACCGAAAACTTCCGCGAGCACTTCCCGGACATCGACTACGCCGACTCCGCGGCCGCCGCTCTCGACGGCGCGGACGCCGCCCTCGTCGTCACCGACTGGGACGAGTTCGCCGCCATGTACGACGAGTTCGACGCGATGAACAAGCCAATAGTGGTCGACGGCCGCAACATCGTCACCCGCCGCGACGACATAGTCTACGAGTCACTCGTCTGAGGCCGAAACGCCGGAAGGCGCTCGCACTTCTCTCTCGCTCTCTCACCGTTTCGTCCTCGCATTTCCCCCATCCGTCGCCCGGTTCTCGTCGTCCCCGTCGCCGTCGCTACCCGGCGAGGCGACTCTCCGGCGAGACGTAGCAAAGATACGAGAGCGAATGCGAAAGACGAGAGACGGGAGAACCGAGCCGCCGGACTAACCTACGCCGACGGCTCCGCCGCGAACGTCAAGTCCGGAGTGACGAGCGGCGAGGCGTCCACCGAACCGGACGGCGTCGACGTGCCGGCGGCGTCAGACGACGTACCGCCCGACTCGGCCGACGTGCCGGAGGTGCCCGACGCCGACGCGTTGCTCGATGCGCCCGAGGAGTTGTTCGACGTCTGCGTCTGAAGCTGTTGTGCGTTCCGCTCCAGTTCGACCGTGAGCGTGTCGTTCTCGGCGCCGTTCACCTGTCCCTCCGGCACCGAGAGGTTCGCGCTCTGTCGCACGATGTAACCGCTCTCGTTGACGCTCGCGCCGGTCGACACCGTGTACGGGCCGGCCGCGCGGACGCTGACGTTCGTGTACCCCCGCTCGGGACCGTACTCGTCGTAGCCTGTCGTCGAGTACGGCAGCGTCATCGTGAACTCGCCGTTGTTGTTCGTCTGGGCCTTCTGCGTGTAGGTGAACGTGCTGTTCGACCCCGGCATCCGCATCCGCACGCTCGCGGTGACGGTGCTGTTGGCGGGCGCACCGCTTCCCTGCACCGTCGCGCCGGGAACGCGCTCGAACGTCTTCACCCACGAGTTGTCGCTCGGGAGGACCGCCTGCAGGTCGCTGATCTGCCGGACGGTGAACCCGGCGGCCCGCGCGTCGCCGACGGCCAACTGGATGTAGCTGTTCGAGGACAGCGCGGAGGTCTGACTCGCCTGCACGAGGCGGTAGTGCTGGAGCGCCGGCACGTCCTCCTCGGGGTAGCCGCCGATGCCGCCGACCTGAGCGGTCCCGTCCCGTTCGACGAACTGGCGGGCCGCGCTCATGTTGTTGAACTGGCGGATGACCGAGGCGTTGCCGCGCGGGTTCCTATCGATCGTCTGGTTGTTCTGCAGCGTCTGCGGTTCCCAGTCGACGACGACCGGTGCGGCCGACTGCGAACTCCCGTGGTAGTAGTACAGTCGGGTCATCAGGCTGTCGTAGTAGCGCTGGTCGCGGACCAGGAAGTTCTGTCCGGCGTACGATCCATCGCTGTTGAAGCGGTAGACGCGCGTCGTGAAGAAGTCGTCCTGCGAGACGTTCTTCTCGGCGTCGTAGAAGACGGTGGGGGCGCTGAACTTCGACCCGGGTGAGACCATCTTCCAGTCGACCATCACGTAGCGGGTCTGCTCGCCCTCGGTGCTCTGGGAGGCGAGGACGTCCTGCGCCTGACTCTCGTTGGGGGCGAGAAGGAAGTTCGCCGCCTCCGTCGCTCCCTGCTGGAACGGGTTGGCGTTCGGAATGCGCTCGCCCTCGACGGTGATCCAGTGACCGTAGTCCCACCACGACATCACGCCGTACGCGCCTTCGGGATACTTGAAGTCCTCGGTGTACTCGTACGTACCGTACTGGTCCAGTTGGTCGGCGTTACCCGCGCCGCCGAAGTCGCCCTCGGCGGGCGTCGACTGGTTCATCCACTCGAGAGACTCCTCCCAGATGAGCACTTCTCCGGGGGACGTGGAGGCGCCAACCTGCCATGCGGTGCTGGTCGTCGCGCTGCTTCCGGACGCCGTGCTCACCGATATCGGGACGACGAGGGCGGGCGTGAGGATGAGCAGAATCGCCGCGACGACGGCGATGACCTGGTAGCCCGAGACGTCGTTCACGCGCTTGACCGATTGGAGGCCGAGGTAGCTCGACCCGACGAGTTCGCCGATGAGGTAGGCGTTGGCGACGGCGACGGCGACGGCGAGATAGTAGTTGAAGCGCACCTGCGTGAACGCCGCCGCGGTGATGAACGCCAGCCAGACGAGGACGAACAGCCGCTCGGGTTCGTAGCGCGCCTGCAGGACGGCGCCGACGATGAGCGCCGAGACGATAACGAGACCGACGAGTGCCGGATCGACGCCGATAGCGTCGCCGACGAGACCGGTTATCGCCGGGACGAGGAGGATGACACCGATGGCCGCGAGCGCGCCGATTGCGTATCCGATCTTACGCGAACCGCCGTCGCGGATGAGCGGCTTGGCCGTCAGCCAGACGACCGCCGCGACCCCGGTGAAGAAGGTGAAGCCGTACTCGAGGATGATGGCGTTCGCGCCCGTCACCGACCCGGAGAGGAACGGTTGCGCCTCGCCGATGGTCCGCGTCGACGCACCGGCGCTGAATCCGACGGTTCGGAGCAGGTTGTGAGTGATGCTCCCAAATACGTCAGGTAGGATGACCGCGAATAGTCCGACGGCGACGAGGATGAGACCGCCGACGGCCGCCGGGTACAGCGACTCGTCGATATCCTTCGATTCCCAGACACGGGCGAGCGCCGCGAGGACGACGGCGCCGGCGCCGACACCGAGAGAGAGGAGGGGCTGAAGGAGCGTAAAGCCCGTCACGCCGAAGCCGGGTTCCTCGATGAGCGCGAACATCATCGCGCTCGTCACGAGCATCGAGACGGCGGCGACGTAGGCGACCGGTTCGGGAGAGTCTCCGCGTACGTGGTCGTGCACCATCTGCAGAACGAAGTAGACGCCGACGATGCCGACGAGGAGAATTCCCGGCGGCCACACCCACATGTAGACCCCGGTGGCGAATCCGGCGAGGGCCGCCCAGAGGGTCGGTCGGCGGAGCGCTTGCCCGTCTCGTTGTGCGACGAGTTCCCAGACGGGTTTCTCACGCGCCGCGACCGTGAGCGCGATCATGATCGCGAAGACGGCGAACGCCATGAACAGCGGTTCCGCGACGTTGTGATCGGCGAAGCCGACGAGGCCGCGACGGAGGAACGTCCCCGGGAGGAGCATGAGCACGACAGCGCCGAACAGGCCGCCGATGCGACCGCCGAGGCGTCTGCCGATGAGGTACGTCGGAATCACGGTGAGGGCGCCAAACACGGCGGGGGCGACCAACAGGGTCTTCCCGACGAGCATCTGAGAGGGGTCGCCGAGACCGAGTATCAGGGCGGCGGTGGCGATCAGTTGGTCGTACAGCGTACCAAACTGACCGGCGAGCGTTCCGTACGGGAACCCGGTCCACGGGTCGAACGGCATCGTGAACGGCCAGTTCCTGACCGTGTAGTTCACTTGGCGGAGGTGGTACCACGCGTCGTTTCCGGAGAAGAACACTTCGCCGTCGACGATAAACCGGTCGTAGCTGCGGAGTCGTATCCACAGCATGACGGCGAAGATGCCGGCGAGGACGGCTTTAGGGTAGTGAGTACGGAGGGAATCCGCTGCGGAGGGCGAACTCTCTCGTTGCGAATCGCTCATCGTCTCCACCGACTGGGAATATATTGATAAGCCTTGTGATGCACGTTCTGGGGGGTCTAACCCGCTAACGCGGGCATTGAAGGACAACGTTTATCAGATATCCGAAGATAGCCTCCCTAGATGAAGATTTCCGTAGTCGTCTGTACCTACTCGATGGAGCGATACCCCTCTTTCAGCGAGTGCGTCGAGAGCGTCCTCGCGCAGACGTACGACGACTTGGAGATCGTTCTCGTCGTCGACGGCAACGAGGAAGTCTTCTCGCGGGTCGAGGCGGACTTCGGAGGTCTCGACGACGTCATCCTCCACTGCAACGACGAGAACCGCGGCATCTCGTACAGTCGAACGAAGGGAGCGAAACTCGCGTCTGGCGATGTCGTCGCCATGATCGACGACGACGCCACCGCCGAACCCGATTGGATAGAGAAGATCGTCGCGACGTACGAGGCGAACCCCGAGGCCGTCGCAGTTGGCGGGAACGTCATCCCCGATTGGGTGGCCGAGAAGCCCGACTTCTTCCCCTCGGAGTTTTACTGGCTCGTCGGCTGCGACGAACGCGGGTTCGGCAACCACCTCGACGAGGTGCGCAACACCTACGGCTCGAACATCTCGTTCGATCGCGACGCGTTCTTGGAAGCCGGCGGCTACGACGAGAACACCGGTCGTAAAGGTGACCGGCACATCCAAGCACACGAGGCGCCGGTCTGCGTCCGCATCTACGAGAACACCGGTAAGCGAGTCATCTACAACAAGCGCGCCCGCGTCCACCACAAACTGTTCGAGTACCGGACCGACTTCCGATGGCTCGTCTTCCGGTCGTTCTGGCAGGGCTACTCCAAGCGCGTCATGGACCTCATCCTGCCGCAGGCCTCCGAAGGAAAGAACGAGTACCTGAAGGACCTTCTGACCGCCTACGTCCCCGACCGCCTGTACGAACTCGCAAAGCGGCCTTCAGCGGCGAAGGTCCAACAATTGATCGCGATATTCGTGTTTACCGCGGCTGTCGGGTTCGGATATCTGTACGGAGTGTTGACACCGAATCTCGTTGAACAGGCGAACTCCTGAGCGGACTCTCCCTATTGAATCACCGCGTGTGTCCGCGGATATATCGGACGTATTCGCGATAGTAACCGAGTGCGCGGACCCCCGTCATCGTCACTGAGAGGAGGCTGAACAGGAGTCGTTTCGCTGTCGAGAGCGACCGTCCATCAGCGTGGTCTGGGGATTTCACACCGCTCGGTCGGGGTGGGAGTCCCGGTCGACCGAACCGGGTCGGGTAGAACTCCTGTCGCTGACAGAGGCCGCGTCCGACTCGAAGCTCCTTTTTCAGAAGCGACGCAAACGAGTCTCGAACGGGGTGGTATAGCGTTGCGTCGGCCGCGAATGCCTGTCTGTATCCCGCTTCGGCGACGCGAACACCGAACTCTGAATCCCCTCCGGAGACCAACCGGGCGTCGAAATCGCCGACGTCCTCGAACACCGCTCGCTGGACGAGGAGACAACACGTCGGCGCATAGTGCTGCTGTCGGATGTATCGCTCTATCGGGAACGCTGTCTCGGAGTCGAATTCCGCGGCGAGCGTTCGTGGACCGTCGATGACGAGTTCGACGTCGCACCCGACATACGACGCGTCTTCGGTCACTTCGACCGCTCTCGATAGCCAGTCTTCGTCCATATACATATCGGCGTCGACGAACGCAAGGATATCTCCGGAGGATGCCGCGATTCCGGCGTTTCGGGCAGCATACGATCCCCGTACTTCGTCCTCGACAACGAGTTCGATAACGTCGCGTTCGGCCGTGAACCGACGAATGACGTCTCTGGTACCGTCGGTTGAACCGTTATCCACGGCGATGACCTCCGTTAGCTCTCGGGGGTACGTCTGCGCGGTGAGCGCCGATAGTGTGTCCCTGATTCCCTCGGGGTCGTTGTAGACTGGGATGACGACGGAAACGCGGGGACGGTCAGCAGTCTGCATCGACTCGCACATCGAACGGAGAAACTAAATGCG
The DNA here is from genome assembly GCF_000337095.1 of Halogeometricum pallidum JCM 14848. Lineage (GTDB taxonomy): Archaea > Halobacteriota > Halobacteria > Halobacteriales > Haloferacaceae > Halogeometricum > Halogeometricum pallidum. The sequence continues at coordinate 6,247 of NZ_AOIV01000044.1, forward strand.
ACCCGGATTCGCAGTCTACTCCTCCTCGGCTTCCGCCTGCAACCGCTCTTCGGCCTCGTCGCGGTCCTCCGGATAGCCGATGTCCATCCGCCAGCCGTCGATGCCGATGGCGTCGATGGTCCGACCCGACCGGATGAGCAGGTCGACCGCCTCGCTGATCTCGTACTCGCCGCGGTTCGAGGGTTGGACGAGGTGGCAGGCGTGGAAAATCTCGGGCGTGAACGTGTAGAAGCCGGTCATCACGAGGTTCGACTCGGGTTCGTCGGGCTTCTCGACGACTTCGATTATCTCCCCGTAGTCGTTCGTGACGCAGACGCCGTAGCGGGAGGCCTCCTCCCACGGCACCTCCTCGACGAGGAACGCCGCGTCCGCGCGGTCCTCGCGCTGTCGTTTGACGACGTCCTGCAGGTTCGCGTTGAAGATGTTGTCGCCGAGCATCAGCATGAAGTCCTCGTCCACGTGGTCCTCGACGGTCAGAAGGGCGTGCGCGAGCCCTTTCTGCTCTCGTTGGTGCGCGTAGGTGATGGGGACGCCCCGGTACTCGTCGTCGTAATGGCTGATGATGACCTCCTTCTTGTAGCCGACGACGACGACGAGTTTCTCGGCGCCGAGGTCGACGAGTTGGTCGAAGCAGTGGGTGAGGATGGGTTTGCCGTCGACTTCCACCATCCCCTTGGGCTTGTCTTCGGTGAGCGGTCGGAGTCTAGTTCCTTTGCCGGCGGCGAGGACGACTGCTTGCATGGATTAGGATTCAGGTGGACCTTGTAAATATGTTTGTGAGGTCCTCATCGCTAGCCTCTGTGGACCATGTACGTCAGTCCACCCAGTACTGGGCTGCCCGCGGCCTCTCGAATCGCCTATGTCCACAGTCAATCTAATAACGATGGCCGAGGAAGAACCAGATGCAGTACATGTTGTCTGATATTTACCACGCCTATCGCTCGGTCCGGTCGGAACTCGCACGCCGCTTTTACACCAAGTTCGTGAAGATACAAGTGCGGTCATACGGAAGCAGTTTACGAGTGAATGGGCCAACGAATCTGAACCGGTCTACTACTCTCGGCGACGACGTTCACTTCAACGGACTCGAAATCAACGGCGAAGGCGAAGTGGAAATCGGAGACCACTTTCACTCTGGACGCGACTGTATCATTCACACCCAACGGCACAACTACCACGGTGAAGAACTCCCCTACGACGACGAGATGATTCACGAACCGGTGGTCGTGGGGGACAACGTCTGGCTCGGTCATCGAGTTATCGTTCTCCCGGGAGTAACAATAGAGGAGGGCGCAATCGTCCAAGCAGGAAGTGTCGTCGTCGAAGATGTCCCGAAGTGCGCTATCGTCGGCGGCCATCCGGCGACACAGTTCGCGAGTCGGGACGAAGACCACTACGACCGTCTCCGAAGCGAACAACTAGACCGTAAACGTTAGAAGTACCCCAACTGCCGAAGATGTTCTCTCGTCTCCTGATCGGTCTCTGCGGCGAGTCCCGAGTCGTCTACGATCGGTTTCTTCGTTACGAACGATGCGGCTTTGTCCCGTAGGTGTCGTTTTCTGTCCTCGTCTATGCTCTCTGCGTGGTCTCCCGTATCTCCCTCCCTGACCGCTTCGAGTCGGTAAAACTCCTCGTACTCCGGGCCTCGGTCAATCGTCTCCTCGGTCGGTCGGTCGGGGAAGTTGTCTGAGTAAGTGAATATCCCCTTTATTCCCTCTTTTTCGACGGATACGTTGTACCAGTCGGGGTCTATCCGTTCGGTGATTCGAGTGCGGTCGGGGATGTCCTCTTGCCATGGGATGCCCGGACAGTACGGCGGCGGTGATTCACCGACTGCACGAGCGATTGTCGGTAATATATCCAGTTCGTCCGTCTCCGTCGGCACGCTCCAATCGGAACCCTCTGGAGGTTTCACCAACACGGCCGGCCGGATGTTCTCGTCGTACAGGGACGTATGGCTGTAAACTCCCCGCTCACCGAACTCTTCCCCATGGTCTCCAGTGATAATTATCAACGCGTCGTCGTACAGACCATGGGTTTCTAACCGGTCGAACAGACGCACCAACTGTGACCCGATGTAGTCAACTGACTGGCCGTAGTACCGCTTAATTTCATCGAGTACCTGCGGGTCCATTGGGTCGTCAAGGGACCGAACGAGTTTCAGGTAGTCCGAGTTATCCGGACGGAGGTCTGTAAACCGCTGGACCACGTCGTAATCTACTGAATCGCCATCGTACAAGCTTCGTGGTGGGTAGTACGGGTAATGTGCGTCGAAGAGGTGAGCGAAGTAGAATACGTTTGGATTCCCAACGTCAACGTCCAACCATTCGATCAGTTGGTCGACGGTTGCACGCGTGTCCGTCTCTCTGGTGTTCCAGCGGTCGTGAGCCATCTTGTGGAGTTTGAATCGGTCGAACCCACGACCGAAGCCGAACTCCGGAAGGATACGGGTGTGGCTCACGATGGCCGAAGATTTGTAGCCACGACGCGAGAGCAACTTCGGAATCGACTCCAGTTCCGGGTGGATCGGGTGACTCGGGTCACCCGGTTCGCGGGCACCGACGTATCTGTGGTCTCCCGGATGAACACCGGTGAACATCGATCCGTGAGACGGAGCGGTCCACCGTCCTTGAGTTCTCGGTTCTTTTGGACGGTAGAAGTCTCCACTATACGACTTGAAGACTGAGGTTAATTTCTCTGCGGCGTCCCACCGTAACGCATCGACAGAGAGTAGGACTATCGGTGGTTTCTCTGATTCGTCTCGGAGACGAGGTGCCTGAAGTCGGGGTTTCTGTTGCTTGTACTGGTCATTCTCGGTGACGAGGTTGAGGAGTCGCGTACCCAGTGAACTCTGCGTGCTTTTCTCTGTCTCTAACGTTAGCGTACCCTCAACCACCGCCTCGTCGAACGTGAACCTAACAGGAAGATGTTCACGCTCGGGTGGCCCGCTATCTTCTTTCGTTGCTGTCCGACGAACCACCGTTCCATCATTCGTGACGAATTCTCCCACAACCCTGAACTCTTCACCACTCCCTGCGCCAACTACGTAAAAATCGATTCGTTTGGTCGGTATTTCGCGGGAAAATTCTATTTCATCAGATTTCGAGACAGTAAAGTACCACTCCCCGCTTTGGATGATTGCGACTTCATTGGGAGCTTGAATGTACTCCGGGGACTCGAATGAGTCCACAAATTTGGTTATCTGAGGTGCCTTGCTTTTCTGGAGGAGAAAGTCGATGGGTTCAGAGAGATTTCCATGCCGAACGTGCTGGATACCCGTTTTTATACGTTCTCTGTCGATCATTATGAGTGAGTCACCTGTACGAAGCAGTGTCTATTAGCATTCGTGGATTCGAGACGACTTGTAAATACGACACTAATCTGCGAGAAGAATGTAACAGAAAATATCAATGACGACTTATCATCAGTGTAGTCGGACTAGTCGGCTTACTGTGTTGATGAAGACGACGCCAAGAGGTAGCGAAGCCTACTTAGTGAATATCAAGCTAACCGCTACTTCCTCTGATACCGTTTGAAACGCCCAAACCGACGGTAACCCAGTAGGACGTACGGTCTCTTTTAGCCTCGTCAATAAATATAGCGGGGTCTGTGAGACTCTGGGTGCGCGGTAGACAATCTATAGATGTAAGTGCCCTCACGATTGAGTCAGGACGACGAAAGATCAAAATCTTACCTTGTGACTATCTGCAATGTTAACAACTATCATATGCCGATTTTCGACTCTTCGTATCAATGTCTAATACAACGGATACATCCGATGTAAGCTTGAGCGGTGAGACGCTCTCCGGAACTACTGCGCAGGTAATCAAAACGATAGTCGGATTCTTCGGAACCATTGTCTTTGCACGGGTTCTGGGACCGACCGGATACGGCGCATTTTTTCTGTTGCTTTCGTTGGCAACTATCGCAAATCGCCCGCTAGCTGGATGGTCAGAAGCCGTAAAAAAGCGCTTCTCTGAGGAAATCACCGAACAGAACCGCGCCGATTTGTTCGGTTCAGTGTTCCTCGTCTCCCTCTCCGTTTCATTGGTTGTGGTTGGTCTGACGGCACTTCTTTCAGAACCTCTCATCGAGTATGCTGGTGTCGACGATGCTCCGCTGTTATTCGTTCTCCTCTTTGCAATTACTGGAACTTATTCGATGATCGTCCAGACCACTCAGGGGAGAGGGTTAGTTAGTGTTACAATCTGGACGAAGACCCTAAACGAGATTATTGCTGTGCCGATACAGATCCTTCTCGTCCTTTCCGGGTTCGGGATGGCAGGGATGGTGTACGGTTACGTTACTGCTCTCGTCGTAGTCTCTCCAATTCTGTTCTACTATATCGCAGTCGTCCCGTCGATGCCGTCCAGAGACACTCTTTCTAGTCTTTGGTCGTATGCCGCCTACAGCATCCCTAATGCGTTTCTCGGCAAAATATACTCACGCTTCGACATTCTTCTTCTCGGTGCGTTGCTTACGCCTGCGGCCGCAGGATACTACGAGGCGGCACTTCGGGTGTCGGCTCCGGCTGTTTTCGTAAGTACGGTCATCGGTTCGGCCTTGCATCCTAGAGTAAGTCACCTACTGAGTCAGGGAAGTGACCCCGGTGAAGATATCCAAAACACACTCGGATATACGAGCATTTTCGCATTTCCACTGTTCTTCGGCTCTCTCTCGGTTGCAGGTCCCCTAATTACGACCATTTACGGTGCGGACTTCGCCCCGGCAGCGAGTCTTCTCGTCGGCCTCGCAGTCTTCCAACTCTTCTACTCTCAGACGACAGTTCTGATTAACGTCGCTAGCGGATGGGATCGTCCGGATGTCGTCACTCGCCTATCGGTTGTCGCACTAACTACCAACATCATTCTTGGGGTACTCCTTACCAGGGAGTTTGGCCCGATCGGAGTCGTTGTTTCGACGATCCTCGCAGAGTCGTTTCGATATCTCGGTCTCATCAGATTCGTCTCTACCAAAATTCAACTATCGGCGTTGTTTCCTCGCCCGATGTTTGAGCAACTCGGTGCTTCGGTTGTCATGTTCGTTGTCGTTACCGGGCTCGTTCAGGCTATCTCTCTTAGTTCGACGATACAATTAGTTCTCGTAATCGCAGTTGGCGCTGTAATCTATTTTGCGCTCCTGTTTCTGATAAGCAAACAACATCGAATCACGGCTATCTCTAGCCTCGAAGCGACGTTCGATGACAGATTCCAATTGAAGTAAGTGACCTTCTATTGGTTGTCTTTCGAAGTATAATAAAGAGAGACTATCTAATCGAGGACACGACGCTCACATTCGAGTCGAGCGTCTTGGCTATCATCGAATAGCAGATTGTTGAAAACGGGACGTATTAATACTCACTGGTGTAATACCGGAAGCACATGAAATATCCAAGCAGAGATCGTGAGACTGGCGATTCATTGCTAGTTCTTGCACTTGACGGCACAGACTTACGTTTAGCCGAACAGTGGGAATGCGACAATCTTCTTTTGGACCGACATGGCCAGATAGACACGTTTGCTTATTCACGCGACCAACCGTGGACTCCGGAGGTTTGGACGGCGGTTGCGGCAGGAGAACATCCACGTGACACCCAGACAGTAGAACCGGAGTGGAATCATCCCGTTTTGCGGTTCGCATCGAACATAACGCGTAACCTACCACTTAGTGTTCGAAGTCGTCTCGGAGACCTTGTCGAGGCCGCCTCGGTAGAGTCACGTGAGGAAATGAATTTCCCAACCATATCTGGTGAACATGCATTCACTAATGCGGAGGTGAAGGGTTGGCCAGGTGTTACACCTGCGAACAATCTCCTACAAACTTGGGACCTATACCGAGAATTGACCAGTGGCACCTGCTCGAAATCAGAGCACCACGCACCGATAGTTGCTAATCACTACGAGGAAATCGGGTGGCTCCGTGGTCATGCGTGTACAGGAACGCCACTCGCAGCGTGTCATCTTCACCTCTTAGACACGATGGGCCACATCTACGCCGACCGGCCCGAGTCATTGAAACAGTACTACCTCCTTGCTGACGAACAAGTCGGATCACTCCGCGACGAAACTGACCGAATGATTATTCTCTCAGACCATGGAATGAAGACAGGACTGTTCGACGACGATCGTCTCGGATCGCATTCTTGGCGAGCGATGGTCTCTGCGACTGAAGACGTCGAAGGTACACTGCCAACAAGTGTCTTCGATGTTCGCGAGTGGATCGAATCTCAGGACACAACCGTCTCGGATCGGAATGAACTCTCGCCAGACACAGACCGAGAGCAGCTAGAGGCACTGGGATACATTTGAACGGACAACGGTTTCTCGAGTCTACCGTGTTCTCTGCCGGAGGAGGCTACTCTTCAACTATCAAACCCGACATGTCGACTACTGTCTGTTGTTCCTCTGAGAGACCACCGCTACAGAGAGCGACAGATCCTTCTAGGACGAATTAGTATATCTGCTTTCTACTTCGACAAGGGTTCTTCTCTAGACTACTATAAGTTGAAATGAAATGACACTGACCCTCGTTCGTCGATCTCGTTGAATCCCGTCTCTGTGAGTTTTCTTTCGTACGTGGTGTCTCTACCCACGGAACCCTGAAATCTACCCAGGAGAACGCGGCACTTCTCTTCGAGGAGTGGAGACTCTTTCTCAGATAAATTGAGATTCTCCCCTCGATATCCACGAACATGGAGATTGTCCTGCAAGCGGAAACGAACGAACGCGTTGATCAATGAACAGAGTCCTTCCGTGTCCTTCTGTCGACACCGTTCCGTGCATCTTCGATGAGTGGTATCTTCTGACCCCACAATCTCAATCCCGTAAATAGTTTGTGAAACCTGGAAAGTAAAATGCGACACCAGAAAGTTCATCGTCTGTATCGTGAGTTATTACGACGTGGTGATCGTATCAGTCATACCCGCTCGAGGGGGAAGTAAGGGAATCGAATACAAAAACATTATTCCGTTTCTCGGTAATCCCCTCCTTTCGTATACAGTAACTCAGTCCGTCACGTCTGACTCCATCGACCACACATTCGTCTCGACAGATGACGAGAATATTGCCTCTGTAGGACGGGAGTACGGAGCGGAAATAATTGAGCGTCCCGACGAGTTGGCGGGTGACGAGGCAACGACGGAGAGTGCCCTACTTCACGCTGTCGAGACAATGCAGGAACGAGATATCAACCCGGACATAGTCGTTCTCTTACAGTGCACCTCCCCGCTGCGTCGAAGTGGTGATATAACTCGGACCGTCGAACTCCTCACCGAAGAAGGGTATGATTCGGCTCTCAGCGTCTGCGAGGATCACAAGTTCTACTGGGAGACGGGGAACAACGGTGCAGAGCCTGTAAATTACGACCCGGCGAATCGAAAACGACGACAGGATCTCGAGCAGCGATATCAAGAAAACGGATCTATCTATGCCGTACGAACGGGCGTTTTCGAAACGCATGAATGTCGTCTCGGGGGGCAGATCGGACTCAACACTATGCCAAAATCGTTGAGCTTCGAGATTGATGATAAGGACGACTTGCGAATCGTCGAGTCAATCGGACGAAATGTTGAATTTCACACCGGAGAGTTAGATGTGGACTACGACTCAGAAACGACGACTGAGGTCGACGTATGAATCGGCTATAGGTACGCTCCGAGCCGTTCTGCTGCCTTCTTGAAGCCCTCTCCACGACGTTCGTGACCGCGCCAAATCTCCGTGATAACGGGACCATCATAGTCCTCGAATACGGGAGCCAATCGCTCGAAATCGATTTCGCCCTCGTCGATCTGCAGTCCCTCACCGTCAACACCTGCTGCATCTGCCACGTGGAGATACTCAATGTACGGACGGAGCTTTTTTGCGTGCTCTACGAGGTCAACGTCAGCATAGTTACACCAGAGTTTCGCATGCGAGGTGTCGTAGCAGATTTTCTGGCCCGTCTCTTCGCAGTACTCCGCAATCTCATCAGCTCGCATGAAATTGTTGTGGTACTGCTGACCTCCATATATCCACGGAAGTGGTGGCATGTTTTCCACAAGGCACTCGACGCCCTCGTCGTCAAGTTCGTTCATACTTTTTTTCAACGCTTCGTTCATTGCTGGGACAGATTCGAGTTCCATGTGGTTAGAGGTGATTCCGCCAGGATGGATCACTATCTGCGGTTCGTGGTCCGTCTCAAAGTGGGGGGATACAGTTTCTCGGACTAAGTCGATTACATCCTGAATTATCTCTACCCCCTCTCGGCGGACTGTCTCGTTGGTTGAACTGAGATCTACCAGATCGTGTCCTTTCTGTTCGGGCGCATGGACTCCGAGTCGCTTGTCGAAGGTGCGGCCGTTGAGTACCTCGTCGATATCCGCGCTAATATCCGCACCATTGACACGGAACTCGTATACGTCCGGATTACCCCAGTCGTGTTCGATAATATCCGAGAATCGAACGACTACTCCCCAGTTATACAAGTCCGTGTCAAACTCTCTAGATTCGGGTTCACGAATGTCCTCCCAAGTAAGCGTCGTATCATTCCGGATATCACGAGATGCGGTGTTCCCTATGACGTCGTAGAGAAACTGAGGTGAGATCCCCTTCGCTGGACTCTTTGCCGTGAGGTCGTCTCGGGCTATCTCTGTTCCAGCTTGGATATCCCGTTCGGCGACAAGGCTCTTGCCGAGTGCAACTCGGTTGTTGTACTCTCCGCGGGTCAGATACCGAGTCGGCGAGCCGTAGCTCTCTTCGATGTTCCTGATATCGCGGATTAATTTCTTCAGTCCAGTTGGTTCAAGGCTCGCTGCATGGTCTGGACCCTCCATCGTTCGATCCATAGTGAAGTGGCGTTCGATTATCGTCGCTCCCTTCGCGGCTGCCGCAGCCGAAACTGCGATTCCGCGTTCGTGCCCAGAGTATCCGACGGGGACGTCGTACTCTTCACTCAACCGCTCCATGAACGAGAGATTCAGATTATGGAACGGTGCTGGATACGTGCTTCGGCAATGCAGAAGACCGAATTCGGCACCGTTCTCTTCGAGGAACATCACTGTCCGTTCTATCTCCTCCTCGCTCGCCATACCGGTCGATACGACTATCGGTTTCCCGGTTTTGATCACCTTTTCGAGGAGAACGAAGTTGGTCATATCCGGCGAGCCGATTTTGTAGAACGGAATGTCGATAGATTCGAGGAAGTCGACGCTCTCTGCGTCCCACGGGGAACAGAGAAACTCAATATCCATGTCCTCACAGTACTCTGCGAGTGAGCGGAATTCTTCGTCACGTAGGGCGATGTCTTTGAGATTAGAGAGTGTGTATTCAACGCCCATCTCTGCGACTGACGGGTCGTTGTACACATCACCTACGTACGTCCGATCGAGTTTTCGCTTTTGGAACTTGACTGCGTCCACTTCTGCGTCTGCTGCGACGTCGATGAGTTTCTTTGCTAGTTGTACGCTCCCGTTGTGATTGATTCCAGCTTCTGCAATGATGTACGTCGGCTCGTCATCGCCGATGACTCGTCCCGGAATCGAAATTTTACTCATCACCGTTGGCTCCTCTATGAAACATTAAAAACCCATTGTACAAACAGAACTCTGAACGGCGTTATCCGTGGCTCTCGGTGTCACGATGGTCGCGGTCAAGGTTCGACTGAATCTCAGCTAGCGCTTGGCCTACGTTGTGAATCGCGTCGGAACGAAAGTATCGTTCGGTATCGAATGAGATCGGGGTGTCAGTCTCTTTCTCGATGTCGGACGGACGATCGAGTATCTGGATGTGAGGTTCCGAGAGAAGCCCGCGCATGTACTCTATTCCAGGAAGGTCGACGAGGAACGTCTGAAGACCGAACATCAGTCCTTCGTATACTGCTGTCGAGTAGACACCGACCTGCGTCGAAGCCTCCGCAAAGAGTTGATACAGCGATGGTTCTTCTTGATCTATCACAGTGATGTCCGAACCGACGAGCCACGGGTACTCGTCTTCCCAACGGTCGTACTCTCCAGGGTGGAGTTTGTACACCACCTCTCGTTTGGAACCGAGATATTCGCTCGTCTCGACTGCAAACTTCGAGAGTTGTTCCCCGATCGAGCCTTGTGAGACGAACACTACCGAGTCTGTCGAATCGATGCCGTCGTAGGTGTCTGCTTGCATCTCGAGGTACGGATACCCGACGTGGAAGATACGCTCCTCGTCAATCGGAAGTTCAACTTGTTCCGTCCAGAACGGCCCAAACGAGAGGAAGTAGTCTGGGAACGTTTGTCTCGCTCGCTTTCCTCTCGAAGAGTACCCCATATGGTATTTATTGATAGTTCCGTGTTGCAGTTCCACTGTCGGGATGTCGTACTCGTGACAGGCCTCAACGAACGATTCTTTTCCGTAGCTAACCACCAGGATAGCTATATCGGGATTTACATTCTGGAGAAGTCTTTTATACAGAGGGAGAGTGGCCTCCCGGTCTGCAAGAGCATCTTGAACCCCCCCTACTACGTCGACTGAGACCCCAAAGTGTCGTTCGATGTCTGACTCGACCGATCTGAGGGTCTCAACCTCGGACTGACCAAGGTCATAGGGATTGAGGGTTTTCCATATCGTCCCGGAGTAGTTGATGACGTCGACGAACCGGCGGTTCTGTGTCTTTGCCGGTGAAGCGTGGTCGAGTTGATAGTCGTACTCTATATATTCGTAGTCAAGATCGATCGAATCGAGTATCGGGTCGCAGTAGAGATCCCACCACAGTCCGTCGTTTCTCAGCTTTCGGCGTGGGTGTCCATAAAATAGAACATCTCGCTCATCAGCAAAAAATGGGCTTTTGTACACTACATTTCGACCCCAGAGATACAATCCTCGGAGACGTTCGGAAAGAGTCACTCCTTTTTCGGTGTGAGCACTGCCCAGCAGTTCGAGTGCTTCAAGTATTTCTCTGTGAATCCCAAAACGAACGTACTCCCAGAAGCAGACACCGTCGATACGACGATTCAGCAGATCCCACTTGCTTTCAATAGAGAGGAATGTCTCACTCACACTCTCGTAGGTCCATTCCATGGTTCTATCGACCGCCGGACGAGTCAAAAAGTGATTGTTTGAGGACGGATCCTACGACTGCCGCGGCTAGGGCAATCTCACACTTTCAACGTTGCGGAGTCTTATTCTCGTCACACGTAGAGGTGCATACTTTTAGGTAGCTTTTGTACAGTTGCCTCGGTAAAACTGATGGGATACCTGATACTGGCTCACGAGCGTTTCGATCTTTTGATCGCTGCTCGAACTCCGTTTCCCTTGGATAGTTGATGTGAGGAGGTTCAGAGGTGCGACAGAAACGAATCCTTCATTACGATGCTAAGACAGACGCGAACGATGCCCTCACTCGACTCCGTCTGCGTCCTCGTCCCCACCTACAACGAGGTCGAAACCATCGGCGACGTCGTAGCCGAATTCAGAGAAGAGGGCTTCGACAACGTCCTCGTCATCGACGGCGGCTCGGAGGACGGCACCCCCGACATCGCCGGAGAACACGGCGCGCGGGTCGTCATGCAGTCGGGGTCGGGGAAGGGACAGGCCATCCGCGAGGCCGTGGAGTACCACGTCGACGCCGAGTACGTCCTGATGCTCGACGGCGACGCGACGTACCGCGCCGCCGACGCCGAGAAGATGCTGGCGCCGTTGGACGAGGGGTACGAACACGTCATCGGCGACCGATTCGCCGACATGAAGAACGGTGCGATGACGCGGTTCAATCGGTTAGGAAACCGCGCCGTCAACGGCGGATTCGCCACCATCCACGGACACGACTTCCGGGACATCCTCTCCGGCTATCGGGCGTTCACGCGGTCCTCGTTCGGTCGAATGACGCTGACCGCCGACGGGTTCGGCGTCGAGACGGAGATGGCCGTCGAGTGCGTCAAGCGGAACATCCGGACGACGGTGGTGCCGGTCACCTACCTGCCGCGACCCAACGGGTCGGACACGAACCTCAGACCCGTCCGAGACGGGGGGATCATCTTCCTCGAACTGTACCGGCGGGCGAAGACGAACAACCCCCTGTTCTACTTCGGGAGCGTCGGCGGCGTCTCGACGGCCACGGGGTTTCTCATCGCCGCGTACGTCGCCGTCGAGTGGGTGACCGTCCGCATCTCCCACGAGGTGCTCGCCATCGTCGCCGCGTTCGCCGTCATCGTCGGCGTGCAACTGCTGATGTTCGGCGTCCTCTCCGACCTCATCCTGACGTTACACAGAGATACGCTCCGGAAGATAGACGAAGAGTCCGACTGATTCGCGTCGGTCCCGCCGCTCTGCGGGGGGCGCGACACGGCGGGGAGGACGGCTCAGAAGGGGAGGAGCGCGCGGAGTTGCCCGAGGATGTTGTTCGACGACGAGCGCCGGTACTCCTCGAAGACGGGGTGGAGTTGGTCGAGCAGTTCCGCCTTGCTGGCGAACCGGGATTGCGGCACCGACTCGAGCGCTTCGCTGAGACGAACCGTCCCGCCGGCGGCGTTGTAGGGGACGGCGACGTCGTCAAGTCGGCGGACGAGTTCGTCGTCCGTCACCGGGTACGACACGTCCGCCTTCGAGAGATCTTCGGCGAGTGCGGCGATGCCGAACTCCAGCGTGTCCGGTTCGTCCCCGCCCTGCGGTGGTGGTCGTGCGGCCATCACCCCTCGGTAGTACGTCGCACGTTGAAAAACCCCCGACTGCGGACGCCGCGGCGTCCGCACCTGTTATCCTTCCGGAGTCCCTCGGACGGGACGACGATGACGGAGTACACCACCGTGTCGATTCCGAAAGACCTCGCCGAACGCGTCGAAACCACCATCGAGGGCACGAGTTTCTCCAGCACGAGCGACCTCGTCCGGTTCCTCCTGCGGAGCATCGTCATCCAGCACCAACGCGAGGGCAAACTCACCGAGGCGCAGTTCGAGGACATCGCCGAGCAACTGGCCGACCTGGGGTATCTCGACCGCTGAGTCGGGTTTCGTTCAGTTCCTCGCCCTCGCTCGGTTCCGTCCGGTACCCGGTCGTTCTCGCCGCGTTCTACCTCGGAACGCTCTCTATCACTCGCTCGCCAGCGACTCGCTCGGCGGGTCGGCGTCGACGATTTCGAGGGAGAGTCGCTTGTGCGAGCGGTCGAACGCCGCCACCGACGACGGCTCCCACGGCGGGACGGCGACGATGACGGCCGCCGCGAAGTCGTCCTCGCGCGTCGGTTCGGCCGGCCCCTGGGGGTGCGAGACGAACCGGGCGCGCCCGCGGCCCGCGGGCGTCCCGAGGTCGACGCCGAACACCGCGCGGACCGACCCGCCGGTCTCCGGCAGGTAAAAGTGCGTCAGAACGGGCGTCTCCGGGTCGAGGTCGACCTCCGCCTCGAACTCCTCGGCGGGCGTCGACGCCAAGACGACGGTGACCCGTTCGGGTTCGGCCTCGGCCGCCATCTCGAGCAGCGCGTCGCGCAACCCGCGCGTGATGTGGACCACGGAGCGTCTACGGCGCCGGATTGTAAAAAGTGACCGAGAGTGGGTCCCGGAGGCGGTTCGGCGCTCGCGCCGGTCAGGACAACATCTCCCTGATCGCTTTGCCGTACACGTTCGGGATGTTCTTCCGCGCCCCGGACAGCGCCGCTCGGAGGGCGGTGCCGGCGTCGTTCAGCACGCCCTCGCCGTGGCCGACGAGGACGCGCTCGGGGTCGTAGCGGCGGAGGGGACGGCGCGGCGGCAGCGGTCGGAGCATCGGGTGGACGCCGAGGCGTTCGTCGGGCGCGCGGAAGTACGGCGCCGTCCCGACGGCCTCGGGGACGAGCAGGGTGCCCGACTCCTCGTGGTGGAACCCGACCTCCTGCCACGGCGGGAGCGAGGAGTCCTTCACCGTGAACGCGTCGAAGCCGGAGTCGCCCAGTCGGCGACCGAACCGTTCCACCGGCGCGTTTATCTCGTCCGCGACGCCGGTCATCCAGTCGGCGACGTATACGGGCGCGTCGTGGCGGTTCGCCACCCGCGCGGCGTCGCGCTTGTGGCGGTCCAGACCCACGACGACGCCCGACACTTCGCCGTACTCCGCGAACAGGTCGTCGAGGTCCGGGGCGTCGACCGGGTCGAACACCCAGACGCCGTCGTCGTCGCCGACGAGTGCGTGACTGGCGCGTTGCATCTGCTCGTTCGGGTACGCGAGCCAACCGACTCCCCCGTCCCACCGGTCTATCGTTCGGTACTCGGCCGTCCCGCGTCCCTTCATCGGCATGGTCGAAACGTCGAACGGCGCCCGGATAAATCCAGTCGCCGACGAGGCGCTCCGGGCCGGACGGTTTTGTCCCCTCCCTCCGTAGGAGGGCCATGCTCACTCGCCTCTGTCGCCTCGGGTTGGAGGTCAAGTACCTCGACGCGGCACGGGAGTTCTACGAGACGCGACTCGGTCTCGTCCCCGTCGAGGAGTCCGACGCGGCCGTCGCTTACGGCGTCGGAGAGACGACAGTCGTTCTCCGGCGGCCGGTGGAGGCCCCCCGCGGCGGCGTCCACACGCATTACGCCTTCTCCACCGCGCGGGACGACTACGAGGACTGGCTGTCGTCGCTGTCGGACCTCGACCCCGCCGAGTTCTCCTTCGGCGCGTCCCGGTCGCTGTACGTCTACGACCCCGACGGCAACTGCGTCGAGATAGGCGGTATCGACGGGGACGCTCCGACGGGCGGGATGGCGAACGAAGCGGACCCCGACCCCCAGTCGGCCGACCGTCCGCTGACCGGCGTCTTCGAGGTGGTACTGGAGGTGACGGACCTCGGCCGCGCCGAGGCGCAGTTCCGCGCCCTCGGGTTCGAGGTGGTCGACAGGGGGGAGAAACGACCGCGGGTGCGACTCGGGGGAGCGGTCGACCTGGAACTGTGGGAACCGCAGTTGGGTATCGCCGACGCCCGCGGCGGCCTGCACGTCGACCTCGCGTTCGAGACGGCCGACCCGGAGGCGGCCGTCGAGGCCGGGGGACCGTGGGCCGACGGCCCGGAAGCGGTCGAGGGAGGACTCCGCGTCCGCGACGCGGACGGACACGTCCTGACGTTCCTCGCGGACTGCTGACCCGGAACCATTCGCGTCGCCCGCGGCGCGCCCGCGTTCAGGCGGAGAGCCGGTTCGTGTCGATGTCGACGCCCGGGGGCGTCACGACGAGGAACTTCCGGAAGTGCATCATCTGTCCGTCCATATCCTTTATCTCGCGGGCGAACCCGGTCGCCAGTTCGTTCAGGTCGCCTTCGACGGCGAGGAACAGGGCGTTTCCGTCCTCGACGGCTTGGATCCACACCTCGGGGTCCGTCTCCCCGTCGAGGACGCCCAGTATCACGTCGCCGGTCAACTCCTCCTCGTCGAGGTGTTCCTCCGCCGAGGAGAGATCGAGGTTGAAGTCGCTCATACCCGCTCACAACGCGGAGGGAGACGAAAAGGGTTCGGTGCGCGTCCGCCGTCGGTCGGTCCCGGTCGGACGGTCGAAGTCGGTCAGGCGACGGACGGTCGAACGGGGGGTGCTCGGACGCCGTCCGGTCCGGGACCGCTCGACAGATGCTGACGCGGTGCCGTCCGCTCCGACTCGCGCTTTGACTCGGACTCGCGCCCCGACTCCGACTCACCTCTCGCCCGTGACTGCGCCGCCCCGAACGGTTCACGTTCGTCCAATCGACGGCGCGCGCGAGCCGCCGAAACTATTCATTCTGAATTTGGCGGCCGAAACTAACTTTCGCGGGGGGTGAGTGGCCGAATCTGCTCCCTCGTCGATATAAGGGGATATGTACACCTTCCATCCTACTGAACCCGTTTACGTCGTGCGGTTTCGCCGTTCGGGCGGCGATGCGTCGGGGGAACGCGTGCCGTTCGTGACAGGGTCACAGGGAAACGGTTTTATACTCTTCCGGGTCTTCCTCGTGATACGATGTCTCAACGACACACGGAGGACACTTCGTCGGGCTCCCCGGCGGGTCGAGTTCTTCCAGGGCACGTTAGCCCACATTACTGAATCAGAGATAGACGGTGTACGGATTTTCGACACGACGCTGCGCGACGGCGAGCAGTCGCCACGCACCTCGTTCAGTTACGAGGAGAAGCGCGATATCGCGGCGACGCTGGACGAGATGGGGACGCACGTCATCGAGGCGGGCTTCCCGGTCAACTCGGACGCGGAGTTCGAGGCCGTCAGCGACATCGCCGCCGCCACGGACACGGACGTCTGTGGGTTGGCACGCGTCGTCGACAAGGACGTGGAGGCCGCCCTCGACGCGGGGGTGGAGTTGGTCCACGTCTTCGTCAGCACCAGCGACGTACAGCTGGCCGATTCGATGCACGCCTCCAAGGAGGAGGCCGTCGACCGCGCGGTGGAGTGCGTCGAACGAGTGAAAGAGGCGGGCGTCGAGGTCATGTTCTCGCCGATGGACGCCACCCGGACGGACGTGGGCTTCCTCGGAGAGATACTGTCGGCCGTCGACGACGCCGGCGTCGACTGGGTGAACATCCCGGACACGTGCGGCGTCGCGACGCCGACGCGCTTTGCGAGCCTCATCCGCGAGGTGCGAGAGCACACCGACGCGCACATCGACGTGCACGCCCACGACGACTTCGGACTGGCCACCGCGAACGCCATGGCGGGCTTCGAGGCGGGCGCCGCGCAGGCGCAGGTGTCGGTCAACGGCATCGGCGAACGCGCCGGCAACGCCGCCTACGAGGAAGTCGTCATGTCCGCGGAGTCGCTGTACGACGTTGACACAGGAATCGACACGAAGCGCATCACCGAACTCTCCCGTCTCGTCGAGGAGGCCAGCGACATCGCGACGCCGGCGAACAAGCCGGTGGTCGGGCGCAACGCCTTCAGCCACGAGAGCGGTATCCACGCCGCGGGCGTCATCGAGAACTCCGACACGTTCGAGCCGGGCGTGATGACCCCCGAGATGGTCGGCGCCCAACGCGAGTTCGTCCTCGGCAAGCACACCGGCGCTCACTCCGTCCGCAAGCGACTGGAGGAGGCCGGGTTCGTGCCGGACGACGACGAGGTCCGCGCGGTGACCCGCAAGGTCAAGGACTTCGGCGCGGAGAAAGAGCGCATCACCGACGACGTGCTCACCCGCTTCGCCGGCGAAATTGGCGTCGACCACGAGGACGACGAGAACGAGGAGGTCCGGGCCTGATGCCCCGCGCCCCGTTCGCTCACGACGGTGAGCCGCGGGTGCGCACCCCGCGGCGTCGTAGCCGCAATCGTTGCGCGCCGCGAAACGTTCATTACGTTCCGAGGAAATCGACCGAACAGGATGCGACGACAGACGCGCGAGCGGCCGCCCGCCTCCCCGGACGCGGAGTCGGGACGCCGCGCGGACGACGTGGTCGCGATTCGGTCGCTCGGTATCGTAGGGGCCGCCTAGCCCCTCATACCCCTCTCCTCACGACTATCGACGCTTCGCCCGGCGGACGCCCGCCGAGAGATTCCACCACCCAGACGCCGAGCACCCACACGATGGAGTTCAACGACCGTACACGCGACCGACGACCGCATCGACCGATGACCAGACCACACGGAGGTGAGCGATGAGCGAACCCGTGCCGCCGACGAGCGAAGACGACGAGGCCGACGGTGCGGCCGAGGAGTCGACCGAAACCGGGACCGGCCCGACGCCGGTGACGACGGGCGCCTCCTCGGTCATCCGCGCCCTGGAGAACGCCGGCGTCGAAGCCGCTTTCGGCGTGCAGGGCGGGGCCATCATGCCCATCTACGACGCCCTGTACGACTCGGACATCCGGCACGTCACGATGGCGCACGAGCAGGGCGCCGCCCACGCCGCGGATGCGTTCGGCGTCGTCCGGAACGAACCGGGCGTCTGCCTCGCCACCTCGGGGCCGGGGGCGACGAACCTCGTCACGGGCATCGCCGACGCCAACATGGACTCCGACGGCGTCCTCGCGCTGACCGGACAGGTGCCCTCGGGGATGGTCGGTTCCGACGCGTTCCAGGAGACGGACACCATCGGCGTCACGACGCCCATCACGAAGCACAACTACTTCGCGGACGACTCCGACTCCGTCGGCGACACCGTCGGCGAGGCGTTCGCCCTCGCCCGCGAGGGCCGCCCCGGTCCGACGCTCGTCGACCTGCCGAAGGACGTGACGCTGGGCGAGACGGACCGAGAACCCGGCCCGGCGAAGACGCCGAAGACGACGACGCCGAAGACGGTGCCCGACGACGACGCCGTCGCCGCGGCGGCCCGCGCCGTCGAGGACGCCGAGCGACCGCTCCTGCTCCTCGGCGGCGGGGTCATCAAGGCCGACGCCGCCGAGGAGGCCCGCGCGTTCGCTCGAAACCACGGTATCCCGGTGGTCACGACGATGCCCGGCATCGGCTCGTTCCCCGAGGATGACGACCTCTGTCTCTCGTGGGCGGGGATGCACGGCACCGGCTACGCCAACATGGCCGTCACGCACACGGACGTGCTGATAGCGGTCGGGACGCGGTTCGACGACCGCCTGACCGGCGGTATCGACTCGTTCGCCCCCGAGGCCGAAGTCGTCCACATCGACATCGACCCCGCGGAGATATCGAAGAACATCCACGCCGACTACCCGGTCATCGGCGACGCGGGGACGGCGCTCGACGCGCTTTCGAGCGAAGTCGCCGCCGACCCCGACACCGAGGAGTGGCGCGAGCAGTGTCTGACGTGGAAGGAGGAGTATCCGATGGACTACGCGACGCCCGAAGACGAACCACTGAAGCCGCAGTTCGTCGTCGAGTGTCTCGACGAGGCCACCTCCGACCGCGCCGTCGTCACCTCCGGCGTCGGCCAACACCAGATGTGGGCCGCGCAGTACTGGACGTTCACCGAACCGCGGACGTGGGTGTCCTCGCACGGCCTCGGCACGATGGGCTACGGGCTCCCCTCGGCCATCGGCGCCCGCCTCGCCGCCGAGGACGACCAGGAGGTCGTCTGCGTCGACGGCGATGGCTCGTTCCTGATGACGATTCAGGAACTGTCCGTCGCGGTCCGCGAGGAGTTGGACATCACCGTCGCGGTGCTGAACAACGAGTACATCGGCATGGTGCGCCAGTGGCAGGACGCCTTCTTCGAGGGGCGACACATGGCCGCGGAGTACAACTGGTGTCCGGAGTTCGACAAACTGGCCGAAGCGTTCGGCGCGCGCGGGTGGCGCGTCGACGACTACGACGAAGTCGCAGACGCCGTCGAGGAGGCCCTCGCGTACGACGGGCCTTCGGTCGTCGACTTCCACATCGACCCGCGGGAGAACGTCTACCCCATGGTCGCCTCGGGCGGCGCGAACGGCAAGTTCGCCCTGACGGAGGATCAGCTATGAGTTCGGACGACTCACCGTCGACAGACGCGGACGAGGAGATTCCGAAACACGGCCTGCAGGGGCCACACCCCGACGAACGGCCGCATCCGACGGGACGGCGCAACTCGCAGGGTATCCGCATCGACCCGGCGGTCGAGGCGGAACACCACCCGCGGCGGGCCGTCATCTCCGCGCTGGTCGAGGACGAACCCGGCGTGCTCTCGCGCGTCTCGGGACTCGTCTCCCGGCGGCAGTTCAACATCGAGAGCCTGACGGTCGGTCCGACCACCGTCGACGGCCACTCGCGGCTCACGATGGTCGTCGAGGAACCCGACCCCGGCATCGACCAGATAGAAAAACAGCTCGCGAAGCTCAAGCCCGTCATCGCCGTCGGCGAACTCGACGATGACATGGTCCGGACCGAGTTGGTCCTCCTAAAGGTGGAGGGCGACGAACCGGACAAGGTCCACGCCGTCACGGATATGTACGAGGGCAAGACGCTCGACGCCGGCCCGCGGACCATCACGGTCCAACTGACCGGCGACGAACAGAAGATAGACGACGCCGTCGACGCGTTCCGGCAGTTCGGCATCATCGAGATAGCTCGGACGGGCCAGACCGCGCTGGCGCGCGGCGACCAGGCGACAGTGCCCGGAGAGGAACCCGGAACCTCCGGCGAACCGACGACACCAGCTAACTACGATGACTGACGACGAACTCAACACCGACGTATACTACGACGACGACGCGGACCGCTCGAAGATAGACGACAAGACGGTAGCCGTCATCGGCTACGGCAGTCAGGGCCACGCCCACGCGCAGAACCTCGCCGACAGCGGGGTTGACGTGGTCGTCGGCCTGCGCGAGAGTTCCTCCTCGCGCGCCGCCGCAGAGGACGACGGCCTCCGCGTGGAGACGCCCGCAGACGCCGCCTCGGAGGGAGACATCGTCTCCATCCTCGTCCCCGACACCGTCCAACCGGCGGTGTTCGAGGACATCCGCGACGAACTCGACGAGGGCGACACGCTCCAGTTCGCCCACGGGTTCAACATCCACTACAACCAGATTCGCCCGCCCGAGCACGTCGACGTGACGATGGTCGCGCCGAAGTCACCGGGCCACCTCGTCCGCCGTAACTACGAGGACGACCAGGGCACGCCGGGCCTCATCGCCATCTACCAGGACGAAACCGGCGACGCGAAGGCGGAGGCGTTGGCGTACTCGCACGCCATCGGCTGCACCCGAGCCGGTGTCATCGAGACGACGTTCCAGGAGGAAGTCGAGACGGACCTGTTCGGCGAACAGGTCGTCCTCTGCGGGGGCGTCACCTCGCTGGTGAAGCAGGGCTACGAGACGCTCGTCGACGCGGGCTACTCCCCGGAGATGGCCTACTTCGAGTGTCTGAACGAACTGAAGCTCATCGTCGACCTGATGTACGAGGGCGGACTCGGCGAGATGTGGAACTCCGTCTCCGACACCGCCGAGTACGGCGGCCTGACGCGCGGTGACCGCGTGGTCGACGAGCACGCCCGCGAGAACATGGAGGAGATTCTCGAAGAGGTCCAGGACGGCACGTTCGCCCGCGAGTGGATCGCGGAGAACCAGGCGGGTCGGCCCTCCTACACGCAACTGAAGGACCGCGAGGAGAACCACCACGTCGAACAGGTCGGCGCTCCCCTGCGGGACCTGTTCGCGTGGGCCGACGACGAGGAAGAAGAGGAGGCCGCCGAGGCGCCGGCGGACGACTGAGCGGGAGACGCGACCGAGGAGACACCATGACAGACACAGACGAGAACGAAGACACGATGGCGACCGTCAGCCACACCCACCCGCACACGGACGAGACGTTCGGCGGCGTCTACCGACGCGGCCCGGCCGTCGCGGACGGGGGCGAGGTGGAGGCGCGCGCGGAGAACGAGATGGACATGGACACCGTCGACCACACCCCGCGCGAGGGCGACGGCGCCGAGGGGGTATGGACCCGCGGGTCCGGTGATGTAGATGAGTGAGGGAACGCTGTACGACAAGGTGTGGGACGAGCACGCGGTGACGACGCTGCCGACGGGACAGACGCAACTGTTCGTCGGTCTGCACCTCATCCACGAGGTAACGAGTCCGCAGGCGTTCGGGATGCTGCGCGAACGCGACATGGAGGTCGCGTTCCCCGACCGGACGCACGCGACGGTCGACCACATCGTCCCGACGGCGGACCAGTCGCGGCCGTACGCCGACGACGCCGCCGAAGAGATGATGAGCGAGTTGGAGGAGAACGTCCGCGCGGCGGGCATCGACTTCTCCGACCCGACGACGGGCGATCAGGGTATCGTCCACGTCATCGGGCCCGAGCAGGGACTCACCCAACCCGGCATGACCATCGTCTGCGGCGACAGCCACACCTCGACGCACGGCGCGTTCGGCGCCCTCGCGTTCGGTATCGGCACCTCGCAGATCCGCGACGTGCTCGCGACCGGCTGTATCGCGATGGAGAAACAGAAGGTCCGAAAGATAGAGGTCACGGGCGAACTCGGCGACGGCGTCGAGGCGAAGGACGTCATCCTGGAGATAATCCGCAGACTCGGCACCGACGGCGGCGTCGGCTACGTTTACGAGTACGCGGGCGAGGCCATCGAGAGCCTCGGGATGGAGGGTCGGATGTCCATCTGCAACATGTCCATCGAGGGCGGCGCCCGTGCTGGCTACGTCAACCCCGACGAGACCACCTACGAGTGGTTAGCCGAGACGGACGCCTTCCGCGACGACCCCGAGAAGTTCGAGCGGCTGAAGCCGTACTGGGAGTCCGTCCGCTCCGACGAGGACGCCGAGTACGACGACGTGGTCACCATCGACGGCAACGAACTCGAACCCGTCGTCACGTGGGGAACCACCCCCGGACAGGGCGTCGGCATCACCCAACCCATCCCGGCGCCGGAGGACCTCCCGGAGGACAAACGGGACACCGCGCGCCGCGCGCAGGAGCACATGCGCGTGACGCCCGGCGAGACGATGCAGGGCTACCCCATCGACGTCGCGTTCCTCGGGTCGTGCACGAACGCGCGCCTCGCGGACCTGCGCCGTGCGGCCCGCCTCGTGAAGGGCCGGAAGGTGCACGAGGACGTCCGCGCGATGGTCGTCCCCGGCAGTCAGCGCGTCCAGCGGGCCGCCGAGGAGGAGGGGCTGAAGGATATCTTCGAGGAAGCCGGCTTCGAGTGGCGTAACGCCGGCTGTTCGATGTGCCTCGGGATGAACGAGGACCAACTGCAGGGCGACGAGGCCTGCGCGTCCTCGTCGAACCGCAACTTCGTCGGCCGGCAGGGCTCGAAGGACGGCCGCACCGTCCTGATGAACCCGCGGATGGTCGTCGCCGCGGCCATCAACGGCGAAGTGACTGACGTGCGCGAGATGAAGGAGGTGAACGTCGCATGACCGCGAGTACGGACGAAATTCCGGAGGTCGACTACGTCTCCGGGACGGGTATCCCCATCCGCGGCAACGACATCGACACCGACCAGATCATCCCGGCGCGGTTCATGAAGGTGGTCACGTTCGACGGCCTCGGACAGTTCGCCTTCTTCGACCTGCGATTCGACGACGACGACGAACCGAAAGAGCACCCGATGAACGAGGACCGCTTCAAGGAGTCCTCGGTGATGGTCGTCAACGCCAACTTCGGCTGCGGGTCCTCGCGCGAGCACGCCCCGCAGGCGCTCATGCGCTGGGGCATCGACGCCATCGTCGGCGAGTCGTTCGCCGAAATCTTCGCGGGCAACTGCCTCGCCCTGGGCATCCCGACAGTCACCGCCGACCACGAGACCATCTCCGAACTGCAGGAGTGGGTCGAGGAGAACCCCCACGGCGAGATAGACGTGGACGTGGAGGCGGAGACGGTCACCTACGGCGGGACGACGGTCGACGTGACCGTCGACGACGCTCAGCGGAAGGCCCTCGTCGACGGCGTCTGGGACACCACGGCGCTGATGAAGTCGAACGCGGGCGCCGTCCGAGAGAAGGCCGACTCCCTGCCGTACATCGCCAGCGATGACTGAGGAGATAGTCGTCGTCGAGGGCGACGGCATCGGGAAGGAAGTCGTCCCCGCGGCCGTGTCGGTTCTCGACGCGGTCGGCGACTTCGAGTTCGTCCGCCACGACGCGGGCGACGCGGTGAAAGAGGAGACGGGCGAGGCCCTGCCGCGGGAGACGTACGACGCCGTCGCCGAGGCGGACGCGACGCTGTTCGGCGCGGCGGGCGAGACGGCCGCGGACGTCATCCTCCCCCTCCGCACGGCGGTGGAGTCGTTCGTGAACGTGCGTCCGGCGAAGGCCTACCCCGGCGTGGAGGCGCTTCGACCGGACACCGATATCGTCTTCCTCCGAGAGAACACCGAGGGGGTCTACTCGGGGCACGAGGACCGCCTCTCCGAGGACCTCTCGACGCTGACGCGCGTCGTCACCACCTCGGCCTCGGAGCGACTCGCGGAGTTCGCCTGCGACTACGCGCCCGAGGGGTTCCACGTCGCGCACAAGGCGAACGTGATGCGCGAGACGGACGGGCGGTTCCGCGACGCCGTCACCGGCGTCGCCGACGAACGCGGCGTCGACACCGAAGAGGTGCTGATGGACGCGTTCGCCACGCACGTCTGTTTGGACCCGGGACAGTTCGACGTGGTCGTCTGCCCGAACCTCGCGGGCGACGTGTTGTCGGACCTCGCCGCCGGCCTCGTCGGCGGCCTCGGTCTGCTCCCGTCGGCGAACATCGGGTCCGACAACGCCCTCTTCGAACCCGTTCACGGGACGGCGCCGGACATCGCGGGCGAGGGCGTCGCCAACCCGTCGGCGACGATTCTCTCGGCGGCGATGCTGTTGGACCACCTCGGCTACGACGAGGAGGGGACGGCCGTCCGCGAGGCCGTTGAGTCGACGCTGGCGGACGGGCCGCGCACGCCCGACCTCGGCGGCGACGCGTCGACCGAGGACGTGACCGAAGCGATCATCGGCAAACTCGACTGAACGCGGCCCCGACGGCCGCGGTTTCTCCGTTATCCGACGGTGCGCAGCGTCGCGTCCGGCGACCGTCTGTGCGTTCGTACCCGAATGCGCCGGAAAACGTGCAGGCCCGAACGATTCTCGAACACAAACAATTAACAACGGACAGGCGCTACGTTCGGATACGACTGACGCCCATGTTACCCGCAGAGCGAAAAAGACGAATCGTGGAA
The DNA here is from genome assembly GCF_000337095.1 of Halogeometricum pallidum JCM 14848. Classification (GTDB taxonomy): domain Archaea; phylum Halobacteriota; class Halobacteria; order Halobacteriales; family Haloferacaceae; genus Halogeometricum; species Halogeometricum pallidum. Next base: position 30,739 of record NZ_AOIV01000044.1, read on the forward strand.
CTCGTCTCGGCAGACGACGGACGGTCCGTCGAGGGCTTGGCCGAGGAACTCGGCTACTCGAAGGCCACCATCCGTCGTGACCTCCGGGAACTGGAGGACCGCGGACTCGTCGAACGATCACACGGCGGCGCGGTGCCGGTCACCACCGTCGGGAAGGAGCAGACGTACGGGCAGAAGGAAGTGCAGAACCTCGACGGCAAACGGGCCATCGCCGCCCGCGCCGTCGAGGAGATAACCGACGGACAGGTCGTCTTCTTCGACGCCGGTACGACCACGATGGAGGTGGCGAAACAGGCGCCGAAGGACGGGTCGATGCTGGCCGTCACGAACTCCCCTCGCCTCGCCGTCGAACTCGGCAAGGAGGACAACGACGTGAAACTCACCGGCGGGACGCTCCGCAGTCGGACGCGGGCGCTCGTCGGACCGACCGCGGAGTCGTTCATGGAACGGACGAACTTCGACCTCCTGTTCCTCGGGACGAACGCCATCGACCCGGACGGGGGACTGACGACGCCGAACGAGGACGAGGCGCGGATGAAACAGCTGATGGCCGAGAAGGCGACGCGCGTCGTCCTCGTCGCCGACACCACGAAGGTGGGCAAGCGCTCGTTCGTGAAGTTCGCCGACGTGAGCGACGTGGACGTGTTCGTCACCGACGACCAACTCCCCGCCCGGGAGCGACGGGCGTTCGAGAACGAGGGCGTCACCGTCGTGGAGGTGTCGGAGTGAGCGACGACGTGCTCACGGTCACGATGAACCCCGCCGTCGACCACACGGTGACGGTGGAGGAACCGCTCCGGACCGGCGCCGTCGCGCGGACGGACGACGCGAAGTTCGACGCCGGCGGGAAGGGAATCAACGTCTCGAAGTACCTCACGGCGTTAGACGTGGACGCGCCCGCGACGGGCTTTCTCGGCGGACCGTTCGGCCGGATGATACGCGACCGACTGGACGCGGACGGGGTCCCGAACGACTTCGTCGGTATCGGTGACCGAACGCGACTGAACACGACCGTTCTCGGTCCCGAAGGCGAGTACAAAATAAACCACAACGGACCGACCGTCGATGAGGGAGAAGTGTCGGACCTCGTCGACCGCGTCCGCGAACGCGACCCGGACCGACTCGTCGTCGCCGGAAGCCTCCCGAAAGGCGTCACTACCGACGCCGTGGACGAACTCGCCGCGGCGGGCGACTGGGAGACGGCGGTCGACACGGGCGGTACGTCGCTGACCGAACTCGACGCCGCCTACCTCGTCTGCAAGCCGAACCGCGAGGAACTCGCCGTCGCCACCGAGATGCCCGTCGAGACGACGGCCGACTGCGCCGCCGCGGCGCAGTCGCTCCGAGCGCGCGGTTTCCGTTTCGTCGTCGCTTCGCTCGGTCCGGACGGCGCCCTCTTGGCCGCGGAGTCGGGAACCTACCACGCGCCCGCGGTCTCGGTCGACGTCGTCGACACCGTCGGCGCGGGCGACGCGTTGCTCTCGGGGTTCCTCGCCGCCCTCGCGCGCGGTGAGGACGAACGGACGGCGCTGAAGACGGGCATCATCGTCGCTTCCCGCGTCGTCGGCGCCTCGGGGACGAGCGTTCCCGACTTCGACGCCGTCTTCGACGAACGGGGGGACGTGACCGTCTCTGTGGTCAGTCCCTAATGTTCGTTGTCGCGGGTTACGTGTCGGGAACGAACAGAGACGATCAAATCCGAAAGGGTTTTTGAAGACATTTAGTAACTATCGTTAGGGAGCAAACATGGCAAACACAGAGTCAGCGGAGAAGGCGTACCGTGCTCACTTGACGAAGGTCAAGGAGGACGTGATGACCGGCGTATCGTACATGATACCGTTCGTGACCATCGGCGGTATCTTCCTGGCGCTCGGGTACGCGGTGGCGAGTTTCTCGGGCACCGGCGTCCAACAGGTGTTCGACGCGACGGGGACTCCGGGATGGTTCCTCGCGCAGATAGGCGTGGCGGGTCTCACCATCATGGTGCCCATCCTCGGGGCGTACATCGCGTACGCCATCGCGGACCGACCGGGGCTCGCACCGGGCTTTCTCCTGTCGTACATCATCCAGGATGGGGCCCTCCTGCAGGCAGCCGGTGACGTCATCGGCCTCCAAGGCGGTCAGGCCGGGGCCGGCTACCTCGGCGCGCTCGTGGCGGGTCTCATCGCGGGGTACGTCGCGCGCTGGGTGAAGAACTGGAGCGTTCCGGGCTTCGTCCAGCCGATGATGCCGGTGCTCATCGTGCCGGTGGTGACGATGGCGATTCTCTCGCCCGTCATGATCTTCGTGCTGGGCGTTCCGGTCGCCATCGCGAACGGCGCGCTGACCGCGGCGCTGGGGGGGCTGCAGGGCGGGCAGTCCGTCGTCGTCGGCGCCGTCCTCGGCGGGATGATGGCCGTCGACATGGGCGGTCCGGTGAACAAGGTGTCGTACGTGTTCGCGACCGGTCTCATCGCCGAGGGCATCACCGCCCCGATGGCCGCGGTCATGATCGGCGGGATGGTCCCGCCCATCGGCCTCGCCATCTCGAACTTCATCGCGCCACACAAGTACGCCGCGGAGATGTACGAGAACGCAAAGTCGGGTATCATCCTCGGCCTCTCGTTCATCACGGAGGGGGCCATCCCCTACGCCTCCGCGGACCCCATCCGCGTCGTCCCGTCGGCCATCGTCGGGAGCGCGGTCGGCGGCGCGATAGCGATGATGATGAACGTCACGATGCCCGCCCCGCACGGCGGCATCTTCGTCGTCCCCCTGTCGAACAAGCCGCTGATGTTCCTCGCGGCGCTGCTCATCGGGTCGCTGGCGACGGCCGTCATCGCGACGGTCGTCAAGCCCGACTTCGACGAACGCGTCGGTAACACCGAGGGCGAGACGACGACCGCGACCTCGGACTGACCACCCCGCACGACCCACAACGCAACTACCTTACTCCCTCCGTTCCCATATTCGCACGAAAATGCTCGAAGATGACATCGACCGGCTGATGCCGACGGCGCACATCTCGCTAAACGAACCGCCCGCCGAGAAGAAACTCGCCATCGAGTTCCTCTTGGACCTCATCGTGGAGAACGGCCGCGTGACCGAGCGAGAGACCGTGCTCGCGGACCTCCGGGAGCGAGAGAAGGAGGCGACGACGGGCGTCGGCATGGGAATCGGCATCCCCCACGCCAAGACGAAGGCAGTCGAGGCTCCCTCCGTCGCGTTCGCGCGCTCCTCGGAAGGCATCGACTTCGACGCGATGGACGACAAGCCCGCGAACCTGCTGTTCATGATTCTCGTCCCCGAGGAGGGCGGCGAGGAGCACCTGCAGATTCTCAGTTCGCTCTCGCGCGCCCTCATGCACGAGGACGTCCGGGAGAAGCTGCTGGAGGCCGAGGACGCGGAGACGGTACAAGAGACGGTTCGGGAGGCGGTGAACTGATGCCCGAACGCGTCGTCACCGTCGTCCCCGAGGACGGCCTGCACGCCCGCCCCGCCTCCGTCTTCGTCGAGACGGCCAACGAGTACGACTCGGAGGTCAAAGTCGGCCCCGAGGACGGCGACCTGGTGAACGCCGCGAGCATGCTGTCTGTCACCGGTCTCGGCGTCTCCGGCGGCGAGAAGGTGCGCATCTCCGCCGAGGGCGACGACGCCGAGGAGGCGCTCGACGCCCTCGAAGAGGTGCTCTCGACACCGGAGGACGAACTGTAGTCGATGACAGAACGACGATTCGAGGGCATCGGCGTCACGCCCCTCTCGGGGGTCGGCACCGTCGTCTGGTACGCACCCGACGCGGAACTGGACGACCCGCCGGAACCCGACGAGGTGGACGCCGATGCGGAGACGGCGCGGTTCGAGGAGGCGCGCGAGTCGGCGCGCGAGGAACTGAAGGCCGAGCGAGAGCGGACCGCCGAACGCGTCGGCGAGGACGAGGCGGCGGTGTTCGATGCGCACGTCCAGTTCCTCGACGACCCGCAGATCACCGACGGTGTGAGCGAGCAGATTTCGGACGGACTGCCCGCCGAGCACGCCGTCCAGCGGACGTTCGACCGCTTCGTCGAGCAGTTCGAGGGCATGGAGGGCCGGATGGCCGAACGCGCCGACGACCTGCGCGACGTACGCGATAGACTCGTCCGCGTCCTCTCCGGCGGCGAGCGCGTGAACCTCGCCGAACTGGCGGAGGGCAGCGTCGTCTTCGCCGAGCGACTGACGCCGAGCGACACGGCGCAGTTGGACCCCGAACGCGTCGCCGGGTTCGTCACCGTCACCGGCGGTCGAACGTCGCACGCGGCCATCTTCGCGCGGTCGCTCGCGCTCCCGGCCGTCGTCGGCGTCGGCGAGGAACTGAACGAGGTTGAGGACGGCGCGGAGGTCGTCGTCGACGGCACCGACGGCGAGGTCATCGTCGACCCCGCCGAGGAGACGAAACAGGCCGCGGCCGACGAGGAGGAGGTCGAGATTCGCTCGGAACCAGTCTCCACCGCCGACGGCGTCGAGATAGAGGTGGCGGGCAACGTCGGCACGGCGGCCGACCTCGGCCCCGCCGCCGACCGCGGCGCCGACGGCATCGGCCTCTTTCGGACGGAGTTCCTCTTTCTCGACCGGCAGTCGCCGCCGGACGAGGAGGAGCAGTACGAGACGTACCTCGAGGCGCTCGAAGCGTTCCCCGACGGGCGCGTCGTCGTCCGAACGCTCGACGTGGGCGGCGACAAGCCCATCGACTACCTCGACCTGCCGGACGAGGAGAACCCGTTCCTCGGCGAACGCGGCATCCGACGGTCGCTCGGCCCCGACGCCGACCTGTTCGAGACGCAACTCCGCGCGCTGCTCCGCGCGGCGGGGAGCGACTCCGGCGGCAACCTCGCCGTGATGCTCCCCCTCGTCTCCACCGTCGAGGAGGTCCGCGACGCCCGCGAGACGCTCGACTCGGTCGCCGAGGACCTCGAATCGGAGGGCGCGGAGTACGCCGTCCCCGAGTTCGGCGTGATGGTCGAGACGCCCGCCGCGGCGTTCATGGCCCCGGACTTGGCCTCCGAGGTGGAGTTCTTCAGCATCGGGACGAACGACCTCGCACAGTACGTCATGGCCGCCGAACGGGGCAACGAACACGTCGCCGAACTCGGCGACTACACCCAGCCCGCGGTGCTCCGCGCCGTCCGCGCGACGGTCGAGGCCGCAGAGGGGACGGACGTCTGGGTCGGCATGTGCGGCGAGATGGCCGGCGACCCCGACCTGACCGAACTCCTCCTCGGCCTCGGCCTCGACGAACTCAGCATGAGCGCCGTGACCGTCCCGCAGGTGAAGCAGGCCGTGACCGAGACGGACACCGAAGACGCCCGAAAACTGGCCGAGAAGGCGCTCTCGGCCGGCACGAAGGCTGAAGTACGACGAGTGCTAACAGAGAACACACAATCATGAAGCTAGTCGCAGTCACCGCGTGCCCGACGGGCATCGCGCACAGTCAGATGGCCGCAGAGAATCTTGAACAGACGGCGGAGCGCCTGGGCCACGACATCAAAGTCGAGGTGCAGGGCGCGATGGGCGCGCAGAACGAACTCACCGCCGACGACATCGCCGAGGCGGACGTCGTCATCATCGCCGCCGACACGGCGGTCACCCGGGACCGCTTCGAGGGGAAGAACCTCGTGAAGGGGACGGTCAAAGACGGCGTCAACGACGCCGAGGGTCTCATCGAGAAGGCCGAGGACCTCGTCGAAACCGAGGGCGCCGAACAGATCGACCTCTCCGCCGGCGAGTCGGCGTCGGGTTCGACGGCGACGGAGTCCGACACCGCGGAGGCAACGACGGAGTCGCCGACGGCCGGCGCCGACGCGCAGGGACAACAGCGCCGCGGCGGCGACCGAGAGAAGGGCCTCTTCCAGCGACTGAAGCGACTGTTCTCCTGAGACCCGCGCCGTTTCCGACCCGCGTTTTTCGCAGGGACGAACTCACTTCTGCACGAGTAACCGCCTCTCCCGACAAAATTCGATCAGAAACGTACACACCGCGGCCACTGTTCTCGCGATGAAAGAACCGATTAACGCGGATTCGAGTAGCTATCTCGCACGTTCCGCAATCCGCGGATGGGGAGCCGAAACCGAACAGGAACGAAAGCGCTCCGCATACGTTATAGTCCCCGCACGTGAACGCCGAAACAGGTGACCAACAGTGCCTTTCTACGGCGGTAGCGAACTCGAGAAGGTGTACGACGACGCGCTGGACGAGGGATTCGGTCTCATCGCCTCGAACATCGCCGAACCGAACATCATGATGGGATTGATAGAGGGGGCCGCCCGGGAGGACTCGGACCTCCTGATGCAGTTGTCGGGCGGCGCCGCGACCTTCGCCGGGCACGAGGACGACGTCTCGGGCCTGAAGGCGATGGGCAACTACATCGAGAACATCGCCGACCAGTACGACATCGGCGTGTTCCTCAACATGGACCACCAGTCGGACATGGAGTTCATCGAGGCGCAGATGGACCTCGAAATTCCCTCCTCCATCATGATCGACGCCTCGCACGAACCGTTCGAGGAGAACGTCGCCACGAGCAAGGAAGTCGTCGAGATGAAAGAGGAGAAGGGCGCCGACGTGCTCATCGAGGCCGAACTCGGCCAGATAAAGGGCGTCGAGGACGAGGTGGAGTCCGAGGAGGCGTTCTACACCGACCCCGAGCAGGCCGTCGAGTTCGTCGACCGGACGGGCTGTGACCTCCTCGCTATCTCCGTCGGCACACAACACGGCGTGGCGAAGGGCAAGGACCTCGAACTCCGCCCCGACCTGGCGGGCGACATCCGAGAGGCGCTCCGCGACCACGGCCTCGACACGCCGCTCGTCCTGCACGGTTCCTCGGGCGTTCAGCCCGACCAACTGCAGGCGATGCTCCAGCACGGCATCTGCAAGGTGAACAAGGACACGCGCTACCAGTACGAGTACACGCGGACCGCGTTCGACCACTACCGCGAGGACCCCGAGGCCATCGTCCCGCCGGAGGACGTCGACGACGACCGGGACACCTTTTTCAACGAGACGGAGTGGTCGCCGAACAAGGACGTCTTCGACCCCCGCGTCGTCGGTCGGAAGATACGCGACCGCATCGCCGACGTGCACGCGGACCTGACGCACGTCTCCGGCAGCGCTGGCAACAGTCGGTACCTCTAACCGTCCGAACCGCCTTCGAGAACTCTTCTTTCGCCCGACGGGGGCGCCCGGGCGTTTAAGTCGTTCCGTGTTCATTCGCCGTATATGCCTCAGATCCACCTCGACGAGGAGACGGTCGAGCGACTCGACTCCCTGCGCGTCGAAGACGAGGACTACGACGAGATAGTCACCGAACTCATTAACATCTACGAGGCGCAGGAGATGACGCTGTTCCACGGCGGCGACGAGATCTGATTTCCCGGTTCTCCGCTTCTCGATTCGGAGCCTCTCTCTTTACTCCTGATAGGCGAGTCTGACCTGTTTCCACTTCCCCTTCGACTCCAGGTGTCGCTGTAGTTCATCGGCGTACTCCTGGACGAGTCGCTCGGCCGCCTCTTGTCGCTCGGCGTCGGCACCGCCGCCGCCGAAGCCGAGTGCGCCCTTGATGGAGTCGAACAGACCGCCGGAGGAGGCCGTCCCCGAGTCGCTCGGTGCGCCGCCCATCTGAGCCATCTGCGAACGGACGTTCTTCAGTTCGGGCATGATCTGCGGGAGTTTCTCCGTGTCGGCGACGATGCGGGCGCGTTCGGGGTCGTCGGCGTGCTCGATTTCGAACTCCGTCGCCGTCATGATGAGTCCCCACTCCTGACTGGAAAACTCCGAGGCGGCGATGCGTTCGTTGAACTCCCGGTCGACCGTCATCCGGTCCCCGACGATGCTGTCGGTCCAGTTAGCCATGGATTGGCGTATGTATAGGAGGCGTTTCAGCGTTTCCCCCCGCAGGAATCGCCGTACGGACACTCTTTTTGCCCCCGTAGCTCCCGGTAGTCGTATGGAACAGTACGACCTCCTCTACCGGCTGTACGAGGACTCGGAGGCGGAGACGCTCAGGGAGTTGCAGAACTTCGTCGACCTGTTCCCGCCGGTCGATTCGCGCATCGCCCTGGACTACTGGCAGGACGCCAGCGACGAACTCGAAGCGCGGAAAGACGAGATTCGTTCCTCGTTCGCCGCGGGGAAGACGTACGCAGAGATAGCTGCGCGGGCGACGCGCGACCAGACGTTCACCGCGCTCGATTTGCACTCGAAGTACGGCCGCGCGGTGAACGCCTTGGTTCTCGACGTCGACGAGACGCTCCGCTCGGCGGGGCGAACGGACAACGAGATTCCGCGCGACACGCTACACCTCCTGACGGAGTTCCACGAGGCGGGCGTCCCCATCGTCATCTGCACCGGGCAGACGCTAGAGAACGTGAAGGGATTCACCATCCAAGGGCTCGGCAACGAACTCGTCCATTCCGGAACCGTGAGCATCGTCTACGAGGCGGGGACCGGCGTGTTCACACCGGGGCACGGGTCGACGACCAAGCAGTTGCTGTACGAGGAGTTAGACGAAGCGGTCCGCGAGGTGTTCTCGGAGGTTCGCTCCCGCGTCCTCCCGCAGGCGCCCGACGACCTGCGCGAGTCGGTCCACCTGCAGGGCAACGAGTTCAACATCACCCTCAAGCCGAACTTCGACATCGGGAGCGACCCCGCCGCCGAGGTCATCGACCGAGGACTCGTCTACCTCGTCGACCTCCTCGGGGGAGCGGTCGCCGCCGCCGTCGAGGGCGTCGACGTCGACGACGGGGAGGAGTGGTCTCGGGCGTACTACGCCGCCGCCGACCCCGAAGTCGCGGACGTCCTCGCCGCCGAGGGCGCCGCACCCGAAAGCGAGGCCGACGACGTGCCCGACGAGGTTTCGGCCCTGTTCGACCGCATCGACGTGGCGTACTACCACGCCGACGCCGCTGAAATCGGCTCGTTGGAACTGAACAAGCCGAACGGCGTCCGCGCCGCCCTCGACGTCTTGGACGTGACGGACCCGTTCGTGCTCGTAATGGGCGACAGCAAGTCTGACCTGCGCGTGATGGAGTGGGCCGACGAGGCCGACGCCGGCATCGCCGCCGCGCCCGAACACGCCTCCGAGGACGTGTTAGCGCACGTCCGCGACACGGACGAACTGGTGTACGACCGCGGCGACGCGGCGTCGATGCTCCGAATCGCGTACGTCCTCAACCTCCTCGACGAGCGCTGACGCAGCCCTTTCGACTCCTCGACCCGAGCGCCTCCGAAACACGTCACGAACCACTTTTGCCGCGGGGAGTCGAACCCTCGAATCGGACGTTCCGGCGGCGGACGCCCCGGAGTGCAAAGGTTTACAACTTATCGAGTAAACGACAAACCATGAAGGACTACTCACAGCTACACGACCCGAATGCGGAGTACACGATGCGAGAGCTCTCGGCCGACACGATGCAGGTCACGGCCGAGCGCGGGGGCGGCCGCGATGTGAAGATAACGGACGTACAGACGACGATGATAGACGGGAACTTCCCGTGGACGCTCGTCCGCATCTACACCGACGCCGGTATCGTCGGCACCGGCGAAGCCTACTGGGGCGCGGGCGTTCCGGAACTCATCCAGCGGATGCGACCGTTCCTCATCGGCGAGAACCCCCTCGACATCGACCGCCTGTTCGAACATCTCATCCAGAAGATGTCCGGCGAAGGCTCCGTCGAGGGCATCACCGTCACGGCCATCTCCGGCATCGACGTGGCGCTGCACGACCTCGCGGGCAAGATTCTCGAAGTCCCCGCCTACCAACTGCTCGGCGGGAAGTACCGCGACAAGGTGCGCGTCTACTGCGACTGCCACACCGCCGACGAGGCGGACCCGCAGGCCTGCGCGGACGAGGCCGAACGCGTCGTCGACGAACTCGGCTACGACGCGCTGAAGTTCGACCTCGACGTGCCCTCCGGACTGGAGAAGGACCGCGCGAACCGCCATCTCCGACCCGGAGAGATCCGACACAAAGTCGACATCGTCGAGGCCGTCACGGAACGCGTGAAGGACCGCGCGGACGTCGCCTTCGACTGCCACTGGACGTTCTCGGGCGGGTCGGCAAAGCGCCTCGCGAAGGCGCTCGAAGAGTACGACATCTGGTGGCTCGAAGACCCCGTGCCGCCGGAGAACCTCGACGTGCAGGAGGAGGTCACGAAGTCCACGACGACGCCCATCACCGTCGGGGAGAACCGCTACCGCGTCACCGAGGAGCGTCGCCTCATCGAGAACCAGGCCGTCGACATCATCGCGCCCGACCTGCCGAAGGTCGGCGGCATGCGCGAGACGCGGAAGATAGCGGACGTGGCGAACCAGTACTACGTCCCCGTGGCGATGCACAACGTCTCCTCGCCCGTCGCGACGATGGCCTCCGCGCACGTCGGCACCTCCATCCCGAACGCGCTGGCCGTCGAGTACCACTCCTACGAACTCGGCTGGTGGGAGGACCTCGTCGAGGAGACGGTCATCGAGGACGGCTACATCGAGATTCCCGAGAAGCCGGGCCTCGGCGTGACGCTCGACATGGACACCGTCGAGGAGCACATGGTCGACGGCGAAGAGTTGTTCGACGAAGCGTAAGCCGGACTGCCGGCTCGAACGTCTTTTTTGCGGACAGGCGGCGCAGTTCGCTCCCGAGGCGGATGCGCCGCACAACCGCGTTCCGCCCCGGGTCGCCGTCACGTCACGTGGAGTCTGGCCCCGTCCCGGTATCTAAACCCTCGTCTGCCGGGACGCCGAGGTTTATCGAACGTCGAGCCCATCGGTACCGTATGTCATACGAGGTCGACTACGAACTGTCCGACGACGACGAGAACGTTCACCACGTCTGGGACAACAGTCTGGACCCGCTCGTGACGGTCGAACCGGGCGAGGTGGTCCGCTTCGAGTGCCGCGACGCATTGGACGGCCAGGTCGGACCCGACTCCGGGGTGGAGGACTTGGCGAACGCGACGTTCGACCCGGTCCATCCGCTGACCGGCCCCGTCGCCGTCGAGGGGGCGGAACCGGGCGACGTGCTCGCCATCGAACTCCTCGATTTCGAACACAAGGGTTGGGGGTTCACCGGGTTCATGCCCGGCGAGATGGGCCTCGGTCTCCTGCCCGAGGAGTTCGAGGAGGCGGGTCTGCACATCTGGGAGTTGGAGGAGGACGTGGCTCACTTCGTGAATGGGATTGAGATTCCCCTCGACATGTTCCCGGGCATCATCGGCGTCGCACCGGGTAAGGACGGCGAACACGACACCCTGCCACCGTACGACACCGGCGGCAACATGGACGTCAAACACATGACGAAGGGGTCGACGGTGTACCTCCCCGTCGAAGTCGAGGGCGGACTGTTCTCGACGGCGGACTGCCACGCCGCGCAGGGCGACGGTGAGGTGTGCGTGACGGGTATCGAAGCGCCGATGTACGTTACGGCGCGCTTCGACGTCCTGAAGGACAAGTCCATCGAGCAACCGCAACTGAAGACGACGGGGCCGTTCACGCCCACCGGGTCCGACGAACCGATGCACGCGACGACGGGCATCGCCGACGACCTGATGGAAGCGACGAAGAAGGCCGTCCGGCACATGATAGACCACCTCGAAACCGAACGAGACCTGACGCGCGGCGAGGCGTACATCCTCTGTTCGGCGGCCGTCGACCTGAAGATAAGCGAAGTCGTCGACGCGCCGAACTGGACGGTCACCGCCTACGTGCCCGACAGCATCTTCCCCTGAGTCCGTCGCGAGAGTCAGTCGCCACCGAACGCGTCCCGGAGGCGGTCCGCGATGGACCGCCCGACGGTCCGCGGGTCCGCCTCTTTCAGTTCGAGTTCGTCGCCGACGCTCACCGTCCCTGCTTCGACGACGTTCGCGCAGATGCCGCCGCGCTTTTGCTTGAGGGCGCGCGCGACGCCCTCCTCGCCGGCGACCTGTTCGACGTGCGCGCAGGGCGGGCGGGGGCGCGTCCCCCGGAACGTCGCCCCGCCAACGCGGAACGTCGTCTTCAGCAGGTCGTGGAGTTCCTCGCCGCCGACGCCGCGGACGACGATGTTCCGTCGGTGCCGGCCGTCGGTCAGGTCGATGCCCGTCTCGTCGAGAATCTCCGCCAACGCCTCCCGGGCGACGAACGTCACCTCGCAGACGTCGTACGGCGAGTAGTACCCCGTCCCGAGCAGGTAGCGGTCGCCGCGCAGGCCGCCCTCGACGGCCTCTACGGACTCGCGGGACTCCATCGGCGCGCCGTCCTCCGGACTCGTCCACAGTTGCTCGACGCGGCCGGAAATCTCGTCCATTAGCACACCGACCTCGGGTCGAAGCCCAGTCCCCGAAGGGCGTCCGCGTAGTCGTCGTACGCCAACTGAATCGTGTAGCCGGCGACCATCTCGGCGGCCTCCCAATCGTCGTCGGTCCCGCACAGCGATTCGAGAAGCGAGAGACCGTCGGTCAGCGTCTCCGTCGTCTCCGCCTTCAGTTCGCGGAGGACGTCCGCCGTCCGCTCGTCCGCCTCGTTGACGAAGAAGCCGACGAGTTGGTTGTACGTCCGGTGGCTGACGAGGGGCCGACCGACCATCCCGCCGGCGACGCGTTCGACGGCCGACTCGCGGCCGCGGAGGTAGCCGTGCATCGGTCCGGGTTCCCCGTCCGGTTCCCACGCACCGTCGAGTTCGTCGGCCACGCGCCGGAGGTGGCCGTCCTCCTGGTCGGCGACGGCGGCGAACGCCGTCCGGGCCGCCTCCACGTCCTCGTCGTCGGCCCACCCGCGAAACGTCTCCCGGGCGGCGTGTTCGCTCGCCGCCGCCACCTCGAGGACGCGTTCGCGCGTCAACTCGGCGTCCGTCAACGCGACGAGCAGTTGCTGGGAGCCGAGTCGGTCCAACTCCGTCCGCTTTTCGACCTCCACGGCCGACCGAAAGCTCTCGCCGTCCATACGCTACTCACGGGGGGTGCGACCCTGAATGTTGGCCCGCGCCGCTATCGTCTCCGGGCGCGCCGAGGACGTCCGCGGCATCGCCGTCGAATCGGTCCGGGATACGGAGTCGGTCGCCGAGTCGGCGCCGAAGCCGACCGGAACGCGCGGCCGTCCGCCGCCGTCGAGACCGACGACGGGTGAGGAGTGACGGCTCTCGTCCGCCGACGACGGGGCGGGCCCGGACCGTCGGCCGGGGAGAATCGAACCGGCAAACTGACCGCTTGAGCGGCAACTATATTCCACGGGAGACTCGTATCCAGACTGATGACTCCTGAGAGACTGTACGAACGACTCGACCGGGGTGGGTCGGTCTCTCTACTCGACGTTCGGAATCGAGACGAACACGACGCGTGGCACGTCGACGGCGGCGAGACGACCCTCGTCCCGTACTCGAAGTTCATGGCGGCCGAGGCGCGCGGCGACGTCGCCGAAACCGCCCGAGAGGCCGGCCTCGACCCCGAGGACCAGATCGTCGTCGTCTGCGGTCGCGGCGAGGCCAGCGCGTACGTCGCCGAACTCCTCCGGGACGAGGGCTTCGACGCGGAGAACCTCGAGGACGGCATGCGCGGGTGGGCGCGCGTCTACGTCTCGGTCGTCGTCCCGGCCGACGTCGACGCGGTGATACACCAGTACCGTCGCCCCGCCAGCGGGTGTCTCGCCTACTTCGTCGTCTCGGACGGCGAGGCCGCGGTGATAGACCCCCTCAGGCAGTTCACGGAGCGGTACGTTACCGACGCCCGCGAGTACGGCGCCGACCTCGCGTACGCCCTCGACACGCACGTCCACGCCGACCACGTCAGCGGCGTCCGGAGACTCGCCGACGAGACGGACGCCACCGCTGTCCACCCCGAGGGTGCGCGCGACAGAGGTCTCGACGCCGGCGACGCGACCGAGTTCGTCGTCGACGGCGACGAGATTCGCGTCGGGAACGCGACGCTCACCGCCGTCCACGCTCCCGGTCACACCAGCGAGATGACCGCCTACCGCCTCGGCAACGTGCTGTTCTCGGGCGATAGCCTGTTCGTCGAGAGCGTCGCCCGCCCGGATTTGGAGGTGGGCGACGAGGGCGCGACCGACGCCGCGCGGCAGTTGTACGGGACGCTCCAGTCGGTGTTCGGCGCGTTTCGCGACGACACCCGTATCGCTCCGGCGCACTACGGTACCGCCGCCGAACGGCGGAGCGACGGCACCTACTCCGCGTACCTCGGCGACCTCCGGGACGGCCTCCCGCTTCTCATGTTCTCGGAGGAGCAGTTCGTGGAGACGGTCCTCTCCGATATGCCGCCGCGGCCGGCGAACTACGAGGAGATAATCGCCACGAACCTCGGTCGGAGCGACGTGGCCGACGCGGAGGCCTTCGAGTTGGAACTCGGACCGAACAACTGCGCGGTCTCGAAGGCGGACTGAGTTGCCGATTCGATCCCGTTCGAACCGATTTGACCCGAACGGCGGCGCGCTCAGTCGTCGTCCGCGGCGGGCGCGGCGGCCGAGGCGTCGTTCTCGATGCTCGGCGGGTAGACGCCGCGTTCCAGTTTGAGGTCGCTCTGCGGGCGCGCCATGCACGTCAGCGCGTAGTCCTCTCGCTCCTCGTCGGTGAGGCCGCGGGCGGCGGGTTGAACCACGTCGCCTTCGAGAATCTCTGCGGAGCAGGCCAGACACATCCCGACCCGGCAGGAGTACTCCTGCGCGATTCCTTCCTCGATACAGGCCTTGAGGATGGTCTGCTTGTCGGAGACCTGAATCGACTCGTCCGTCCCGACGAACTCGACGGTGTACTCGGTCATGAGACCCGATTTGCGGGACCGCGGCAAAACTCTTTATGGAGCGATTCGGTCGGTGACACGAGGCCGGGATTCGGAGGGAACGCGACTGAGGGCTCTCGTCCCCCCGCTCCCTTCGCTCGCCGGTCGGGTCGCCCCCGAGCGGTCAGGTCATTCCCTGCTCGGCGGCGCCCTCGCGTATCTTCTTCGCCCGCTTCCGCACGCGGTTGACGTACCGCTGCACTTTCTCGGGTTTCTCGCCGTAGTAGGAGGCGACCCACTCGACGTCGACGAGCGGCTGCGTGAGGAAGTAGGCGACGAGCGTGTCGCGCCCGGCTTGGATTATCTCCGGCGGAACGCCCCGCTCTCCCGTCCCCGCCTCCTGAAATCCGTTGACGTCGAAGTAGACGTCGGCGTACAGCGTCGCCGTGTCGGCGTCGTCGAACTCGATTCCCTCGTGGTGCGGCGCCTCGAACCGGTAGACCGTTCCGTCGGTCCCGGCCGTCCGTTCGACGATGCGGACACCGAGGATGTAGTCGCGATGGACGGATTCGGCCGGGCCGGTCGTCCGCTCGTCGTCGGCTGTGTCGTCAGTTTGTGACATGTTCGATAGTAGTGAACTGAAAGATGGTTAGTGGTCGCGGCGGGTCCCGCCTCGCGTCGCCGGCTTCTCGGTTCCGGCGCGAGTCAGTTTTCGCCGTCGTCCTCTCCGCCCGTTTCGTTTTCTCCGCTCTCTCCGTTCTCTTCGCCTTCCTCGTTTTCTTCGCCCTTTCCGCCCGTTTCGTTTTCTTCGCCCTTTCCGTTCTCTTCGCCCTCCTCGTTCTCCTCGACGGCCTCTTCGGCCGTGTCGCCGACGCTCTCCGGTTCGTAGACGTAGAGTCCGTCGTTTGGGTACGAGCGGGCCGGGCCGCCGAAGCCGTCCTCACAGCAGAGCACGCGGCCGTCGCGCATCGCGTAGACGTTGTCGACGTTGCGGAGGGCGTCGTCGGCGACACTCGCCGGGTCCGTGAAGTCCGGACCGACGATGACGGGTTTGAGCGTCGAGACGTTGTAGTCGTCTTCGAGTTCGGCGCGGTAGACGACCCCGCCGTCGACGCGGTCCATCTGGACGTCGCCCTCGTCGTCCGCCAGGGCGTCGTTGAACTCGGAGATGCCGAAGTAGACGTAGTCACCCGGGCCGGCGTCGTCGACGCTGTCGACGCCCTCGGCCTTGTTGAACTCGATGGAGGCGCCGATCTCCTTTGCGGCCGCGCGGGTTTCGAGGAACGGGACGCGCCGGAGTTCGTCGTCGACGCCGTCGGGGCCGTGCTCCTCGTACTGGCGGGCCCACTCGACGATGTCCTCGTTCGAGACGTAGTTTTGGTTCCCGTTGCGGATGACTTCGAGGTCCGCCTCGCGAAGCGCCGCCGCCGGGTCGTCAGCCCAGTTGGTCTCGGCGTGAGCCTCGAAGTAGTCGACCTGCGTGACGTCGTCGTACTCGGCGACCCACGATTCGACCTCGGCGTTCGTCGCGTGACCGAGTTCGAGCCACTCGACCTCCAGGTTGACGTACGCCGGGGACTTCCGCTCGCCGCCCTCCGAGGCGTTCGCCGCGTCGTTCGTTATCTTCGGCGCGTACAGGGTGCCGGTGACGTCCATCGGGTCGTCGTACTCCGGGATGGGGTCGTCGGCGACGAACTTGTAGATACCCTTGCTGTCGCCGTCCGAACAGCCGTAGACGGTCTTCTGGTCGCCCTGCACGTCGGGGGACTCCCAGGCGGCCCGACCCATCACGTAGTACTTCACGGCTTCGGGCTCCTCGGCCGCCGGTTCGCGGAAGTCGACGAAGTAGCCGTACCGGTACGGGTTCGGGTAGACGTCGTCGATGGGCGACGTCCGGAGGTTCCGGTCGTCGACCTGGTCGCTCTGATCGGAGCCGAGGTAGTACGCGAGGAACTCCACGCCGGTCAGCGCCCAACTACCCTGCGGGCTGAAGTCCTCTTCGAGGTGGTCGTACTGCGCGTACGTCGATATCGCGTCGGATATCTCGCCGGGGTTCGGGCGGTTCCAGAAGTGCGCGGCACCGACGAGTCCCGCGCCGGACTCGGCCTCCACGATGTCGCCGACCGTGTCCGTCATGTTGACGCGGGGGTGCGCGTAGTTCTCCTCGGCGGATATCATCGTCCCCCACGGGCTGAGGTCGCCGTAGCAGTTGATGCGGGTCCCGCCGTGGGCGCGCAGCGACTCGGTGTTCGACAGGTTCATCGCGTTCTCCATGTCGGCGCTCCACTCGCCGTCCTCGTCCTGACTGATGGGGACGCGCGAGACGTCTCCGGGGCTGTTCTCCCAGTTCGTGAACAGATAGCCCTCCGTCTCCTCCTCGTTCGTCGGGACGAACTGGTTGCAGTCGGGGTTGCTCCCGGCGAGTCCGTACTGCGTCCCCGCGAAATACGGCCGTTCCTCGCGCTCGGGGTCGGCCGGGTCCGAGCGCATGATGTCCGTCCCGTCCGGCGTCTGCGTCACGCCGAGCAGTTCCTCGCCGTCGTTTATCGGTTCGCGCCCGTAGAAGAGTATCTCGTAGTCGCCGGCCTCCGACCGGACGTCACGCTGTTCCTCCTCCGTCTCGGGGATTCCGACCTCCTCGAAGTCGTCGTTGCTCCCGTCGAACGTGAAGTTGAACCCGCTGAAGTAGCCCACCGCCGCCCGCCCGAACGGTTCGGGGTTCTCCTCGGAGGGGTGCTGGAGACTGTACAGCAACCCTCCGTCGCGGAAGACGAACGGCCCCGTCACTTCCGCTCCGAACGCCGTCGTCGAGAACCGCTTGAGGCTCCCTTCGACGCTGGGTGCACCCGGCGTGTCGGACTCCTCAACCTCGTCTGCAGTCGCTACCCCTGCCACACTTGCCCCGAGTGTGGCGGCCGCGGACGTCGCCATCAGCTTCCGTCGAGTAAAGTCTACCATGCGGATTGACAGATAACACGGCCGGTTAAATAAATTTGTAATGGTTATACATACATCTAGGCTGTGTAATGAATCACAACGAGACCAATATAGCCGTACGTGACACAATTTAACGCTGTACGGGACTATTCAAAAATGAATACAGTATTTCGGGAACGTCGCCGTCTGACCCGCCGCGGCGCTCACTCCTCCTCGTCGGCCCGGACGGTCAGAACCGGCACGTCGGACCGTCGAACCACCTTCTCCGTGACGCTGCCGAGGAGGTAGCGGTCCAGGCCGCTCCGACCGTGCGTCCCCATCACGATGAGGTCGCAGTCGTTCGCCTTCGCGTAGTCGAGGATGGTCTCGTAGGCCGACCCCGACTCCACGCTCGTCGTCGTCTCCACGCCGGCGCGCTCGGCCGTCTGGACGACGTGTTCGACGGCCTCTTTCCCCTCCGTCTCCAGCGACTCGACGACGATGTCCGTGCCCGCTTCCAGGGAGGCGTACGTCCCGGAGTCGACGACGTAGAGGGCGTGGATGGTCGCTCCGTACTGCTTGGCCAGGTCGACGGCGTTCTCTACGGCTCGCTCCGTCGCGTGGCTCCCGTCGGTCGGCACGAGGATTCGGTCGTACATCGTCCGTAGTACGGCCACCTACGGTTAGAAACTGTCCGCCGAACGACGTTCACTCCACGCTGGCGTCGGCGTCTCCGCTAACGGTGTCCCCGTCGGCGGCGTCCGGCGACTCGCCGCGGAACGCCAGAATCGCGTCTTCGCACGCGCGGAGGCCGTCTATTCGCTCTCGCTCTGCGAGCGACACCGTCTCCACGACGGTCCAACCGTCGCCGTCGTCGTCGAAGACGACCCCTTTCACCCACGACCCGGTGGCGAGGATGACGGCGCTGGCGTCGCCCTCCTCCTCGATGGGGCTGGCGAGTTCGAAGACCTCGGAGCGGTTGAGGTCCAGCAGTTCCTTGGCCGACAGCGGTCGCGGCGGCAGCGACTCCACGAGTGCCATGTCCGTCCGTCCCCCGCGGCGGTGCTTGTGCCTTCCGAACCGGCGGGACCGCCGGGCGGGGCGCGAGTCGGACCAAAAAGCTTCTACGCGCTACCGCGGGAGTCTCCCCTATGTCTCTCGGAGACGCGCCGGACGACGCCGCGGGCCGTCGCCGCGGCGTCCGACTCGACGGGGTCGCAGCCGCCGTCGCGGTCCTCGCCGCCCTCGGACTCCTCGCGCGCCTCGTCGACCTCGGCGCGCGCCCGTTCCACTGGGACGAGGCCCGCGTCGGCTACTGGTCGCTCCGCTATCTGGAGGTGGGGTCGTTCGAGTACCGCCCCGTCGCGGGCGGTCCGCTCCTCTATCACCTCGACCGACTCGTCTTCGCCCTCGTCGGCGCGACGGACGCGACGGCCCGCCTGCCCGTCGCCGTCCTCGGCGCGGCGCTCCCGCTCTGTGCGCTCCTGTTCCGCGACCGACTCGACGACGCCGACACGCTGCTGTTCGCCGCGCTCCTCGGATTCAGTCCGCTGTTTGTCTACTACTCGCGCTTCCTCCGCGGCGACGTCCCCCTCGCGCTGTTCGCACTGGCGTTCGTCGGGTTCGCCGTGCGCGCGTACGACCGCCGGAGTCGACGCGACGCCTACCTCGGGTCGGTCGCCCTCGCCCTCGCGTTTGCCTCGTCGGGGTTCGTCGCCGCCTATGTCCTGTGTTGGCTGGCCGCCGCCGTCCTCCTCCTCGACCAACCGAGCGCCGTCGTCGACGCCGGGTCGTCGACGCGTCGGCAACTCGCCGCCCTCCGCTCGCGCGTGGCCAGCCGAACCGGCGCCGCGGCGCGCGCGTTCCTCCTCTTCCTCGGGACGACGGTGCTCTGTTTCGCCCCCAGGGCGGGGCCGCACGTCGACGTCGGCCTCTGGAAGCCGACGACGTGGCACCTCGTGCTGTACGAGTCCACGGTCGGCGCGCTCTGGTCGTTCCTCGGCGTCCGCGTGCTCAACCGCTGGCCGTACTCGACGCACTCGCTGTTCCCGTACGTCGAGGCGTTCGCCGACACCCTCGTCGTCGCGGCGCTCCCGGTGCTCGTCGCCGCCGTCGCCGCCCTCCTCTGGAACCGCTACGCCGGCGCGGCGCGCCGCCCCCTCCTGGACGGATTCGCCTACTGGAGCGCGGCCGCGTTCGCCCTCCTGCCCGTCGTGACCGAGGTGTCGGCGCCGTGGGTCGCCGTCCACGTCCTCCTCCCAGCGTCGCTCCTCGCCGCCGTCGGGGGGGCGGCACTCGCGAGGCGCGCCGTCGCTCTCGGCAGGGGGGCCGACCGCGACGCGGCCAGCGTCGCCGCCGTCTGCCTCGTCCTCCTCGCCGTCCTCGCGCAGACGGGCGCGGTGACCGCCGCGGGCGTGTACGGCCCCTCCGACCGCTCGAACGACCTCGCGCAGTTCGCCCAACCGAGCGACGACCTGACCCCTCTCGCGGAGAACGCGACGGCCGTCGCCGACGGCGACCCCTCCACCCCCGAGGTGCTGTACGTCGGCGAGGAGTACTACACCGCGTGGGACCCCGGCAACGAGTACCCGCCGACCGTCGACTCGTGGGGCAACCGCCTTCCGCTTCCATGGTACTTCGAGCGCGCCGGCGCAGACGAGGTGAGCACGGAGAACGCGACGACGCTGGCGCAGCGAGAGTCCGTCCCGCCCATCGTCGTCACGGAACCGGAACTCGCGAACGCTGTCGGCGACACCCTCGGCGGCGGCTACGAGCGGTCGACGTACCGACTGGGTCTGTGGGACCGCGAGACGGTCGTGTTCGTCCGGCGGTAGTCGAGAGACGCGGGCACGACGGAGTCACCGCTGGCCGTCGCGGCGTCACCGAAAAACGAGAACGTTCGTGTGTCCGCTCGACCCGGGTTACCGGAAGCCCATCGCTTCGATCTGTTCTTGGTACCGGTTCCGGATGGTGACCTCGGTCACCTGCGCCACGTCGGCGACTTCGCGCTGGGTCTTCTTCTCGTTGCAGAGCAGGGAAGCGGCGTAGATGGCGGCCGCGGCGAACCCCGTCGGCGACTTCCCCGAGAGCAGGCCCTGCTCGGCGGAGACGTCGATTATCTCGGTCGCCTTCGCCTGTACCTCTTCAGAGAGGCCGAGGGCGGAGGCGAAGCGCGGAACGAACTGCTTGGGGTCGACGGGCTTCAGTTCGAGACCGAGTTCCTGGGAGATGTAGCGGTACGTCCGTCCGATTTCCTTCTGCGGGACGCGGGAGACTTCGGCGACTTCGTCGAGCGAGCGCGGGATGCCCTCCTGCCGGCAGGCGGCGTAGAGAGCGGAGGTGGCGACGCCCTCGATGGAGCGTCCCCGGATCAGGTCCTCGTTCAGCGCGCGGCGGTAGATGACCGAAGCGACCTCTCGTACGGAGCGGGGAACACCCAGCGCGGAGGCCATGCGGTCGATTTCCGAGAGCGCGAACTGGAGGTTTCGCTCGCCCGCGTCCTTCGTTCGGATGCGCTCCTGCCACTTGCGGAGGCGGTGCATCTGCGAGCGCTTCTCGGAGGAGAGCGACCGCCCGTAGGCGTCCTTGTCCTTCCAGTCGATGGTCGTCGTCAGGCCGCGGTCGTGCATCGTCTCCGTGATGGGCGCCCCGACGCGGGACTTCGACTGGCGCTCGGAGTGGTTGAACGCTCGCCACTCCGGGCCGCGGTCGATCTGACGCTCGTCGAGAACCAAGCCGCAGTCGTCGCACACCAGCTCCCCCTGGTCGGCATCCGTGATCACGTTCGTGGACTCACACTCCGGGCACGCGATGCGCTCGTCGGAACTCTTCTCCGCTTCCTGCTCCTGTTGACGCTGGCGGCTCGGACGTTCCATTATAAGGTTTGTGGTGAAGCGCGTATTTAAATCTTCGTATAAGGATGCCGATATACTAACACAGACTAGCAACTAGTATCTATCGGTTCGGCGGCCGTTCGTCGCCGGACGCGGCGTTCCGACGGCGGTGACGGACGCCGGTTCCGTTATCCCGGCGTCGGCCCAACGGGTTCGCATGCGACCGCGCCTCCTCGCGTTCATCGCCGTCGTCCTCGTCCTCGGCGGGTGTCTCGGCGTCGGGCCGTCGGCCCCGGAACCGACGGGAACGGTGCAAACGCCGAAAACGCCGGATGCGACGCCGTCCTCGACGTTCGAGGGGGCGACCCCCGCCGAACCGGGCGTCCGCGTCACCGTCACGGAGGTAGTCGACGGCGACACCGTGAAAATCAGGTACGCCAACGGCTCGCGGGACACGGTCCGTCTCTTGGGCGTCGACACGCCCGAGGTGTACGGGTCGAACACGCCCGGCGAGTACGAGGGCGTCCCCGACACCGGGGCGGGGGCGGCCTGCCTCGACGCCGCCGGAGAGAACGCCTCGGCGTACGCGAAGGCGCGCCTCTCGGGCGAACGCGTGCGCCTCGTTTTCGACGACACCGCGGACAGACGCGGCTACTACGACCGTCTCCTCGCGTACGTCTACGTCGACGGCGACTCGTTCAACTACGCGCTGGTCGAATCCGGCCGCGCGCGACTGTACGAGAGCACCTTTACCGAACGTGAACGCTACCGCGCCGCCGAGGCGGACGCCCGGTCGGCCCGCCGCGGCCTCTGGTCGTGCGTCGACCCCTCGACCCCCGACGCCTCGCCGGGGAGCGTGACCGACGCCGAGATAGCGGTCGCCGAGATTCACGCCGACGCGGCCGGGAACGACAACGAGAACCCGAACGACGAGTACGTCGTCTTCCGGAACGAGGGCGAGGAGGCGGTCGACCTCTCGGGGTGGTCCGTCGTGGACGCCGCGGGGAACGACTACACCTTCCCCTCGGGGACGAGACTCGAACCCGGCGCGGAACTCACGCTCAGAACCGGAACCGGGGACGACGGCGGGGGGACGGTGTACTGGGGGCGCGGGTCGGCGGTGTGGAACAACGGCGGCGACACGATACGACTGCGGGACGACGACGGCGCCGTGGTGCTCGAACGTCCGTACTGAGTCGGAAAACGGAGTCGGAACGCCGACCGTAGTCGGGGGGAGAACTGTAAAGGGGAATGGGGGGCGGAGCGTGCGACCCCGTGCGAACGTATCGAACGAGGCGGCTTCAGTCCTGGGGGCCGTTTCTCCCGACCCCGAATCCCGCCGCCGCCCTGCGATATGCTCGAGATAATATTACTATCGGACATTTAATAAACCTTTTGTATGATTAGCGGGTATGTAGCGACAACATGAGCACGACGCCCGCACAGCAGTCGTCCGTGGTGCAAGACATCGACGCGGCCGCCGTCCCCGACGTGACGCCGGTATCGCTCCCGGCGTCCTCGCTGGATTCGACCGCCCCCGACTACCTGCGCGACCTGAAGGCCGAACTTGCCGCCGACGGCTACCACCCGGCCGTGCTGTCCGTCGAAGCGAGTTTTGAGGAGGACTGTCCGTACGCAACGCAGACCGTCGCCGACGACCTGCGGGCGTACGTCCGCGCCGCCTCCTTCCTCGGCGTCGGTCGCCTCGAACTCACCGTCGCGGAGGCCGCCGACGAGGACGCCGTCCGCTCGGCGCTCCGCGCCCTCGGCGAACGCGCCCGTCGCGAGGGGGTCGCGCTCTCGGTGTCCGGCGCCGTCTCCGCCTGATGGCGACGAAGGCCGCCCTGGAGACGCAACTCTCCGTCGTCGCCGGCTTCGAGAACCCGCGGGTCGAACTCGAACAGTACCCGACGCCGCCGGGACTCGCCGCCCACGTCGTCCACGTCGCGGACCTCAACGGCGACGTTGAGGGCAAGACAGTGGTGGACCTCGGGACGGGCACCGGGATGCTCGCCCTCGGCGCCGCCCTCCGCGGCCCCGCCCGCGTCGTCGGCGTCGACGTGGACGCCGAAGCTCTCGACACCGCCCGCGAGAACCGCGTCCGCGTCGGCACGACGACGCCCATCCACTGGGTCCGCGGCGACGCCACGCGGGCGTCCCTGTGCGTCGACGAACCCGCGACGGTGCTGATGAATCCCCCGTTCGGCGCCCAACGCGGCCGCGAGCACGTCGACCGGGCGTTTCTGGAGACGGCGTCGAGGCTCGCGGACGTGTCCTACTCGGTTCACAACGACGGGTCGCAGGAGTTCGTCGAGGCGTTCGCAGCCGACGAGGGCGGCGAGGTGACGCACGCCTTCCGCGCCACGTTCAGCCTCGACAAGCAGTTCGACTTCCACGACGCGGAGACGACGGACATCGACACCGAGGTGTACCGCATCGAGTGGCGCTGACTACTTGTACGTCTCTCGCTCGGCTATCTGCAACCGCGTCCCCTCGTACTCGACGAACAGTCGCTTCTTCTCTCTGGTGAACGTCAGACCGTCGAGCGTCACCGACTGGTTCGTTCGGGGGAGGCGCGCGGCCAGCGTCTCGTTGTCCCGCGCGACGCGCAGGTAGTACCCCTGCGGGGCGGCCGCGACGCTGATGTTCCGCCCCCCGACGACCGGTCCGGCCCGCGCGGGGTCGGCGGTGTAGACGACGCGCGCGCTCCCGTCGTGGCTCAGCAGGACGCGGTAGGTTGTGTTGCCGCCGGCGGTCACCCAGCCGTCGCGGACGGCGTACACCGTCTCGCGCCACCCGACGCCGCCGACGACGACGGCGGCCCGGCCGGCGAACGCCAACCGCCCCTTCGTCACCGCCGTCGTCCAGATGCCGCGCTCCTCGCTCCTGACGACGACGCCGGAGGTGTTCACCGCCGTCGTCTCGCCGAACGCGCTCACGTCGACGGCGGCGGTCATCCCGTTCGTCACGCTCTCGGCGTACGTCACCTCGTAGTCGCGGACGACCACCTCCTCGCCCGGCAGTTCGCCGTCGCCGGCGGTGTAGAGGTTGGCGACGACGGCCGGTCCGGTGATCGCGGCCGTGACGAGGAGGAGGCAGGCGACGCCCGCCTGCCAGCGGCGGTGCGTGAACGCCCCGTCGAAGGCGTCTTCGAGAACGAGGCGGTTCGACCCGACGACGATGTAGGTGACGACGACGGCCATCACCGCGACGAGGCCGACGCCCGCCGCCCGGTAGAGCACGTAGGTGTCGCCGCCGCGGTACCAGTACACCGCCCACAGCGACTGCTGCACGCCGAAGATGACCGTCGCGGTCCACAGCCTGAGCGCCGACGTCCGCGCGTCCCTCGACCGCCCCCGAACGACGGCCGCTCCGAGGAGGACGCCGACGAAGAGACCGAACGCGTGCCCCTGAATCGCGATGTCCGCCCACCACGGGGTGATGTAGGCGGGACGACCGCCGGCGGTGAGTTGCGGCGTCTGCACCGCCGCGTAGACGGTGCGAACCACGCTCCCGGCCGCGAGGGCGACGACGGTGGTGAACGGGTAGTTGACGAGCGCGAACCCGGCGAACGCGAAGACGACGCCCGAGAAGCCGATGATGGGACCGATGGCGAACGCGGCGGTCAAGAGGCCGACGAGGAGGACGACGGCGGGGAAGACGACGAACGCGCGGACGTACGGGTTCGTCCGCCACGACCCGAACGACGTCGCCCCCCGGTGGCGGGGGAAGTGCCCCCACGCGTACTCGGCGATGGGGGCGAACGCCGCCGCCCCGACGAGGTTGCCGAGCAGGTGTCCGGCCCCGCTGTGCGCGAACGCGGCGGTGAGCACGCCGAGCGGGTAGAAGTACGACCACGCCCGGAACGGAAGGGTGAGCGGGTTGTACCAGTTGGAGAGACCGCCCTGTACGAACAGGTAGACGGCGAGGACGCCGAGGAGGGTGACGAGGGTGCCCCACGGCACCCCGAGGACGAATCTGCGCCGGAGCGCCTCGCCCCACCGCCCCGACGGTCGGTCCGCCGCGACGATGGCGACGGCCGCGAGCACGAACGCGACGACGACCCCCGCGCGCTGAACAATGAGCCACCCCGAAACGTCCATCACTCCGGTAATTCGTCGGCGCGGTTAAGAACTTCTCGCAGGCGGGAGCGCTCCCGGCGACGGCGCGGCGGCTACGCGGTGCTCTCGGTGACGGCGAGCCGACCGCGACACGTCAAAAAATCCGGACTCAGAGCTTCGATTCGGCGTCGTCGGCGAGTTCCTTCATCCGCTTGCCGACTCGTCCGGCGTTGGAGAACTCGTCCTCGCTCATCGCCGCCGCGAGGGCGTTGCCGAGGACGAAGACGGCGTGTTTGTGTTCGCTCTTGGATTTGTGGACGTGCGAGGGCTCTACGGCGAGCTGGTCGTACGGGTCGAACAACCCGTCAGCCACGTTCTCGCGAGCGGCGAAGTGGTTCTTGATGATCACCATCTGCTCGTGAAGTTCGAGAAGCTCGTCCTTGTGCATGGTCTCGGGTACGTGAGAGGTCGATTTAAGAGTTATTGGGTTTCGATGACACGCGGGGTCAGAAGACGTACTCGTCCTCGTGTCCCATCATCCCGTCGTCTTCGAGGTGGTCGTCTTCGTCCATCGGACCGCTCGTCTTGAACGCGCGGATGCCGGTGGAGAGGAGTTCCTCGATGGCCTCCTCCCGGCTCATGAACTCACCCTGTTCGACGAGTTGTGCAATCTGCATCTCGAGGTGTTCGGGTACGCTGATGTTGACTTTCGGCATCTGAACGCCCGGGGGTTTGAAGGCGGCTTATTTAACTCCTGCGCCCGGCTTTTCCTCGAACGCCAACATCTGTACCGACTTTCGTGGGAATACGTTCTTTCGCTCCCAAACGAAGTTTGCGACTCGACACGAGCGTTCGACGCCGTCACCGCCTCCCCCGCCGGAGTCGTCACCGTTAGGTGCGCCGCGGCGAACGCTTGGATATGAGTCAGGACGTTACGGGCCTCTACGAGGAGTTCGGCGGCGACAGACTCCCGCCGGGGCAGCGCGAGACCGCCCGTTTTCCGGTACTGTCGAAGAGCGGCACGCCGTCGTGGGACCGCGATGACTGGACGTTCGAGGTGTGGGGCGCCGTGGAAGAGGAACTCTCCCTCTCCTACGAGGGGTTCCGCGACCTCCCCTCTGAGACGCAGATACAGGATTTCCACTGCGTCACCGGGTGGTCGAAGTTCGACTGCGAGTTCACGGGCGTCACGTTCCCGACGCTGGCAGAGGCGGCGGGCGTCCGCGACGATGCGGAGCACGTCATGTTCCACGCCCTCGACGGCTACACGACGAACCTCCCTCTCGAAGACTGCGCGCGCGAGGAGGTCATGTTCGTCTACGACTACGACGGCGAACCCCTCCCCGCAGACCACGGCGGCCCCCTCCGCGTCGTCACCCCGCACAAGTACGCCTACAAGGGCGCCAAGTGGGTCTCCGGCGTCGAGTTCCTCACCGAGGCCGAACGCGGCTACTGGGAGAAGCGGGGCTACTCGAACACGGCGAATCCGTGGAACGAAGAGCGGTACAGCTAACCGCGGCGAAAACAGCGCGCCGCGCCGGGATAGTCAGGTAAAAGACTGTGGCCTCCTCAGTTTCAGGAAATGGCATCGCTGCGGACTGACGAGGCGGAGACGCACCTCGTCAGCAGGTCGGTCCGCGTGTCGGCACCGTCGTTTCGCGCCGTCCTCGACGCCGCCGAGGCGCCGCGGACCGTCTGGTCGGCGCCGGACGAGGCGACGGTAGTCGGCGAGGGCGCCGCCGCGACGGTGACCGCCGACGGGCCCAATCGGTTCGACCGCGTGCGCGAGGCCGCGGAGGAACTGTTCTCCTCGGGCGACGTGCACGCCGGCACCGAGGCGGCCCGCCCCCGCCTGTTCGGCGGGTTCGCGTTCCACGCCGACAGCGCCGGCGGGCCGCCGTGGGAGGAGTTCCCCGGCGCCCGCTTCGTCTTCCCGCGCGTGCAGGTGACGTACACCGACGACGGCGCGTGGCTCACGGTCAACGCCGTCGGCCCGGACGCCGACGTCGGGGCCGTCGAGAAACGCCTCGACCGCGAACGCGAGCGAATCGCGTCGCTCCCGGACGCCGGCCCCGTCGCCGGTCCGCCGGGCGTCGTCGGTAGGCGGCGAACCACGGCCAGAGACGACTGGAACGCGAGCGTCGAGGCCGCCGTCGACCGCATCCGCGCGGGCGACCTGGTGAAGGTGGTCCTCGCGCAGGCGCTCGAAGTCGACCTGGAGACGCCGCTGTCGGTTCCGGACGTGCTGGAGCGACTCGGCGACGCCTACCCCGAGTGCTACCGCTTTCTCGTCGAACCGAACCCGGGAGCGGACCGCCCGCAGGCGTCGTTCTTCGGCGCGACGCCGGAGCGACTCGTCAGCCTCCGCGGCCGGACCGTCGAGACGGACGCGCTGGCCGGCACGACCGGCCGCGGGGAGACGCCCGCCGAGGACGAGTGGCTGGCGCAGGAGCTGTTGAACGACGAGAAGAACGTCCACGAGCACGAACTCGTCGCCCAGACGGTCCGCGAGCAACTCGCCCCGTTCGCTTCGTCGGTGAACGCCCCCGACCGGCGGGTTAAACGCCTCGCGACCGTCCAGCACCTCTGGACGCCCGTGACGGCGACGCTGTCGACGAACGAGCACGTCCTCTCGCTCGTGGAGGCGCTGCACCCGACGCCCGCCGTCGGCGGCCTGCCGCCCGAGAAGGCGCTCGAAACCATCCGCGACACCGAACCGTTCGACCGGGGGTGGTACGCCTCTCCGGTCGGCTGGATAGACGCCGCCGGCTACGGCACGTTCGCCGTCGCCCTGCGCTCGGCCGTCGCCCGCGGCGACGTGGCGACGCTGTTCGCCGGCGTCGGCGTCGTGGAGGACTCCGACCCCGACCGGGAGTGGGACGAAGTGCAACTGAAGTACCGCGCCCTCCTCGACGAACTGGAACGCTGACTCTCGACTGTACACTATCATGACCGCACCCAACCGAAACGTCCTCTGGGCGCACGCCTTGGTCGACGAACTCGCCGCCGCGGGCGTCGACGCCGTCTGCATCACGCCCGGGAGCCGTTCGACCCCCCTGACCGAAGCGTTCGACGACCACGACGACGTCCACGTCTTCTCGCACCTCGACGAGCGTTCCTCGGCGTTCTTCGCTCTCGGGCGCGCGCGCCGCACGGGCGACGTGACGCCGCTCGTCTGCACGTCCGGCACCGCCGCGGCGAACTTCCACCCCGCCGTCATCGAGGCGTCGCAGTCGCGGGTGCCGCTGCTCGTCCTCACGGCCGACCGCCCGCCGGAGATACGCGACTCCGGCGCGAACCAGACCATCGATCAGGAGAAGCTGTACGGCGACGCCGTCCGCTGGTACAAGGACGTCGCCGAACCCGAGGCGACGCCCCGGAAACTCCGCTCGCTCCGGACGACGGCGGCCAGAGCGCTCGCGAAGGCGACGGGGACGCCCGCCGGACCGGTCCACCTCAACCTCCCGTTCAGAAAGCCGCTGGAACCCGTCGAGGTCGAGGGCGACGTGCCCGGTGACCTGCCCGAACTCGCCGAATCCGGGCGCGACGAGGCGTTCGTAACGACGACCGAGGGCGTCCCCGAACTCGACGACGACACGCTCCGCGACGTCGCGGACCGCCTCTCGGAACCCCGCGGCCTCGTCGTCGCCGGCCCCGCGGACGCGCCGGGCGTCGAACGCGAGGCGCTTGCGGCGTTCGCCCACGCCACCGGATTCCCGATACTTGCGGACCCGCTCTCGGGCGTCCGCTTCGGCGGGCACGTCCGCGTCGCGCCCGTCGTCGGCGGCTACGATGGCTTCCTCGACCCCTCGGTGACCGAGTCGTGGCCCGACCCGGACGTGGTGCTCCGCGTCGGCGCCTCGCCCACCTCGAAACCGCTCCGCAAGTACCTCGGCCGCGTCGACGCCGAGCAGTTGGTCGTCGACCCCGCCGCGGGGTGGCGCGAGGCGGAGTTCACCGCCACCGACCTCGTCGTCGCCGACCCCTCGCGCCTCATGGGTCGGCTCTCCCGACTGCTCGCCGGTCCCGGCTCCCCGGAGTGGCGGCGCCGCTGGGAGGACGCCGACGCGACGCACGAGTCCGTCGCCGCCGGCGCCGCGGAGTCGGAGGCGTTCGAGGGGCGCGTCCTCGCGGACGTCTTCGAACTCGCGCCGGACCCCGCCACGGTGTTCGTCTCGAACTCGATGCCCGTCCGCGACGCCGACCGCTTCGCCGCGCCGAGCACCAAGAGCCTCACCGTCCTCGGCAACCGCGGCGCCTCCGGCATCGACGGCATCGTCTCGACGGCGCTCGGCGCCGGGTCGGCGACGACGGACGAGTTGACGCTCGTCACCGGCGACATCGCCTACTACCACGACATGAACGGCCTCCTGGCGATCGGGCGCTCCGACGTCGACGCGACCATCGTCCTCGTCAACAACGACGGCGGCGGCATCTTCCACATGCTGCCCATCGAGGCGTTCGACCCGCCGTTCACCTCGCAGTTCAAGACGCCGCACGGCCTCGATTTCGAACCGAGCGCCGACCTCTACGGCCTCTCGTTCGCCCGCGTCGACGCCGACGACCGGGAGGGCTTCCGCGAGGCGTACGAGACGGCGACGCGGAGCGACGGGTCGCACGTGATAGCGGTGACCGTCGACGCCGAGGAGAGCCACGGGGTCCGCGAAGAGATACGCCAGCGAGTCGTCGACGGACTGCGCGGATAGGGCGAGTGGACGACGGCGCCAACACCGGTGTCGACACCGGTCGGCGGATCGCTCGATTCCGAGACGACGGTGCGCTTTTGACCCCCCACGCCCACCTACGGGATATGTCACGAGGCGCCACCGACCCCGAGACGGAGGCGAGACAGGTCCGCGCCCGCGAGGAGAACGACGAACTCGGCCGGTGGCTGGAGAACCTGTTCGACGGCACCGCCGAGGCGACGGTGCTCGGACTCCCGGCCCTCGTCGGCGTCCTCTTCTCCGGGGGCCTTCTCACGCCCTCGGCGGCGCTGGGGGCGGCCGTCACCCTCTCGTTCGGCGTCGCCGCCTTCCGGAACGGGAGCCTCGCGTTCGGCCCCGGGTGGCCGCCGTTCTCGCTGTTCTACGCCGCCGTCCGCACCGTGTGGTACAACCTCGCCTACGTCGCCGCCGTCTACGGCGTCATCGGCTCCGGCCTGTTCGAGTCGACGCCGTCCGGTCTCGCCCTCGCCATCGTCGCCGGCGGCGCCGTCGGCGCCGTCGCCGTCCTGACGTTCCCGTTCGTCGCGAACGGCGTCGAGTCGGCGCGTCGGCTCTGAGTCTCACGACGCCGCGAGCGACCGCAGTGCGCGAGCGGACCGAGAAGCGACCGACGGGAGCGATGAGGCTTCTGGTCCAGCTTTTGCCGAGGGCAGCCTCCGGCAGTCCGTAGCGCGAAAGGTGGGAATCTTTTTGCGCGCACCGGCCCCCTCGTCGGTATGGTCTCTGATATCTTCGACGCCGACCGCTGGGAACCGGTCGACGGCTCCTCGGAGTTCGACGACATCACCTACCACGAAGCGGCGGACGTTCCCGCCGTCCGCATCGCCTTCGACCGACCGGAGAAGCGCAACGCGTTCCGCCCGGGCACCGTCGACGAACTGTACGCGGCCCTCGACCACGCCCGCAAGCGGGCCGATATCGGGTGCGTCCTCCTCACCGGCAACGGCCCCTCCGAGAAGGACGGCGGGTGGGCGTTCTGCGCCGGCGGCGACCAGTCGGTCCGCGGCGGGTCCGGCTACGAGTACCGCGACGACGACGAGGCCGACGAGGGCGAGGACGAACTCGTCCGCGAGGCGAAGGCCGGCCGCCTGCACGTCCTCGAAGTCCAGCGTCTCATCCGGTTCATGCCGAAACCCGTCGTCGCCGTCGTCCCCGGGTGGGCCGTCGGCGGCGGCCACTCCCTGCACGTCGTCTGCGACCTGACGCTCGCCTCCGAGGAGCACGCGAAGTTCCTCCAGACGGACCCCGACGTGGCGTCCTTCGACGCCGGGTTCGGGTCGGCCTATCTCGCCAAGCAGGTCGGCCAGAAGAAGGCCCGCGAGGTGTTCTTCCGGGGGAAGACCTACTCCGCGGAGGAGGCCGTCGACATGGGCATGGCGAACGAGGCCATCCCGCACGACGACCTCGAAACCGTCGCCCTCGAGTGGGCCGAGGAGATGACGAACAAGTCGCCGATGGCGATGCGGATGCTGAAGTACGCCTTCAACATGACCGACGACGGCCTCGTGGGACAACAGGTGTTCGCGGGCGAGGCCACCCGGCTGGGCTACATGACCGAGGAGGCACAGGAGGGGCGGGACGCCTTCTTAGAGAAGCGCGACCCGGACTTCTCGGAGCATCCCTGGTTCTACTAACCGACCTTTTTGCAGATTCGGGTGCGCCTGCGGCGCACCACTCATCGCAAAAAGCTCGACCAAAAAGATGCCGCGACTCGCTCACTGCGTTCGCTCGTCGTGGTGGGGTGTGCTCGCCCTACTGCACTGCCATCTCTGACCCGCAGGGCCATTCGTCGGCTGTAGTCTGTCGTCAACTCTACGCTGTCGCTCAACGGTCAAATTTCGAGACTCGACGCCGCAGAACCAGTCGCTCTCGGTCGTTACGTGGTGGAAGGGTGTGCCGTCGCGGAGAGTGAGGCCGCGAGACTCACCTGGCGAACCACACCTGGGGTAACGGGTCCCATGAATAAGTAGTTTTTGGAGACTATCCTCTCTCGGAGCAACCCCATTTAATAAAGAACGTTGTTCGGATTGACAGGGCGCGTCCCCCCGCTCTTCACCCCCACTCGCCCCGGGCCGCCCGCGTCCGTCGGGAAACCGAACTTTGACGCCCGCGCCGCCCTCAGTTGAGAGAAATGAGTACGCAGGACATCTCGCGGACGAAGGCGTGGGTGATGGCCGCGCGCCCGCAGACGCTGCCCGCCGCCGCGGCGCCCATCCTCGTCGGCGTCGGTCTGGCGTTCCACGACGGCGTGTTCGCGGCGCTCCCGGCGCTCGCCGCCTTCCTCGGGTCGGCGCTCATCCAGGTCGGGACGAACTTCGCCAACGACTACTACGACGCCGCGCAGGGGGCCGACACCGAGAACCGGGAGGGGTTCACCCGCGTCACCGCGGGCGGCCTCATCGAACCCGCGGAGGTCAAGCGCGCGATGTATCTCACGTTCGCCGCCGCCGTCGCCCTCGGCACCTACCTCGTCTACGTCGGCGGCGTCCCCATCCTCGTCGTCGGCCTCGTCTCCGTCGCCTCCGGCATCGCCTACACCGGCGGGCCGTACCCCCTCGGCTACCACGGCCTCGGCGACGCGTTCGTCTTTCTGTTCTTCGGCGTCGTGGCCGTCACCGGCACGTACTACGTGCAGGCGGCCGCCGCCCTCGCGAACCCGCTGACCGTCGGCCTCCCGGCGAACACGGTCACCCTCGAGGCGTTCGTCGCCTCCCTCGCCGTCGCCGGCGTCTGCACGAACATCCTCGTCGTGAACAACGTCCGCGACAAAGAGGAGGACGCCACGACCGGAAAGCGGACGCTCGCCGTCCGCTTCGGCTACGGCTTCTCCCGCGCGGAGTACGCCGCCATGCTCGTCCTCGCGTACGCCGTCCCGCTCTGGTTCCTCGTGCGGGAGGGGTTCGGCGTCGCCGTCCTCCTCCCCCTGCTCACGCTCCCGTACGCGCTCTCGGTCGCGCGGACGGTGTTCACCGAGACGTCGGGCGCGGCGCTGAACCCGGCGCTCGAACGGACGGGGAAACTGCTGTTCGCGCACTCGCTGCTGTTCGGAATCGGCCTCTCGTTCGCGGAGTTCCCGCTCTGATGCGCCTCGAACAGTTCTCTCTTCGACTGACCGACCCGCTGGAGACCGCCAACGGCCCCATCGAGGCGCGCGAGGGGTTCCTCGTCCGCGTCAACGCCGAGAAGGACGATACCGACGACGACCGTGACGACCGCGACCGACCCGCGGCGGGACTGGGTGAAGCGACGCCGCTGCCGGGGTGGACCGAATCGATCGACGACTGCCGGGCCGCGCTCGACGGCGGGACTCCGGACGCGACGACGCCCGCCGCGAGGCACGGCGTCTCGCTCGCTCGCGCGGACGCCGACGCTCGCGCGGCGGACGAGCGACTCTGCGACCGCCTCGCGGCCGAGGGGCCGTTCGACTCCGACTCGGCGGCGGCCGACGCCGTCCCCGTGAACGCCACCGTCGGCGACGGGACGCCCGCGGAGACGGCGACGGCGACGCGCGACGCCGTCGAGGAGGGGTTCGACGCGGTGAAGATCAAGGTCGGCGCGCGGGACGCCGCCGAGGACGAGAGGCGCCTGCGCGCGGCCCGCGACGCCGCGCCGGACGCCGAACTCCGCGCGGACGCCAACGGCGCGTGGGACCGAGAGACGGCCGGAGCGATGCTCGATTCGGCCGCCGACCTCGGGTTCGCCTACGTCGAGCAACCGCTCCCCGCCGAGGACCTGTCGGGCCTCGCGTCCCTCCGCGGGCGCGGCGTCGGCGTCGGCGTCGACGAGTCGCTGGCGTCCCACTCGGCGCGCGAGGTGCTCGCGGCCGACGCTGCCGACGTGCTCGTTCTCAAACCGATGGCGCTGGGCGGCCCGGACCGGGCGCTGGCGTCGGCGCGGGCGGCCCGCGACGCCGGCGCGGACGCGGCGGTCACGACGACCCTCGACGGCGTCGTCGCCCGCCTCGGCGCCCTCCACGTCGCCGCCGCCGTCCCCGGCGTCCGGGCGTGCGGCCTCGCCACGGGGTCGCTGCTGGCGGAGGACCTCGCCCCCGACCCGGCGCCCGTCCGTGACGGCGCGATGGCGGTGCCGGACGGTCCGGGACTGGCGGGCGACTCGCTCGCCTCGCTGTACTGACCGCTGGCTCCGAACCCGTGCGGTCGACCGTGAGCTTTTGTGCGCCGCGCGCGTCCACCGTCGCATGGCGGAAGAAACTGACAACTCGGTGTCCGTGGTTCGGGAAGCGGGTGTGGTGACCGTGACGCTCGACAGGCCGGACGTGCGGAACGCGCTGACGGAGGACGTAACCGCCGGCCTCCGCGACGCGTTCGACTCGCTCGACGACGACACCCAGTGCGTCGTCCTCGAAGGCGCCGGCGGGGCGTTCTGCGCCGGCGGCGACATCAACGCGATGATGGAAGTGCGCGCGGGCGACCGGTCGATGGAGGAGACGGTCCGGCACATCATCGACGACACGGCCGGCGCGGTAAAATGCGTCCACGACTGCCAGTTCCCGACCGTCGCGAAGGTGGACGGACCGGCCATCGGCGCGGGCGGCGCACTCGCCCTCGCCTGCGACCTGCGCGTGTTCTCGCCGGAGGGACGAATCGGCTTCGGGTTCGAACAACTCGGTCTCGCCGTCGACTCGGGCGTCTCCTATCTCCTCCCCAGAGAGGTCGGAGCGGGCGTCGCCAAGGAACTCGTCTACACGGGGGAGGTGCTCGACGCCGAACGCGCCGCGGACCTCGGATTAGCGAACCGCGTGTTCGGTTCGGAGGACGAGGACGGGGAGGCGTTCGGGGACGCCTTCGACTCCTTCGTCGGCGAACTCGCCGCCGGACCGACGGCGGCCCTGCGGACCTCCAAACGCCTCCTCCGGCGCGGCTTCGAGGTATCGCTCGACACCGCTATCGAACACGAGGCGGCGGCGCAGGCGTCGCTGTTCGCCACCGACGACCACGAAGAGGGCGTCGACGCCTTCCTCGAACGCCGGGACCCCGAGTTCGACGAGCAGTAGACAAAATCAAATTTGATATTTTACGGGGGAGGCTTTTACCCCCCGACGTGATGTATCCGGTATGAGCATCCGAGAGTGGGCCGCGTTCGGCATCGACCTCGCACACATACTCCTCCTCAGCGTCGTTTACGTCGCCGGATTGACGGTGATGACCGCGAACGCCGGCGTCCGAAAGACGTATCTCGGGTTCCGGTCGTCCGCGAAGTTGCGGTCGAACGGACGCCCGAACTGAAGAAACGAGGGGAGGGACGGAATCGTTTCTGATACCCACACGGCAGTCGAAGGATCGGTTCGCGCGTGAGACTGACGCGGAGCGGTGACTACTTGGTCGGTCCGCGTGTCGGAGGCGCCGTGAGCGAGAACCTCTCCGTCACGGTCTGGAACGAGTACCGGCACGAACGCGACAGCGACGAGGTGGCCGAGGTGTACCCCGACGGCATCCACGCGGCCGTCGCCGAGGGCTTCGAAGAGCGCGGGTTCGAGACCCGGACGGCGACGCTCGACGACCCCGAGCACGGCCTCTCGGAGGGCGTATTGAAAGACACGGACGTGCTGACGTGGTGGGGACACCGCGCCCACGAGGAGGTGTCCGACCACGTCGTCGACCGGGTCGTCGAACGGGTCCGCGATGGAATGGGCCTCTTAGTCCTCCACTCGGGGCACTACTCCAAGCCGTTCAAGCGCCTCATGGGAACCTCCTGTGCGCTGAAGTGGCGCGAGGCGGACGAGAAAGAGCGCATCTGGGTCGTCGAACCGGGCCACCCCATCGCGTCCGGACTCCCCGAGCACATCGAGGTACCCGAGGCCGAGATGTACGGGGAGCGCTTCGACGTGCCCGCGCCGGACGAACTGGTCTTCACGAGTTGGTTCGAGGGCGGGGAGGTGTTCCGCTCCGGGTGCTGTTACAACCGCGGGTCGGGCAAGGTGTTCTACTTCCGCCCGGGCCACGAGACGTACCCCATCTACTACCGCGACGACATCCGCGACGTCCTCGCCAACGCCGCCGAGTGGGCCGCCCCCTCGGACGGTCCGGAGCCGTTCTTCGGCAACGCGGACCCGCTCGAAGACGTCTGAACGGGCGCGTCGGGTTCAGTCCCCGTCCCGAAACTCGCGGTGGACGGCGAGGCCCTCGGCTTCGAGGACGGGACCGACCACGTCGACGTCGCGCCCCCGTCGCTCGAACACCTCGCCGCACGGGACGCCCTCGCTCCCGCCGAACTCCTCGGCGGCGCGGGCCCCCGAGACGCTGTAGACGACGGCACCGAGGTTCGATATCGAGAGCCCGCCCGAACACATCGGGCAGGGCTCGGTACTCGTGTACAGCACCGCCCGTTCGCGCTCTTCGGGAGCGAGTTCGCGCGCCATCCGCCGGGCGACGGTGAGTTCCGGGTGGAGCGCCAGGTCGTCTTCCGTCCGTTCGCGGTTCGTCTCCTCCATCACGACGGCGTCGTCGACGACGAGCAGCGACCCGTACGGTCCGTCGCCGCGGGCGCCGGCCTCGCGCGCGAGGGCTATCGCCTCCTCGACGTAGCGCTCGTGGTCGAGCGAATCCAAGTCGGACATCGTCGGGGATTCGTCCCCGCGCGGCAAGAAGCGTCCCCATCGACGCCGCGCGACGGGGGGTTAGAGTGCGCGTCCGCGGCCGACCCTCACGGCGTCGGCGGGTAGTATAAATCGACCGCGCCCTACCGAACGACTATGGCAGACCCGACATCGGGGCAGCGGAGGTTCATGCTCGGCCTCTTCGTCGTCGCCTTCCTCGTGTTCGTCACCGGCTTCGTCGTCATCGCGTTCCTCTCGGGGGCAATCTGACGGCGTCGGGGCGGTCCCGCCGCCCTCCCCGTCGCCCGACGCTCAGTCCTCCCCGTCGCCCGACGCTCAGTCCTCCCCGTCGCCCGGTCGGTGGGTGACGCCCTCCTGCTGGTCGGCGCGCTTTCGTCGGAGGGCGGCGGCGGCGTTCGAGGCGTCGTACCCGAAGTAGACCTCGTCCGCGTAGGCCTCGGCCACCTCCGTCGCGTGGATGAGGTCGTCCATCTCCATCTCGGCGTCGACGGCGTACAACTCGATCGCGAACGGCACGTCGAGCGGTTCGAGGAGCGACCGGAAGCCCTTCGCGATGGTCTCCAACCAGTAGGTCGTCCCGTAGTGAACGTCGTACAGGGGGACGACGAACTCGTCGACGTGCTCGGCGAGCGCTTCGATATCGAGGCCGGCCCGCTCGTAGAGGTGGCCTGGGTAGGGGTCGGGGTACAGCGTGAGGTAGGTCCGCCCGGGGATTCGCTCGGCCGCCTCGGCGACGAACCCGGTGATGACCTCCGCGCGCCACGCGTACCAGTCGTCCTCGTCGCCGTCGGCGTCGTTCTCCGCGACCCACTCGGCGAACAGTCGCTCGCAGCGGTCGCAGTGACAGTACCCGTCGCGGGGAAAGCCCACGTCGTCCAACCGGACGTCCGGGTTCTCGGCGGCGCAGTCCGCGACGATTTCGAGCAGGCCCGCGCGGTAGTCCTCGTTCGTCGGGCAGATGTACGCCCAGTCGAAGAACCGCTGGTCGCGGGTGGCGAGATTTCCCTCGTCGTCGACGGGGACGAGTTCGGGGTTGTCGTCCGCGGCGGCCGTATCGCCGAAGCACGACACCATGTTCACCGCTTCGGGGAGGGGTTCGGCCGCCCGACCGGTGACGTCTTTGACCTCGTAGAACGCCCGGTCGAAGTCGGGCCACTCCACCTCGTCCGGGTTACGCGTGACGACGCCGTACATGACCGGACGTTACCGAGCGAGCGGCATGAGTCGTTCGCTCCTGGCGCCGTCGCTGGTCGGCCGGCGACCCGGAGAAACGAGGGTCGAATCGCGCACGCGGTGCCGACGCGGCACCGGACGGCGCGGCGACGGAGGTTACTCGTCGACTTCGACTTCGATGGGTTCGCTCCCGCCGGAGGCGAGAACGTAGACGACTGCGACCAATGCGAGCACCACGAGCAGTTTTGCTTTTCCGGACATACTCGGCAGTACGGAGGTTCGGTACAAATGCGTTCCCCTCGCCGTCGCGGGGTTCGGCGGCGGCTTCGGGCGGTGCCTCAGGAGACGTCGAGGTTCTCGGCCACCTCGCCCTCGCGGACGATATCGCCGCAGTAGCCGCAGCGGAGGCCGTCCGAGAGCACCTCGAACCGCGAGGCGACCGGTTCGTCGGCGTTCGTGATGCAGTTGCGGTTCGGACAGGAGACGACGCCGGTCACCTCCTCGGGTCGCTCGACGCGTTTCTTGTCGACCACTTCGTAGTCGCGGATGATGTTGATGGTCGCCTCCGGGGAGATGACCGACAGCACGTCCACCTCCGATTGGCTCAACTCTCTTCCCTCGACCTTCACGATGTCCTTACGGGCGAGTCGGTCCGAGGGGATGTTCATCCCGATGGAGACGCCCTCGCCGCCCGACCCGTCGATGCCGAGGATGGCGAGGACGTTCAGCGCCTGTCCGGCGGCGAGGTGGTCGATGACGGTGCCGTCGCGTATCTTCGAGACGCGGAGTTCCTTCTCGCTCATTCTCCTCCCTCCAGCAGCATGTCCAAGAGCGCCATCCTGACGGGGACGGCGTTGTGCGCCTGCTCGAAGTACTTCGCGTGCGGCGTCTCGTCCACCTCGGGGGCGATTTCGTCGACGCGGGGCAGGGGATGCATCACGGTCAGCGAGTCCTTGGCGTCGGCGAGGTCCTCGGGTCCGATCTGGTACTGGCCAGCGACCTTCCGGTACTCGTTCTCGTCGGGGAAGCGCTCGCGCTGGATGCGCGTCACGTACAGCACGTCGAGTTGGGGCAGGACCTCGGACAACTCGGTGTGCTCGCGGACCTGCGCGCCCGAGGCGTGCAGGTCGTAGCGGACGCTGCGGGGCAGACGCAGGCTCTCGGGGCTGATGAAGTGCTGGCGGCTCTCGAAGTTGGTCAGCATCTCGGCCAGCGAGTGGACCGTCCGGCCGTACTTCAGGTCGCCCATGACGCCGATGGTGAGGTCGTCGAGGCCCGCGTTCTCCCGGATGGTGTAGAGGTCGAGCAGCGTCTGCGTGGGGTGTTGGCCCGCCCCGTCGCCCGCGTTGATGACGGGTACGTCCACGAACTCGGAGGCCATCTTCGCCGCGCCTTCCAAGGGGTGTCTGAGGACGATGGCGTCCGCGTACCCCTCGACGACGCGGGCGGTGTCGGCTAAACTCTCGCCCTTCTTGACCGACGTGGAGTCGACGGGTCCCATGTCGACGGTTCTGCCGCCCAACCGCTTCATCGCGGTGTCGAAGCTCATCCGCGTGCGGGTGCTGGGTTCGAAGAAACACAGACCGAGCACCGACCCGGCGCGCCGTTGGCGCCACGCCTCCGGGTCGGCGTCGATATCCGCCGCGCGGTCGAGCACCGCCTCGACGT
Source organism: Halogeometricum pallidum JCM 14848 (assembly GCF_000337095.1). Classification (GTDB taxonomy): domain Archaea; phylum Halobacteriota; class Halobacteria; order Halobacteriales; family Haloferacaceae; genus Halogeometricum; species Halogeometricum pallidum. The sequence goes on from NZ_AOIV01000044.1 coordinate 70,393, forward strand.
CGTCCCGCGACAGTTGCGACGCGGAGATGAGGTGGTCCTGACGCATCGTCGGATAGCGCGTATGGGACCGACTTGAATCGCTCGGCTTCGAATGACGGTAGAAAAACACACGAACGTGCATACCTGTCCCCTCGCCGAGGTCTGATAAGGGGCTCGGACGTCGCGAATCGCGGGAAGCGGTCAGAGTCGTCCGACGTGCCCCGTCCTCAGCACCCGGCGGCGGGGCGCTCGTCCGACCGTCCGTCGAGGTAGGTCTCTCCGAGGTGGTCGAAGACGTCGTCGACCGTCCCCGGATCGTACGTCCAGAAGCCGTAGAATCGGCGGGGTTCGCGCTCCTCGGCGAGGAGCGCGCACTTGGACTCCTCGTCGCCGCCGCCGTCGAAGGCGACGAACCAGGTGCTGCGAATCTCGTCGGCGCGTTCGGGGTGGACGTCGAACGTCTCCTCGTGGTCCGAGAGTTCGGCGTCCGGGACGGCGAAGGCGGCCACGTCGAGGCCGGGTTTCGTCCCCAACTGCTCGTACACCGGAAGCTGTCGCTCCAGAATCGAGTACCGCTGGAAGCCGGCGTACAGCGTTCCCTTCCCGGCGCGCCACGCGCGGTCCTCTATCTCCCGCGAGGCGGCGAGCATCTGCCTCCCGTCGTAGGAGGTAAACAGCGTCTCGTCCAACTCGTCCAGTATCAGCTTGTAGGGTTCGGAGTCGAACCCCGGCGTCCGCGACCGGCCGCCGTCGGGGACGATTTCGGCGAGCGAGGTGGCCGAGAGCACCCGTTCTCCCTCCGAGAGGACGACGTAGTCGGGTGGATCCGACTCCGTGGACGCCGTCGTCACGTTCACGTTACGGTCGGCGAACCGCTCGGCCACCGAATCGACCGTCGACTCGTCGGCGTTGTGGACCACGAGCGTCTTCTCGCTGTTCTCGACGTCGGCAATGAGTTCAGTAAGGGACATACTCGCAATTTAGAGTAACACCATATAATTCTTGCTCGAGAGGAACGTAAACAAATATCTCTGCAGAGAAATATCCGGCGTCAATCTCCGGATTATAAGCCGCCTACTGCCGGTTCAGGGCCAGTTCCCGTTGTCGGCGTAGGCGTCGACGACGCGGCGGATGGCGACGACGTAGGCGGCGGTTCGGAAGTTCGGCAGGTCGTGCGTCTCGTAGGCCTCGACGAGGGTGTCGAACGCTTCGGTGATGACGCGTTCGAGTTCGTCGTTGACGCGCTCTTCGGTCCAGGTGAATCGCTGTCGGTTCTGCACCCACTCGAAGTAGGAGACGGTGACGCCCCCGGCGTTCGCGAGGATGTCGGGGAAGACGGAGACGTCGCGTTCGGTGAGGACGTCGTCGGCGTCGGGCGTGAGGGGTCCGTTCGCCGCCTCGACTACCACGTCGGCCCGCACGTCCTCGGCGAGTTCGCCGTCGATGGCGTTCTCCAACGCCGCCGGGACGAGCAGGTCCACGTCGAGGGTGAGCAGGTCGTCGTTCGAGAACTCCTCTCCGGCCCCGTCGTAGCCCGAGACGCTCCCCGTCTCCCGCTTGAACTCCTTGACCGCCCGCGTGTCGAATCCGTTCTCGTTGTACACCGCACCGCTGGAGTCGGAGACGGCGACGACGTCGGCGCCGATGTCTTCGAGAAGCGTCGCCGCGATGGACCCCGCGTTGCCGTACCCCTGCACGGCGACGGTGGCGCCCTCCATCTCCATGTCGAGGTAGTCGAACGCCTCGCGGGCGGTGAGCATCGTCGACCGACCGGTGGCCTCGACGCGACCCTCGCTCCCCCCCGAGGAGATGGCCTTCCCGGTGACGACGCCCGGCGCCGTCGTGTGTTCGAGTTTCTCGTAGGTGTCCTTTATCCAGTTCATCTCCCGCTGACCCGTGTTCACGTCGGGCGCGGGGATGTCCTCGTCCGGGCCGATGATGGGCCGGAGTTCAGTGGCGAACGACCGCGTGACGCGTTCGAGTTCGGCCGCCGAGTACTCCTTCGGGTCGATGACGACGCCGCCCTTCCCGCCGCCGTAGGGGATGTCGACGACGGCGCACTTGTACACCATCCACCCCGAGAGCGCCTTCACCTCGTCGCGGGAGACGTTCGGGTGATAACGAATTCCGCCTTTGTACGGCCCCCGGTCGCCGTTGAACTGCGAGCGGAACGCTCGGAACCGTTCTCGCGACCCGTCGTCCAAATCCACCGAGAGGTTCAGTTCGAGCACCCGTTCGGGGTGTTTCAACCGCTCGATGACGTCCTCGTCGACGTCGAGGTGCGCCGCGGCGTCGTCTATCTGCTCCTGCAAACTCTCGAAGGGGTTCGCCTCCTCGTTCATACGTACCGCACTCACCGAGACGCTGTTAACTCTGGCGAAGCAAATGTCAACAGAACGCGAAACTGTCGTTTCGGGGGAGTTTCGGCCGACCGGAAACACCGCGCGGGCGGGCGAGTCAGGGTCAGACGCCCCAGCGTTCGTGCGCCACCTCGCGAGCAACGATGGCGACGGGCCGCCAGAGTGGTCGGGGGTGTGTCGGTGGCCTCAGCGTTCGCCGGCGCGTTCGAGGATTCGCTCCGCCTGGGCGACGAGGGGGGCGTCAATCATCTCGCCGTCGACGCGGAACACGCCCGCCTCCGACGCGTCGGCCTCCTCGCGGGCGCGGAGCACCTTCCGCGCCCACTCGACCCGTTCGGGCGACGGCGTAAACGATTCGTTGATGACGGGCACCTGCGCGGGGTGGATGGCCATCTTGCCGTCGTAGCCGAGGGTTCCCGCGAACGCCGTCTCCGCCCGCAACCCGTCCTCGTCTTCGAAGTCGGTGTAGACGGTATCGATGGCGTCGACGCCCTCGGCGGCGGCGGCGAGGACGACCCGTTCGCGGGCGTACAGCACTTCGGTTCCCTCGGCCGTCCGCGTCGCGCCCACGTCGGCGGCCAGGTCCTCCGCGCCGAAGACCAGCGCCGTCGTCGGGCCCGCGGCGGCGATGTCGGGCGCGTTCAACACGCCGCGCGCCGTCTCAACGAGGGCGAACACGGGCAGCGCTAGCCCCCGGGCGGCGAGTTCGTCGTCGAGGTCCCGGACGTCCTCCGGGAAGCCGGTTTTAGAGAGCATGACCGCGTCCAGACGGACGTCCGCGTCGCCGTCGGAACCTACGACCCCGTCCAAGTCGTCGGCCGCCGTCTCGGCGGCGACGCGGACGACGACTTCCGCGTCGGAGTCGAACGAGGGGTCCGACAGCACCTCGCGGACGGCGGCGCGCGCGTCGTCCTTCTTTGTCGGCGCGACGGCGTCTTCGAGGTCGAAGCAGACCACGTCCGCACCCGCGGTCGGCGCTTTGCGCATCAACTCCGGCCGGTCGCCGGGCGAGAAGAGGAGGCTTCGTCGTGCCATACTCACGCTAGGCGCGGCGGCGGCTTGAAACTGTACCGCCACTGTCCGGTCGCCCCGTCGTCGGACCGTCCGGGGCGACGGTAATCAGTCGTCCGCGGCGTCTCCACCGTCCTCGGCGGGGCGCCGCCACCGGAGGACGACCGTTCGCTCCACCTCGTCGCCGTCGGTCGCGGCGTACTCGGCGAGTTCGGCATCGGCGTCCGGTCGAGACCCCGACGCGCCGTCCCGCGGCCGACGCCGTCGCGGCCCGCGATACTCTCGCGGAGGGTCCGGAGATACCGCGCGAGTTCCTCCCCGTCCAGCGTCTCCCTCCGCTCCAACGTTCGGCCCTGTGACCGCCCGCCGTTCTCGTCCGCGACGCCCGGCGCGTGACCGCTGACCACGGCGTTGACGACCGCCCCCAACAGGAGAACGAGTCCGGAGAAGTACAGCCACGTCACGACGAGGACGATGCCTCCGAACATGTTCGCCGACCCGCCGCCCTTGAACACGAGGTAGACCTGAAAGAGCGACTGGAGGGCCGCCCACCCGACCGCCGAGAACGCGACTCCCGGAACCACCTGCCGCCAGTCGAGTTCGGTGTCGGGGAACACGTAGTACATCGGGAAGAACGCGAGGACGAGGCCGAACACCAACGCGAGGGGCGTGAGGAGTCCGATACCGGGAACCGTATCGGAGAGGGCGGCGAAGACGGCGCTGGCGCCGGCCGTCGCGAGGCCGACGAGGACGACGGCGCCGTCTTTCAGTTGGTCGCCGACGGTGTTCTCCGCCTCCGTCCCGTAGATCTCGGAGAACGCCGTGTCGAGACCGCGAAATATCTTCAGCGATCCCCACACCAGAACGACCAATCCGACGAACGACGCGCTCGCGGCCGCCGAGTTCCCCTCGAATATCCGGACGACGACGTCCGCGATGGGTCCGGGGAGCGACTGTCGAGCGACGTCAACGAGTCGGGCCTCCAGACCGCCGCCGAGGAGGCTGACGACGAGAAGCAACAGGAGCAACAGCGGCGCGAGCGAGGCGAACGCGTTGTACGCGATACCGGCGGCGATGAGCGTGACGTTCTGTTCGGAAAACTCCGAGAAGACCGCCTTGGCGGTCGCCGCCACGTCGGAGACGCTGAGCACGTCTCCCGTCACGGCGCCTCCCGTTAAGTTGCGTGTGGCCGCCCGTCGTCGGACCGTTCGAGGCTCAGTCCGGATAGGCTCCGACGAAAGCGGTGTGCTCCGGACTTACTCGCCGCTGCCGTCTCGGGACGGCGAACCGTCACCGTCGCCGGTGGAGTCGTCTCCACCGTCGCCGTCGCCCGTTCCGCCTCCGTCCGCCGCGTCCTCGGCGTCGCTCTCGACCGCCGGTTCGGCGGCCGACTCGACGAACGCCTCGCCGCCGACGCCGTCTTCCACCCCGCCGAGGACGTCTTCGGACGGTAACACGCTCCGCAGGTCGTCGTCGTCGAGCAACTCCTCGAGTTCGCCGTCGTCGGCGTCCAGACCGCTGTAGCCGTAGGCGAGGCCGAACCCGCCGCCCAGCAGCGCCCCGGTCGTCCGGTTTCCGACCTCGGAGGAGGCGTCGGCCGCGCGCGCGCCAATCTCGGCCCCGCGGAGTATCGCTTCGGGGTCGACGTTGGCGTACCAGTGGGCGTACTCGGCCGGGGGGTTCGTCCGGTCGAAGACGTGTTCGGCCGCGCCGAGGAGGTTGCCGGCGGCGGCCCCGCCGGGGCCGCCCTCCCGGTCCCACCGCCGGCCCCGCGTCCGCGCGCCGACGGCCATCTCCAACGGGTCGATGCGCGCGGCGGCCGAGTCGGGGTTGGCGCTGGCGTACGCGCCGGTGGCGGCGCCGCCGAGGGCGATGGCGCCGAGGCCCGCCGCCGTCGAGAACGGCAGGGAGGCGGCGAGGCTAAATCCGGCGATACCCGCGCCGATGGCCCACTTGCCGGCCTCCTTCGGGTCGCCTTCCCGGAACGCGCGCTTGAGATTCCGCCCGAGCGGTCGGGCGTCGAGTCGGGGCGCCCGCGCCGTCGGAAGCCGACCGACTAGCTCGTCGGCGGGCGTCCCGTCCTCGCCGCTCGCAGTCGTTCCGCCCTCGTTCTTCTCGTCGGCGCGACGCGACGGGGACGGCCCGACGAGCGTCGAATCCGAGAGGAGCGCGAACAGTTCCTCGGCGGAGTCGGCCTCCGCGACGAAGCGGTCGGCTCCCGACTCCCCGTCCCGGTCGGCGAACAGGTCGGCCGCCGCCCTGAGCGCCGTCTCGGCGTCCGTCGCGTCGGCGACGGCGGCGTCGAGGTCGCGGCGGAAGCCGACGGCCCGCGAGGCCGACGAGTGGACGCTGTGCGCCAGTTCGCGCATCCGGTCTGCGACCGCGTCGAGTTCGTCCGGGGCGGCGACGGAGAGCGTCGCCGTCGATCCGTCGGCCAGTTCGAGCGAGAGCGTGTCCGTCAGCCACGACGACCCCGTCTCGACGCCGACCACGTCGTCGAAGGAGAACGCCCCCACCTGGTCGCCGCGGTCGGACGGCGAGACGACGACCACCCGCCGGTCGCTCACGAGGGCGTGCCCCCGTTTTCTGAAGCCGGGGTTCACCGACCACGTCTCGTCGTCGGGGCCGTCGACGGCGAGTTCGTCCACGGTGAGGACGAACCGCGGTCGTTCGTCCTCGAACAGGTACGCGCCCAGCGGCCGGTCGTATCGGTCGTGCTTCGACCGGAGCGTCTCGAAGGTGACGCTCTCGTGGTCCGCCTTCGCGGCGACGTCGCTCAGGTGGCTCGTGAGCTCTGGGTGGCGGTCCGGAATTCCGACCGCATCGAGCGTCGCACGGCAGTTCAGGCAGAATCGCGTCTCGGGGACGACCGTCGAACAGCGCGAACAGCGGGTCGTACTCATGGGCGTACATAGGGGCCGGCCGAGGTAGTGTCTTGTCCCTATTTCTTTCCCCGTTCCGGGCTCACCGCCTCGAGGTGCGGGCCGCGAACGCCGCCGCGGCGAGCACCGCGACGGCGGCGGCGACCGGACCGAACCCGGGCACCGGCGAATCGGTCAGCGCCACCGCGTCGGCGCCGTCGGTCTCCGTCGTCGTCCCCGGTCCATCTGTCGACGCGGGCGTCGCGCCGGCGGTCCCGGAGACGGTGGCGGTAGCGTTCACCGTCGTGCGCTCGCCGGGGGCGTTGAGGCTCAGCGGGACGGTGTACTCGCCCGGCGCGGGCGTCGGTAGCCCCTCGACGACGACGACGAGTTGGTCGCCCGCGCGGAGGTCGCTCGTTCCATCGAAGACCACTTCGACGGTGCCGTCGCTGACGCTCACGCCCGCGATGTCGTCGCGGACCGAGACGTCGACTTCGGTTCCCGGTCGGTCGCTGCCTCGGTCGATACCGGCGACGACGACGGAGTCCGGCGGAACCGACGACGGGGTCGTCCCCGTCTCGCCGAGATGCATCTCGAAGGAGTCCAGCGGACCCGCGTCGCTCTCATCGATGGTTATCGTCGTCGCGTACGTCGCCGACCCGGCGTCCGATTCCGAGGGTCGGACGTCGAGTGTCGCGTTCGACGCGCCGGCGACCCCGCCGACGAACGCGCTCGAACCGAGCAGTGCGACGACCAGCAGGACGGAGGCGGATTTCGCGTTCATCTGTATCTGAGGCGGACGGCGACCGTCCGTTCGTCCATTCGTTAGGAAGACGACGAGAAGGGGTTTGCGGCTCCCGGACCGTCACGGTTTTTCGACAGAGACGAGATGGAGACGTATGACCGGACGCTACTACGAGGAGTTCGAGGTGGGCGAGACCATCGCTCACGAGAAGCGCCGGACCGTCTCCGAGTCCGACAACCAGCGTTTCTGCGACATGACGATGAACCAGCAGCCGTTGCATCTGGACGAGGAGTTCGCGGGCGAGACGCGGTTCGGCGGGCGACTCGTGAACGGACTGTACACGCTGTCGCTGGCCGTCGGGCTCTCGATTCCCGACACGACGGACGGCACCATCGTGGCGAACCTCTCCTACGACGACGTGGAGCACCCGAACCCCGTCTTCCACGGCGACACTATTCGCGCGCAGAGCACCGTCACGGACAAGCGGGAGACGTCCGACGGCGAACGCGGTATCGTCACGATGCACGTCGAGGCGTTCAACCAAGACGACGACCTGGTCTGTGAGTTCGACCGGACGGCGCTCTCGCTGAAACGCCCGGAGGAGTAGCCGCGGTGGACCGAGACGCCGCGACGCGGGACCGACTCCGGACGCTGGCCGCCCGCGCCCCGGACCCCGCCACGCTGGCGCGTCTGAGCCTCGGCGCGATGGTCCTCCTCGCGGGCGTCCACAAACTGCTCGACCCGGCGGCGTGGGCCGTCTACGTCACCGACTGGCTGGAGCCGTGGATTCTCGTCTCGCCCGTCGCGTTCATGCTCCTCAACGGGGTTTTGGAAGTCGGATTCGGCGCGGCCATCCTCGCGGACCGCTACACGGTGTTCGCCGCCGCCGTCGCCGCCGTCTCGCTCACCGCCACCTGCGGCTACCTCGCCGTCGCTCTCGTCCTCGACGGCGCCTTCGGCGACGTACTCGCCCGGGACGTGGGACTCGCCGGACTGGCGTGGGCCGTGCTGGTCGACGCCCTGCGGGCGGACTCGACGGGAGCGTCGTGACCCCCCGGCCCAACGGTTATCTCTCCGACTCTCGTCTCGCCGTCCATGGAACCCGAACTCGACTGGCTGACGCTGGATGACGACGAGGAGGTCGTCTGGTCGGACACGCCGCACCCCGCGAGTATCGTCCCCGCCCTCGCCGTCGGCCTCCCACTCTCACTCGTCCTCGTCGGCATCCCCATCGTCGCCTCGGCGTACCTCTCGCTGCGGAACACGCACTACGTGGTCACGACGAGCGGTCTCTACCGCAAGTCCGGCATCCTCTCGCGCGACGTGCAGAAGGTGGGGTTCGACAAGGTGCAAAACACCTCCTACAGTCAGGGTATCCTCGGCTCCTACGTCGGGTTCGGGAACGTCGACATCAGCACCGCCGGGGGGTCGGGCATCGAGATGCGGTTCGGCTCCGTCGAGAACCCCCGCGAGGTGGCCGAACTCGTCAACCGACGCGTGAAGCGGTCGACCGGGACCGGCGAGGAGGACACCGGCAAGGCGGCCGTCCTCGACGAGGTGGTGACCGAACTCCGGTCGATTCGGACGCTCCTCGAATCGGACCGCGCGACGGCGGACGCGGCGACGCGCGACGCGGAGACGGACGACGCGGGCACGGTGGACGAACTGTCGGCCGAAACGCCGAGCGACGATGCCGGGGCGGTCGACTCGGCCGGCGCGGACGAACGCACGGACGAGACCGCCTCGAACGGGCGATGAGCGCGGTCGAGTGGGTCACGCTCGACGCGGACGAGGCGGTCGAGTGGACCGGCGGGCCGGTGCTCGTCAGCGCCCTCCCGCAACTGGCAGTCGGTGTCGTCGTCGCCCTCGCGTCGCTCGCGGTTCCGCTCGCGTTCGGCCTTCCGTGGTACTCCGCAGTACCCGTGCTCATGCTCGCCGTCCTCGTCGCCGGGAGCGGTCTCTACCCCGTCTACGCGACCGAGTACGTCGTCACCGACCGCGCGGTGTACGCAAAGCGCGGCCGGCGCGCCCGGCGGGTGACGACGCTCGAACTCGACCGCGTACAGGACGTGTCCTACCGGCGGTCCGCGGTCGGCGGCGCGCTCGGATACGGGACTGTCACCGTCGAGATCGCCGGGGGCGGCGACCTGTCGCTGTCGGCCGTCGGCGACGCGCGACGGGCCGCGGACCTCGTGGGCCGCCTCGCCCGCCGCGCCGACGACCCGATTCCGGGCACCGTCGAGCAGTGGCGCGCCGTCCGCGACGAACTGCGCGGAATTCGCGCGGCGCTGGAGACGCGGCGCTGAGCGCCCGTCTCTCGAATCGGAGGGTGCGGGCGACTCAGCCGAAGATGAGGACGGAGTTCGAGACCGAGGCCACCGCCCACGGCATCGCCACGGCGAGCGGGATGAGCGGTCGGCCGCCGGGCGGGGCGTACCGCGTGAAGACGGCGGCGACGCCCACGACGGCGGTCTTGAGGGCGATCATCGCCGGGAGCGGGCCGACGGCGAGCATCGTCGCGCGGGCGATGGGGTTCGCCTCCTCGAACCCGAGGCTGAGACCGTAGGCGGTGAGCGCGACGTCGAGGACGTACGTGACGGCGACGGCGGTCCAGAGGGTCCGCTCCCGTCGGGCGAGCGCGTCGAGGGCGTCGGAGAAGAGCATCGCCGACCTCGTCGCGTTGGGTGCTGCCATGCCACCGTTCACGCGGACAACACTTCTCAGTAGTCGTCACATACCGGAAGAGAGTCTGGATAATTTGTACGTTACCGCCCGATAAACGTTCGCCTACGGCCCGGCGGCCGGGGTGAAACGGTCGCCGCCTCAGAGGACGGTGCCGTGTTTCTTCTCGGGGAGGGACTTCTCCACGTCGGCGTAGAAGGCGAACCGGCCGGCGAGTTCGGCGCGGAGGTCCGAGGGAGGGACTATCTCGTCGATGACGACTTCGCTCGCCATCCGGTGGGCGTCGATGTCGCGGCGGTACTCCTCGCGGAGTTCGTCCTCCCGCCGCCTCCGCTCTTCGGGGTCGTCGATGTCGTTCAGTTTGTTCGCGTAGACGGCGTTGATAGCCGCCTCCGGTCCCATGATTCCGATCTCGCCGGAGGGGAGCGCGAGGACGCTCTCGGGGTCGTAGGCTGGACCGCCCATCGCGTAGATGCCCGCGCCGTACGCCTTGCGGACGACGACGGTCTGTTTCGGCACCGTCGCCGACGAGGTGGCGTAGATGAACTTCTTGCCCTTCTCTAAGATGGCGTCTTTTTCCACCTGTGACCCGGCCATGAACCCCGGCGTGTCGCAGAGATAGAGGAGGGGAACCTCGTAGGCGTCGCAGGTCCAGATGAACTCCGCGGCCTTCTCGGCGGCGTCGGGGAAGATGGCGCCCGACCGCTGGGCGGGTTGGTTGGCGACGACGCCGACGGGCCGGCCGTCGATGCGGGCGAACGCGGTGACGATCTCCGTCCCGTAGTCGGGCTTGAGTTCGAAGACCGACTCGGCGTCGACGACCCTGTCTAAGAGGTCGTGGACGTCGTACGGGCGGTTCGGCGCCTCCGGGATGAGTTCGTCGATGCCGTCGGGGGAGTACTTCGGGGGGAGCGTCTCCGATTTCGGGGGCTTCTCGCCGGCCTTGTCGGGGAGGTACGTCACCAACTCCGCGACGAGTTCGCGGGCGTGGGTCTCGTCGCGGGCGACGAGGTCGGCGCTGCCGGACTCCTCGGCGTGCATCCGCGCGCCGCCGAGGTCCTGCATGTCTATCTTCTCGCCCGTCACCATCTCGACCATGCGCGGAGAGGCGATGGCCATCGCGGACATCCCCTCGACCATGACGGTGAAATCCGCGAAGACGGGAGTGTAGGCCGCGCCGGCGATGCACGGGCCGTAGAGGACGCAGATCTGCGGAACTCGGCCGGAGAGCATCGAGTGGTTGTAGTAGTACTTCCCGATTCCTTCCCTGTTCGCGAAGAAGCCGGTCTGCTGGTCGATTCTGCCGCCCGAGGAGTCCATCAGGTAGAGCACCGGCTTGCCGCTCTTGAGGGCTCGCTGCTGCATCCGGAGGAACTTCTCGACGCCGTGGCGGGCCATCGACCCCGCCTTCACGGTGAAGTCGTTCGCCATGAAGTGCAGGTCCCGCCCCTCGAACGTCGCGGCGCCCGTGATGAGGCCGTCGGCCGGGAGGCGGTTCCCGTCGTCGGCGTCCTCCACCTCGGGACTGTCGGGGTGCCAGCCGTCGAAGTGGGCGAACTTGCCGTCTTCGAACGTGATACCGTCACCCCCCTCGTCGGCCCCGTTCTTGTCCGCTCCCCCGCGCGCGGACTCGCCCGTCTCCCCGAACCAGAGTTCGAGTCGGTCGCGGACGAACAGTTTCCCCTGGTCGCCGAGGCGCGCGCGGTACTTCTCGGGGCCGCCTTCGAGGATGTCGCGAATCTCCGCGCGCAGTCGCTCCTCCCGTTCGGTCGGCCCTAACTCGTCGTCCAACGGGTACTCCGCGGTCGGTGCGTCGGCCGTCGCCGCGGGCGCGTCCGCCCCGCCGGCGTACACCTCGACCGCCGACCCGAGGTGCTGTGCGAGGGCGCTCGCAATGGCGGACGCCTCCTCGTCGGAGGCGTCGGCGCCGATTCGGACCTTCATACCCCGGACTGCGCGGGGGAGTTCAAAATCGTTTTCTATGTAAGATACGGCGGACCGCGGGCCGTCCCCGGCGCAAAGCCGTCGGAGCGCCGCCGGTCAGTCGTCGAACGCCGCTTCCAGGTCGTCGACGAACTCCTCGTTGCCGACGTACACCGGCGTCCGCGCGTGCAGTCCGTCCTTCTCGACGTCCATGAGCGACCGCTCGCCGTCGGAGGACCGCCCGCCGGCCGTCTCCACGATGTAACCGACGGGATACCCCTCGAACTGGACGCGGAGTTTCCCCTCCGGGGCGTCCGCGAGGGTCGGATAGGCGAAGATGCCGCCGTACGTCATCACCTGGTTCACGTCGCCGATCATCGACCCGCCGTAGCGGAGTTTCATGCTCGGGTCGGACTCCACCTCCTCGGCGTAGTCGGCGAAGTCGTCCACCCAGTCGGGTACCCGCCCGCCGAAGCCGTACACCGTCGGGTCGTCCGGGAGCGACACGTCCTCGCGTATCGTCTCGTAGTCGCCCTCCTGGTCGATCACGTACTCGGAGACGGTATCGTCGCGCGCGACGACCATCGTCGTCGTCGCGCCGTACAGGACGTAGGCCGCCGCGACCATGTCCGTGCCCGCGGCCGGGAGGGGGGCGTCGTAGACGGCGACGATGGTGCCCATCGTGTTGTTGGGCTTCAGGTTCGAGGAGCCGTCGAGCGGGTCGATACAGACCGAGAGGCCGCCGGTACCCGTGTCGATAACCTCCTCGCGTTCCTCGCTAGCGTACTCGCCGACGCCCCGCAGGTCGCCGAGGCGGTCGCGGAGCATGTCGTCGGCGAAGATATCCGCCTCCAGCGGAGTCTCGCCGGAGGGGTTGTCCGTCTCCGCGTACACCCGACGGCCGGGCAGACCGGCGCGAATCTCCGGGGCCGCGGCGGCGACTACGTCGATGATCCGCGTGATAGTCGTCGCGTTCGATACCGCTTCCGTCGGGGTGGTGTCTTCCTGGGTGGCCATCGGTTAGAACGCACCTCCGCGAGTCGAGGCGAAGCGTGCAGGTGGGGGTCGCGGTGCGGACCGGTCGCCCGGGGGGTTTCTCGACAGACCCCCCGGACGCAGCACCGGCTTTCATCACTTCTGGTTCCGGTCACCACGTATATAAAAATAGCGCAGAGGAGATTCAGTAGCGGATTCCTAATTCGCGTGTCAGAAGCGGGAAAGAACGACTCTAATGGTATCTGAGGTTTCGGATAATAATTAACTCGAAGAGTAAATAGTTCTCCGGTCCGCTCAGTCGAAGTGGGCTCGGGCCGCCTCGCACCACCGTCGAATCCGTCGCTCGCCGAGTTCGAGGGCGTCAGCGACGCTCGCGGGGTCCGCGGTGGCGAGTCGGCGGACGGAGCGGATGCCGGCGTCCGCGAGTCGCGCCGCGTGGTCGTCGCCGACGGCGTCGAGGGCCGTCACGGGCGTCGGCGCACTCTGCTCGCGCCACGCCGCCTCGGCGTCGTCGGAGAACCACTCGGTCCCGTCGTCCCGCGCCGCCGCCTCGGATTCGGTCGCCCGCTCGCGCCACGCGGCTTCCTCGTCCGTCTCGTCCCCTCGCCCTCCGTCGGGCGTCGACTTCGCCCGCCACGCGGCCTCCTCGTCGCGCGTCGGCCCGTCCGACGCGGTTTCTTCGGCCGCCGCGCGCCACTCCGCCTCCGCGTCGGCCGTCGACCCGGTTCCCTCCTCGGCCGTCGTCGACGCCGGCGTCCCGTCGCCGTCCCCCTCGACTCCGTCGGCCCGCGTCTGCCACGCCGACTCGGCGGCCGACGCCTCGTCCGCCGCCCATTCCGAGGACGCGGCGACCCACGCGCGTTCGTCGTCGTCGAGTCCGCGCACCTGCGAGGACCGGCGCGACAGGTCGCCGTCCTCGGCGTCGAACGACCACGACAGCGAGTGCTCGCGCCGGATTTTCGCGGCCACGCCCGGATGGACGCCGTGCGCGGTCAGGTCGCGGTAGGAGACGCGCTTGCGGGCCACGTCCGCCGCGTCTATCGGGGAGTCGCGGAGGGCCGCGGCGGTCTTCGGGCCGACGAAGCGCAGTTCCTCCAACGCCTCGGGGAACGTCTCCTCGAACTCCTCCTCGTCGACGACGGTCCACGGGAGGGGGACCTCCCCGTCGCCGTCGGTCGGTGCCGCCGCGCTCCACGACTCGGGGTCCCCCTCCGCTATCGTCCCCTCGCCCCCCTCGTCGACGGCGTCGGCATCTTCCTCCGGGCCGTCGATTTCCGCATCCTCGGCGGCGTCACCCGTCCCCATCGTTCGGTCCTCGACGCCGTCGCTCCCACCGGCGGCGTCGTCACCCTCGCGTCCGCTGTCGGCACCTTGATTCACGCTTTCACCCGTTGACCCCTACCTTCACGTTCTGCAACTTGAGGGTTTCCGTCCATGTATGAGAAGAAACATGTCCTCCCGATAACGACGGATATTGCCGACGGTTCGTCACGTTTAGCATCCGTGACGTCGACGGAGGTTCATGGACGTTCGTGATTTATCAGAGGTAGAAACGGTCGGCGTCGTCGGCGCCGGGACGATGGGCAACGGCATCGCGCAGGTGGCGGCGACGTCGGGGTACGACGTGGTGATGCGCGACATCGCCGAGGAGTACGTCGAACGCGGCCTCGACAGCATCGAGGACTCCCTGTCTCGGTTCGTGCGCAAGGAGAAACTCTCGCAGTCGGAGGCCGACGACGCCCTCGACCGGGTGCGCGGCACGACCGAGTTACCCGACCTCGCGGCGGCGGACCTCGTGGTCGAGGCGGCCGTCGAGGACATGGACCTCAAACGCGACATCTTCGCCGACCTGGACGGCGTCGTCGACGAGGACGTGGTGCTGGCCACGAACACGAGCACGCTCTCTATCACCGCCATCGCCGCCGCGACGAACCGCCCGGAGGCGGTGGTCGGCGTCCACTTCATGAACCCGGTCCCGGTGATGAAGGGCGTCGAAGTCGTCGTCGGAGAGAAGACCGACCCCGCCGTCGTCGAACTCGCGCACGGGTTCTCTGAGGCCCTCGGCAAGGAGACCTGGGAGTCCGACGACAAACCCGGCTTCGTCACCAACCGCATCCTGATGCCGTGGCTGAACGAGGGCATCCGCGCCTACGACGAGGGCGTCGCCTCGAAGGAGGACATCGACCGCGGGATGACGCTCGGGACGAACGTCCCCATGGGACCGCTGACGCTGGCGGACCACATCGGCCTCGACGTCTGCCTGGACGCCTCGCGAACCCTCCACGAAGAACTGGGCGACCGGTACAAGCCGGCGTACCTCCTCAAGCGCAAGGTGGAAGCGGGCGACCTCGGAAAGAAGACGGGAACGGGGTTCTACGAGTACGACTGACCCGCCTACCACGTGCAGTTCGGACAGCGATCCTCGCCCAACTCGTCGGGGTCGGCCTCTCGTTCGTCGGCGGTCGTCAGCACGGACGACTCCCCGCAGGCTAGGATGTCCGTTCGATGCCACCGTCCCTTCTCGTCGCGTACGACAGTAGTTGTCATACGTTCGAACGACGGTCGCACACCCACCAAAGCGTGTCGCCGCGAGGGCGACGCTACGCTCTTCGACGGAGCGCCGCCGCGACGACGACGCCGATGAGGAAGAACAGCGCCCCCAACCCGACGAATCCGAGCGCGAACGCCCGGACGACCGGGAGGGCGTCGCCGCCGGCGACGAACGCGAGGCCGGCGGCGAACCAGAACAGGACGGCGACGAACCCGCCGACGAACAGGGCGGTCTGCGAGTCGAGGTAGTCGTCTGCGGGCACGGTCGGACGGTTTCGCGCGGACCCTCATTACTGCGCCGACGCTCCGAGTATCAACGCTGAGTATCTGCGCGAACGATTTATCCGGGGGTCCTCCCTCTCCCCGGTCATGATACGAGTCGCGGGGCTCAGGAAGACGTACGGGGGATTCCCCGCCGTCGTGGGGAGCGACTTCGAGGTGGACGAGGGGGAGATATTCGGCGTCGTGGGGCCGAACGGCGCGGGAAAGACGACGACGCTGAAGATGCTCGCCGGACTGGTCGAACCGACCGAGGGGACCGTCGAGGTGGGCGAGTACGCGGCGGACGACGCGGAGATGCGCCGTCACCTCGGCTTTCTGCCCGAGGAGTCGCCGCTCTACGAGGACATGACTGCGCGGTCGTATCTCCGCTTCTTCGCGGACCTGTACGACGTTCCCCGGGCGGAGGCGACGCGCCGGACCGAGGACACCCTCGACCGACTCGAACTGGAGCACAGAGACCGGCGACTGGGCGATATGTCGAAGGGGATGAAGCGGAAGGTGGCCATCGCTCGGTCGCTGGTCAACGACCCCGACCTGCTCGTCTACGACGAACCGGCGTCGGGGCTGGACCCGTTGACGACGAACTACGTCCTGGAGTTCACGCGCGAGTTGGCCGAACGCGGCAAGACCGTCGTGTTCAGCGCGCACAACCTCTATCACGTCGAGAGCGTCTGCGACCGCGTCGTCATCATGAACCGCGGGGAGATAATCGCCCGCGGCACGGTGCCCGAGATACGCGAGGAGCACGGCGAGACGACCTACCGCGTGTTCACCACGGTGCACGTCGAAGGCTTGGAAGCGACCGACGACGGTCGCTACCTGCGCGTCGTCGACGACATGGGGGCGGTCGAGGCCGCCCGCGCCGAGGCCGAGGCCGCGGGCGGCGAGGTGACCGACATCCGAACGGCGGAGCCGAGTCTGGAGGACATCTTCCTCGACCTCGCCGGCCGACCGCCCGCGGCGCGCGAGGACGGCCGGGGACGCGCGGACCCCGCCGCGGCCGCGCGGGCCGACGGCGGACGGACGGACGAACGACGGGGCGAGAGAACGGACGGAGACGAGGGTGGAGACGGGGGCGAGCGGTGAGTCGGTCGCTCGCAGAGCGACTCAGCGCGGTCCGCCGCATCGCCCGTTGGGAGGTCTCCCGTTCGGCGGCGACGGTCGACCGCCGGACGCTCGGGTTCGTCCTCGTCGCTCTCGTCCTCGCCGGCGGCGTCGCCAGCGCCGGCGTCGTGACGGGCGGCGTCGCCCTCGACCGGAACATCTACCGCGTCGGCGTCGACGCCGATAGCCCGTACTACGGCCCCGTCGCGGCGTCGTCGGCGCTCGACCCGCGACCGGCCGACGTGAGTCGGATGGACGAGGTCGACCTGTTCGTCGGTCAAGGGTATATCGCCGCCGACGACTCACAGAAGAGTCGCGCCGCGCTCGCGGAACTGAACGACGCCATCCGGCGGTACAACACGCGGACGATGCTGGCCGAGGAGAACGCGACGGCGGCGTTCCCCGTCGTCGTCTCCCTGGAGTACGCCTCCCGGGAGTCGTCGCTTCCGGCGGGGACGGCGTCGACCTCCGACGGAACCGCTGACGGCGCAGACGGCGTCGCGTCCGGCGGGTCGGGGGAGGACGGCACCGCCGGCGACGGAAGCGCGTCGGGTTCGACGGACGGCAGCGTATCCGCCGGCTCGACCGCCGGTTCGACGGACGGCGGCGCGTCCGCGGGGACCACCGGCTCAGATGGGTCGCTCTCGGTGCCGAACCTCGGAGGCGTCAATCCGTTCGCCTCGGGGTCCACCGGGTCGCCGGTCGACATCCGGCCGCCGTTCCCGTTCGCCTCCTTAGTCCTCGCGTTCGCGTTCCTCGTGCCGATGAACTTCGTCGTGCAGGCCTACGGCGGGACGATGCTGAACGAGCGAATCAACCGCCGCGGGGAACTGCTCCTCGTCGCGCCCGTCTCGCCGGGGGACATCGTCCTCGGGAAGACGCTCCCCTACCTCCTCGCCCTCGTCGGCCTCACGACGGCCATCGCCCTCGCAGTCGGCGGCGGCCTCGTCTCTGTGGCGGCCGTCCTGCCAATCGGCCTCGTCTTCCTCGGGGCGACGTTCGTCGGCGCGATGTTCGCGCGGTCGTTCAAGGAACTCACGTTCGTCACCGTCGCGGTGTCGGTGTTTCTCACCTCCTACACGTTCGTCCCGGCCATCTTCACGCAGGTGACGCCCGTCGCGCTCATCTCGCCGCTCACGCTCGTCGTCCGCGATCTGGGAACCCAATCAGTGAGCCTCGGGGAGTATCTGTTCTCGACGGGACCGTTCTTCCTCTGCGGCGTCGCCCTATTCGCCCTCGGCGCGGGCGTCTACCGCGAGGAGGACATGTTCACTCAGCGGTCGGTCCCGCTGAAGTTCCTCGACGCCCTCGACGCGCGCGTCTCCCGGCCGCGGGACGCGGCCGTCGTCTCCGCCCTGTCGATTCCGTTCGTCTTCGCCGCTGAACTGCTGGCCGTCGCCGTGCTGTTCGTCCTGCCCGTCGCGCTCACCGTTCCGACGATGCTGCTCTTGGTGGCGCTCGTCGAGGAGGCGGCCAAGAGCCTCCACGTCTTCGCGGCGTTCGAGAAGTCGCGCTTCGAGCGGACGCTCCCGACGGCGCTCCGCCTCGGCGCGCTCTCCGGACTGGGATTTTTCGTCGGCGAGAAGTTCACCGCCGTCGCACAGCTCATCGGTCTGCAGCGATTGGAACTCGGCCGGACCCTCCTCGCCCCCGCGGGCGTCGACGCCGGCGCCCTCGGCGGCGCGGGCGCGGGGGCGGTTTCGGGCGGCGCCGCGGGCCTCCTCCTCGCCGTCGCACTGCTGTTCGCTCCGCTCGCCCTCCATGCCGTCACCGCCGGCATCTCCGCCGTCGGCGCCTCGCGAGGCAAGCGGCCCTACGCCGCGGCGTTTCTCGTCGCGGTGGCGGTTCACGCCGCCTACAACTACACGGTGGTGAGTTTCCTTGGGTAGCGACGCCCGAGTCACCGTCGCCCGGCGCGAACTCGCCTCGCTGGGCGAGGAGAAGACAATCGTACTCGCGCTGGTGTTACAGCTGTTCATCGCGGCGTTCTCGTCGTTCCTCGTCGTCGGCCTCGTCTCGCTGTACGACCCCGGCGAGATGGGGGGCTACGAGGTGGACGTGGCGATAGCGGGCGGTGCGACGGACGAACTCGTCCGCGCCGCCGACGAGGTGACGGGCGTGGACTCCCACGTCTACCCGGACGCCGCGGCCGCGACGGACGCCTTCGAGCGTCCCTCCGAGACCGGAGTCGACGCGGTGTTGATCGGCGAGGTTCGCGACGGCAGGGTGCACGTGTCGGCGACGGTGCCGGACGGGAACGTCCAGACCACCGTCGTCGTCGTGCAGTTGCGCGACGTGCTCCGGAACCTCGAACGCGCAGAGCGGACCGACCGCGCGGCGTGGCTGAGCGCGCTCCCGGTCGACCTGCCGCCGGAGACGCAGTCCAGTCCGTACTACGGCTTCACCTACACCGTACTGGTGCCCCTGCTGCTGTTCCTTCCGGTGTTCATCAGCGGGTCGCTCACGGTGGACTCGATCGCCGAGGAACGGGAGCGGGGCACCCTCGAACTGCTCCGGGTCGCCCCCGTCACCCTGCGCGAAATCGTGGACGGCAAACTGCTCGCCGCGGCGGCGCTGGCGCCCGCACAGGCGGCGCTGTGGGTCGTGCTGCTGGGGGTCAACGGAACGCGCGTGGCGAACCCGCTCGCGCTCCTCGCCCTCGTGGCGGCGCTGTCGGTGCTGGTCTGCTCGCTGGGGGCCGTCGTCGCCCTGCTCTCGCCGGAGCGACGCTCGGCGCAGTTCCTCTACTCCGTCGGCGTGCTGTTCGTCTTCGGCGGCACGGCGCTGTTCCCGAACAACCCGGTGAACACGGCCGCGCGCCTCGCAATCGGGAGCGCGGACGCCTCGGCGGCCGTCGTCGTCGCCGCCTACGCTCTCGTCGGCCTCGGCGTCTACGTCGCCCTCCGCCGCCTCGTCGGCGAGGTGGACGCGAACGCGCTCTGACCAACCGCCGGTCGCATCGTGCGCCGCCTACGTGCCGGCCGCGCCGCCTCAGTGGTCCGACTCGTGGGCGCGCAGGGTCGTCCCGTAGTTCTCCGCGTGCTCTTCGTACTCGATGAACCGCGGCGCGTCCGGGTCGAACGGACGCTGCAGCGCCTCGAACGCCCGCTTTTTGTCCCACGACTGCAGGCCGCCGACGGCCGATTTGTCTTCTAAGTCGTGGTAGTCGAGGTCCGGTTCCGTCAGTTCCCACGCCTCCATCCCCCGCTCCGTTCGGACGATGACGCTTGAGTACTCGTCGCTCGACCCGACGGAACCGACTGTCAGGTCCGCGCAGTAGCCCGTGAAGTCCGCGCACTCGTCGCAGCCCTTCAGCGCCGCGCCGTGGAACGCCTCGACGTCCTCCTCGAGAATCATCCGGCCGTCGTGGTCGTACGCCATCAACTTCCCGTCGAGGACGTCCAACTTGCCGATATCCTCGGGCGGTAGGTCCCGCTTTTCCGCCAACTGCTCGCCGATGAGCCGGTGGTAGTTGAAGTTCTTCGTGCACATCAGCGCGATGGTGTAGTCTATCGCGCGGACGCCGTCCTCCTGACTCGCGTAGTCCCACCCGAAGTCCTGTAGCGCGCGGATGCCCTCTATCTCGCAGGGCGTCCCGACGAGGGCCAAAGAGAGGTCCTCGGGCGACTTGTCGGGGAGTTTCTCCTCCCACTGTTCGACGCCGAGATTTCCGAGCGCCATCGTCTGATTGTAGAAGCTCCCGGCGCTCTCGATTAGCTCCGCGGGCGTCGTCGCGAGGAACGACTCCGCCTTCCACGGCTCCTCGTCGGACTCGGTGGCGACCAAGGCGCCGTCTATCTCGCCGGCTTCGAGCAGGTGTATCAGCACGGAGGTGACGACGCCGCCGTCCTGTGCGTTCCCGCGCCACTCCTCCTCGACGCGCGCGGAGAACTCCGTGATGGGGTCGCCGGCCCCCTTCACGTTGTCCTCGCCGCCGGTTATCTTCCACTGGCGCTCGTACCGTAGGCCGCCGCGCGGGCAGAAGTCCCAGCAGAGCGAACAGCCGGTGCACATCTTCACCAACTCCGGCAGGCCGTCGTCGCCGATGCCGATGGAGTCCGAGGGGCAGGAGGCGACGCAGGTGCCGCATTGGATGCACCGCCCCTCGTCGATGACCGCCGCGTCGAGTTCCATGAACCACGTCTTTCCGTCCGGTTCCTCGACGTCGCTCATCTCTCGCCGGATGGAGTAGCCGGGCGTGTCCAACTCGACGCCGTCGGGCACCTGTACCCGCCTGTCGGGGGCGTCGTCGTACACGTCCTGGCTCTTGCCCGCCGCGGGTTCGGTGAAGTTCAGGTCCGTGAGGTTCCCGTCGGCGTCGACGTTCTCGGGGCGGGTGCCGCCGTCGGACTGCGGTTCCGACGGGGTCCGCGCGCGGCTTTCGGCCGCGGTCCGCGTCCCGCCGTCGGAGCGGGCGCCGCCGGAGTCGCAGGCGCACCCGCCGCCGCATCCGCACGCCGAACCCGTGTCGTTCGGCGCGTCGTCTCCCCCACCCTCTGCGGGTGGTTCGTTCGGGCGCCCCCGGCGGTACTTGATGAGTCGCAGGTCGTCGCGGCTCCCCGCCGTTCGTCCGGATTTTCCGTCTCCGCCGCTCACCGGCGGTACGGTCGCTTCGTCGTCGTCGCCGCCCGTCTCGGGCACGTGCGGGAGTCGCCGCTCGTTTCCGTCAGTCCCCATGCGCGACACCTCCCGAGACGTTGGCATCTGCACCCCGCATCACGGTGCGCAGGCGGTCGTTGTCGACGCGGCGGGTCCACTCGTAGAATCGCTCGCCGTCGTCGCGTTCGTCGGCGAACGCCGCGAACAACTGTTCGAGCGCGGGAATCACCGCGCGGGCGGGGACGGCTCCCTCCACCCAGTCGAGAAAGTCGTTGTCCGCCCCCAAGGAACCGCCGAGGCCGACGTCCATCCCCTCGACGACCGCATCGCCCTCGTCGTTCGTCGTCTCCTCGGGGTCGTCCACCGCCACCGTCTCGCCGCGGAAGCCGATGTCGGCTATCTGCGGTTGGGCGCACGACGCCGAACACCCGGACATGTGCATCCGGACGACGTCGAGGTCCGCGGGCGTCTCGATTCGCCGGTCGAGCGCCTTCGCCCAGCGGTACACCCGATTTTTGGTCTCGATGATGCCGTAGTTGCAGAACTCCGACCCGGTGCAACCGACCGCGCCGCGGGCGAACGGCCCGGGGTCGTGTTCGTACTTCCGGGCGAACGGCTCGTTCAGGAGGTCCGAGAGGTTCTCCTTCGGGACGTGCGTGACGAGGAAGTTTTGGTCGGTGGCGAGGCGGACGGTGCTCTCGTCGGTGCCGTACTCCCGCGCGGCGCGGGCGGCCGCGACGAACTCGTCGCCGCCCATCCGACCCGCTATCACGTTGAACCCGACGTAGTGGAGTCCATCGGTCTTCTGTTCGCGCACGCCGACGTGGTCGCCCGCGTAACCGCGCGTGAGGTCGGTCCCGCGCGACGGCAGGTCGGCGTCGCACCGGTCGCGGACGGCCGCCTCGAACGCCTCCGGACCCATCTGCTCGACGAGATAGCGCATCCGGCAGACGCCGCGGTTGTTCCGGTCGCCGAGTTCCTTGAACGTCTGCGCGACGGCGCGGCAGAACTCGACGGCGTCCTCGGGGCGGACGAAGACGTCGAGGTTCGAGGCCATGCGCGGGCCGTCCGAGAGGCCGCCGCCGACGCGGACGTGGAAGCCGTAGACGTCCCGCCCGTCCGCCTCCCTGCGCGCCGGAACGAGGCCGACGTCGTTTATCTGCGACTGCGCACAGTCCTCCCGGCAGCCCGTGATGGTCATCTTGAACTTCCGCGGGAGGTTCGCGTACTCCCGGTTGCCGGTGAAGTACTCCGAGACGGCGTCGACGACGGGTTGGGCGTCGAAGCACTCGTGGTCGGTCAGTCCGGCGGCGGGACAGCCGAGGACGTTGCGCGCGCCGTCGCCGCAGCCCTGAATCGTCGTCAGACCCACCTCCTCGTATCTGTCCCATATCTCCGGGACGTCCTCGACCCGTATCCAGTGCATCTGCACGTCCTGTCTGGTCGTGATATCGAGGTAGGCGTCGCCCCATATCTCGTTTTGCTCCTCGCCGCCGTGTTCGTCGGGGGCGACGGCGAACTCGTCGGCCACCTCACCGATGACCTGGGCTTGGTCGGGCGTGAGGCGACCGCCGGGAACCTTCGTCCGGAGCATGAAGTAGCCCTCCTGTCGACCATGGGCGTACATCCCGGCCCACTTCAGGCGTTCCCATTCGCCGTCGCCGGCGCGTCGCTCTATCTCCTCGAACGTGAGGCCCTCCGCGGCGTACTCGCGGACGTCGTCGACGACGTCGAGGGGGTGTTTCTCCTGCTTCCATCGTTCTACGGTATTCATGATAGCCTCCCGAGCGAGAGTATAACATGGTTATCAGTGGCACACAAGGAACCGCCCGTCGCTGCCAGTCCTGCCTCTGCTCCGAACTAGCGGGAGTCTAGCGGGTCCACCTACGACGCGATTCGGCCGAGAACGCTCGCGAGAGAACGCCCGGCGCCGACCGGGATATTACGAAATATGCGTGTCATTTTCTGTCCAAGAAAGCGGAAATAAACTCCGGTAGGTTGGCGATTCGCAAGACGCGTCGCGCGGCATCGAGGAGGGGTAAGGCCGTCACGCCCCGATGCCCGTCCCCGGGAGTCGCCGAAAGCGGAACGCACACAAGCCCGGAGCGCACACCCCAGTGCATGGGAATCGGAGGGACGGCGAAGAAACTCCAGAAAGTGGCCGAGATGGCCGAGGACGTGTACGCTCGACTGAACGAACTGCGCGACCAACTCGCGGAGATGCGCAAGACGACGCAGGCGACGAAGGCGCGCGTCGACCAACTCGAAGTCGAGAACGCCGAGCAGCGCGCGTTGCTGGAGGCGCTCGCGGAACGAGAGGGAATCGACGTCGAGAGCGTCACCGCCAACGCGCACATCGCCGAGGCGGAGACGGCCGGGTCGGACGCCGCGAGCGACGACCTGACCGGCGAGGCGGCGACGGACGTCGGGACGGACGAGGAGGTACCCGTCGACGAGGACGACAACACGGCCGGTACGAGCGGTTCGAACTGACGCCGACGGACGCGCGGACCACTTCTCGCGGCGACGCGACGAAACTCACCCGACAGCGCAGCGACCGACGGCCGGATGGGAACTTTGAGGTGCTGGGGCAACATTTGCCAGCGCATGACAACGCACCGGGAACCGCTCGCCTCGGTCCTCGACGCCGTCGGCGAGACGCCCCTCGTCCGCGTTCACGCCTCCCCCGACGAGGTGCCCGTCTACGCCAAACTGGAGTCGTTCAATCCGGGCGCGAGCGTCAAGGACCGCATCGGGAAGTACATGCTCGAACGGATGCTCGAAGACGGGACGCTCCCGGAGGGCGGAACCATCGTCGAACCGACGGCCGGCAACACCGGCATCGGCTTCGCCGTCGCCGCCGGCCAACTGGGAGTCGAGGCGGTGTTCGTCGTCCCCGAACGGTTCAGCGTCGAGAAACAGCAACTCATGCGCGCTCTCGGCGCGACGGTGGTCAACACGCCCAGCGAGGACGGCATGGGCGGCGCCATCGACCGGGCGCACGCCATCGCCGCGGAGACGGACGGCGCCGTCGTCCCCCAGCAGTTCTCGAACCCGCTGAACGTGGAGGCGCACTACGCGACCACCGGCCCCGAGATGTACGACGCCCTCGACGGCGAGGTGGGCGCCGTCGTCGCCGGGTGCGGCACGGCCGGGACGCTGATGGGCATCGCCGAGTACGCCCTCGAACAGAACCCCGACACGCACGTCGTCGCCGTCGAACCCGAGGGGTCGCTGTACGCGACGCTGAAGGGCGACGACGAGGAGGAGGACGCGTACAAGACCGAAGGCATCGGGACGCACGACACCTCGACGAACGAACTGTTCGACCCCGAACTCGTCGACGAGGTGGTGCAGATAGCCGACCGCGACGCGCACGCGGAGGTCCAGCGACTCGCCCGCGAGGAGGGCCACCTCGTCGCCTCCTCCGCCGCCGCGGCGAGTCTCGCCGCGTGCGACGTGGCCGAGCGAATCCGCGACGGCGAGGTGGACGCTCCCCACGATTCGGTCGCCACCGTCTTCCCCGATTCCAGCGAGCGATACCTCTCGAAGGGTATCTACGGCGACTTCGAGTCGTGGGAGGGGTGACCGGTCTCAGCGGACGAGACGTCCGTGCTCGACCTTCATGCACTTGTCCTGCACGAACGCGAGACCCGCCTCGCGCGCCCGTTCGCCCGCCTCGTCGTCAGTGATGCCGAGTTGGAGCCACACCGACCGCACGTCGCCGACGGACTCGTGCCGTTCTATCGCCGCATCGACGATATCGCCCGCCTCCTCGCTGGGTCGGAACACGTCCACCAGGTCGACGTCGGCGTCCTCGGGCACGTCCGCCAGCGAGTCGTACGCCGTCTCGCCGAGAATCTCGTCGGCGAACGGGTTGATCGGAATCACGCGGTAGCCGTGTCGCTGGAGATACGCCGGTATCTCGTGGGCCGCTTTTCCCTCGGTCGTCGAACAGCCGACGACGGCGACGGTGTCGGCGTCGAGCATCTCTCTGAGGTCGTCGTCGCTCACCATGCGCGGAGACAGGCGGCCCACGGGCAAAAAGCGTCGGCGCGAGTGCGGAGTCGACGCCCGAGAGGTCGGTCAGTCCGAGGCGAGTCGGATCTCGGGGTCGTCGTTCTCGTAGGTCGTGACGATGCCGTCGAACAACTGCTTGAGCGTGTTCATCGTCTGGTCGTCGTGCGCGCTGGCGTCGATGGCGAACAGGCCGAGGCCGTCGACGCTCTGGATGCGCCCGGTGAAGACGTGGAGGAAGCGAAACACCGTCTGGAGGTCCGCGTACATCAGCAGCGTCGACAGCGAGTGGAGCATGATGCGGTTCTGCTCGATGTTGCGGTCCTGGTAGAACGCCTGCAGGAACTCGGAGAGTTTGATACCGATTCCGGTCATGTCCACCGGCGAAGAGGTGTATTTGATCCGGTCGTCGTCGCGGATGTCGTTGACGCCCTGCTGGCGCGTCACGCAGTCGACGACGGCTACGGGTTTTCCGTCGTAGGGAGTGCGTTTCTCGAAGTCCGAGAGAATGCGCTTGGCGCCGTCTTTCGTGGTGACGATGATGGCGCCGTCGCCGCCGTCGGCGCCCTGCGCGAGGATATCCAGCGCGAGCGAGCGCTTCCCCGTGAGCGGCGGTCCGCTGATGAGAAGGTTTGTCCCCGGGGAGACGTCGGCGTCCAGCGCCGGTGAGAGGTCATACATGCGGGTGCCTCTGTGCCGGCCGACCGACCGGTAGATACTCGCTCCCAAGGGATGTGACCTCGCCGATAGCCATTAGACGATGTAACATATCGTGAATCGATATTATTCTTTTTGATTCGATGACCGTCCGGTTCGAGTGAGATGTCCCTGTGCTGTCGAATGAGGTGGCGAATCGTTCGTTCTTCTCATCTCGTGATAATATTAGATTGGACCGGCTGGCATAAATACTCGCCCCGCGATGAACGCCGCCGTGGCGAGCAGCATCCCGCGCTTGAGACGTCGTTGTGCGACCGAGGGGTCCGCGAACGACCGGACGCACGCGGCCAACATCAGGAGGTCCGCGGGAACGACCAAGGCGAGGTAGGCGATACCGAACCCGCTCTCCAGATACGGGAAGGCGCTCGCCGCCGTCGCGACGACCATCGCTACGAGGCCGACGCCGAGGGCGACGCGTTCGCCGACGACGATGGGGAGCGTTCGCAGTCCCTCCTCTCTGTCGCCCGCGACGTCCTCCACGTCCTTGACGACTTCGCGGGTGAACGTCGCCAACGCGGCGAGGCCGAACAGCACGAGGACGCTCCGGTCGAACGGGTCGCCCACCGCGGCGGCGCCGAACAGGAACGTCGACCCCGTGAGGTAGCCGACGACGACGTTCCCCACCCCGGGCAGTCCCTTGAAGTACTCCGTGTACGCGACGAGGGCTAAGAGGTTCACCACTGCGATGCCGAGGGCTTCGAGGGGGAGCAACGCCGCGCAGACGACGGCGCCGAGGAACAGGGCGACACTGAACGCCAGGGCGCCGCGCGAACTCACCGCACCGCGCGGGATGGGCCGGTCCGGTCGGTTGATGGCGTCTATCTCCCGGTCGAAGTAGTCGTTCACCGCGTTCCCGGCGCCCGTGGCGAACACCGTCGCGAGAACCGCCGCGGCGACGCGGAACGGCGAGGCGAACACGCCCGCCGCGACGAACGACCCGGTGAACGTGAGGACGCCCGCCGAGACGGTGTTGCCGGGGCGCGTGAGTTCCAGCAGACCCCGGGCCGTCCCGGTCGACTCCGCGGATGCCTCGCCGGCCGGACCGTTTCCGGACGCCGCCGCGTCGCCGTCGCCGGGCCCCTCGGCGGACTCGGACTCCCCGGCGGGTGGCATACGCGGAACGTGCCCGTCCCGCGATGATAAATGACGCGGAGTCGGCGGGTTCGGCGAACGGAATCCGTGGGTTTAAATTACACCGCGCCGGTACGAATGAGTGAGGGCGCTTAGCTCAGTCTGGACAGAGTGCTTGGCTTCGGACCAAGTTGCCACGGGTTCAAATCCTGTAGCGCCCATCCACCTTTTTGCTTCGTGGGGTTTCCTCGCGAGCCTTCGGCTCGCTGCGGGAACCGCTCCTCGCAAAAATCTGGACCAAAAAGTCCCGCGAGACTCGGCCTTCGGCCTCGCTCGCGGTCTCAAGGCTTCCAGTCAGCAGGACCTTCGGCGGATATCGCCCTCTACTGCTTCCCGACGACGCTCCGCAGCGTCGAAACTCCACCGACAAAACGACCGTCGATAATCTTCAGTCATTCAACGCCGACCGCACGTCCACCGCAGCGAACGCCACCTCCACTACGAAGTCGACGACGTACACGCGCCGTTTCGACCCGTCGAGCGCGACGAACGGCAACAGGCTGGCGGCGTGAATCAAGTCCGTCCCGGCGCCGGCGCCCTTCGCCAGCGAGCACTCGGCGTCCCGGAGCACGAACGCTTGGAGCAGGTGTCGAACGCCCAGCAGCCGTCGAAGGACGGAGAAGACCCTCCCCGTCTCGCCGCCGGCGACGCCTTCGACCAGCGAGTCGGGGGCCAAGAGGAGCACCGCGCCGTACGCGGCCCGGACTAACGCGGCGCGTCTCATTCGTCGTCACCGACGTAGAGTTTTGCCGCGAGGAGCGCGAGGACGCCGAGGACCGCACCGATAGCCTCGCGGTGCTTCGTGAGTTGGAGTTGGAGGCTCCCCGCCTCGGCCTCGTCGTCGAACGAACCGTGCGTGCCTCGGTCGCCCGATTTCGGCTCGAACAGGTAGTCCTCGTAGTCGTCGGGGACGTCCTCGTCGCGGAACTGGCCGCTGTAGCCCTGCTTGGCGAGCAGGCGGTCCGCGAGCCACGGCGCTATCTTGTTCCCCCAGATGGTCTTGACCGTCGAGCGTCCCACGTACACCTCGCGCCGCTCGTGGTGGGCCGCCCAGTGGATGCTGTCGGCGGCGACTTCGGGTTGGAAGACGGGCGCGACCGGTCGGGGGAGTTTGTCGACGTGGAGTCGCACCTGGTCGAACTGCGGCGTGTTGACGCCCGGGAGGTGGACCGTCGTCACGTGCACGTCGCTGTCGTTGTGGAGCAGTTCGGTGCGGATGGAGTCGGTCATCCCGCGGATGGCGAACTTCGACCCGCAGTAGGCCGACTGCAGCGGGATACCCCGGTACGCCAGCGCCGACCCGACCTGGACGAGGGTGCCGCTGTCGCGCGGCACCATCCGGTTCAGGGCGACGTGCGACCCGTTGACGAAGCCGAGGTAGTTCACGTCGGTCGCTCGCTCGAACTCCTCGGGTTCGACCTCGGTGAACTCGCCGAACACCGTGGCCATCGCCGCGTTGACCCAAGTGTCGATGGGGCCGAACTCCTCTTCGACCTCTTCTGCGGCCGCCTCGACCTCGTCGTACTCGCTGACGTCGGTCGGGATGGTCAGCGCCTTCCCGCCGCGTTCTTCGACTTCCTCCTTCGCGTTTTCGAGACGCTCCTCGTTCCGCGCGAGCAACGCTACCCGGGCACCGTCCTCGGCGAACTCGTGAGCGGTCGCCCGCCCGATGCCGGAGGAGGACCCCGTGATGACGACCACTTCCGAGCGGTCAGTCGAACTCATCGACCTCTCCCTCCCGCGACGTTCGGTGCGTGTCGTCTCATCGTCTCTCTTCGGCGTTCTCTCGGGAATTACTTCTTTCGTGTGGCCGGTCAGAGATCGGGTTCGGGAGTGGGCGCGAGCGCGGACGGCGAACGTGACACGGGGTACTGCGGTACGGTGCGGGTTGTGAGCGGCCACCACCGTTAGAATCCCTCGTAACCCACGCACGGGTAGAACGGTCCGCCGGCGAACCGGCGGGGGACCACCCAGAACGATGAGTGAGTACACACCGCTCGAGGAGTACGGAGCTATCGGTAACTTAGAGACGACGGCCCTCGTCGGCGCCGACGGAGCCATCGACTGGTGCTGCCTCCCGACGGTGTCCTCTCCGGGCGTGTTCGCCCGCCTCCTCGACCCCGGCGGCGGACACTTCTCGATACGGCCGACGGGCGAGTACGAGAGCGAACAGGCCTATCTCGATGAGACGGCGGTCCTGCAGACGACGTTCGAGACGGACTCCGGGACGGTGACCGTCACCGACTTCATGCCGTTCGTGGGCGAGAGTGACCCCTCGAACCCGAAGGTACAGGGAATCTACCGACGGGTCGCCTGCACCGAGGGGGAGGTCGAACTCGACGTGGTCTTCGAACCCCGGTTCGACTTCGTCCGGGCGGACACGCACGTCGAATCGACTGACAACGGCGCCGTCGCCAGCGGGGACGAGACGCGGCTGTTCCTCGTCAGTCCCACGGACCTCGACGTGAACGAGGCGGGGACGAACGCGACGGCGACGGTCGACCTCTCGGCGGACGAGGACCGCTGGTACGTCCTCCAGTACGGGATGGAGGTGCCGACCGACGACGACCGCTGCGAGTCGCTGTTAGAACAGACCGCCTCCTACTGGCAGGGGTGGACGCACGACTGCGGCGGGGACTGTCCGCTCGAAGGGTACGCCCACGACCTCGTTACGCGCTCTGCCATCGTGCTCAAACTGCTCACCTTCCGCGACACCGGCGCCATCGCCGCCGCGCCCACCGCGTCGCTGCCGGAAGTCATCGGCGGCGTGCGCAACTGGGACTACCGCTACTCGTGGATACGCGACGGCGCGTTCACCACCCGCGCGCTCGTCAACCTCGGTCACGAACGCGAGACCCGCGAGTACATCGAGGACTTCCTCCAGGTCAGCCGCGAGCGCGACCCCGAGGAGATACGGCCGCTCTACAGCCTCGACCACGGCGACTTGGAGGAGGAGACGCTCGACTACTTCGAGGGGTACCGCGGCTCCACCCCCGTCCGCATCGGCAACCAGGCCAGCGGGCAGACGCAACTCGACGTGTACGGCGAACTCATCCTCGCGGTGTACCACCTCGCGGAAGCGCGACACGAACTCGACGACGACGACTGGGAGGCAATCAAGGGCATCGTCGACCACGTCTGCGAGGCGTGGGACCGAACGGACGCCGGCATCTGGGAGCTTCGAGACAACCAGCGGCACTTCGTCCACTCGAAGGTGATGTGCTGGATCGCGCTCGACCGGGCGCTCGAAATCGCGGCGGACGAGGAGTTCGACGCCCCGGTCGAGCGGTGGTCGGAGGCGCGCGACGAGATAAAGCAGGCGGTCATCGAGAAGGGGTACGACGAGGAGCGGGGGAGCTTCACCCAGTCGTTCCGAAACGAGCAACTCGACGCCTCCGTCCTGATGCTCCCCCTCTCGGGGATGCTCCCGTTCGACGACGAGCGGGTCCAATCGACCATCGACACGGTCTGGTCGGAACTCGGCCGCGGGGACGGGCTGGTCTGCCGGTACGAGGAGGACCCCCTCCCCGGCGAGGAGGGAGCCTTCGTCGCCTGCTCGTACTGGCTCGTCAGTTGCCTCGCGCTCTCCGACCGACTGGAGGAGGCGTGGGAGGTGTTCGAGGCGGCGAACGACCACGTCTCGCCGCTCGGACTCCTCTCCGAGGAGGTCGACCCCGACTCCGGCGACCTGCTCGGGAACTTCCCGCAGGGGTTCAGCCACCTCGGCGTCATCAACGCCGCGCTCTACCTGAAGGCGGCCGAGGAGGGCGAGGAGATGGAGGACCCCCTCGGCATCCAGTCGTTCGGCGATTCCGACGCCGGTCGGGGCTCCATCTCGAAGTCCTGAGGGCGTCGCCGCGGGGACGACTCCTCCGTTCCGCTCAGTCGGCCGTCGACGCCGACCCGTCGCCCGACTCGGGGTTCTCGTCCATCCTCGAGAACAGCGTCGCCAGCGCCGGCCCCGAGACGTTGTGCCAGACGCTGAACAACGCCGGAATCAGAGCGGCGCTCGGACTGAAGTGTGCCGTCGCCAGCGCGACGGCTAGCCCGCTGTTCTGCAAACCGACCTCGAACGCGCACGTCCGGGCGCGGTCTTCCGGCATCCCGCTGGCGCACCCGATACCGTAGCCCGACCCGAGGCCGAGGCCGTTGTGGAGGACGACGGCGAGGAAGACGACGAGACCCGTCGAGAGGATGGTCGTTACGTTCAGTCCGACGACGGCGGCGATGATGGCGACGATGGCGACGACGCTGACCGCCGGGAAGATGGAGACGCCCGCCCGGGCGACGGCCGGCGCGTACCGGTCGAGGACGTATCGGAGGAGCAATCCGCCGACGACGGGCAGGAGAACCACCTGCACGATGGAGGTGGCAATCTCCGCGAACGTCACCGAGATGGACTCGCCCGCGAGCAGGACGATCCACGCCGGCATCACCACCGGCGCGGCGACGGTCGTCACCGAGGTGATCGTCACCGACAGCGCCACGTCGCCGCGTCCGAGGTAGGTCATCACGTTCGAGGCGGTGCCGCCCGGCGCCGCGCCGACGAGAATCAGCCCGACGCCTATCTCCGGCGGCAACCCGAGGAGCGCGACGAGGACGTACGCGAAAAGCGGCATCAACAGCCACTGGCTCGCCGCACCGACGAACACGTCGCGCGGGCGGTCGACGACCCGGCGGAAGTCTGCGGGCGTCAACGTCAGCCCCATCCCCAACATGATCACTCCCAGAAGCGGCGTGATGTAGGGGGCGATAGGCGTGAACGCCCCCGGCGAGTACAGCGCCAGCGGTGCCACCGCCACCACCCAGAGGACGAAGTACTTGCTCGTGAAGTCGCCGATTCGTTCCAGCGTCGTCTGTAGGCTCATCCGTCGGTCACCGGGGGAGCCGTTCCGGGGGCCGACGCATCAAGACTCGGCTTGCTGAAAATACGTCTCTGAATCCGGCTCAGTCCTCGGCGGACGACAGCCACTCGCGCATCCGCTCGCGGTGGAACTCGACGGCCGCCTCCCCTTCCAGTTCGGGGTACCGCGGTCGCGTCACGACGCCGTGCGAGTCCACCGCCGAGCGGACCACCGCCGCGAGTCGGTAGACGGGGGGAACCTCCGGATACGGACGCACCGAGCGGTAGCCCTCACGGAACGCGGTTCGAAGCGGCGCGCCGTCGGCGACGTACCAGTCGGCGACGAGGTGTTCGACCTTGGCCGCTGCGAGGCCCGCCGCCGCCGACAGCGGCCCGCCCCAGTCGAGAACCGCGGCCACATCGTCGCCGTCGAAGACGGCGTTTCCGGGCCGGAGGTCCCACGGGTACAGCCGCGGCGTCGGGTTCCGGGAGAGGGAGGCGCCGTCGAGACCGGCGAGGAGTTCCTCGCGAACGTCGTCGAACGCCGCCGGGAGCGCGTCGATTCCCTCGCGGACGTGGGCGTCGAACCACGACGGCCACGACTCGGCGCCGTCGGCGCGCAAGGCGGCGCCCGCGTCCTCCCCGTCGCTCCCGCCGTCGACGCGGACGGCGCCGTAGCCCTCGAAGGCGAACGATTCGTGGAGCGCCGCGAGCGAGCGGCCGAACCGCCGGCTCAGCCGTCGTCGCGTCGCCGAGGAGACCCGCGAGAACCGCTCGTGCAGGTCGACGCCGTCGACCAGTGCCGCGACCGCGTACGGCCGTCCCGCCAGCGACCCGTCGGCGAGGATTCGCGGCGTCGGCACCGCGGTCCGTTCTCGGACCGCGCGGGCGAGTGCGAGTTCGGTCCGGAAGGCGTCGGCGTCCGCGGCGAACTGCACGACCGCACCTTCGCCGTCGGCGAACCGGACCAGCGTCGTCTCCTTCGTGTTGCCGCGCCGCGACGGCGTCGTCTCCGTGACGGTCCGGGCGGGGAACTCCCGGTCGAGCACCGCGGCTACGTCGTCGTCGTCGTTCACTCGACCGTCCCGTCCAGTACATCGGCGAGTTCCGCGAGCGACTCGACGACGTAGTCGGGGTCGTACGACCCGGGGTCGGCGTCGCCGTCGGGGTACCACGCGACGGGCAGGCCCGCCTCGCGCGCGCCGGCCACGTCGTACTTCAGCGAGTTCCCGACGTACAGCGTCGCGGACGCGTCGACGCCCAGCGCCTCGACCGCCCGGTCGAACGGGTCGGTGTGGGGCTTCCGTCGCTCCATGTCGCCGGCGTAGACGACCACCTCGAAGGCGTCCTCCAGACCCAGCGCCTCCAGTTTCACCGACTGGCGGTACTCGGGGCCGTTGGTCATCAAACCCACGCGGTGGCCGACGCCGGCGTCCGCAAGCGCCGCCTCGGCCCCGCCGAGGAGCGAGACGGCCCCGTAGTCGATGCCGTCGACGAACTCGCGGGCCACGGCGCTCACGTCGGCCTCCGCCCGACCGTGTTCAGCGGCGACCGTCCGGAAACCCTCGCGGTAGTACTCGAACTCGTCCGGCGTGGTCGGCGGGCCCTCGAGCACCGCCCACAGGTCGCTCGGGGCGCCGAACGGTTCCACCTCCGCCCGCTCGAACGCCCCGAAGTAGAGGTGTTCGACGTCCTGCTCGTTCTCGCACAGCGTTCCGTCGAGGTCGAACAGGACGGCGTCGAAGCGGCTCATAACTGACGTAGGGGTGTGGCGCGCAAAAGCGACTCGGCGTGACGGGTGCGCCGTCCGTCCGAGTCGCCCTCGGTCGAGCTCCGATATCGTCTCGAATATCCGCGCTCGGAACCGCGCTGCACGCTCCGCTGTCGCTGCCGGCCCGTGACGGTCCTGCACGTACAGCGACTGGAGGTAGTAGACGCCGTTCAACAGCCCGTAGTACGGCCGTCGGCGCTCGAATCCCGGCGAGAACGGACGGACCGACTCGTAACCGCGCCGGAACGCTCGTCGCGCGGCCGTCGTGTCCTCGTCACACGCCGCGAACGTTGGCGTAACCGTCCGCCAGTAGTCCCACTCGCCCGGTGCCGCCGTCGCGTGCTCGAAATCGACGACGCACGCGACCCGCCCGTCCTCGACGGCGACGTGTTCGGGCGTCCACCACCCGTGACAGCAGACGGGGTCGCCCGCGCCGTCGAAGGCGTCCGGACGGTCGCGGAGGAACTCGACCGCGGCGTCGGCGACGTCGGCGTGGCCGTACTCGGCGAGGACCGACCGGCGGTGGCGGACGTGGTCGACGGCCGCCGCGTGCCAGTCGTCCGCCGTCTCGACCCGCACTCCGCCGTCGGCCGCACGGAACGGGCCGCAGCCGTCGACCAGCGGTTCCGTCTCCGTGTGCAGCGTCGCCAATCCGCGACCGGCGGCCGCCGCCCACGCCTCGTCGGCCTCGTCCGACGAGTCGGGCGCCGGCGCGTCCGGGTGCCACGCGGTGACGTAGCAGTCGTCACCGACGCGAAGAGTCTCGGGCACCGGAACCGCCGTCTCCCTGCCGACGAGCGCGGTCACGCGCCCCTCGACGGCCGCGTTCCCGGTCGGTCCGGTATCACCCTTGTAGACGGCGCGACGGCTGTCGACGCTCGCCTCGTACACCTCGTGCGGCGGCACGCGACGGAGTTTCCGGACGATACGGTAGTCTTCGAACCGTTCTGTGAGTCTCTCATGCGCGTCTCGTCTCATGGTGTTCGCCGCGTGACGGGCGGCGGCCGGCCGGCGCGGCACCGAGAGCAGAGCGCAGTGCCGCGGCTACGGCCGTGAGAAGTCGCCTCGGCCGTCGACCGCCTCCGTGAAAAGCGTTCCCGTTCCGTCAACTGCGACCGCGCGTCGGTCGCCTCACGCGCGTTCGACTCTCACCGCGTCGCCGACGCCGAGGCCGAACGCCCCGTCGCCGCGGCCGCGGTTCACCGCCAGTTCCACGTTGCCGTGGCTGCCGACGGTGACGACGCGGCCGCCGGGGTCGACGGCGGCGTACGACCGGCCGACGGGGGCCACCTCCCCGTCGACGCGCGCCCGGTCGAGGCCGTCGAGGAACTCTCCGGGGACGTTCGTGACGACGTTGCCGAAACCGTCGACGACCAGTACCTCGCCCGTCGCCGTCCCCTCGCCCACCTCGGGGTCCGGGAACGAGAGGTCGACGTACTCGTCGGCCGGCGCGACTCGGTCGACGGCCGTGACCGCGGGTGCGTCGTGGACATCTGCCGCGGCAGGCGCGAACACGTCGCGCCCGTGGAACGTGTTGCTGGCCGTCCCCTCGTACTCGACTTCGTACACCGCGAACTCGTCGCCGGCGAGTTCGCGGACGGTCGGAATCACGACGCCGTTGTCCGGCGCGACGAAGGCGTGCCCGCCCGCCTCGACGACGAGGGCCGCGCGGTCGGTGCCGACGCCGGGGTCGACGACGACGAGGTGCGTCGCCGCCGGGAAGTACGGCAGCACCTCCCGGAGCCAGAAGGCCGTCGCGCGCACGTCCTGTCTCGGGAAGTCGTGGCCCACGTCGACGAGTCGGGCGTCGGTGCGTCCGAGCAGCACGCCTTTCATGGCCGCCGGGTACGGCGTCCCGAAGTCAGAAGCGAGCGTTATCATCGGTCGCGGCGTCTCGCGCGGGCTGTATGTCGCTGTCGCTTTCGGAGCACGTCTCGGAACGGGAAGACATTCTCCTCAGAAGAACGTCGCCGCCGCGGGGTCGAACTCGACGGCGAGGCGGTCGGCGTCGGGCACGTCCGACGTCCGGACGATCACCTGCCGCCCCGCCCACCGGCAGTACAGTCGGGTCACGTCGCCGAGGAATTCGGCCGTCTCCACGTCGACGGTCAGGCGGTTCCCCGGCGGAGCGGCGCCCGTCGGCGGACCCGCGACCGACAGCCGTTCCGGACGCACGCAGAAGCGGACCGTCTCGCCCGCCTCGGCGTCGGTGGGGGGCAACGCGAACTCGGCGTCCGCGACCCGGACGACCGTCGAACCGTCTCCGGATTCGAGCACCTCGCCCTCGAAGACGTTGTTGTCGCCGACGAAGGAGGCGACGAACGCCGTCTCCGGCCGCCGGTATATCGCCTGCGGCGTGCCGACCTGTTCGACCCGGCCGGCGTTCATCACGGCCACGCGGTCGGAGACGGCCAACGCCTCCTCCTGGTCGTGGGTGACGTACAGCGTCGTCACGTCCAGTTCCCGCTGAATCCCCTTGACGCTCCGGCGGAGTTGCTCGCGGAGGCGGGCGTCGAGGGCGCTCATCGGTTCGTCGAGGAGGAGGACGTGCGGTTCGGGCGCGAGGGCGCGGGCGAGGGCGACTCGCTGCTGTTGGCCGCCCGAGAGTTCGTCCGGGTCGCGGCCGCCCATCCCCGCTAAGTCGACCATCGCCAGCAGTTCCGCGACGCGTTCGTCCGCCGTCGTCCCCGGCGGCGGCCCGTCGAACTGCAGGCCGTAGGCGACGTTCTCGCGGACGCTCATGTGCGGGAACAGCGCGTAGTTCTGGAAGACGACGCCCACGTCGCGGTCCTCGGTCGGCATCCCGCGCACGTCCTCCCCGCCGAAGCGGACGGCGCCCGCGTCGGGCGACTCCAACCCGGCGACGAGACGGAGCGTCGTCGTCTTCCCGCACCCGGAGGGGCCGACCAGCGTGAAGAACTCCCCCTCGGCGACCGAGAGCGAGACGCCGTCCAGCGCAGTCGTCCCGGCGTACTCCCGGCGGACGCCGTCGAGTTCGAGGTCAACCACGCGGCGTCACCTCGCGGACGGCGCGGACGGCGGCCTCGCGGGGGGTGTGGGAAGCGACCGACATCGTCTCCTTCCAGTCACCAATCGGTGATATACCCGTCGAATCACCCGCTCGAAAACGCCCGGTCGGAGCGGTCAGGAGCGCGTCTCGGCGTCGTCGTCGTCGGAGAGCGCTTCGGGGGCGCTGGGAACGCTCGGGAGCCAGTCTAAGTCGGCGTCGACGCGCCCCGAGAGGACGGCGTTGACGACGACGCCCACGAGGATGGCCAGTCCGCCGAGGTACAGCCACGAGAGGAAGATGAGCGCGACGCCCGCGATGCCGTACAGTTGGACGCTCTCTGAGAGGCCGACGTACACGCGGAAGACGAACCCGGAGACGGTCCACGCCGCCGCGGCGACGAGGACGCCCGGGAGCGCCTCGCGGGGCGACTGGTCGACGCCCGGGAAGAAGTAGTACATCGGAAAGAAGCCGACGACCAGCGAGGCGAAGATGAGCAGTCCGCTCGCCACCGACCACCAGCCGCCGAGAACCAACGATAGCGCGACGGAGACGAACGAGACGACGATGAGCGCGATGGTCGTGCCGACGAAGACGAGTCCCGTGTCGCGGATGCGCCCCCAGAAGGAGGTGTGACGGCGCGTGCCGTACACCTCCGCGAACGTGTCCTGAATCGAGCGGAGGCTCTTCAGCGAACTCCACACCACGATGGCGACGGCCAGCGACAGCGCCCGGACGCGGGCGTCGGTTTCGGCGCCTATCATCTTCAGTACCCGCTGGAACTGGTTGGGGTCGACGCCCACGAGTTGGCCGAGCCCCTGCGAAATCGTGTCGACGCTGCCGAACGTGGCGATACCGACGACCAACAGAAACACCGTCGGAACGAACGCGTTGAACACGTAGTACGACAGACTGGCGGCGAGCGTCGTCACGTTCTTCTCGCGGCTGACCGCGACGACGGCTTTCGTCACCCGAACGACGGAATCGGCCCTGAACACTGGGCGACGTAGGCACCACGTCGGTATCAATCGTCGCAGCAGTCGGATCGAGAGACTTTCTCCCGAAAGGCTACAATGGTTATGTGTCGCGAGAGAGTCGTCGAACCTGCAATGACCGCACTCACAGCGTTCACGGCCGGTCTCACAGCCGCGTCAACCGCCCTTCCCCTGCAGTCGGGGGGGCTCCTAACGCTCGCCATCGCGTTCCTGGTGCTCGCCATCCTGGCGGGATTCGCCGGGTTCCGCGGGGTCGCCGGTCTCTCCATGAGCGCCGCGCGAATCCTCGTCGTGGTGTTCCTGGTGCTCGCCATCCTCACGTTCTTCCTGTGAGGACCGAGGGCCGAAGCGCGTGACGGCGCCCGACCGCGAGTCGCCGCGGACCGCCCTCACGGCGGGTCCGGCGACGCTTAGCCTCGGCTCTGCCCCGTCAGGCTTATTCGACAGTTCCGTGAATCGGAGAGCATGAACCGGCCACTCGCAGCCGTCGCCGGCGGATTCTCCGGCACCGCCGCTCTGACCGTTCTGCTCCTCCTCTTCGAGGTCGAGACGCGGTCGCAGATAGGGATGTTCGACGTCGTCGCGCGGTTCGTCGGCGTCCCCGGAAGCACGACCATCGGGTTCGCCCTCTTCGTCGCCGCCGGGACCTTGGCGTGGCCCCTCCTGTTCGTCGCCGTCGAGGACTCCGTCCCCGGCGCGGACCCCGCGATAAAGGGGATGGGCGTCGGCGTGCTCCTCTGGATTCCGTTCTTCCTCCTCGGGCGGGCCGAACTCTCGGGGGCCATCGTGTTCGCCTTCGCCGGTCTGACGCTCGTCGCCCACCTCGCCTACGGCTACATCACCGGCGCCGTCTACGCTCGACTCACGGGCCGGACCCCATCGGGCGGGACGTTCGACGACGGGTCAGAACTGCGAGGCTGACCGGAGCCGTCGTATCGGCCGACAATCGGTCGCAGGAGGACGGTTCCAAGATTCTGGGGACGGCCTCGCCACTTATGTACGGACCGTCCTAAGTCGCTCTCACGCGCCTCTCGCGCGAGTTGATAATGTCTCTGCCGCTCGTTCCGCTTCTCGCCGTCGCCAGTGTCCTCCTCGGAGGATGGGCGTGCTGGCGCCGCCGCGAGTCGACGGACCCCACCACGACCGAATCGCCCCGAAACCCCGCCTCGCTCCGGACGGACGGCGGCGAAGAACGGCCCGACGACGGGCACCCGCCCGACGACCGACAGGTCTCCGAGGAGCGTCGAACCGACGGCGGCGAACGCCGCGCCGACTCGGGCTCCGAGGGTCGGGTACCCGTGATCGGTACGCTGTACGGCCGCGAGCACAAGACCAGCAAACCGTACGGGCTGATGCGCTGGGTGACGAGCGTCGACCACAAGGACATCGGCATCCTCTATCTCCTGTTCGGCCTCGCGGCCGGCATGTGGGGGGCGACGGACGCGATGATGATCCGGACGGAACTGTTCACCCCCGGCACCGACGTCTGGAACGCCGAGACGTACAACGGTCTGTTCACGACGCACGGGCTGACGATGCTGTTCTTCTTCGTCACGCCGGTGTTCACCGGGCTGGCAAACTACTTCCTCCCGCTTCTCATCGACGCCGACGACATGGCGTTCCCGCGCATCAACGCCATCGCCTTCTGGCTCCTGCCGCCGTCGCTCGTCCTCGTCCGCGCCGGCCTCCTCACCGAGGTGTTGGCGAAGGTCATCGACGCCGTCGGGCCGCGCATCGAGTTCCTCTACGCGCTCGAACCGCCGACGATGGGGTGGACGCTGTACACGCCGCTGACGACCCAACTGGCCAACCCGCAGGTCGACCTGCTGCTGTTGGGGCTCCACCTCTCGGGACTGGCCACGATAATGGGCGGCGTGAACATCATCGTCACCATCTTCACCGAACGCGGACAGGGGGTCAGTTGGTCCACCCTCGACATCCTTACGTGGTCTCTCCTGACGACGAGCGGCCTCATCCTGTTCGCGTTTCCCGTCCTCGGGAGCGCCGTCCTCATGCTCCTGTTCGACCGCAACTTCGGGACGACGTTCTTCGCCGTCGAAGCCGGCGGCCCCATCCTCTGGCAGCATCTGTTCTGGTTCTTCGGCCACCCCGAGGTGTACATCCTCGTCCTCCCGGCGT
Organism: Halogeometricum pallidum JCM 14848; assembly: GCF_000337095.1. Taxonomy (GTDB): domain Archaea; phylum Halobacteriota; class Halobacteria; order Halobacteriales; family Haloferacaceae; genus Halogeometricum; species Halogeometricum pallidum. Next base: position 110,105 of record NZ_AOIV01000044.1, read on the forward strand.
TCGGGCTGACGAGCCAGATACTCCCGAAGTTCTCGGGGCGGAAGCTGTTCGGCTTCAAGTTCATCGTCTACTCGACGCTCGCCATCGGCGTGCTGTCGTTCGGCGTCTGGGCCCACCACATGTTCGCCACGGGGATGGACCCCCGACTCCGCGCCTCGTTCATGGTGGTCACGCTCGCCATCGCGGTGCCGAGCGCCGTCAAGACGTTCAACTGGATGGCGACCCTCTGGAACGGCAACGTCCGCTTGGAAGCGCCGATGCAGTTCCTCGTCGGCGGTATCGGCCTGTTCGTCGTCGGGGGCGTGACGGGCATCTTCCTCGCGTCCGTCCCGGTGGACATCGTCGTCCACGGCACCTACTACGTCGTGGCGCACTTCCACTTCATCGTCGTCGGCATCATCGCCTTCTCGATGTTCGCCGCGTCGTACTACTGGTACCCGCTCTTCACCGGGCGGATGTACAACAAGCGTCTCGGGACGGCCCACGCCGTCCTCAGCATCGTCGGGGTCAACGTGACGTTCATGCCTCTGTTCCTCATCGGCCTGATGGGACTGCCGCGCCGGTCGGCGTCTTACCCCGTCGAGTTCACGCTCCTCCAGCAGATAGCGACCGTCGGCGCGTTCGTGCTCGCCCTCAGCGTCGGTATCTGGCTGTTCAACATGGTGAACTCCTTCCGAACCGGACCCGTCGTCCGGACCCCGGACCCGTGGAACCTGAAGGAGTCCAACCAGTTCTCTCGCGAGTGGCAGTGGTTCGAGCGGCGGATGTCGGAGAACCTGTCGAACCCGGACCGGGCGCTCGCCGACGGCGGACGAGTCGACGACGGACCGGACGCCTCGGGCGGCGATGCCGACGCCGCGACCGGCGACGCCGAGAACTGAGACGAACTCCCTTCTCGCCGCGCCCGCTCTCTTTCGATACCCATCTTTCGGAACCACGGACGGAGCGGACGCTCCGCTCGGGGGGCCGAAAACGGAAGAGACGACTGCGGAACGGGGAATTCGTCGGGGCGCCGCGACGGACCGAGAGTCGGCTCCGGTTTCAGCTCTGGAACGGCTCCTCGTCGCGGTGGTTGTCCGGGTTGTTCGTCTCCCGGGCCTCCCGTTCTATCTGGTCGGTCTCGCGGTCGACGGCGTCCAAGTCGCGCCTGTCGCCGTCGGGGTGGACGTCGTCCTCGTCGCCTGCGTTCGGCACGCGGGAGCTGTCGACGAAGCGCTGTCGTCCCGCTTCGCCGTCGTCCACGACGAACGCCACCTCCGACGCCTCGTACATCGAGAAGAACGACTCCCAGTCGAGTTCTCGGCCCTCAACGTCCTCCTCGGAGGTGAACCGGAGCTCCAAGGACCCCTCGGGCGTCGCGGAGACGACCGGTCGGGACCCCGTCTTGTCGGCCCACGACCGCATCTCCTCGAGGTCGGAGAGGACTCGCTCCTCGTCTGCGTCGTTGTTTGCGTTCATCGCACTCCATACTCGCCGGGAACGCATACCCCTCTCACGCCTGCAAGTGCAGGGTTCGACCGGCTTCGGTCGAAGATAAACGAACGCGCAATCGCAAGCAGAAAGACGGGGTCACCACCGGACGAAATTCACCGCCGACGCTGCCGAACGCCGTTCGAGGGACCCGTCCCCGTCAGTTTCCGGATGAACGGCGTTCCCGAACGCCTCGGGCGCTCCGGCGGCCGTTTTCTGCCGATTTCGAGACCGCCGTCAGACGGAGCACGGCCGTCGTTTTGAAACCGGACCCCGACGTAGCACGTCCCGTGACGAGTATCGCCACACTCCAGGCCGACGCGACGGACTTTCTCCTCGGCGACGCCTTCGAGGCGGTTCCGACACTCGCCGTCGAGGTACCGCCGGTCGTGGCCCACGGACCCGACGACCCCTTCCCGTTTCTCGCCGCGACGGGCGCGGACCCGAAGGCCGCGGCCGCGGCCTTCGAGGACGACGACTCCGTCCGCGAAGCCGAACGCCTCTCGGCCGGCGAGGACGGCGGCCTGTTCCGCGTCGTCTGGACCGAGACCGTCGAACTGCTCCTCGGGTCCGTCGTCGGGACGGACGCGACGGTGCTCTCGGCCCGCGGCGCCGACGGCGCCTGGAAGTTCCGCGTCCTCGCGCCGAACCGCGACTGCCTCGGCGTGACGTTCGACTTCCTCGACGACCACGGGGTGACCGTGGAGTTAGAGGGCATCCGCAGCCTCGACGCCGACGACGCCACCCGCTCGTTCGGCCTCTCCGAACAGCAGTACGACGCCCTTCTCACCGGTCTCGACCGGGGGTTCTACAACGTCCCCCGCGGCACCGACACCTCCGAACTCGCCGCCGAACTGGGCATCACCCACCAGGCGCTCTCGGAGCGACTCCGCCGGGCGCACGGCACCCTCGTCGAGAACGCTCTCGCCTCCGGGTCGCGCGTGTTCAACTGACCGAGCGCCGGTCCGGCACCGCACCGCCGCGGGACCCGACGCCGGCGTCGAGTCCGTGCGCTTTTTCCCCGACCCGCCGACGGTCGAGTATGCACGAGCAGTCCCTCTCGCTGCCCGACCGCGCCGTCGTCGGCATGGTCCACCTCCGCGCGCTTCCCGGCGCGCCGGCCCACGACGACGACGGCCTCGCCGCCGTCCGGACAGCGGCGCTCGAAGACGCCGCGGCCCTCGAATCCGGTGGCGTCGACGCCGTGATGGTCGAGAACTTCGGCGACGCCCCCTTCTACCCCGACGACGTGCCGAAGCACACCGTCGCCTCCATGACCGCCGTCGTCGGCGCCGTCGCCCGCGAAGTCGACGTGTCCGTCGGCGTCAACGTCCTCCGGAACGACGCCGAGGCAGCCCTCTCTGTCGCGGCGGCGACGGAGGCGTCGTTCGTCCGCGTGAACGTCCACGCCGGCGCGCGGGTCACCGACCAGGGCCTCGTCGAGGGGCGCGCCCACGAAACGATGCGTCTCCGCGAGTCGCTCGGCGCGGACGTGGCCGTCCTCGCCGACGTGGGCGTGAAACACTCCGACCCGCTGGGTCGCGAGACGCCCCTCGACGTGGCCGTCGAGGAAGTCGTCGGCCGCGGACTCGCCGACGGCGTCGTCGTCTCGGGAGCGGGAACGGGCGAACCAACCGACAATGCGGACCTCGCCACCGTCGCGGAGGCGGCCGAGGCGGCGGGGGTGCCGGCGCTGGTCGGAAGCGGAGTCACCGCCGAGACGGCGGCCGCGACACTCGAACACGCGGACGGCGTCGTCGTCGGGACGGCGCTGAAGAAGGGCGGAGAGACGACGGCCCCCGTCGAGGAGTCGCGGGTCCGCGCCGTCGTCGAGGCGGCGCGGGCGGGGCGGAGCTAGGAGAGTTCCTCTTCGACGAGGTCCACGGCGTTCTTTACGGCGCCGACGGAACTGAGGTGGCCGGCGCCGACGGAGGCTTTCATCGCCTTCGCCGCGCTCCCGGTGACGACCGTCGGACCGAGTTGGGCCACTGCCCCGTCGCCGACGCTGACGATCCACCCTGGCACCTCGAAGCGGTACGGTTCCATCCGCGGGGCGAAGTCGGTCGTCTCCCCTTCGGTCTCGTGGCGGACGAGTTCGGCGAGGTTGTCGGCCACGGTCCGGGCCTCGCGCAGGGCGGCCGAGGCCGACGCGGGGACGGCCTCCCCGTCGGCGTCGACGACGCGCGCGGCGTCGCCGACGGCGAACGTCCGTTCGTCCAACCGGAGGTCGCTCCGGACGACCGGTCGGTCGCCGCCCATCGCGGCCTGTCCGGCGATGCCGCCCGTCCAGACGAACGTGTCGTAGGCGAACGTCCCCGCGTCCGTTTCGACCGCCTCCTCGGTGACGCGTTCGACCGACGTGCCGGTCCGCACGTCGATGCCGCGGGTTTCGAGCGCCTCGCGCACCGCCTCGCGGAAGTTCTTCGGGAAGTTCGGCGCGACGTGGTCCAGTTGTTCGACGAGGGTGACGTCCGCCTCGACGCCCTCCTCCTCGGCGAGGGCGGCGAGTTCGCCGGCGGTCTGGACGCCCGAGAGGCCCGCCCCGCCGACGACGGCGCTGACCGTCCCGTCTCCGGCGGGCGCGGCGCTCGGGTCGTCGTCACCCGCTTCCGCCTCCATCGCGCCCTCGTCGGAGACGTCGATGGTGATGCTCCCGTCGTCGGTGCTGTCGCCCGCTTCGCTCCGGCCGGCGGCGCCGACGGCCCCGAGGAACGACTCGCGGATTGCCTCGGCGTCGGCGACGCTCTTGAGGGGCAGGGAGTGCTCCTCGACGCCCGGCAGACCGTAGTAGGCCGTCGCGGACCCGAGACAGATTGCGGCGTAGTCGTAGTCGAGCGTCGTCCCGTCCGCGAAGGAGACGCGCCGGGCGTCCCTGTCGACGCCGTCGACGCGGGCGAGGCGGACCTCGGCCCGGTCGAACAGGTCTTCGAGGGGCACCTGAATCGTCTCGGCGAGTCCGGGGCGGCGGATGACGCGGTGAACCTCGTGCAACACGAGATGGGAGGCGTCCTCGTCGACGACGACGAGTTCCGCCCCGTCGGGCAGGCGCGATTCGAGACGGCGGGCGAGCGTCACTCCGGCGTATCCCGCGCCGAGTACCAGCACACGCATGGTGGGAGGGTAGGAGTACGGAACAATGAGCCTGTGGGGTGTCGAAGGAGACTCCGACTCGTGGCCCCCCGCGCAGTACTCTTACCCGCCGACGGCGTGACGAGACGTCATGTCGATCTACCGTTCGGAGGCCGGGAGGCGGGCGCTCGAATCGGCGTACGAGGACGCCGTCGCCCGACTCGACGTCGACCGCCGACGGGTCGAGGCTCGGCACGGTTCGACCCACGTGCTCCTCGCCGGTCCGGAAGACGGACGACCCGCGTTCGCGTTCCACGGCGGCAACGCGACCAACCCGATGACGCTCTCGTGGTACGCGGGATTGGCCGAGCAGTATCGTCTCATCGCGCCGGACACCATCGGTCAACCGGGGCTGAGCGCAGAGGTCCGCGTCCCGCCGCGCGGGGACGGCTACGGCGAGTGGGTCGTCGACCTGCTCGACGCGTTCGACGTCCGGTCGGCGCCGATGGTCGGCACGTCGTACGGGGCCGGTATCGTCCTCCGGACGGCGACGCACGCGCCCGACCGAATCGACCGCGCCGCGTTAGTCGTCCCCGCCGGGTTCGGAACCGGCCCGCTCCCGTCGCTGCTTCGGGTCGGTCTGCCGGCCGTCCTCTATCGCTTCCTCCCCGCCGAGTGGCTGTTGAACCGCGTCCTCGCGGCGATGGCGACGGAGTCGGACCCCGACCCTCTCGTCCGCGACACCGTCGCCGCATCGCTGCGCCACGTCGTCCTCGAACGGGAGTTCCCGGAGGCCGACGCCGCGGACCTCGACGGCTTCGACGCGCCGACCGCCCTGTTCGTCGGCGAGAACGACCCGTTCTTCCCGCCCGAGACGGTCCTTCCGCGCGCCCGACGACGACTGCGCGGCCTCTCGCTGACGGAGGTGTTACCCGGCGAGAGACACATCCTCTCGCCGGCGGCGCGCGAGAGCGTTACCGCTTCGATTCGAGCCTTCTTCGAGGGGTGATCAGAACAGCGCGTCGGACTCGTCGAGCACCTCGGCGGGGCCGCCGACCTCCCACACGTCGGTGTCGACGCCGCACCCCGCGACGGCCGCTTCGACCCGGTCGACGTGTTCGGCCGTCGTGTTCACGTAGACGCTCGCGCCGGTGTCGGCGGAGAAGTAGACGGGAATCTCCTCTTCGGTTCGGAGTTCGCGGACGGCGTTGAACACGGCGATGGTCTTCGGTTGCCAGTACACCCACCCCGCGGGGCCGGTCATCGTCGTCGCCGTCAGGGAGAGCGTGTCGTGCTCTGCGAGTTCGAAGGCCCGGTCGAAGTCCGCCGCGCGGAGGGCGTCGCGCATCTCGTCCAGTTGGTGGTGGACGTGGGCCATCCGCGCTTGGAACATGTGGCTCGCGGCGGCCTCCTCGTGGGCCTGTTCGGTCTCCTTGTAGGCGGGGACGTGCGCGGCGACGGTTCTGAGGTCGTCCTCCAACTCGGATTCGATGCGCTCGGAGCGGCAGTCCTCGTCGTTCATGCCCGAGTAGAGCTGCGAGAACGCGCCGGTGACGGCGCGGGCCGCCGAGGAGGACCCGCGGCGGGCGATGGTCGATATCTCGGGGCGGGTCATCCCCAGGTCGGCCGCCTCCGCGAGGGCCATCGCGGCGGCGGCGAACCCCGAGGAGGAGGAGCCGAATCCGATGTTCGAGGGGAAGGAGTTCTCCGATTCGAGGCGCACCGCGTCGTCGGTGTCGGCGAGGGTTCGGACGTGGTCGACGACGGCGTCGATTCGCTCGGCGCCGCGACCGGTCACCTCCTCGCCCCCGATGACGTAGGTGTCCTCGGCGGCGTCCGGACGGAACTCGACAGTCGTCTTCGTGTGACTCGGCGCGGTGCAGACGCTGATGCTGTCGTGGTACGGGAGTCGCAACTCCTCGTCGCGCATCCCGTGGTACTTCACCAACCCCTGAATCGGGTGTGCCTTGGCGGTGGCCTTCATACACCCACGCGCGAGAGACGCGGGGTTAAACGTCCCGATGGTCGGCGAGAGACCGCAGTCCGTCGGCGTCGGGCGGCAGAAACGAGCGTCCTTCGAACCGAACGTTCAGTCGTCGGCGGCGACGGTCGAGTCGGGAGTCGCTTCGGCTTCCGTCTCCGCTTCCTCTCGGCCTCGCTCCCAGACGTTGGTGACTGTCTCGCCCGTCGGCGGGGTGTGGCTTATCTCTTTCATGCTCGCACGCTTCTCTGTCATATGATAGTGGCTGCCACGAACGGGCTTAACCGTTGTCCTGAAAATGATTATAACACTTAGTACCATACTAGCTAGTGAAAGGAGTCTAAGGTGACCCGCGGTTCGGACGCGGCGCGAACCCGGACGAGAGTCGAGCGAACGCCCGATGGCCGGCGGGTCGTCGTCGCGCGGGCGGTCGAAGCGCCGGCGTCGGCGGCGTGGGACGTGCTCACGGACACGCGGACGTGGTCCGCGTGGGGACCGTCCGTCTCGGCCGTCCGCGGTCCCGACCGAATCGGGCCGGGAGCGACGGGCGAGGTGCGAATCGCCGGCCTCGGCGCGTGGGTCCCGTTCGAGGTGACGGCGTACGACGACGAGGCGATGCGGTGGACGTGGGCCGTCGCGCGCGTCCCGGCGACGGGTCACCGCGTCGACGCCCTCGGCGACGGCCGGTGCCGCGCCGCCTTCGAGGTACCCCTCCTCGCCGCGGCGTACGTCCCCGTCTGCCGGCGCGCGCTCTCGGCGATAGCGCGTCTAGCTGAACGGAAGGTGTGAGCGCCCTACGGCGGCCGCTCGATGGAGAAGCGGTCGCCGATGCGGGCGTACTCGGACCCCGAGAGGCGACCGACCGCGTCGAGTTTCGTCGTGTCCATCTTCCCGTCGGTGAGGAGGGATTCGTCGACGTGCGCGTGGACGACTTCGCCGAACACGAGGGTCGAGACGCCGACTTCGAGCGTGTCGACCAGTTCGCACTCGAACGACACCGCCGCCTCCGCGACGCGCGGGGCGTCGACGGCGACGCACTCGGCCGGCGTCACGGCGGCGTGCTCGAACTCGTCCCCGTCGGGCGGGAGCGTCGCGCTCGTCGCGTTCATCGCCTCGACGACGTCCTCGGTGACGACGTTCCAGACGAACTCGCCGGTGTCGACGGCGTTGCGGGCGCTGTCTTTCAGGTCCTCGCCCGTTCCCGACGAGGAGAAAAGCAGCGTCGGCGGGTCGGGGGTGACGACGTTCGAGAAACTGTACGGCGCGAGGTTCCGCGTCCCGTCCGCCGCGCGGGTGCTCACCCACGCGATGGGTCGCGGGACGACGGCCCCCGAGAGGAGGCGGTACGGCGACCCGAACGCGTCCGGCGGTCCGTCCACGTCACCGCGCCTCCCGCGTCGGTCGCGTGTTCGCTCTCATCGCTCGCCCTTCGCCGACCGGAGACAAAGGGCTAGCGGCCCCGGTCGGAACCCGACGCCGAGCGCGGACGTGGACCGCCGCCGAGCGGGTGGAACCGTCGTGTGATTCTGCGCATCACCGGGACAGTCGGACGGTCGCGATTCGCCTGAATTATCTCCGTATTCCGCGAAAAATATACCTGTGTTCGTGACCGAGTGCAAGCGAATGGAACACTCTCACGATGACTGACTCCTGGGATACCGCGGGGTACATCGCTAGCTCGCGGTACAGAGCGTCCGTCTGTGAGTTCCTCGAGGGGGAGGGACCCGAGCTTCCGTCGCGAATCGCGTCGGAGTTAGAGCTCGCGCAGCCGCACGTCTCTCGGGCGCTCTCCGAACTCCGGGAGCGGGGGGTCGTCGAACTCCTGGTCCCCGAGTCCCAGCAGAAGGGGCGGCTCTACGGCCTCACCCGTCGGGGGAGGACCGCGCTGGTCCGACTCCACGGGGAGTCGGAGTCCGGTTCCGTCTCGGTCACGTTCGTCGAGGAGAAAGCGTTCCCGTACCCGCCGCTCGTCGACTTCCTGGCGGCGGAGTACCCGGACACGTTCCGGGTCGCACTCGTCCGCGAGGGCGACGACTCCGACGTGTTCGTCGCGAACGAGGAGGTCCGCGAGGCGTGCGACTCGAACTCGCTGTCGACCGTCATCGGGGCGCTCAGCGCCGGCGACGCGACGGTGGACGAGCAGTTGGAGCGGACCGACGCGGACGACGAGCGGTTCGTCGTCCGCGGCTTCGAGCACTCGCTGTGGATCAGACTCCCGGTGAGCGAGGACATCGAGGTGTTCGTCTCGTTAGACCGGAACGCCGAGGTCAACGTCAACTCCTTCGTCGACGCCTGCCGACGCCGGCTGAAGAACTGACCGCGTCTTCGCCGCCCCCTCTCTCATCGCCCGAGAACGTCACGCTCTCGCCGCTGCTTTCTCTCTGTTCCCTTCGGCGCCGTTTCTCGCCACGGGGAGAACGCCCATACCGCCGGGGTCCCTAGGGCCGCCGATGTACACGGGGAAGACCGAGCAGCCCTGCTGTCTCTGCGACGACCGCGACACGGTCGCCCGCATCGACGTGCCGCCGCGCGCGGTGCCCCTGATGAAGCACTCGGGGTCCGTCGCGTGGCGCGACATCGTCGGCGAGGTGTCGATTCACTTCTGCGAGAGCGACTGGGACCTCGTCACCGACCTCGTCGCGATGGGGTTGAACCCGCTCTCGCGCTGTAACGTCGCGCGGGCGTCGTTCAGCATCCGCGAGGATTTCGAGGCGTTGCTGAACGCGACGCGCGACGCCCCCGACCAGCGTGCGCAGGAGGCGGGTTTCCTCGACGAGGCGCGCGAGACGCTGGACGACTACGGCGAGGACCCGATGGTCGAAGAGCGCGACTTCGTCGAGGCGTGGGTCGTCGTCGACTCCCTCTCGGAGTCGTGAAACCGTCGCGCTCGGCTGTATTTCGCCGGCCCTCGGGAAAACGCATATCCGGGCCGACCGTCTCGACCGTACGAGATGAGCCTGCGGGACATCGTCGCCAGGGTGGGCGGGCGCGAGCGAACGCTCGTCCTCTACGAACCCGTCTCCGACCGACTGCTCGAACAGGTGCGGGAGTACCTCGCGCCGTACCCGCTGACCGTCGAGCGCCGGGACGGAGGCGAGGCGCTGTCGGGGACCGCCGAACTGACCGACGGCGACGGGTCGTGGGTCCGGACGGACTGCTCGGACCTCTCGGCGCCGCTGAGGCCGGAGACGTTCGAGGCGACCCTCTCGGACGTGCTGACGCGCATCGACCGGACGACGTTCACCTCCTACGACGGCGCGCGGATGGTGTCCGCCTCACGGGAGATAGAGGACCGGGCGTGGCGGTTCGGCCGCGGGACGCTCCACGCCGGATTTCAGCGCGCGTCCGCCCTGCGGCGACAGACGGACGTGTACCGCCGCCTCGCGAGCAAGGACCTCGACATCCACGCCTACGCCGTCCCGGAGGGCGACGCGCCGACGCTCGACGGCGTGACCGTCCACCTCGTCGACGACGAGGAGATAGCCGCGACGTGGTTCGTCGTCTACGACGGCGACGGCGAGGACGCCTCGAAGTGCGCGCTCCTCGCAGAGGAACGCGACCCGAACGTGTTCCGCGGCTTCTGGACGTACGACCCGCGCGTCGTCGACACCATCCTCTCGCACCTCTCGACCCGTTACGCCGCCCCGACCTGAGGGGGACGCGACCGCCGGTGCGGAACCGTACCACGATTTATATGCGTCGGGGCGAATCCAACCGACACGATAGCCGGTACGGCCCGCACCGGCGACCGCCGAACGCGGGCGCTCAGTCCTCATGTCACGGAAGTCCCGCACGTCGTCCCCCGTCCGCCTCGCGCGCCCCGACGGCGACGTCCGGAGCACCGCCGGCGCCCGTCGCGACGACGGAACCCGCCGTCCGGAGCGGCGGGACTGACGATGGCGTACGATTACCAACACGTCGTCGACTGGGTCGACGACCACATCGTCGAGCGACCCGGACAGGTGATGCTCGCGTTCTTCGTGCTCACCGCCGTCTTCGGCGTCGGTCTCGGGAACGTCTCCACGGAGGCGGGCACCTCGCAGTTCGCCGAGGACATCCCCGCACAGGACGCCCTCGACCAGGTGAACCAGGAGTTCCTCCCCGTCTTCGGACAGGACACCGGGAGCACGCAACTCATCCAACGCGGGCAGAACGTCCTCTCTCGGCGGTCGATGCTGCAGATGCTCAGAGCGCAGGAGAGCGTCGAGGAGAAGCCGACGCTGCGGGTCAGCGGCACCTCCTCGGCGGCCGCCGTCGTCGCGCAGACGCTGAATCCGAACGCGACGACGCTCGACGAGCAGGTGACGACGCTCGAACGCGCCACCGACGCCGAGGTGACGGCTGCGGTCCGCGAGAACGCCGACAACCCGGCGTTCACGGGGTCCGTGAGCGAGGACTTCAACGCCCGGTCGGCGTCGGCGTCGGCCACCATCGGCGTCGTCCAGCACTCGCTCCCGACCGAGGTGTCCTCCTCGGCCGGCCAGTCCGGCGATAGCCCGCTCACCCCTATCCAACAGCGGGTCCAGCGCATCGTCGACAACAGGCCGGGCGACATCACCGTCTTCGGCAGCGGCATCATCGCCGACGAGTTCGGCGCGGTCATCACCGACTCGCTGCTCATCGTGACGCCCGCGGCCGTCATCCTCATCGTCCTCTTTCTCGTCGTCGCCTACCGCGACCTCTTGGACCTCCTCTTGGGGACGTTCGCGCTGGCGATGGCCGTCGTCTGGACGTTCGGCTTCCTCGGCCTCGCGGGCATCCCGTTCAACCAGATCATGATCGCCGTCCCGCCCCTGCTGTTGGCGGTGGGCATCGACTTCGGCATCCACGCCATCAA
>NZ_AOIV01000045.1 GCF_000337095.1 Halogeometricum pallidum JCM 14848
TTCACGTTCCTCATCTTCGGCGTGTTCCTCCCCGCCGCGAAGGTGTGGATGGACCGCCGCAAGGAGTCGTGGCCGATTCCGACGTTCAGTCAGAAACCGCTCGGGCGCGAGGGCTCCTCGCTCGGCGAGGTGCTCGGCGTCGGCGTCGGTATCGCCGACCGAATTCCCGTGCTGTTCGTCCTCGCGGCCCTCCTGTTCAGCGCCGGCGCGGCGGGCTACGCGACGGGCGTCGACACCTCGTTCACGCAGGAGGACTTCCTCCCGCCCGAGGAGGTGCCCTCCTACCTGCGGTCGCTGCCGGAACCGTTCGCGCCGAGCGACTACTCCGTCGTCGCCACGCTGAACTTCCTCGAAGAGCGCTTCACGAGTTCGCAGGGGGGGTCGGTGACGATATACGTCGAGCGGCCGATGGAGCAGGACTCGGCGCTCGAAGAGATACACCGCGCCGGCGAGGACCCGCCGGACTCCTTCGTCGTCACGGACGGCCGCGCCGAGTCGACGAGCGTCGTCACCGTCATCCGCGACTACGCCGAGCAGGACCCCGAGTTCGCCCGCCTCGTCGCCCGGAACGACGCGAACGATAACGGCATCCCCGACGACGACCTCGGAGAGATATACGACTACTTGGAGACGTCGCCGGCGTCCTCGCAGGTCGACCGGTACCTCGCCGAGGATCATCGCAGCGCCCGCGTCGTCTACACCGTCTCGGCCGACGTGGCGGACGCCGAGGCGACCGAGGACGGCGAGCAGATGGCCGAGCGCTTCCGGTACGAGGCCGTCGCGACGGGCGACATCGTCGTCTTCCAGGCGGTGTCGGATCTCATCTTCAACTCCGCGGTGACGAGTCTCGCTCTCGCCCTCGGGGGGACGGTGGTGTTCCTCGTGTTCAGCTACTGGCTCCTCGACGGCCTCCCCTCCATCGCCCTCGCCAACCTCCTGCCCATCGTGGTGTCGGTGGCGGGCGTCGCGGCGACGATGCGCCTCCTGGGAATCTCGTTCAACGCGTTCACCGCAACCATCCTCTCGCTCACCATCGGGTTGGGCATCGACTACTCCGTCCACGTCGTCCACCGCTTCGTCGACGAGCGAAAGGGGGCGGACCTGCACACGGCGCTGCGGCGGACCGTCGTCGGCACGGGCGGTGCCCTCATGGGGAGCATGTTCACGACGGCGTTCGGCATCGGCGTCCTCGTCCTCTCGCTGCTCTCGGTGCTGGGGCAGTTTGGCGTGCTCACGGCCGTCTCCATCGTCTACTCGTTCCTCACGTCGCTCGTCATCCTCCCCTCGGCGCTGGTCATCTGGGACCGCTTCGCCAACGAGAGCCCCGACGTGCCGATGGGCGGGGCGCCGGCGGGCGCGGACGCGGATGCAGATTCGGGGTCGGATTCGGACCGCCTCGCCACCGACGGCGGCCGGAACCGCGAGGGTCGGTAACGACCGACTCGAGCCGTCTCGGCCACCGCCCGAGGCTATTTCTCGGTGGCCGCCGACTGCCCGACCATGACCGACAGAGCGACGGTCGCCGAGGAGTCGGCGACCGCAGGCGCGAACGTAGCGATGGGGATGTTCGAGGAGGACATCGCGACCGAAGAGAAGACCTCGAAGACGGACGTGGTGAGCGAGGCGGACGCCGCCGCCCAGGACGAGATACTGGACGTCATCGCCGAGCACTACCCCGACGACGCCGTCGTCGGCGAGGAGGGGGACACGCCGAAGGAGGCCCCCGAGGAGGGCGACGCCTGGATCGTCGACCCCATCGACGGCACGTCGAACTACCTCCACGGCTTCACCGCGTGGTGTCAGGCGGTGGCGGCCGTCCGCGACGCCGAACCCGTCGCCGCCGCGGTGACGCGGCCGGCCGTCGGGCACACGTTCGTCGCCGACGAGGACACCCTCCGCAAGAACGGCGAGGAGACGACGGTGAGCGACGAGACGGACCCCGAGCGCTTCGTCGTCTCGCCCACGCTGAAGGTGAGCGACGACAACCGCGGACAGTACATGTCGGTCATCGAGACCTGCTTCGAGGAACTGGGCGACATGCGGCGCATCGGGTCGGCGCAGGTGACGTTCGCCATGGTCGCCGCGGGGTCGATAGACGCCGCCCTCGGCATCGGTCAGGCGCACCCGTGGGACACCGTCGCGGGCGTCCACATGGTCCGGGCGGCGGGCGGCACCGTCACCGACCTCGACGGGAACCGCTGGCGGCACGACAGCGACGGCATCCTCGCCTCGAACGGCGAGGCCCACGAGGACGTCCTGGAGATGCTCGGTTTCTGAGTCGGGCAGTCAGAACCGGCCGACCCGCGCGGCGCGCGTCGCCCCCCACGCGAGGACGACGACGCCGACGACGAATCCCCCGAGGGCGACCATCAACGGAACGGGTTCGAGAAGCGCCCCGCCGAGGAACGGGCCGCGGACGAGGAGGTAGCCGGTGCCGGCGGTGACGGCGAGGCCGACGAGCGTCACGAACCCGTAGACGTACGCGAGGACGCCGAACCCGCCGCGGTCCGTTCTCGGGCGATTACTCATACCCTCCCAGACGCTCTCAGCGACTTAGCCTTCGCCCTCTCTCACCACTCGATTTGGAACCCCGACTCGCCCTCGGGGTCGCCGTACTCGACGTCGACGGACTCCACCTCGGCGGCGTCGCTGCCGGTGTGACACCACTCGACCACTTCTTCGACGTCGCCTTCGGGGCCCTCGAACACGGCCTCCACGCGGCCGTCGTCGAGATTCTTCACCCAGCCGTCGAGGTTCCGTTCGCGGGCGGCGTCGCGCGTGCTGGCCCGGTAGTAGACGCCCTGCACCCTGCCGGTGACGAAGACGTGGGCGCGCGTTCGCTCGTCTGTCATACCCACGCGTTCAGGCGCCACCGTCAAGTATCGGCCGGCCGCGGAACCGCCCCGAGAACCGAAGCCATCTAAGTGACGGGCCGCCGACTCGCCCACATGGAACTCTTCGGAACCGCCGGGATTCGGGGGGACGCGGCGACGCGCGTCACGCCCGAACTGGCGCTCTCGGTCGGTCGTGCGGTGGGTCTGGACGCGGTGGAGTCGAACAGGCGGGCGGAAGTCGTCGTCGGACGCGACGGTCGGACGACGGGGCCGGCGCTCGCCGCCGCCGTCGAGGCGGGCCTCGAATCCGCCGGCGCCGACGTGCGCCGCGCGGGCACCCTCCCCACGCCCGCCCTCGCGTTCGCCTCGCAGGGTCGCCGCGGCGTCATGCTCACCGCCTCGCACAACCCGCCGACGGACAACGGAATCAAGGTGTTCGTCGACGGCGAGGAGTACGACCGCGGCCTCGAACGAGGGGTCGAGGAGCGCGTCGCCGCCGACCCCTCGCCGGCGCCGTGGGAACTCTGGGGAGACGGCGAATCCGTCGACGTGCTCGCGGACTACCGCGAGGCGGTGGTCCGCTACGCCCGCGGGTTCGGCGCCGACCCCAAGGGCCTGAACGTCGTCGTCGACTGCGGCAACGGGATGTCCGCGCTCGGGACGCCACAGGTCCTCGGCCGACTGGGCGCGCGCGTCGTCACCCTCAACGGGCAGGTGGACGGTCACTTCCCCGGCCGGGGGTCGAAGCCGACGCCGGAGACGCTCTCTGACCTCCGGGCGTTCCTCGCCGACGAGGAGACCGAACCCGGCGGCGACTACGACTTCGGCATCGCCCACGACGGCGACTCCGACCGCATCGTCGTCGTCGACTCCGACGGCGATATCGTCCACGAGGACACCGTCGTGGCCATCCTCGCCGAACAGTTCGTGCGCGACGCCGAAGCCGACGACCCGGTGGTGGTGACGACGCCGAACGCCTCGGGCCGCATCGACGAACGGGTCCGCGCGGCGGGCGGCCGGGTCGAACGCGTCCGACTCGGCGCCCTCCACGAGGGTATCGCGTCGGCGCGCGCCGCCGGCGGCGACGTGGTGTTCGCCGCCGAACCCTGGAAGCACGTCCACCCCGAACTCGGCGGGTGGATAGACGGCGTCGCCTCCGCGGCCGTCTTCACCCGTCTCGTCGCCGAACGGGGTCTCGACGACCTACGCGAACCCGTCACCGAACGCCCGTACCGCAAGGTGAGCGTCGAGTGTCCCGACGAGGCGAAGCAGGCCGCCATGGCGCGCGTGTCGGAGGCGCTCCCCGAGGCGTTCCCCGAGGCCGACGTGGACACCGAGCACGGCGTCCGCATCGAACGCGCGGACGCGTCGTGGGCGCTCGTCCGGCCCTCGGGGACGGAACCGTACGTCCGGGTGTACGCCGAGGCCGACGACGTGGACGCGTTCGTCGACGCCGTCACCGACGTGGTGGCGGCGGCCGTCGACGCGGCCGCGTAACTGTACGGACGTGCGCGATTCCGCCGGCGAGAACAGCGTTCGTCCGCGTACGGCTGTTTCACTCACGGAATGAGAACGGAAACGACGCACTTATGGCCACCTCTCCTCGGTTATCTGGTAGGTGTCCACAGTCATGGATAGACGCAGATTCTTAAAGGCGACGGGTGTGGCAGGTATCGCGGGACTGGCCGGCTGTTCCGGCGGTCCCACGAGCGAGGGCGACGGAACGACCGCGGAGGGCACGGAGACGTCCTCCGACGGGGAGTCGACGGGAACGGGAACGGGCGAGGAGTCGACCGCGGGGTCGGGCCAGACCATCAACGTCGGGATGGTGTACGCCACCGGCGGACTGGGCGACGGGTCGTTCAACGACCAGGCGCAGCAGGGAATCCAGCAGGCGGCGAAGGAGTTCAACGTCCAGTACGACGAGGCGCAACCCGACTCCGTCTCGCAGTTCCAGAACTTCCAACAGCAGTTCGCCAGTTCGACCAGCCCGGAGTACGACCTCGTCAGCTGTATCGGTTACCTGCAGGCCGACGCCCTCTCGCAGACCGCCTCGGACTACCCCGACCAGCGGTTCATGATCGTCGACAGCGCCGTCGAAGCCGACAACGTGTCGAGCTACGTGTTCAAAGAGCAGCAGGGGTCGTTCCTCGCCGGCGTCATGGCGGGGAAACTCACGACCATGGAGTTCAGCGCGGGCGGCGGGTCGACGAAGCCCGACGAGAAGGTCGTCGGGTTCGTCGGCGGCGAGGAGGGCGACCTCATCGGCAAGTTCGAGGCCGGGTACACCGCCGGCGTCAAATACGTCGACGACTCCATCGAGGTCCAATCGACGTACGTCGGCAGCTTCAACGAACCGACGGCCGGGAGCGAGGCGGCCATCGCGATGTACAACAGCGGCGCCGACATCATCTTCCACGCGTCCGGTAACACCGGGACCGGCGTGTTCCAGGCCGCCCAGGAGAAGGGCAACTACGCCATCGGCGTCGACCGCGCTCAGTCCGTCACGAAGCCGTCGTACGCCGACGTCATCCTCGGGAGCATGGTCAAGCGCGTCGACACGGCGGTGTACACGTCCGTCGAGGCCATCGCCAACGACTCGTTCGACGGCGGGGCCGTCACGACGCTCGGCTTAGAGCAGGACGGGGTCGACCTCGTCTACGGGGACACGCTCGAATCGGAGATTCCCTCCGGGGTCAAAGACGCCGTCTCCGCCGCCCGCGAAGAGGTCGTCGGCGGGTCCGTCTCCGTCCCGACCGACCCCTCGAACGTCTAAATCGAATCGGCGGAGATAAACGATTCCTCACTCATTTCACCAACGATGCCACCAGCCGTCCGACTCGACGGGATAACCAAGCGGTTCCCGGGAGTCGTCGCCAACGACGACGTCGACCTCACCGTAGAGGCTGGGACGGTGCACGCGCTTCTCGGCGAGAACGGGGCCGGGAAGACCACGCTGATGAACGTCCTCTACGGCCTGTACGAACCGACCGAAGGAACGGTGTCCCTCGACGGCGAGGCGCGCGAGTTCGACTCGCCGCGCGACGCCATCGACGCCGGCGTCGGCATGATCCACCAGCACTTCATGCTGGTCGACCCGATGACCGTCGCCGAGAACATCACCCTGGGGAACGAACCGCGGAAGTGGGGCGGCCTCGCCGTGGACCGCGAACGCGCCCGCGAGGAGGTCACCGACCTGTCGGGTCGCTACGGATTCGACGTCGACCCCGACGCGCGAATCGAGGACGTCTCCGTCGGCGTCCAACAGCGCGTGGAGATTCTGAAGGCGCTCTACCGCGGCGCGGACGTCCTCATCCTCGACGAACCGACGGCGGTGTTGACCCCCCAGGAGGTCGAAGAACTGTTCACCGTCCTGGAGGAACTCACCGCGCAGGGTAAGACGATAATCTTCATCACGCACAAGCTCGGCGAGGCGCTCGAAGCGGCCGACGAGGTGACCGTCCTCCGCAACGGGAAGAACGTCGGTTCGCTCCCCACCGCCGAGACGGACCGCGAGGAACTGGCGACGCTGATGGTCGGCCGCGAGGTGCTGATGCAGTTCGACAAGTCGCCCGCCTCCCCCGGCGAGACGGTGCTCTCCGTCCGCGACGTCGGCGTCGAGGACGAACGCGGCGTCGACGTCGTCCGCGACGTGTCGTTCGACGTGCGCGAGGGCGAGGTGTTCGGCATCGCCGGCGTCGACGGGAACGGGCAGTCCGAACTCGTCGAGGCCGTCACCGGCCTCCGCGAACAGACCGAGGGCTCCGTCTCCTTCGAGGGCCAGCAGATAGACGACTGGTCGCGCCGCCGCCGCATCCGGGAGGGGATGGCCTACATCCCCGAGGACCGACAGGAACGCGGCCTCGTGATGGAGTTCGACCTCGTCGAGAACGCGATTCTCGGGAGCCAACACCGCGAGCCGTTCGCGGAGGGCGGCCGCATCGACTGGAAGCGCTCGCGTCAGCACGCCGAAGACGTCATCGAACGGTACGACGTCCGCCCGCCGAACGCCGACGCGGAGGCCCACTCTTTCTCCGGCGGGAACCAACAGAAGTTCATCGTCGGCCGCGAGTTCGAACGCGACCCGTCGCTCGTCGTCGCGACGCATCCGACGCGCGGCGTCGACATCGGGTCGACCGAGTTCATCCACGAGCGACTGCTCGACCTGCGGGACGACGGACGGGGGGTCCTCCTCGTCTCCTCCAAACTCGACGAGGTGCAGGGGCTCTCCGACCGCCTCGGGGTCATGTACGAGGGGGAACTGATGGACGTCGTCGACCCCGAGACGGTGACCGAGGAGGAACTCGGACTGTTGATGGCCGGCGAGTACCCCGACTCCTACGAGCGCGCCGCCCTCGCGGCGGACGCGTCCGCGGACGACGCGACGAACACGAACGTGGCGGGTGAGCGGTCGTGAATCTCCGCGACAGCGCGGAACGACTCGTCCGCGCCTCGGCGTTCGAGCGCTTCCTCATCAGCGCCGCGGCGCTCCTGTTGTCTATCGCCGTCGGCTTCGTCCTCATCCTCGCCGCGGGGCGGATGACGACGTGCGGGACGGCGGCTACCTCCTTTTTGGGCGTCGGCTTCTGTTACGACCCGATCACCGTCTACGACCGCCTGTTCCTCGGCGCGTTCGGCAACGTCTTCGCCGACCCGCTGAACGGGCAGTTCGCGACGACGCTGTCGGAGACGACGGTGTTGATGTTCACCGGCGTCGCCGTCGCCGTCGCCTTCCGCGCGGGCATCTTCAACATCGGGACGCAGGGGCAACTCGTGGTCGGCGCGTTGGCGACGGCCGTCTCCGTGTTAGCCGCCTCGACGCTCGTCAGCGGCCTCCTCGGGACGGTGCTTCTCGTCCCGTTCGGCCTCCTCGTCGGCGCCCTCTTCGGCGCCGCCTACGGGGCGATTCCGGGGCTGTTGAAGGCCTACGCGGACGCCAACGAGGTCATCACGACCATCATGCTGAACTTCGTCGCCACCTCCGTGGCGCTGTATCTCGTGCAGGACCACTTCGCGGACCCCGAGAGCGCCGCAACGCAGACGGTTCCGCTCCCGGACTACGCGGTGTTTCCGAGCACCGTGTTCAGACCGCGCGACGACTTCTCGCTCCTCGCCTTCCTCTTCGCCGCCGCCGTCCTCGTGGGCATCTACGTCTTCCTCGAACGGACCTCGTTCGGCTACGACCTCCGGACGAGCGGAATTCAGCCCGAGGCCGCCGAGTACGGCGGCGTCGACGCGCCGCGAACCGTCGTTACCAGCATGGCGCTGTCGGGCGCGCTGGGCGGCCTCGGCGGCGCGGTGTACGTGCTCATGATTCTCGGGAACTTCCAGACCGGCATCCCCTCGTACGGCTTCGATGGCATCACCGTCTCCATCCTCGCGGGGAACAACCCGCTCGGCGTCGGCTTCGCGGCCCTGCTGTTCGGCGTCCTCAAGAGCGGTTCCATCGTCGTCGACGTCGGGACGGACGTGCCGCCGCAACTGGTCGGCGTCCTCCGGGGTCTCATCATCCTGTTCGTCGCCATGCCGGAGTTCTTCCGGATGATCGGACGGCGCGTGTGGACGTTCGAGGACGACCCGAGTTCCCGTCCGGTCGCCGACGGCGGTTCGGGGGGTGAGACCGATGAGTAGCGATTCGTTCGGCGACCTGTCGTGGCGCCGCGTCGTCGGCGGCGCCGCGGTTCTCGGACTCGCCGTCCTCGCCGTCGCCGGCGTCGTCGCCCCCGAGTCCGACGCCGGTCGACTGCTCGACATCCTGACGGCGCAGACCACGCTCGCGGCGACGCTCCGCCTCTCGGTCCCCATCGCGTTCGCGGCGCTCGGCGGAATCTTCGCGGAGAAGAGCGGCGTCATCAACATCGGGCTCGAAGGTCTGCTCATCATCGCGGCGTTCACCGGCGTCTACCTCACCGACGTCACCGGCAGCGTCTGGATGGGCGTCCTCGGCGGCGTCGTCGCGAGCACCGTCCTCGCGGCGCTGTTCGCCGTCGTCTGCATCGAGTTCCGCGCCGACCAGGTCATCGCCGGCCTCGCCGTCTGGCTCATCGCGCTCGGACTCGCCCCGTTCGCCTCGCAGGTGGTGTACGGTGGACCGAACACGACCAGCGTCGAGACGGTGGGAACGCTGACGATTCCCCTGCTCTCGAGGATTCCGTTCTTCGGCGCGCTGTTCGACGCGACGCCGTTCGTCTACCTCATGTTCGTCGCCGTTGCCCTCTCGTGGTACACCATCAACCGGACGACGTTCGGTCGCTGGGTCCGCGCCAGCGGCGAGAACCCGAAGGCGCTCGATACCGCCGGCGTCGACGTCCAGCGCGTGCGCTACGCGGCCGTGCTGCTGTCGGGCGTCCTCGCAGGCGTCGGCGGCGCGGCGCTCTCTCTGAGCCTCGGACAGTTCACGGGCAACGGGGCGACGATGGTCAACGGCAAGGGGTTCATCGCCATCGTCGCCTACCTCTTCGGCAACTACAACCCGGTCGGCGCGCTCCTCTCGACGATGCTGTTCGCCGGCCTGGACGCCCTGCAGTTGACGCTGCAGGCGCGGGACGTGTTCGCCGTCCCGAAACCGCTCGTCCGGACCATCCCCTACGTGACGGTCATCGTCGTCCTCGCGCTGTTCGGGCGGACGCGCACGCCGGAGGCCGCGGGCGACCACTACGAGTCCGGCGACGACTGAGTTCGCCGGACGGGCCGGTTCTCAATTCGTGTAACCGGGACGGGAGAGTTAACTACCGACTCGACGACCACCGCGCATGCGATTGCGAGACGCCGTTCGACGCGCCGTCGGCTACCACCTCGGAGCGGTCCCGCCGACGCTCGCGGGCCTCGGCATCGCCGGCGCGGGCGTCTGGTACGGCGTCGGCGCCGGCGCTTCCGCGTCGGCGCTGGTCGGGAGCGGCCGTCTCGCGCCGACGCTCGGTTTCGTCCTCGTCGGTACCGCCGTCGCCGCCGTCGGCCGGACGGCCGTCCGCATCGACGCGACGGCCGCCGCCGTCTCCGACCGCCTCGGAGGCGGAGATAGCCTCGACCAGGACGACCTGCGGGAGACCGTTGCCATCGCCACCGACCGGGCCGTCGCCGCGTCATTCGAGGGCGCGGCCGCGGAGATAGAGGCGCGCGTCGTCGACGCTGTCGACCGCGCCGCCGCGGAGTCCGAACCCTCGCCCGACGCTCGACCCGACTCGAATCACGGCGACGGCGTCTCCCGCGCTGACGCCGCCTCTCGCGCCGACGCCCTCGACGCGTTCGCGGCGTCGGACCCCTCCGGACCGAACTCGCTCGCCGACGCCACCCGCCGCGCGAGCGAACGGGTCGAGTCCTACCTCGCGGAGGGGGACGCGGGAGCGTTCCGCGGACTCGCCGAGGGCGCCGACGGTGTCGCTTCCGCCGCCTCCGACGGTGCCACGTCCGCGGGCGCCGCGCCCGCAGACGGCGCGGAGATTCTCGACGGCGACCGCTCGGAGGGCGGTCTGCCGGACGGCACCGCCGGGGGCGACGACGCCGTCATCATCGACGGCGACGGCGAGGAGGCCGAAGGGAACGAGATGGTGTTCGGCGGCGACGTCCGGGATCCCGAGACCGACGGGGCGTAACGAACCACCTATCGCCACGCGGTCCGAACAGCGTGCCATGAGTTCACTCGACTCGGATATCGACGCCCTCGCGCGCCGCATCGAGCGAGAGATCCGGCGGAACGAGACGCGACTGGCCGCCCTCCCGGAGTTTAGTGGCGAGTGGCAGCGCGGCGCGACGGCGTCGATACCGGACGCGGACGACCTGTTCTTCTGAGTCGGCGACGCGGTTCGGTCGGCGTCCGTGGCCCGCCGCTGCGACCGCCGAACCGCGCCACCGCGCAAACGACAAATAAAGAGTTTTCCGCTCGCCCACGAGAGTCTGAACCAATGAGCACGACCCACGAGTACGACGTCGCCGTCGTCGGCGCGGGCACCGCCGGGTGCTACGCCGCCGCGACCATCGCTCGCGAGGGCCTCGACGTCGTCGTTGTCGAGCGAAAGACCGCCGAGGAGGCGGGACACATCGCCTGCGGCGACGCGCTGAAGGGGGCGAACGCGTTCCCCGACGCCATCCCGAAAGAGCAGATTCAGCCCGCGTTCACGAACACGGACGTCGACCACGGCCGCTTCGAGATTCCGCAGGAGGACTCCGTCCTCGAAATCCCGGTTCCGGGCGAACTCGCGGTCATCGACCGCTGGGAGTACGGCCGCCGCCTCATCGACGGCGCGGAGAACGCGGGCGCGGAGTTCCACTACGACACCGTCGTGCAGGACGTGACGCAGGACGACGACGGCCGGGTGACGGGCGTCCGCGCCAAGCGGAAGGGCGACGTCGTCGAGTACGAAGCCGACGTCACCGTCGACGGGGCGGGCGCGCTCTCCATCCTGCAGGACAAGGCGGACCTCGCGGACGCGACGTTCGACACGAACGTCGCCTACTCGCAGTTCTGCTCGGCGTACCGCGAAATCATCGAGGTCGAAGAGCCCGTCGACTGGTCCGACGCCCTCGTGTTCAAACCCGCGGAGGTCGCCGCCGGCTACATCTGGTACTTCCCGCGGACGGAGACGACCATCAACGCCGGCCTCGGTTTCCAGATGACCGAGGAACCGATGAAACTCGTCGACGACCTGAAGAAGGACCTCCGGTCTCGACCCGAGTTCAAGAACGCGACGGTGACGGACAAACTCGGCGCGGCCCTGCCGACGCGCCGCCCCTACGACTCCGCCGTCGCGCCCGGGTTCGTCGCCGTCGGCGACTCGGCGGGCCACGTCAACCCCACCACCGGCGGCGGCATCGCCGGCGCCGCCTACGCCGGCAAGTACGCGGGCGAACAGGCCGTCCGCGCCATCGGCGAGGGCGACGTGAGCGAGGAGGCCCTCTGGCACTACAACGAGCGCGTGATGGACCACTTCGGCGCCCGCTACGCCGGCCTCGACGTCTACAACATCCTCTCGACGGCCATCGACGTAAACGGCCTCACGGGACTCTTGGCCCGTCTGCCGGGCGAGAAACTCGCCGAGGCGCTCTACTCCGGGACCACCTCGTTCAGTCCGCGACTCGTCGCGAAGACCGCCAAGGAGTCCTACGGGTTCTGGGAG
Source organism: Halogeometricum pallidum JCM 14848 (assembly GCF_000337095.1). GTDB lineage: Archaea > Halobacteriota > Halobacteria > Halobacteriales > Haloferacaceae > Halogeometricum > Halogeometricum pallidum. The sequence continues at coordinate 11,948 of NZ_AOIV01000045.1, forward strand.
GAGATCTATCAGTTCTACCAGACGAAGAACGTCGCGGACGACCTGATGGGCCACTACAACCGCTACCCGCGCCGTCCGGGCGCACTCGACGGGTGGCAGTCCGAACGCGACCGCCTGATGGAGGAGGCGTACGCGGTCACCGGCGCCGACCCGAAGTACTGAGTCGCGAACCGCCCGCCGTCGCCCCGTCGGATTACGGACGCGACGACGCGATGTCGAGAACCGCTCCCGCGAGCACTTCGACGCCGAGTCCGATGGACTCCTCGTCGACGTCGAACGTCCGGGTGTGGTGGCCGCCGGGGTGGTCGGTGCCGACGCCGACGTACGCCGCGAGGCCGCCGTTGTCTTGGACCTCCTGCATGAGGTACGTCGCGTCCTCGCTCCCGCCGAGCGCGTCGGTTTCGATGACCGACTCGACGCCGCCGTTCGCCCTCGCGACGGCCGAGACGATGGAGACGAGTTCCTCGTCGCTCCTCGCCGAGGGGGCCTTCCCCTCCGTGGAGACGTCCACCTCACAGCCGTGCATCTCGGCGGCCGACCGGACGACTCGACGCCCCTTCTCCTCCATGTACTGCATCAGTTCGGTGGTTTCACCGCGCACTTCGCCGCCGATGGACGCCTCCTCGGGGATGATGTTCGAGGCGGTGCCGCCCTCGACGACGCCGGCGTTCACGCGCGTCGCGCCGTCGGCGTGGCGGGGGATGCCGTAGAGGTTCTGTATCGCCGTCGCCATCGCCTGCACGGCGTTGTCCCCCTCCTCGGGTTTCGCGCCGGCGTGCGCCGGAGCCCCCGTGAACGTCGCCTCGAAGTGCGAGACGGCGAGGAAGCCGTTGACGCCGGCGACGATTTCGCCGGAGGGGTGGTCGAGGCCGACGTGCACCGCGAGAAGGTAGTCCACGTCGTCGAGGTGTCCCGACTTCGCCATCGCCTTTCCGCCGGCTATCTGCTCCTCACCGGGTTGGAAGAACACCTTCAGCGTGCCCGCGAAGTCGCTCTCGGCCACCGCGTCGAGGACGCCGACGCCGATGGTCGCGTGGGCGTCGTGCCCGCAGGCGTGCATGTACCCCTCGTTCTCCGAGTGGAACCCGCCGGAGAAGGGGACGTGGTCGTCGCCATCGGACTCGGTGATCGGGAGGCCGTCGATGTCGACGCGGAGGGCGACGGTCGGTCCCTCGCCGCGTTCTAACACCGCCACCGCCCCGGTGTACCCGCCCCGGAGACGGTCGAGGATGTCCTCGCGCGCGCCGGCCTCGCGGGCGCGGTCGAACCACGTTTCGAGTTCCTCCTCGCCGGGCACGGCCATCCGGTCCTCCTCCGAGAGCACCTCGGGGCCGACGTAGAGGGCGTCGAGGTCGCGCGTCTCCAGTTCGTCGACGAGGCGGGCGGTGGTGTAGAACTCGCGCCAGGCGGGTTCGGGATGGCGGTGCAGGTCGCGTCGGAGTTCGACGAGGTCCGAGGACGTCATACCCAGGGGTCGACGTGCGCCGTGATAAATCTCGGTAACCCCGGGGGGTTTACCGGGAGGTCAGGGTCCGGGTTCGGGTTCCTCGGCGCTCGCGTTCCGCCGTTCGTTCACGGCGACGAGAACGTCTCAGGGGTCGTCTACTCGGACGAGAGCGGGCGGTTTATCATGGTCCGTCGTGACCGTGCGAGCGAATGACCGAACTGACCGAGGACGGCGGCGAGTTGCGGTTCCGCGGCGGCCGCCTCGCCAGCGCCGTCCCCATCGCGTTTTTCATCGTCTGGGCTATCGTCCAGAGCGGAGTGCTCGGCGTCGGCGACACGACCGGACTCGTCATCGGGATGCTCGTCGGACTCGTCGTCGGGATGTTCCTCGTGAAAGGGCCGTGGAAGAACTACGCCGACGCCGTCTTCGACGGGATGACCGAACGCGTCGCCGCGACGGCCATCGTCGCGTGGTTGTGGGCCGGCATGTTCGCCGAGACCATCCAGGTCGGCGGCTTCGTCGACGGCCTCGTCTGGGCCGCCGACGCCGTCAGCGTCGGGCCGTCGCTGTTCCCTGCGCTCACGTTCCTGCTCGCCGCCCTCCTCGCGACGGGCATCGGCACCGGCTACGGCACCGCCATCGCGTTCACCGCGTTGGTCTTCCCCGCGGGCGTCGCCCTCGGGGCCAATCCGGTGCTCCTGTTCGGCGCCATCCTCTCGGGGGCTGTCTTCGGCGACAACCTCGCGCCCGTCAGCGACACCACCATCGTCTCGGCCGTCACGCAGAACGCCGACATCGGCGGCGTGGTCGCTTCACGATTGAAGTACGCCCTCGTCGCGGCCGTCCTCGCGTTCGCCGCGTACCTCGTGGCCGGGCAGGCCATGAGCGGCGACCCCGTCAACGCGGGCACGGTCGGACAGGGGGTATCGGCGCTCGGACTCGTCCACCTCGTCTCCATTGCCATCGTCATCGCCACCGCCGTCGCCGGTCGGCACATCATCGAGGCCGTCTCGTGGGGACTGCTCGTCTCCGCCGTCCTCAACGTCGCCCTCGGCCTCGCCGAACCGTCGGCGATGCTCGCGTTCCGGGCGTCGCAGGAGTCGGGGCTCGTTCAGACCGTGGATTCGATTCCCGTCATCGGCGCGTTCGTCGTCCCCGTCGCGCCGGGCGAGACGGCCGTCGCCGGAAGCCTGTACGCGGGTGCGTCCGGCTTCTTCCCGCTCATCGTCCTCGTCCTGCTCATCGTCGCCGGCGCGCAGGTGATGCAGCGCGGCGGCGCGTTCGACGCCATCCTGAGTTTCCTGCTCGACAGCGTCGCCACCACCGTCCGCCGCGCGGAGACGACGATGGTGCTGGGCACCGCCCTCGTCAACGCGATGATAACCATCAACACCGCCGCCGAAATCGCCATCGCCCCGTACATCCGTACCCTGGGTCGACGGTTCAACATTAACGGCTACCGCCGCGCGAACATCCTCGACGCCAACACCTCCGCGCTGGGGTACATCTTCCCGTGGGGCGGCGGTCTGCTGGCGGGTTATACCTCGATGCAGAGTCTCCCTCAAGAGTACGAGTGGTTCACGCAGGCGATGGTCGTCAACCCGGCCAGCGTCTGGCCGTACGTGTTCCACGGCTGGTTCCTCGTCGGCGTCTTCCTGTTCGCCGCGTGGACCGGCTACGGATTGGAGTACGTTCCCGACCGCGTCAGCGAGGAGGTGAAGCGCGTATGAGCCTCTGGAACAAGCTAACCGCCGGCCTCCACCTCCGCACGGCGACGCCGACGTACGAACCGGGCGAGGAACTGGTCGCGTTCGTCACCGGCGCCGAGGGGTCGACGCTCCTCGTCCGCATCGGCGACTCCGTCATCGAACTGCCCGACGGGGACCCGGCGCTGGTGGACGCGACGGTCCGGTTCGAGGTGGAGTCCTTCGACGCCGGGACGCACCGCGGCCGCGGGCGACTGCTCGAAGTCGTCGAAGAAGCGGAGTGAGACGCGGCGGAGAACGGGAGAGAGACGAGACGTAGGTCGAACCGACGCCGCTACTTGTTGCGGTGGCCGAGCGGTTTCTTCTGTTCGACCTCTATCTCGACGTGCAGGCTCTCGGGGAAGTCCATGTGGCCCACCTCGCGGGCGATGTGGTCGTTTCCGTGTATCTCCAGTTTCCGGGAGTAGACGGTGTAGTCCCACGAGGAGAACTCGTCGCCCGGGGCGAGGTTTCGGTACTGCGGGACGGTGTGGTGCTCCGTCGGGGCGGCGTGCGGCCCCTTGCACTCGGCGCCCTTGCGTTCGATCATCTCCTGCAGGTCGGACAGTTGGTCCTCCAGTTCGTAGCGATTCCCGCTTTGGAACGTGAGTTTGGTTACGAAGGTCATGGCTGGGTGCGCGTAGGACGTGAGAGGATACCGAGGCGTAAAAACGCACCTACACGTCGTCTCCGTGCCGTTCACTCACGTCCCCCGACTGATGAACGGACGCGCGAAGCCGCTACAGGCACCGATAGCCTCTTAAAACCCGACACGGTTACGTATAGTAATGCCAGTGCAAGCGGTGAGCGCTGGAGCCATCCTCTTCCGCGACACCCGCGGCCGAAGGGAGTACTTGCTCCTGAAGAGCCGACCGGGGGACTGGGAGTTCCCCAAAGGCGGGGTCGAAGGGAAAGAGGAACTCCAGCAGACTGCCATCCGCGAGGTCAAAGAGGAGGCGGGCATCGAAGAGTTCCGCCTCGTCGACGGCTTCCGCGAAGATTACGACTACGTGTTCGAGGCGAACGGGAAGACCATCCACAAGACGGTACACCTGTTCATCGCCCGGTCGTTCGAGGCCAGCGCCGAACTGTCGACCGAGCACCGCGACCTCCAGTGGCGCGACTACGAACAGGCGCTCAACACCATCACGCAGGACGGGCCGAGAAACATCCTGAAGAAGGCCCACCAGTACCTCGACGACGTCGCCAGCGACGGCGACGGCGACGACGACGAGGAGGGCTCCCGCCAGTACCTCGCCTGAGTTCCGCGTCGTCGCGGTGGTCGCGTTCGTCCCCGTCCGCTCCGTCGGGGCCGTCGGTAGTGACCGCTCCGTCGACGACGCCCCGCGCGGACGCGAACGTCGAACCCGAAATCCACTTGCTGACGCGGCGCCGACCGACCCACGTGTACCCCGGAGACGCCGAGTTCGGCTTCGAGTTGCTCGTCTGTCGGTGGGCCGAGGAAGCGTGGCCCCCAGACGGAGAACGGAGCGAGGACGGGAGCGCCGTCCTCGTCGCCCGGCAACTCGGCACCAAGCGGCGGCGCTGGGACACCGTCGTCGTCGAGTGTGACCCGGCCGGACTGACGGCGCGCGCGCGCTTCGGCGACCGCGAACTCGACTCGGACCTCCTGCACGTCGTCCGTAACGCGCCCGCGGAGTGGGCGTGGTACCGCGACGCCCTGCCGCACCCCGGCTACCCGTGGCGCTACGTCCGCGCCGCCGTCCACCGCGCGGCCGGGCGCGGGGTCGTGGAGAAGCGCCGACGCGGCAACCGCATCGAGATTCGCCGCGTCGCGCCCTACCCCGATTGGGTGCGGCGCATCGTGGCCATAGAGAACAAGCCTGACCTCGACGCGTCGGCGGCGCGCGCCCTCTCTGACCAACTCACGCGCGACGTCGAGGACGCCCTCGCCGACGAGGTGTGGGTGGCGACGCACGCGACCGGGAACCGGGTCGAACCCGCCCTCCTCGAAGACGTGCCCGTCGAAGTCGGCATCCTCGCCTTCGCGTTCGACGCCGACGCGCCCGGCGAGGGGTGGGCCGACGCCGCCGTCGAGTGGCACCCGAGCGACGTGACGCCGCCGGACGCGGAGAGCGACGAGGAGCGACGGACGACGCGCCTCGAACTCGCCGAACGCGCCTACGGGTCCGGTTGGCGCTCGTACCACGATACGATGCGTCCGGACTGCCGGCACTTCGAACTCCGGCGGTTCGGCCGCGCCCTCGTGCCCCACTGTGCGGCGAAGGAGCGGTCGCAGACGGCCGCCGAGTGCGCCGGGTCCTGCCCGGAGTTCGAACCGGAACCGCCCGTCTGGCGCACCCGCGGGTGGCCCATCGAGGGCGGCCCGGGAAAGGGTATCAAGCGTCTCCTCGGCGACCGGCGAACACGGGTCAGAGAGTGCGAGGCCGCCGCCGAGGGGAAAGAGCGACCGTTCAGTCGGTGACTTCCACGTCGACTTCGTCGCGTTCGACGGCGAGGCGGAACGTCGGAACGGTCCGATAGACGACTTCGACGACGCCCTTCCGACGGAGGCTCTGGAGGGCGCGGCGGACCTCGTCGACCTCCGGGTCGGCGTCGTACGCCTCGCGGACCTTGTTCAACACGCTGACGACGCTCTCGGAGCGTTCGTCCGGTCCGGCGAGCACCTCGAACACCCGCGCTTCGAGGGCGGGCACGCGGATGACCGACGGTACCCCTCCCTCCTCCGCGTCGTCCACCTCGACGCCGGGTTCGACGTCGACCAACTCGGCGGCGTCGGCCGTCGCGCGGATGAGGCTGTTGTCGTCGCGGTAGTAGTACTCCTTCAGTTCGTTCTCGAGGTACTGGTGCACCTCGCTGCCGGACTCCAACCCCCAGCTATCTTGCAACTCCTTGTTCTTCGTCGGTTGGAGACGGACGACGTCCGCCAACCGTTCTTTCGCCTTCTCAGAGAGGGTCATACCGGGGTGGTTCTTCCGGGACGTAATAGACCTGTTTCATGCCGGACGCGAGTTGACCGGAGGACCGCGACCCCATCCGGGGAGGCGCCGTCCGGGCGAACGTTTACCCTCCCGCCCCGCGTCGCCTCGGCCATGTCGTGGGATACCATCAGACTCGACTGGGACGGCGACGTAGCGACCCTCGTCGTCGACAGACCCGACCGGATGAACGCCCTGAACGCCGACGCGTTGGACGCCATCGAGGAGGCTCTCGACGAGGCGCGCGAGGCGGAGGCGCGGTGTCTCGTCGTCACCGGCGAGGGCGACGAGGCGTTCGTCGCCGGCGCGGACATCGGCCACATGAAGGACCTCGGGACGGTCGAGGCGCAGGCGTACGCCGAGCAGGGCCACCGCATCGCCGCGGCCATCGAATCGTTCCCCGCGCCGACCATCGCCGCCATCAACGGCTACGCCTTCGGCGGCGGGTGCGAACTCGCCCTCGCCTGCGACCTGCGCGTCGCCTCCGAGCGCGCCCTCCTCGGGCAGACGGAGATAGACCTCGGCATCATCCCCGGCTGGGGGGGTACGCAGCGCCTCCCGGCGCTGGTCGGCGACGAGACGGCCCGGCGGATGATATTCTTCGGCGAACGCGTCGACGCGACGGACGCCTACCAGCGCGGACTCGTCGGCGAGGTGGTCGCGCACGACGAACTCAGAGGGCACGTCGCGGAGATGGCGGCCGAACTCGCAGGGAAGCCGCGGTTCGCCCTCCGCGCGGCGAAGGAGGCGATGAACGCCGTCCACGAGGCGCCGCGGGCGACCGGCCTCGACTTGGAGACGCGGGCGTGGAGCGGACTGTTCGGCACCCACGACCAGCGGGAGGGGATGGACGCCTTCCTCGACAAGCGGGACGCCGAGTTCGAGTGACGGAGCGAGCGAACAGCGAACGACCGAATCGCTGAAAAGAGAACGCCCGACCGACGGGGGTTACTCCGCGCCCGGAGCGGTCTGGGGGGCCTCGGCTGCCTCCGAGACGTCGTTTCGGACGTCGACGCCGGAGGCGTTCACGTCGATGTCGGCGATAGCTGCTCCGAGTTGCTCCAGCGACGCGGCGATTTCGCCGACGAGTCTGACCTGCTCCTCGTTCGCCTCTGCCGCCGTCTCGACCTCCGCGCAGACCTGTTTGGAGCGTTCGGTCGCGGTGTCTATCATGCTCGCCACCTCCTCGGTGCGGACCGCCTGGTCGTCCGTCGCGCCGGCGATGTCTTCCATCCCGGTCGACGTGGCGCTCACGGCGTCCACGATGGCCTCTTGGTTGTCCACCATCTCGCGGACGGCCTCGGCGCTGCTCCGGACTTCTTCGGTGACCGATTCGATGCTCCGGACCGTTTCGCCGGCGTCCTCGCGAGTCTCGTGGATTATCTCCTCGATGCGCTCGGACTCGGTCTGGACCTCGTTGGCGAGCGATTTGACCTCGTTGGCGACGACGGCGAACCCCTCGCCGGCCTCGCCCGCCCGCGCGGCCTCGATGTTGGCGTTCAGCGCGAGGATGTTCGTCTGGTCGGCGATGTCGTTGATGACCTCGACGATGTCGTCGATTTCGGCCACCTGGTCGGCGAGTTCGCGCGTCTGTTCGGCGGCCTCCTCGCCGGAGACGGCGACGTTCTCCATTCGCTCGACCGCGCGTTCGCCCGACTCGGTGCTCTCGGCGGCCAGTGTCTCGGCCTCCTCGGAGCGCTCGTTTATCTCGTCTGCCGAGGCGGCTATCTCCTCGACGGTCGCCGACAGCGACCCCACCTCGCCGGACACCTCGTCCATGTTCTCGGCCTGCTCGCCGGCCAGCGTCCGCGCCTCGTGGACGGCCTCGCCGACGCGGTCGGCGACCTGCGTCGCCTCGTCGGCGGTCGTCCGCATCTCTTCGGAGACCTGGCTCTGTGCGCCCGTTATCGCCCTGTTCTGCTCGACGAGGTCCGTGACGTCCGAAGCCATCTCCAACCCGGCGACGACCTCTCCCTCGGGGTTCCGGAGGGCGACGCCGGTCGAGCGGAACCACCCGTCCGCGTCGCCCGTGGTGACGTGTCGGAACTCGTCCTCACTGCGCGATTCCCCCTCGCGCGCGACGGTCTGTGCGAACGTCTCGACGTCGGCGGGAATCGGGAACGCATCGTAGACGTTCGTGCCGACGACATCGGTTCCCTCCATTTGGAACGCCGCCTCCGCGGCGGGGTTGAGATACGCGACGACGTCGTCGTCGTCGACGACGAACGCCGACTCGGGGTGCGATTCGACGACCTGTTCGAAGAGCCCGCGCCAGTAGTCCCGTTCGTAGCGGACCCGTTCCATCTCGTCCGTCGCGTCGGGTTCCGGCCGCAGTCCGCCCGTTGGGGCGGTGTGTCCGTCCAACGACGCGCCGCCGGCCGACGCGCCGCGCGCCGTCGCCGACTCCTCGGCGACGCCCCCGTCGGTCCGTTTCGCCGGTTCGTCCGTTCCTCTCACCGCTCTCCGTACCGCGCTTATCAAATCCCTCATGTGACAGTGGGGCCGCCGCCGCGTAATAAATCCCGTATCCCGAATATCAAAGATGGTACCAGTGGAGATTTGGCGGTCGTCGCCGTCGAACGGCGTCGTCTCTGGGGACCGACCGGCTCCCCGCAAGGATAAGTGCACGGACGACGACAGTAAAATATGACCGAACAGATAAAACTGAGTCGCGTCGAGCCCCGTCTGGAGGAGCTTTCGTACCCCGTTACGCGTGACGATGCGGCGATGGAACTGTCGGACGTGACGGTGCTCTTGGCCGACGGCGAGGAGAACCTCGGCGCCCTCGTCTCGGAGGTGGGGAGCGACTCCTTCTCCTCCGCGACGGACCTGTTCGAGGAACTGCAGAACGTAATGCCCATCGAAGCCGTCGGCGAACCCGGACAGTCCGACGGCGACGCCTAATTCCCCAGGGAGGGAGGCGACGGCGCGCGGACGGGTTCCCCGACGCTTAAGTACGAGAAGCGACTGCGTTCGGTAACATGGAGTTCTGCGACGAGTGCGGTTCGATGATGAAGACGGACGGCGGCGTCTGGGTCTGCGGGAACTGCGGCTTCGAGAAGGCGCGGGACTCGGCGAAGGAAGACCACATGACGTCGACGGCGGCCCGCGAGGACAGCGAGGTCGTCGACATGTCCGAGGTCGACGACGCCGAAATCGGACCCACGACCACGGTGAAGTGTCCCGAGTGCGGTCACGACCGCGCCCGGTACGAGATGAAACAGATCCGCTCGGCCGACGAGTCCGAGACGCGCTTTTTCACCTGCGTCGAGTGCGGCCACAAGTGGCGCGAGGACGACCACTGAACGGCGACGCGGCGGGTCGCCCCCTCGGCGATGAGGCGAACGATAGTGGCGTCCCCCCCTTCGCTCGCTCGACCGCACGACGCCGTACGGTCGGATGCGTACTCGGTCGCGGACGTCACTATAAGGGCGTCGCCGCCGTAGCGACGCACAGTGACGAGCGAACGCGCGCCGCCGTCGGTCCGCGTCCCCGACGGATGGGACCGGACGGCCTCGACGACGGAGACGGTGTTCGATATCAGAGTAGTCACCGTCGAGGCACACACGGTCGTCTTCGAGGACGCCCGCCTCGCGGACCGCGTCCGCGACCGGACGGGCGCCGACGGGACGTGGCGTTTCTTCTTCGCCAGTCGCCTCCGCTTCCGACCGAAGACCGGCGGGTCGAAGGCGCTGACCGAACTGGTCACCGACCGGGCAGACGACGGCTTCGTCGACCGACTGCGCGACCGGGGGTTCCGCGACGTCGAGCGTATCGAGTCCCGTCGCTTCGCCGTCGGCCGCACCGAGGCGAACCTGACGCGGTACCGCGCCGCCGTCGACGCCGTCGGAGACGGCGCGACCAGCGAAGGACCCGACGGTCGAGAGTCGACGACGGTGACCGCCGAGGCGTACCTCGCGGTGTGGCCCGCCGACGGCGAGTTCCTGGCGGCCGGCGGCGCGTACCCGGTAGGCGTCGACGGCGCGCTCTCGGAGGCGTTAGCGCCGTCGCTGGAACCGGAGCGACATAGAGAAGAATTGTTCGAGATGATTCGTTCCGTCGAGTGAACCGACGCGTCGTGAAGCCGGTCCGACCCGACCGACCCGCGGAGGGACGGACTACTCGTAGCGCGCGAACACGAGGTAGCCGGTGTGACCGACGCCCGCTGTCGACGGTCGGGAGCCGCGGTCCTCGAAGTCCATCCGCCGCTGGATGGTCTCGAACGTCTCGACCTCGCTCAGCCCCGCCTCCCGGGCCGCTTCGACGGCGGCGCGACTGTTCTCGACGAACGGCGAGTAGACGGCGACGTAGCCGCCCGAGCGGAGGAGGTCGGGGGCGCGGGCGACCACGTCCGCCGCGTCGCCGGTATCGAGCGTCAGGAGGTCGAACGGCTCCTGTCCCTCCTCGCCGAGGGCGTCGAGTTCCTCGGTCACGTCGCCGGCGCGGACGTCGACGTACTCCTCGACGCCCGCGAGGCGCATGTTCTCGCGCGCCACGTCGGCGAACTCGGGGTCGCGCTCGTACGTCGTCACCTCGGCGCGCATCCGGCCGAGGTACGCCGAGAGGACGCCCGTGCCGGTGCCGGCGTCGAGGACGCGGTCGCCGGCGGCCGCGCCGGTGTGGCCGACGATGAGGCCGATGTCGCGCGGCATCATCGGCGCGCCGGTGCGTTCGAGGTGGTTGAACAGGTCCGGACCGCGGAGTCGGCGGACGACGAACGGTTCGCCGAGATGCGTCTCGACGGTGTCGCCGGGTTCGGCGTCCTCGGGAACGGTGAGCACGCCGAGGTCAGTCTGGAGTTCGTCCCCCGGTGCGCGGAGGTACTCTCTGTTCTCGTGGACGAGCAGATACACTTACTCGAGACGCGAGATGGCGGCCGCGAGGTCGCCGTTCTCGGCCTCTAGCGCCTCCCGCGCGTCGCTCTTGGGGACGCCGGCGCGTTGGGCGACGAGTTCCACGTCCGACTCGGGAATCTCCGCCTCGCCGTCGTCGTCGGTCGGTTCGACCGCGAGGGCGTCGTCGCCGTCGCCGCCCTCGACTCTCGTCGCACCGCCGCCGCTCCCGGGTTCGCGCGATTCGGGCTGACCGACGATCTGGTAGGTCTCCTGGCCCTGCGCGTCCATGCGCGTGACCTGGGCGTCCGAGAACACGAGTTCCTCGTCGGCCGTCCTGATGACGACCTCCTCGGCGTCGAGTTCGGTGACGTCGATTCCCATCTGTTTCATCATCTGCTGCATCTTCCGCGGGTTCATGCCGCCTCCGCCAAACATACTCGCACGGACGTCCCCCAGCGCCAAAAAGGGTGGCGGACCGCCGCCGTCGTCGCGTCTACGACTCGAACTCGAAAACGGCGGGCGGACGGAGGCGCCGCGGGAGGCGGGCCGTAGGACCGTGACCGCGGAAGCGGACCCGCGGGCGAGGGAGCGCTACTCGCCGGTGCGGACGCTCACCGTGAGACCGCTGCCGACGGGGAGGACCGTCGTCTCGAAGTCCGGCGCCGCCCGCACGGCGTCGAGGTAGGCGGCAATGCCCCGCGTCGCCGCGGAGGCGTCGTCCGGCACCCCTTCTCCCTCCGCGTACTCGACCAACGTCTCGAAGTCCGCCGGCCCGCGCACTACGTTGTCGGCGACGACGACGCCGCCGAGGGCGACTTTGTCGGCCACCTCGTGGAACCCGTCGACGTAGCGCTCCTTCTCGTGGTCGATGAGGACGCAGTCGAAGGGTCCTTCGTACTCGCCGACCAGTTCGAGGGCGTCGCCCACCTGGCAGTCGAACGTCGGGGCGTAGTCGGCTTCCGAGAGCCAGTCGTACGCCATGTCGAGTTCCTCGCGGTCGTGTTCGGTCAGTATCACCTCGCCGGCGTCCATCCCGCGGGCCCACCACGTCGCCGAGTAGCCGAACCCCGACCCGAACTCGAAGACGCGTTCGGCGTCGGTGAGGCGGGCGAGGACGCGGAGCGTTCCCCCGGCCGCCGGTCCGATGTTGGGGAACCCCTCCCGGTCGGCGTGGTCGGCCATCTCCGCCTGCACGTCGTCGTGTTCCGGCGCCATTCCGTCGAGGTATCGACCGAGGAGTTCGTCCATACGTTCGCTTTAGGAGGCCGGCACCTCAGTCTACCCCCTACGTACCTTTGGCCCCCCAATCCACGCCGTTAAGTCGGAGCCGACCGTCATCTTCGACCATGTTCGACCCCGACGAATTAGAGCGGATCAGGGAGGCCAAGGCCGAGTGGGAGGAGGAGACGCTCGCGCCGACGCTGGAACGCTTCGGGGAGCGCCAAGAGGAGTTCACGACCGACACCCAGGGTCAGGAGGTCAAACGGCTGTACACCCCTGACGACGTGGCCGACCACGACTACCGCGAGGACGCCGGCTTCCCGGGCGAGGAGCCGTACACCCGCGGCGTCTACCCGACGATGCACCGCGGCCGCCTCTGGACCATGCGGCAGTACGCCGGGATGGGCACCGCCGCGGAGACGAACGAGCGCTTCGAGTACCTCATCGAGAACGGCTCCTCGGGGCTGTCGATGGCGTTCGACCTTCCGACGCAGAAGGGCTACGACTCCGACGCGGCGATGGCGGCGGGCGAAGTCGGCAAGGCCGGCGTCGCCATCGACACCCTGCGCGACATGGAAGTCGTCTTCGACGGCATCCCGCTGGACGAGGTGTCCACGTCGATGACCATCAACGCGCCCGCGGCGGTCCTTCTCGGGATGTACATCGCCATCGGCGACCAGCAGGGCGTGCCGCGCGAGGACCTGCGCGGGACCATCCAGAACGACATCCTCAAAGAGTACATCGCGCGCAACCTCTACATCTACCCACCGGAGGCGTCGATGCGCCTCATCACGGATATCTTCGAGTTCTGCGGGACGGAGACGCCGAACTTCAACACCATCTCCATCTCGGGCTACCACATCCGCGAGGCGGGGTCGACCGCCGCACAGGAGATAGCGTTCACCCTCGGCGACGGCATCGAGTACGTGCAGGCCGCCCTCGACGCCGGCCTCGACGTGGACGAGTTCGCCCCGCAGCTCTCCTTTTTCTTCAACGCGCACAACAACGTCTTCGAGGAGGTGGCGAAGTTCCGCGCCGCCCGGCGCATGTGGGCGAAGATCATGGAGGAACGATTCGGCGCGGAGAACCCGAAGTCCAAGCAGTTGAAGTTCCACACGCAGACGGGCGGCTCCACCCTGACGGCCCAGCAGGTGGAGAACAACGTCGTCCGCGTGGGGTATCAGGCGCTCGCGGCGGTGCTCGGCGGGACTCAGAGCCTCCACACGAACGGGAAAGACGAGGCGCTGTCGCTCCCCACCGAGAAGTCCGTCCGGACGGCCCTGCGCACCCAGCAGATTCTCGCGCACGAGTCGGGCGCCGCGGACACCATCGACCCCCTCGCCGGCAGTTACTACGTCGAGTCGCTGACCGACGACTTGGAGGAGGAGGCGTTCGAGATTATAGAGGACGTCGACCGCCGGGGCGGCATGCTCGACGCCGTGAAGTCCCAGTGGGTCCAGCGGCAGATTCAGGACGTGGCGTACGAACGCCAGCAGGAGATAGAGGAGGGAGAGCGCGTCATCGTCGGCGTCAACGAGTACCAGGTCGACGAGGAACCCGACCCCGACGTCGAAGATATGGACGAAGAAAACGAGGGGCGACAGAAGGAGCGGCTGGCCGAGGTGAAAGAAGAACGCGACGAGGAGGCCGTCGAGGAGGCCCTCGCCGCCCTCCGGGACGCCGCCGCGGGCGACGCCAACCTCGTCCCGCCCATCGTCGACGCCGTGAAGACGTACGCGACGGTCGGCGAGATATCGAACGCGCTCCGCGAGGAGTTCGGCGAGTACCGCCCGTCGGCCTGACTGTCCGGCCGCCGCCCCGACCGCGATACGTGTTATCGTGCCTCAAAAATGTTGATTGTCCGACACTCTGTGGTAGCGGTACGATGCTCCTTCGCACCTGACCGGCCACCCTTCGGCCCGTTCGCCCGCCGGCCCTCGCGGATTGGGAGGCGGGCGGGCGGTCCGTCCGGTTCGCCGCCCGTCGCATTCGGACGCGGCCGCGCTGCCCACCGGCGCCGCCCGCGTCGTCGTCTCGTTCTCCGACCGAACCCTCAGAGACATCCATGTCACGAAAACCATCAGACGACTCGCACCGCAACCGCTCGTCCCCCTCGCTCGTCGCGCCGCGCGTCTACCGCCGGGCCCCCTGCGACGCCCCGCCGCTGACCGTTCAGGTCGGGTTCCTCGGCGTCGTCGTCGCCGGCGTCGTCGTCCTCTCGTACCCCGCCGCGGCGGCCGCGGCGGCGGTCACCGCCGCCGTCGTCGGACTGCTCGTCACGGCCGCGGGCCGCGCGGTGCGGCGCGCTGCCGTCCGCGAGACGACGGTTCGCGTCCCCCTCGCCGGCGTCGAACTGACCGTCGCCCGGTCGGGCGAGTAGTCCGTTCGAGGCGACGAACCGACGCCCCCGCTTCGCTCCTGCCCCGCTTCCCAGCCTCCGGATTTATTCGTGCGCCCGTCGACCACGCGCACGATGGAGTTCGACCACATCGGCGTCGCCACGGCGGACGCCACCGGCCTCGCCGCCCTGTTCGCAGAACTGTTCGACGCGCCCGTCGCGCACGAGGAGGAGTTCGACGGGATGAGCGTCGTGTTCCTCGAACTGGGGTCCGGCTACTTCGAGTTGCTCGAACCGCACGAGGGCGGCGCGATATCGAGGTACTTAGACGAGAACGGTCCCGGCATCCACCACGTCGCCCTTCGGACGGACGACGTCACGGGTGCGCTGGAGACGGCGCGCGGCGCGGGCGTCGAGTGCATCGACGAGGACCCCCGGCCGGGCGCGTGGGGTCACGAGGTGGCCTTCTTACATCCGAAATCGACCGGCGGCGTGCTGGTGGAGTTCGTCGAGCACTGACGGCGGGCGACTCCGCTCCCGAGAGGTTCGGCGCTGCACCGTGCACGCACCGTCCCCCGCCGTCCCGGGCGAATCGCGAAAGGTAGTTCACCGCGGCCCGCGAGGTGGAAACGATGCGAGATTGGCTCTCTCACCGCGTTCGGGCGTCGCCCGACGAGACGGCGCTCGTCCGGGCCGCCACGGGCGAGTCGTGGACGTTCGCCGAGTTGGACGGGTTGGTCGAGGAGACGGCGGGGCGACTCGCCGCCCTCGGCGTCGAACCGGGGGACCACCTCGGGACCGTTCTCGGCCCGCGCGTGGAGTACGTCGCGCTGATTCACGCGGCGATGCGCCTCGGCGTGACGCTCGTGCCGATGGGGGACGCGCTCACCGTTCCGGAACTCCGGGAGCAGGTCGAGACGGCGGACGTGACCGCTCTCGTCTGCGACGCGGAGACGGAGGCCGTCGCCGCCGACGTCGCGGACGCCGCCGCCGCCCCCGTTGTCAGTGTCGACGACCCGACGACGGACGACGCCGTCCGCCTCTCGGCGGTGCCACCCGACCTGGTGACGCCGGCGTCGTGGTCGTTCGAAGACGTGCAACTCCTCCTCTTTACCTCGGGGACCACCGGCGACCCCAAGGCGGTGAAACTGACGACGGGGAACCTCCTCGCCAGCGCCGTCGCCTCGGTGTTCCGCCTCGGCTTCGACCCCGAGGACCGCTGGCTGGTGACGCTGTCGCTGCACCACATGGGCGGTATCGCGCCCGTCCTGCGGATGCCGCTGTACGGGATGACGGTCGTCCTCCGCGAGGAGTTCGACGCCGGGGGCGCCGCCGACGACGTGGACCGCTTCGACGTGACCGCCGTCTCCCTCGTTCCGACGATGCTGCGCCGGATGCTGGACAGTCGCGGGACGCTGGATTCGTCGCTCCGGACGGTTCTGCTCGGCGGCGCGCCCGCCCCGCGCGAACTCGTCGCGCGGTGTCGGGACTACTCCGTCCCCGTCTACCCCACCTACGGGATGACCGAGACGGCCTCGCAGATGGCGACGGCGACGCCCGAGGAGGCGTTCGAGCACGCCGGCACCGTCGGCCGACCCCTGTTCTGGACGGACGTGACCGTCGTCGGCGAGGACGGCGAGCGACTGCCGCCGGGCGAGACGGGCGAGTTCGTCGTGGACGGCCCGACAGTCTCCCCTGGCTACTACGGGAACCCGGCGGCGACGGACGAGGCGTTCGGCGAACGCGGCCTGCGGACCGGCGACGTGGGATACGTCGACGACGGCGGCCGCCTGTACGTCCTCAACCGCGTGGACGACCGCATCATCACCGGGGGTGAGAACGTCGACCCCGGCGAGGTGGCGGACGTGCTCCGCTCGCATCCCGACGTGCGCGACGTCGCCGTCGTCGGCGTCCCGGACGACGAGTGGGGCGAACGCGTCTCCGCGCTGGTCGTCCCCGCGGGCGACGTACTCGACCGAACCGCCCTCGTCGCGTTCGCCCGGGAGCGACTGGCCGGGTTCAAGATTCCCCGCCTCGTCGCCGTCGCCGACGAACTCCCGCGGACCGTCTCGGGCACCGTGAAGCGCGACGCGGTGCGCGAACTGCTCGCGGACCGGGAGGTAGAGCGAAGCGACGAGGCGACGGAACGCGGCGCTCGCGGCGCCGAACCGGACGACGATGCCGAACCCGCGCCGTCCGAGAGCGACGGGGAAGGGGCGGGTGAACGCGCGGACGAGAGGGTCACCGACGGGACGAACGCGGGCGCGGAGACCGAGGACGACGAGCAGGCGGACGACGCGGATACGGACGCGGAGACGGTCGACTCGACCGAGGACGCCGACCGGCCGTCGGACTCGAACGCCGACCCCTGACTATCGGCGGAACCAACTCGTCCGCGTAGGGCCAGCAGTTCACAAACGATAATGATGGTCGGGTGCGTCCGTTCACAGTATGCCTGGTGCAACGGCCCAGACGCTTCGACCGTTCTTGTGGCGCGCACGGCGGATGTTTCCCGACCGAGAGGTGGTCTCTCGGACCCACGAGGGGATTCACCGCTACACGTACGCCGAGTACGCCGACCGAGTGGGACAGTTGGCGAACGCCCTCGACGGGGCGGGCGTCGAACGCGGCGACCGAGTGGGGACGTTCTGCTGGAACCACCACCGCCACTACGAGACGTACTTCGCCGCGCCGTCGATGGGCGGGCAACTGCACACCATCAACCCCCTGCTTCCGGACCACCACGTGCAGTACATCGTGGAGAACGCGGCGGACCGAATCATCCTCGTCGACCCGTCGCTGGTGGAGAAATTGGCCGGCGCGTACGACGAGGAGGCGTTCGCGTCCGTAGAGCAGTTCGTCGTGATGGGCAGTGAGGTACCCGACACCTCCCTGGAGAACGTCGTCGACTACGAGTCGTTCATCGGAGACGAGGACGCGACGTACGACTGGCCGGACCTGCCGGGGGACCAACCGGCGGGGATGTGCTACACCTCGGGGACGACGGGGAAACCGAAGGGCGTCGAGTACACCCAAGAGATGCTGTGGTCGCACACGATGGCGACGCTCCCCGAGGCGGGTCTGGACCTCCGCTCCTCGGACGTGGTGATGCCCGTCGTGCCGATGTTCCACGTCAACGCGTGGGGAATGCCCTTTTCGACCACCGCGGCCGGCGCGAAGCACGTCTACCCCGGGCCGTCCCCGTCGCCCGCCGACCTCGCTTCGCTCATCGAGGAGGAGGGCGTGACGCTCACCGCGGGCGTGCCGACGGTGTGGCTCGGACTGTTGGAGTACTTAGAGGAGAACGACGCCGACCTCTCCTCCCTCGAGACCATCGTCATCGGCGGGTCCGCCGCGCCGAAGTCGGTCATCCGCCGGTTCGACGAGGAGTACGACGTGGACGTCCTCCACGCGTGGGGGATGACCGAGATGTCGCCCATCGGCACCGTCGCGCGTCTCAAACCCGGCATGGAGTCGCTGCCGGCGGAGGAACGGTACGACAAGCAGGCCAAGCAGGGCCTCCTGATTCCGGGCTTGGAGATGCGCGTCGTCGGCGACGGCGGGGAGGAACTCCCGTGGGACGGCGAGGCGTTCGGCGAACTCCACGTCCGCGGGCCGTGGGTGACGACGGAGTACTTCGAGCGTCCCGAGGCCACCGAGGAGGACTTCGAGGACGGGTGGCTGAAGACGGGCGACGTGGTGACCGTCGACGAGGAGGGGTACGTGAAGATAGTCGACCGGGCGAAGGACGTCATCAAATCGGGCGGAGAGTGGATCTCCTCGGTGGAACTGGAGAACGCCCTCATGGCCCACGACGGCGTGGCCGAGGCGACGGTGGTCGGCGTCCCCCACCAACGGTGGCAGGAACGCCCCGTCGCGTTCGTCGTCCCCGCGGCGTCGGCCGACGAGGAGTCGCTGAAGACCGAACTGGTCGAGATGGTGAAATCGGAGTTCCCGAAGTGGTGGGCGCCCGACGAGGTGGTTTTCATCGAGGAGGTGCCGAAGACGGCCACCGGGAAGTTCGACAAGAAGGTGCTCAGAAACCAGTACGACGACGAATCGCTGGTCGAGGGGAAGGCGCCGGAGGACGCCGCGCCCGACGCCAACGACTGACGCTTCTCGAAACGATAAACTCGTTTCAAGGTTTCCACAGTTCCGAGGATTATTTTACCTCACGATTCTTTCACCGGGTATGGACCTTCTAGAGGAGAGCGTCGTCCCGGAGCACGCCCGAGACGTGAAGCAGACGGCGCGCGAGTTCGCAGACGAGCATATTCGCCCCAACGCGGAGGAGTATTTCGAGAGCGGGGAGTATCCGTGGGACATCTTGGAGGCCGGCATGGACGCCGGCCTCGTCGCGCAGGACATCGGCGAGGAGTACGGCGGGAAGGGCTACGACCTCCTGCAGGTCCTCGCCATCAACGAGGAACTGTACCGGGCGGACGCGGGCATCGCGCTGACGATGATGCTCGCCTCGTTCGGGTGTGAGATGGTCGAACACTACGGCACCGAAGAGCAGAAGGACGAGTACCTGCGTCCCGTCGCCGCGAACGAGCAGATTTCGGGGCTCGCCGTGTCGGAACCGCAGACCGGGTCCGACATGGCCGGGATGACGACCCGCGCCGAGAAGACCGACGAGGGCTGGGCGCTCAACGGCGAGAAGTACTGGGTCGGCAACGCCGTCGAGGCCGACTGGCTGACCGTCTACGCGAAGACGGACGACAGCGACGACCGCTACTCGAACTACACGATGTTCATCGTGGAGACGGACCGCGAGGGGTACGAGGCCGAGCACATCCCCGAGAAGATGGGCATGCGCGCCTCCAAGCAGGGCCACATCGTCTTCGACGACTGCGTCGTCCCCGAGGAGAACGTCATCGGCACGGCCGGCGGCGGCTTCTACATGCTCGCGGACTTCTTCAACCACGGGCGCATCGTCGTCGGCGGCCACGGCATCGGCCTCGCCGCGCGCGCCATCGAGGAGACGTGGGAGTTCGTTCACGACCGCGAAGCGTTCGGCCGCAACATCTCCGATTTCCAGTCGACGCAGCACATCCTCGCGGACATGCGCATGGAGTTCGAGGCCGCTCGCTCGCTGAACTGGCGCGCCGCGAAGAAGGTGGCCGACGACGAGAACGCCGGCTTCTGGGCGGCGTCGGCGAAGACCAAGTCCACGGAGACGGCCGTGTTCTGCGCCGAACGCGGGATGCAACTGCACGGCGGCCGCTCGGTGCTCAACGAGTACCCCATCTCGCGCGTCTACCGCGACGTGCGCATCCCGGTCATCTACGAGGGCGCAAACGAGATTCAGCGCAACCTCATCTACCGGCAGTCGAAGTAAGCGGGACCCGCCCGTCCCGCGCGGTCGGGACCGCTCGAATAGATCATTTATCTGTCTATTGAGCGCGCCGGCGTTGCGACCCCGCCGCCGCGCCGTTCTCTCCCGGCGTCACCCGACGCTCTAACAACAGGACGCCGACGGCCAAGAACCCGCAGACGACCGCCAGCGTCGGCCACAGCAGGGATTGAAGCCCGGCGTCGAAGAACGCCCCGCCGACGACGGACCCGAGGCCGAAGCCGAGGCGCTTGGCCACTTCGAGGAGGGACAACTGCGACCCGCGGTCCTCCGCGCGCCCGAGCGACGACGCCAGAGACGTGATGAGCGGCGCGTGCAGAATCTCCCCGAGCGTTCTGAGGACGAGGAACGCGCCGACGAGGGCGATTCCGAGCGTCGTCGACACCGACCCGACGAGGCCGACGGCGAGGACGCTCGCGGCCCACAGGAGTGCCGAGACGGCCAACCCGCGCGTCCGCCGCCACGGGGCGACGGCGGCGACGAGGGGGAGTTGGAAGAGGACGATGACCAGCGGATTGAGAACGTACAGCGTCCCCAACTCGGAACTCGTCAGTCCCAACACCGCCTCGGCGACGACGGGCACCGTCGTCTGCATCTGCGCGTACATGACGGCGAAGCCGACGTTGAGCAGACAGAGCGCCAGGAGTCGGCGCTCCGAGAGCGCGCGGCCCCAGTCGCCGACGGCGTCGCGGAGGGAGGCGTCGGCGTTCCCCTCGTGGAGACGCGGCAGGGCGTACCAGAGGACGGCCGCGACGGCGGCGCAGGTGAGGCCGTCGAGGACGAACACCGACAGTTTCGCCGCCTCGTAGAGGACGCCGCCGACGACGAACCCTGCGCCGAAGCCCGCGTTGTTGCCGACTTTCAGGAGGGCGAACGCCCTGTCCCGGTCGCCGCCCTCGGTCAGGTCCGCGACGGTAGCGTGACTCGCCGGCGTGTAGAGACCGAGGGTGAGGCCGGCCGCCGCGGCGACGGCGACGAACTGGGCGCCGGTGTCGACGAGGGCGTAGGCGGCGAGCGTGACGGAGGACAGCGCCATGCTCGCCACCATGACGGGTTTCCGCCCGCGGCGGTCCGCGAGGTACCCCCCGACGACGGTGCCGGCGGCGGTGGCGACGTTGTTGGCGAGGAGGCCCACGCCGACGACGGCCAGGGAGATACCCACCGCGAGGTGGAAGTGAACGGTGGCGAACGGGTAGACGAGTCCGGACCCGAACAGGTTGACGAGTTGGCCGACGGCGACGGCGTAGACGGGCCGCGGGAACCCGCGGAGAGCGTCGAGCGAGAGCGACGGACGGGGCACGGGGAAGGGTTCGACGGGTCGGGTGGAAAGTCCCCCGGACGCGGTGAGCGACGCGCCGCGAGGCCGGCCGTCCGAACGAACAGTTATCGCCGGTCTCTCCGTAGTTCGACCATGGTCGATGCAGCAGTCAGACTGGTGGACCGAGGCCGCGTCTTCGCCGACGAGGGCTACGTCGTCGACGGCGCGGCGATGGGAACCGCGTCGAATCCGAACCCCGACCGCGAACGCGTCGAGTTCGTCGTCTGGAACGCCGTCGTCGACCACCCCGAAGGGACGTTCCTCTGGGACACCGGGTCGCACCCCGAGGCGGGCGACGGCTACTGGCCCGACCCCCTCTACCAGGCGTTCGAGCACGTCGACGCCGCAGATCACGACCTCGAATCGGACCTGGACGCGGTCGGCTACGACCGCTCGGACATCGACGCCGTGGTGATGAGCCACCTCCACCTCGACCACGCGGGCGGCCTCCGTCACTTCGAGGGGACGGACGTGCCGATATACGTCCACGAAGAGGAACTGAAGTTCGCCTACTACTCCGCGAAGACGACGGAGGGTTCCATCGCCTACCTCGCGAAGGATTTCGACCGCGACCTGAACTGGGAGGTGGTCCACCGGCACCGCCACACCCTCGCCGAGGGCGTCGAGTTGTACCACCTGCCGGGCCACACGCCGGGCGTGCTGGGGGCGCGAATCGACCTGCCGGGGGAGACGGTGATAATCGCCGGCGACGAGTGCTACGTCGACGCCAACTACGCCGACGAGGTGCCGTTGGGGCCGGGACTGCTCTGGTCGGAGCGCGACTGGTTCGAGAGCCTCCAGACGGTGAAGGAACTGGAACGCCGGACCGGCGGCGACGTGCTGTACGGGCACGACTTAGCACGGTTCGAGTCGTTCGGCGACGGCTGGAACCTCTGAACAGCGTCGGGATGCGGACGCGTCGGAGGTGACGACTCGGCGAGCGGATGTCTCAGACGCTGTCAGGGAGTTCCGCGACGAGTCCGACGCCGAGACGCCGCGCGACGAAGTCGCCGCCCCGCGGTAAGCGGGTCCGGTCTGCCGGTCGTCTCGCCGCCGATTCGGGGCGCCCTAACGGATTAGGCTCACTGTCTATGCCCGTGACGCCGTTACCAGTAAGTGGCGAACCACAATGTCGAAGAGTGAACCGGGACTCACCGAGTTGACGGAGTATTGTGACGACTGTGGGCGACGGACGCCCCACAACGTCTCTATCGAGCTGAAGACGGAGAGTTCGAAGCAGACGAACCAGGAGTTCTCGCGCGAACCGTACCGCGTCACCGAGTGCGCGTCGTGCGGTGACGAGAGCTTCCAGCGAATGAACGACGCGTGAGCGACGACGCGTCCGTGTCGTTCGGCGACCACTCGCCCCCGAACCCGCTAGGCAGACGGGTGACCCCCGGGGTCGAGACCGGCCATTCGACGGACTAACCAAAACCATGACCGTAACTTCCGCTGACGTGCCTTCGGAGCGCCCCACCGTCCTCATCGCGGACGACGAGGCCGCTCTCACAGATAGCATGGCCGTGTGGCTGTCCGACCACTACCAAGTGCGGACGGCGTACACCGGCC
The DNA here is from genome assembly GCF_000337095.1 of Halogeometricum pallidum JCM 14848. GTDB lineage: Archaea > Halobacteriota > Halobacteria > Halobacteriales > Haloferacaceae > Halogeometricum > Halogeometricum pallidum. The sequence goes on from NZ_AOIV01000045.1 coordinate 34,737, forward strand.
ACGAGGCGCTCAGGGAGTTCGACCCGACCGTCGATGTGGTCCTCCTCGACCGGCACATGCCCGGTCTCTCGGGAGAGCGAGTCATGGAAGAGTTGAACGAGACGGACGTGACGCCGCGCGTCGCGCTTCTCACGGCGACGTGCGCGGACGACCTCGGGCCCGAACTGGAGGAGCTCGGTTTCGACGAGCACCTCACGAAGCCCATCTCCCGAGACGAGCTTCTCGAAGCCGTCTCGGCGCTGGTGTCGGCGTCGTCGGCCTCCGAACCCGCACGGCGCTGACCCGACCTGACGACTGCGATTTCCCCCCCCCGACGGTGCCCCCGCCGTCGACCCCACCGCGGATGTGTGGTGGCCCTGATTCTCCCCGCTCTCTCGTCCCAACGAGCGACGCCTCTCTCCGCTTCGCGAGGCGGTGTGCGATGTCACTACGCGACTCGGAGTACGCGGCAGAACGCAACAGGCGACACGTTCGCGGTCAGTTGTTGGTTACGCGGCGCTTCTCGGTCGTCGCCGTCTCCGTCGTCTCCTCGAAGAACGTCTCCATCAGTTTTCGCTCGCCGGAGCGGAGGTGCTCGTGGAACGTCGGCGCGGAGATGCCGAGCGACTCGGCCACCTCCTCGGCGGTGCTCCCCCGCGGCCAGTCGAAGTACCCCGAGACGAACGCCGTCTCCAGCACGTCGTGCTGTCTGCTCGTGAGTTTGTCCTCCAGTTCGCGCTTGAACGTCTCCGTCGATTGGACCGACTGTTCGACTTCGCGCTTGGCGACGACTTCGATGGCGGGGAACGCCGACTGCACCGTGTCGCTCAGGACGCGGAGGTCCGCGTCGGGCGAGACGGTGACGGCCAGCGACCCGTCGCCGTTCGTCGCGGTGAGCGTGTTGACGCTGGCGCCGAACTCGATCAGCGGACCCAGCACCGTCGAGCCCGTGATCCGCACCTCGAACATGGACTCCTCGGGGCCGTCCGTGATGGTCCGGGCGCTCTCGACCGAGTCGTGGGTGGTGAGATACTCGAGGACCGCTTCGGTATCGGCGCCCTCGGTGCTCACGTAGCAGGAGATGCCCCCGTCCGCGGCGGGTGAGAACCCCTGAAGCGTGACGCGGCAGTCGACGGTCGCCGAGAGGTCGACGAACAGGTCGTCTCTGTCCTCGTGGGAGAACTCCAGTTCGACCGCGGTGTCGCTGTACAGGAGGCGCTTCGACTCCGCGGCGTTGATGCCGTGGCCGATGGTCGCGCCGAGTTCTTCGAACACCGTCCGGTCGTCCTCGTCGAGCGAGTCCGCCCGGTCGGTGTAGATGACGAGCGCGCCGTAGGCGGTATCGCGGTACGTGACGGGAACGACGACGGCCGAGAGGCTCTCGCGGTCGAGGTCCGGCGGAGCCGTCCCGTTCGTCTCGAACACCGCCGCGAAGTGCTCGGCGCTCACCTCATCGACCAACTGGACCTGCCGTTCCTGCAGGGCCGAGCGGACGACCGGCGTGACCGCGTCCGCCGTGCCGTTGAGTTGCGGCGGCGCGACGCCCGCCGAGGTCCGACAGGTGACCGCGTCCACGGCGTCGCTGTAGCGGGCGACCCACGCGGCGGCGTAGGCGTCGAACGACGCCAGCGACTCGCAGACGGTTTCCTCTATCTCCTCGCGGGTCGTCGCGTCGACGAGCGCCCGGTCGACCTTCCGGAGCAGGTCGTTGATGTGGTGCAGACGGTCGAGTTGCCGCTGTCGCTTCTCGATTTCGTCGGCCTGTCCGCGGCGGACCGTCTCGACCTGCTCGCGGAGTTCGTTCAGAACCGCCGGGTCGCGCAGGTCGTCGACGTCGCGCGTCTTGAGCGCTTCCTGGGTCGATTCGAGCGCGAAGAACTCCCGCACCTCCTCGTCGAAGTCGGATCGGACGACGAGTTCGTCGACGGCCTCGCGGACGTCCGTCTTCGTCACGGGTTTCACGAGGTAGTCGTCGAACGGCATGTCGACGATGTCGGTGTCGGGTTCGACCGCGGTCATCATCGCCACGTGGCAGTCGAGGCCGCGGTCGCGGAGGGCCTCGAGGACGTCGTCGCCCGAGAGGTTAGGCATCCGACGGTCGAGGAGGACCACGTCGACCGTCTCGTCGATCTGGTTTAGAGCGTCCTCGCCTCCGTACGCGACGCGGACGTCGTAGTCGTCTCGGAGCCAGTATTCGCAGGTGTCCGCTAAGTCCTCGTCGTCGTCGACGACCAAGACGACCGGCTTCGCTGAGCGACCGTCCTTCTCCTCACCCAGCGAGCGTTCGGTGGACATGCTGATAACTTTTCGAACTGCCCCCACTAATATATATCTGGCCCCTCGTCGGTCGAATTTATCCGCCGGGGGACACTAACGAACGTAAAGAACGCACCGGGTTCGGGTTTATACTATCTGGAGCGTGATGGTGAAGACGGCGCCGGTGGGGTCGTTGTCGCTCACGTCGATCGTGCCGCCGTAACTGTTGACGAGTTCCTTCACGAGATAGAGGCCGAACCCGCCGCCGGGCGTCGACAGCCCTTCGACGCCTTTCTCGACGATGTGCCGTTTCTCCTCGTCGGGGACGCCCGGACCGTTGTCCTCGATGCGGACGGCGACGGTGCCGTCGTCGAGATCTTCGACGTCGACGGCGACGCGCGGGACGGCCTTGTCGTTGTGCTGGACGGCGTTCGTGAGGAGGTTCTCGAACACCTGCGGCAGCAGGTCGTCGGCGAGGACGTCCACGTCCGGGATGGGCCGCTCCGTCGAGATGACGACGTGCTCGTTGTCGTCGTCGATGTGTTCGAGTTCGCGCACGAGCGTCTTTCCGAGGGGCATCGCCTCCAGTTCGTGCGCCTCGCTGTGGACGATGGCTTTCGTGAACGAGCGCATCGTCTCCACGAGGTCGACCATCTCGTCGATGCGGTCGCGCACCGTCGAGAGATGCGTCCGGCCCGGTTCGTCGACGAAGTCCTCGAGAATCTCCGTTCGCGCGCTGACGACGTTGAGACCGTTGAGGAGGTTGTGCCGGAGGATGCGATTCATGAACTCCAGTCGCTCGCGCTCCTGTCTGAGTTCGCGTTCGCGCTGTTTGCGCTCGGTGATGTCGCGCCCCTCCGGGACTAAGAGGACGACTTCGCCCATCTCGTCGGTGACGGGCGTGATGGAGAAATCGAGGACGAGTTCATCGCCCGTCCGCGGGTCCGCCCCGGTGGCCTCGTAGCGGACGAACTCGCCCGCGGCCGCCCACCTGATGGCGTCTTTCAGTCCGGCGACGGTGTCCTCGCTGGCGTCCCACCACGGCGCCTCCCAGAAGCGCTTGCCGATGAGTTCCTCGCGGTCGGCGCCCGCGAACTCCGTGGCGGCGTCGTTCACCTTCACCACCGTCCCGTCGGGGTCCATCAGCCCCATGAACTGGAAGGTGCGATTAAACACGGCATCGAGGCGTCGCTCGCGGCGCTTCCGGTCGGTCATGTCCCGGACGACCTTCACGAACCCCCGGCAGGACCCTCTGTCGTCGGTCAGCGCGGTGATCGTCACCAGCGCCCAAAAGCGCGTGCCGTCCTTGCGGACGCGCCACCCCTCGTCCTTGACTTGCCCCTCCGTGCGCGCCTGTTCCAGTATCTCCAGGGGGTAGTCGTTCGCGACGTCCTCCTCGGGGTAGAAAATCGAGAAGTGCTTGCCGAGCACCTCCGACTCCTCGTAGCCTTTGATGTTCTCGGCGCCGCGGTTCCAGCTAGCGACGTGGCCGTCGGGGTCCAGTCGGAAGATTGCGTACTCCTCGACGTCCTTGACGAACGTGCTGAACTCCTCGCGCCGACGCTTCAGTTCGCGCTCCTCCTCTCTCCGTTCGACGGTGTCGATGGCGTGAGCGACGGCGTCGCCGAGCTGCTTGAGGGGGTCTTTCGGACCGTCCTCGTCGCCGAACGCCCCCTCCCGCTCGGAGTAGAGGGAGAGGGCGCCGTAGTTCGACCCCCGGTACTCCAACGGGACGCAGACGCAGGATTTGAACCCGCGTTCGAGGGCCGCCTCGCGCCAGGGCCCCCACGCGTCGTCCGCCTCGATGTTCGACGTTATCTGCACCTCGTTCCGTCTGAACGCCCGACCCACCGGTCCCTGACCGGTCATCTTCTCGGCGTCGACGGAGAACGACGACTCCGAGAGGTAGCCGTGCTCGGCGCCGGCCCACGCCGAGGGTTCGATGATGTCGTCGTCGATGCGGCCGATCCAGGCGAACGTCAGCGGCGTCGTCTCGACCAACCGACTGCACACCAACTGCTCGATGTGCGCCCGCGAGATGGCGTCCTCGCTGGCGCTGCTCACCTCGCTGATGACCTGCGTGAACGTCTCTAAGATGTCGAGGCGGTCCTGCTGGCGTTCGAGGCGCTCCTCGCGGCGTCGCTGGTCGGTCACGTCGTGGAAGTAGACGGTGATGCTCCGCTCTTCGGGGAAGACGCTCACGTCGAACCACTTCTGCAGGGGGGTGTAGTAGTCGGTGAACGTCGCCGGCTCTCCCTCGGCGAACGCTCGCTCGCACTCCCGGAGGAACCGTGAGCCCTCCGCGTCCGGGAACACGTCGGTGACCGTTGCGCCGACCAGGTCGTCCCGCTCTCGGTCCAACACCTCCGCCGCCTTGCTGTTTAGATAGGTAAACCGGTAGTCGGCGTCGACGGTGAACACGGCGTCCGAGACGCGTTCGAGGTGCTCGCGAACGCTCGTCTCGAAGTCGCCCGTCGGCCGTTTCGTAGAGTCCTCCATGGTTGTCGTGACGCCCCGCGGACTTCGCCGCCGGAGCGTCGTTGCTTGTTTCGTGTCCTCGGCCAAAACGTATACCCCTTTCCCAATTCCCCCGCCGCCGCCCTAACCACGTAGGAAGGCGACTTACGGCCGCTCCAAGGTTCTCGGAGAACGAGCATGTCAGACCGAACTCCGGTTTCCGGCGAGTCGACCGCCCCGAAGCAGGCATCGGCCCCCGTCGAGGTGACGCGGGATGCCTAGGTGTCAGAACTGCGAATCGTTCGTGACGAGAGACTACGTCCGGGTGTTCGCTCCCAACGACGCGGACGACCCGCGCGTCTGCCCCCACTGCGAGGACAAACTGCGCGACGGCGCGGACGTCCGCGAGGCGCGGGCGAAACGCGTCTCCTCCTGAACCGGCGAGCGGCCCCCCTCGCTTCGGCCGCTTCTCTCGCCTTCGTCCCCGACGCCCCGCCCGCGTCGCCGCGTTCTCACGCGGGCGGGAAACTTACCCGCCCCGAGCCCCTAGGTCGCTCGGATGAAGAAGAACGAACTGGTCCATCTGCACGCCCTCCTGACGTGCGTGGCCGAGGACTTCGTCGATCGCGGGGTCGTCGACGCCGATGCGTTCGCGGAGTACCGCGCGCTCGGTATCTCCTCTCGGTCGCTCCGCGCCTCGCGCGAGGACCACGAGACCGCCGTCCGTCGCCTCGCCGAGACGCTCTCGTCCGCGGCCGCCGAGGACCCGGACTGCGGGGCCCCGGGCGACACGCATCTCTCGCCCCCGTAGTCGACGTCTTCTCGCCGCCGAAACGACCGGGGACGGTCGGTCGCCGCCGCGCCGACTCCGGTGACGGAGACGAGGAACCTACAAGGCCGGCCGCGCCCAGTCTCCGGTATGCGACTGCAGGACTACTGGGGGGTCGGCCCGAAGACGAGCGAGCGACTCCGCGAATCGCTCGGCGTCGAACGGGCCGTCGAGGCTATCGAGGGTGCCGACATCAGGACGCTCGCCGACGCGGGACTGCCCCGCGGGCGGGCCGTCCGCATCCTCCGGCGCGCGAACGGCGCCGCCGGGATGGACGCTCTCGGCACGCGGGACGTCCACGAGGTGTACGACGAACTGTTGACGCTCGCCAGCGAGTACGCCGTCACCGACCACGCGGCCGACCGCATCCGCGTGCTGACGCCGTTGGACCGCGTCGAGGACCGCGAGACCCGTCTCGACGCCGTCCTCGACGCCCGCGAGGCGTGGGAGTCGCTGGACGACGACGCGAGGGACGCCGTCCTCGACGCCTTCGCGCGCTACGACGAGGCGGGCGGCTCCGACCGGGCGGCCGTCGAGGCGGCACTCTCGCTCCGCGAGGCGGGGCTGAGGGGGGCCACGTTCGCCGCCCTCGACGGCATCGACGACGACGCCCTCCGCGACGCCGCGGGCGCCCTCGGCTACGTCGGGGACGACGGCTCCGTGTCGGCGGGCGTCGACGAGGAACTCGACCGCCTGCGCGCCCGCCTCGACTCTGTCAGGGACCTCGAGAGCGGCGCCCTCGACGCGCTCGAATCCGTCCGTTCGCGCGGCGTCCGTAGCCTCGCGGAGTTCCAGTCGGCGTTCGTCGAGTACGTCACCGAAGAGACCGACCTCCGGCGGGGGCGCGTCGAGTCGGCGACGACCGACGACGCCTACGACGAGGCCGACTTCGCCTCCACGACGCTCCGGAACCTCGTCACGGAACTCGAAGCCGACGCCGACGCCCGCGAGGAATCTGTCGCCGCGGACCTCCGCGCGGACGTAGAGGCTGCCCGCGCGGACGTCGACGCCGCCGTCGCCGCCGTCTCAGACATCGCTTTCGAGCTCTCGTTGGGCCGGTTCGCCGCCGAACACGACCTCGTGCGGCCGAAACTGGTCGAGGACGGACTGGCCGTCACGGGCGCGCGCAACCTGACCATTCCGGGGGACGTCGACCCCGTCTCCTACGCCGTCGGCACCCACGGGCTGACCGGCGGCGACCCGACTCCGCCGTCGGGCGACCGGGTGGCCGTGCTGACCGGCGCGAACTCCGGCGGGAAGACCACCCTGTTGGAGACGCTGTGTCAGGTGGCGCTGCTCGCGTCGATGGGGCTCCCGGTGCCGGCCGAAGAGGCTGAAGTCGGGACGTTCGACACCGTTGTCTTCCACCGTAGGCACGCCAGTTTCAACGCGGGCGTACTCGAATCCACGCTGAAGTCCATCGTGCCGCCCCTCGCCTCCGGCGGACGAACGCTGATGCTGGTCGACGAGTTCGAGGCCATCACCGAACCCGGGCGGGCGGCCGACCTGCTCGAAGGGCTGGTGTCGCTCACGGTTCGACAGGACGCGTTAGGAGTGTACGTGACGCACCTCGCGGACGAACTGAGTCCGCTCCCGGAGGCGGCGCGCATCGACGGCATCTTCGCGGAGGGGCTGACCGAGGAGTTGGCGCTCCGGGTCGACTACCAACCGCGGTTCGGCACCGTCGGCAAGTCGACGCCGGAGTTCATCGTCTCGCGACTGGTCGCCAACGCCCGCGACCGCTCGGAGCGACAGGGGTTCGAGGCGCTGGCGGCCGCCGTCGGCGAGGAGGCGGTCCAGCGGACGCTGTCCGACGCGGTTCAGTGACTCAGCGCATCTCGTTGAGACCGACGAAGGAGTCGAGGTCCGCCGATATCCACGCCTCGACGCGTTCGAGACAGCGGTCCCGCCGCGGGTACACCGTGCATCGGTCGGGTCCGTCCTCGTAGCTGACGACCACGCTGTGGAGTTCGAAGTCCTGGCCGTCGATACCGTGCGACCGACCGACGTCGGCGCCGGTGATGTTCCGCGCCTCTGACGTCCCGTCGGGACCGGCGGATGAGTCGGACATGACGCTTCGTTCGAAGAACGCTTCTCCACCCTACATAACCTCTACTAACTGCGCTCAATAGTTCACGTTTCGGAAATATAGATTCCCTACGGACAGTCTCCGAATCGGTCCGGTACGCGGCCGCGTCGCGTCGGGCGTGTGTCGGCGTCAGTATCGGCGTCAGACCCGGATGCTTTTCGGCGTCGGCCGTCGAGGTGGGGGCATGTTCGAGGACCGCTCCGGCCGTCTCCCCGACAGGCGGCCGCTCAAGGGGTACGGCACGGCCGTCACGACGGGCCCGGGCGGTCCCTTCCTGTTCGTCGGGGGGTACGGCACCGACAACCGGATGCTGGCGGCCGGCGACGACGGACTCGCGGACGTGACGCCGGACCCCGTCAGAGACCCCCTCGGGCACGCCTTCGGCGTGGTCGCCGCCGACGTCGACGCCGACGGCGACGAGGAGGTGTACGTCCACAACAGCGACGCCTACGGCGGCATCTCGACGGAGCGGGACCGCCTGTTCGACCGGACGGCGGTCGGGTGGCGGGACCTGTTCGGCCTCCCGGTCAACGCCGGCCGGGAGAACGTCCGTGCCGGCCGGTCCGTCGCGGCCGTCGACCGACTCGGAACCGGCCGCTACGGCCTGCTGCTCGCCTGCTACGGCGCGCCGATGCGCTTCTACGAACTCGGCGACGACGGCGAGGTGACCGACATGGCCGAGGACGTCGGCGTCGACTTCCTCACCGGCGGCCGGTCGCTGGTCTCGGGGCCCATCGTCACCGACCGGACGGACGTGTTCGTCGGCAACGAACGCGGGCCGAACTACCTCCTCCGCAACGACGGCGGCCGATTCACCGACGTTGCCGACGAGTTCGACCTCGACGCGCCCGGCGAACACGCCCGCGGCGTCGCCCTCGTCGACCCCGACGGCGACGGCGTGTTCGACCTCGTGGTCGGCAACTGGGAGGGGGCGAACCGCGTCTTCGAGCGTCGGGACGGAGCGTTCGTCGACGTCGCCCCCGCCGAGTGGGCGGAACCCACGCGGACGCGAACCGTCCTCGCCGCCGACTTCGACAACGACGGGACCTGCGAGGTGTTCGTCAACGCGATGGGCGCGCCGAACCGACTCCTCCGGCACCGCGACGGCCGGTGGGTCATCGGCGACCCCGGCGCGGCGGCGGAACCGCGCGGCCTCGGCACCGGCGCGACGGTGTGCGACGTCGACGGCGACGGGACGTTGGAACTGCTCGTCGTCCACGGCGAAATCGGGTCGCAACCGCTGTCGCTGTACGCCGCCCCGAACGACAACGGATGGCTCCGCGTCCGACCGCTGACCGAACACGGCGCGCCCGCGCGCAACGCCGTGGTGACGCTCCGAACCGACCGCGGCACCCAGACCCGCCTCGTCGACGGCGGGTCGGGCTACCTCTGTCAGACCGAACCGGTCGCGCACTTCGGCCTCGGCGGCGACACCGCGCCGGCGGCGACGCCCCGGGAAGTCCGGGTCCGCTGGCCCGACGGGCGCGAACGGCGCGTCGAGGTCGAAGGGGCCGACGCGGAGACGGAACTCGCGGTCGACCACCCGGCGAACCGCGACGCGTAACTCGGACCGCGCCGAGGCAAGTTCCGCCACCTGGGTCGGAGTGAAGTGCGTCGGGCCGTTTTCTCCGCGAAAGATGGTAGACCCGACCTCTAGTCTCGGGGAGGACGTCGACGAATCTAACGCTCCCACCTGCGCGAACTGCGACGAACCGATACTCAACTCGCCTACGCACCGCGTCGTCACGTGGGTCGAAGACGAGAAGGCCCGACGCCGGCACTTCTGCTCGGACGAGTGCCGCGAGGAGTACGACGGGTAGTCACTCCACCGACGACCAAAAGCGGTCGACGCCGAACCGGAGCATGTCCGGGCTGACCGGCGAGAACTCCGCTCGTTCCTCTTCGGGGAGGTACTCCCGCACGCCGTTCCACGAGTCGCGAGCGTAGCGCGCGTCGACCAGCGCGCGGATACCCACCTCCTCGGGCCCGCGGATGACGCGGCCGACGGCCTGTCTGGCTTTTCTGACCGCGGGGACGGTCAACGCGGCCTCGAATCCGTCGCCGAACTCACGGTCGTACGCCGTCTTCACCGCTCGCGTGCGCGGACTCGACGTGTTGATGATGGGGACGCCGCAGACGACGGCCGCGGCGAGTCGGTCGCCGCGGTAGTCGACTCCTTCCGTCAAGGTCCCGCGCAGACTCGTCACGAGCACCTTCTCCTCGCCGCCGAAGAAGTCGGCCTTCAGACGCTCGGTCGCGCCGTCGTCGGACGCCTCGTCCAAGAGGACCGTCTTCGACAGTCGCGTCTCCAGTTCGCCCGCCATCCACTCCGCCTCGGCGTAACTCGGCATCCCGACGAGGACGTTGCCCGGCGACCGGGCTATCTCGGCGCAGGCGTCGACGTACGCGCGCCGCGTCCCGTTCTCCTCGCCCGGCGGCCCGCGGTTCTCGTAGGTGAACTTCGGCGCGTCGACGGCGAACGACGCGCGGTTCTCCTCGGGGAACGCGAGGCCGTACGTCCGCCCGACGACGGGTCGCCCCTCGGATTCGAGGGCGTTCAAGCCGGTCACCTCCCGGAAGACGTCGAGGGGGGCGAGCGTCGCGGACATGAGGACGCCGCCGCCGAACTCCCCCAACCGCTCGGCGATGGCGTCGCCGGGGATGCAGTTGTGCAGGGCGAGGTGCGCGTTGTACGCGCGGCGCCACGAGTCTTCTCGCTCGCTCTCGTCCCACGTCCGGTCGAGTTCTATCTCGCGGAAGTAGCCGGTGTGGTCCGCGCGCGCCCAGTTGGCCAGCGTCCGCCCGACGCCGGGGGCGGCGCGGCGCACGTCCTCCTCCTCGGCGCTGTTCAGCACGCGGGCGACGACGGCGCCGACCCCCTCCGCCCGGACCCACGTCCCCTCGTCGTAGCCCTCATCGGTCGCCCACGCGGTCAGTTCGTCCTCGGCGGGTTCCTCCGGGTCGCGCAGGGGAATCTCGTCGTCGTCCAGTCGGGTGAGGTCGGCGCGCCAGTCGGGGAGTTTCCCGTCCAGATGCGCCGTCACGCGCCGGTCGAGTTCCTCCCGCAGGTCCCGCAGGAAGTCGCGCGTCTCCTTCAGTTCGCGGAGCGTCACGTCCGACTCCTCGAGTTCGCCGCGCACCAGGTCGGCGTCCGCCGTTCCCTTCCCGCCGTCGTCGAACTCGACGGGCTGAATCACGCGCGTCAGTTCGTTCTCGGCGTCGCGCAGGGTGGCGTCGCCCACGCCGTCGCTGACGAGTTCGCGGACGCGCGGTTCGAGCATGTGCGCCTCGTCGCAGACGACGAACGTCGACTCGTCGAGGAGCGCACCCGTGAACGATCCGACGGTCGTCGGGTCGAATGCGTGGTAATAGTTGCCGACGACCACCTCCACGTGCGGCAGGACCGCGCCCATGACCGAGTGCGGGCAGGTGCCGTACCCGGCAGACAGGCGGACGAGTTCCTCGGTGTCGATGAGTCCCGACTCGGTCACGTCGAACGGGACGGCCTCTATCGGGTCGCCGTCCTCCGGCAGGTCGTCGAGGAACGTCGCGTAGAAGGGGCAGTACTCGGTGTCCTCGTACTCCGCTGTCTCGGGGAGGTACGGCGTCGGTTCGCCGGCGGTTTCGAGGTAGTCCGGCCCGCCGGTCGCCCCCGAGTCGAGCAGGCCCGTCTGCGCCGCGCGCGCCTCCTTCACGAGCGTTCCGGTGGAGGCGAGGCCGCCGTCCCCAACGAGGTTGCGCGTGCGCTCTCTGAGGCCCTCACAGCGGTCGTACACCGTCGAGTCGTCGATACCGGCGACGTTCTCCCTGCTGTAGGGGCAGACATCGGCCTTCCCCACGAGCGTCAGCCCGGAGATGGGGTTCCAGTCGTCGGGCAGGTTGTCGTTGATGGTTCGCAGGTCCGCCTCGAACTGCCTGAGTTGCTGTTTCACGCTCGTCAGCACGAGCACTTGCTCGTAGTCGGAGTCGGGGTCGCGGACCCGGTCGATGCCGGCCGTGAGCGCGAGCATCGTCTTGCCCGTCCCGCACGCGCCCTCCACGAGAAGGAATCCGCCGTCCTCGGCGGCGTCGACGGCGGCGTCGATGCCGTCGGCTTGCTCGGCGTAAGGTTCGGGGTGGCCGAAGACGGCCTGCCAGTTCACGCGCCTCACTCGCGTCGCGGCGGTCATAGGGATGTCGGTGATGGGCCCGCGCTCGTATTTGAACCCTCGCGGCGCGGCGACCCGGTCACGAGGAGATGGCGCGGCGGTCGGTCCCGGGAATCCGGCCGAGAACGTACAGCGCGACGAGCACCGCGACGACGCCCGCGAGGCCGAACGCGAACGTCCGGAACACGTCGTCGAAAGCGTAGCCCGCTTCGGTGAGGACGCCGACGACGCCGCTCCCGTTCGCCTCGATGAGCAGGGAGGCGCCGCTGAAGACGGCGTACGCGCTGCTGCGCACCTCCGCCGGGAGCGTACCGAGCAGCCACGCGTCGAGTGCTGGGAACATGCTGTGGATGGTGTAGCCGAGGACGGCGGTGACGGCGAGTACCGGGAGGAAGCCGGTGACCTCCGTCAGGGCGAACAGCGAGGCGACGTACGCGGCGAGCACGGTCAGGATGTACGGCACCGTGGGAAAGCGGTCCGCGAGGCGGCCCGAGAGCCAGAACGCGGGGACGCCCGCCGCGAAGACGACGGTGAGCATCGTGCTCGCCTGCGTCGTCGAGAACGACTTCGCCGCCACGAGGTAGGTGACGTAGAAGTTGAACAGCCCCTGCCAGACGAACCCCGCCGTCGATATCATCAACATCCCGACGAGCAGCAGTCGCCAGTAGCGGAGGGCGCCGACGAAATCCCGGTCGACGTCCGCCTCGACGACGGCGTCGCTGTCGCGGGCGGTGTACGCGAGAACGGCGGTGATGACGGCCGAGAGCACCGCGAGGAGCCAGAACGTCGCGCGCCAGTCGGCGACGGCGACGAACCCGACGACGACGGGCGCGGCGCCGACGGCGGCGAGTTGGGCGGCGGTGCCGTGGATGCCGATGGCGCGCCCCACGGCGTCGGGGTAGAGTTCGCCGACGAGGGGGACGGCGGCGACGAAGTACGCTCCCGAGGCGAGACCGATGCCGAGGGCGCCGATTTGGACCGCCAGAATCGACGGGGCGAGGGCGGTGAACGCGGCGGCGAGCGAGAGGAGCGCCCCCGTCGCGAGGACGACGCGGTGGCGGGCGACGCGCGTGAGGAGGTAGCCGACGGGGATGCGCGGCACCGCCGTCCCCATCCAGACGAGCGTCGTCACCAGCCCCACCGTCGCCGGTCCGACGCCGAACTGCGTCTGGAACGTCTCGACCAGCGGCGCGAACACCGTCCGACCGAGATTGACGAGGAAGACCAACCCGCAGAGCGTGCCGAACAGTCGTGTGGTCACGCCGGCCGATTCGGTCACCGGGGTGAGGAAGGTACCGGAAGGGGCGAACGGGGGAGGTGGGCGGCGAGGACCGGGGCCGACGACCGGCGGCCGGCGGGGTCGCTGAGCGGGAGCCGTCAGGCCACCTCCTTTACCACGGCACCGGACGAACGCCCGCGTATGATTTCGAGCGACCGCATGGCAGCGGTGGACGAGAACAGCGAAGCGCTCGGCGTCCCGCGGAAACAGCTGATGGAGTCGAGCGGGAACGCCGTCGCCCGCGCGGTCCGCGAACTCGCGGACCCCGGCGCGAGCGTCGTCGTCGTCGCCGGACGCGGCAACAACGGAGGCGACGCGTTCGTCGCCGCGCGCTTCCTCGACGACTACGACGTGTCGGTTCGACTGCTCGGCCGCCCCGAGAGCATCTCGACCGACATCGCCCGGGAGAACTGGGACGCCCTGCGGGCGGCCGAGTACGACGCCGAGGCGGTGACGGACTCGAAGGACCTCTCGTTCGACGACCCGGACGTGGCCGTCGACGCGATGCTCGGAACCGGCGTCACCGGGTCGCTCCGCGAACCCGAGGCGACCGCGGCGAGGGAGATGAACGACCTCGACGCGGCGGTCCTCGCCGTGGACGTCCCCTCCGGCGTCGACGCCGACACGGGCGAGTCGGAGGGCGTCGCCGTCGACGCCGACCGGACCGTCACCTTCCACGACGGAAAACCCGGTCTCGCGGACCTCGACTGCGAGGTGACCGTCGCGGACATCGGCATCCCCCCGGCCGCCGAGGAGTTCGTCGGCCCCGGCGACCTGCGCTCGGTTCGCGAGGGCGTCCGCGGCGGCGACTCGCGTGTGTTCGTCGTCGGCGGCGGCCCGTACACCGGCGCGCCCGCCCTCTCCGGGCAGTCCTCCCTGCGGGCCGGCGCGGACCTCACGTTCGTCGCCGCGCCGTCGAAGGTGTCCGGGCAGATACAGGGGTACGCCGAGGACCTCATCGTGCAGGACTACGAGGGCGACCACCTGACGCCCGACCAGGTCGACGGCCTCGTCGAGACGGCGCACGACTACGACGACGTGGTCGTCCTCGGTCCGGGCCTCGGCAACGACGACGAGACGCTGGAGGCCGCGAAGGCGTTCTTAGAGCGGTTCGAGGGGAAGGCCGTGGTCGACGCGGACGCCCTCGCCGTCGTCTCCGAGGTGGACACCGACGCGACACTCGTCTGCACGCCGAACCGCAAGGAACTGGCGAAGATGGGCGGCCCGGACGTCGACGGACCGCTCCGAGACGCCCGCGAGGACATCGAGTCGTTCGCGGCCGACCTCGGCCACGTCGTCGTCGCCAAGGCGGCCGAGGACGTGGTCTCGGACGGGGAGCGAACCCGACTCGTCCGCGCGGGCACGCCGGCGATGACCGTCGGGGGCACCGGCGACGTCCTCGCCGGCATCGTCGCCGGCCTCCTCGGCACGCAGGAACCGTTCGACGCGGCCTGCGCCGGCCCGTTCGTCAACGGTCGCGCGGCCGAACTCCTCGAGGACGAACGCGCCGGCGGACTCCTCGCCTCGGACCTCCTGCAGACCATCCCGCGGGCGATTCGGGGTGAGGCGGAGTGAGCGACCGAGACGGCACCGACCCGGACGGAGGAGACGACGATACGGACCTGACCCACGTCGACGACGACGGCGACGCGCAGATGGTCGACGTCGGGACGAAACCCGACAGTCGCCGCCGCGCCGTCGCCCGCGGGACGATTCACCTCACCGAACCGACCGTCGGCGCGATTCACGCCGACGAGATAGGCAAGGGCGATGTGCTGTCGACTGCCAGAATCGGCGCGATTCAAGCCGTCAAGCACACCTGGGAGACCATCCCCATGTGCCACCAGATTCCCGTCACGAACGTCGACACCGAGTTCGAGGTGGGCGACGACGACGTGACGCTCTCCGTCGCCGTCGAGACCACGGGTAAGACCGGTTGCGAGATGGAGGCGCTGCAGGGCGTCACCACCGGTCTGAACGTCGTCTGGGACATGGTGAAAGCCGCCGAGAAGGACGCGGAGGGGCAGTATCCGGAGACGTGCATCTCGGACGTGCGCGTGGTGGAGAAGGAGAAACGGACGGGCTGACCGTCCCCTCGATGGTCGGTCGTTCCGAACTTTCGACTTCGGTTCTCACGGTTGATTTTTTGAGAGCAACAGGTATACATCGTCTTCCCAGACCTGTCACAAGGTATGAAACTCCCGAACGCACCTCGTTTGGCGTCGGGCGTACCAGACATTACATGACAGACAACAATAACACGACGCGCAGAGCAGGTTTGGTCCTGATGGCGTTCCTCGTCGTTTTCGGAGGAATCGTCGGTTCGGTCTCCGCGACAGCAGCATTTTCGTCTACCCCGAGCGGCTCGGCACAGTCGACAGAACAGGTATCATTCACTGCGACGGCACAGAGCGGCAACGACCTCACGTTCGCCATCGACGCCGACCAGAGCACTAGCATCGAATCGGGCGAGTACATTGACACGGTGGTGCCAACGAACGGCGAAGCGACAGTCACGTTCTCGGCGGCCGATTTCGGCGTCAGCGCGGACGGTGACTACACCGTCTACGTCATTGAGGAAACCACTGCCGACGCCAGCGACGACACGACGTACTCAGTCGCCGACCCGTCCACGTTTTACGACGAGAGTGCGACGTTCACCGTCGACGACAGCGCTCCGACGCTTGACAGCGCATCGAAGGTGGATAACACGCATATCGACGTCACCATCAGCGACAACGTGAACATCAACGAGTCGTCCATCGCGGCAAGCGACTTTGCCCTTTCAACGGGATCCGTCAGTGACGCCTCGGCGTCCGACTCCGGGACGACAACGACGGTGACGCTCACCCTAGCGAACCCCGTCGACGCTGACTCCGTCAACGTCAGCATCGCGTCCGGTCAGAGCATCGCCGACACGGCGGGCAACACGCTGGACGACACGGCGATCGCCGTCACCGCGAACAACATGGACGGCGTCGCGCCGGCAGTCACCTCTGTCACCGTCACGCGGGACGGCGGCGACGACACCGTCGCGACGGGCGACACCGTGAACGTCACGGCGTCCGTCGCCGACGGCGGTTCCGGCGTCGGGTCGGTGACCCTCAACGCCTCCGCGCTCGGCGGTTCGAGCGCGTTGACGCTGAACGACGCCGACAGTGACGGTACGTACAACGCGACGTTCCAAGTCAGCAGTCCGACCGCGGACGACGGCGCGGTCTCGCTGACCGTGAACGCGACCGACAACAACGGAAACTTCAACGACACCGAATCCGACTCGGTGACGCTCGACACTACGGGTCCCGCGGCGTCGAACTTCGACCCCGCCGACGGCGAGACGGTGACGACGAAGCAACCGACGCTCGGCGTCGATCTCACTGACGCGACCAGCGTCAACGCCTCCGCCGTCTCCGTCACGGTGAACAACACCGACGGCTCGAAGACGTACCTCGACGGCGTCGGCACGTCCGAAACGGGCGTGAGCTACTCCTCGAATCGCCTCAGCGTCGACCTCTCGTCCGCGGGCGTCACGCTCGACGAGAAGCAGGTCACCGTCGAAGTGACGGTCAACGACGGCCTCGACAACGCCGCGACGCACGTCTGGAACTTCACCGTCGACGCGGCGGACAAGAAGAGCGGTTCCGACGACGACTGGGGCCGCGACGACGACACGACCGAGGAGCCGTCGGAGACGACGACCGAATCCGACGACTCGGCGGCCGACGACAACGACGACGGGTCGGACGAGTCGACCCCCTCGACGACCGAAGCGGCCGACGACGTGACGACGGCCGGCCCGACGGCGGAATCGACCGGCACCTCCGCCGCGACCGAGGTCTCGGACGCGACCGACGCGGACGGCGAGACGACGGCCACGGGCGTGCCCGGATTCGGCGCCCTCGTCACCGTCGTGGCGCTCCTCGCCGCCGCGCTCCTCGCACGGCGCGAATCGTAACACCTCACGACCCTTCGGTTCGTTCTTTCTTTCGCGAACAGAGTCGGTTCGGCAGCGACGCCGTCAGTTCCGACGCCCGCCGTCCGTCTCGGCCTCCGCCCCGGCGCCGCCCGTCCGCACGTCGGCGGCTTTCGCTCGCGCCTTCTCGACGATGGCGGGTCGGGCCTCGAACTCCACGAGGACGTTCTCGCCGTCGTACTCCTCGTTCTCGACGTGCCCGTGGTCGTACAGCCACGAGACGAGGCTCATCGAGTCGTCCGACATCGGCAGGAGGAGGCGCTCCTCGCGCCAGTCGGGCAGTTCGTCCTCGATGCGGTCGGCGAGTCCGGAGACGTTCTCGCCGGTCAGTCCCGAGACGACGACGGGATTGGGCGCGAGGGCGCGGAGCGCGTCCGTCTTCCGTTCGAGTTCGTCGGGGTCGACGAGGTCTATCTTGTTCAGCACCGTCACGATGGGTGCTTCGTTCCGCTCGTACAGCGTGTCGTGACAGGTGACGAGTTTATCGCGCATCTCCTCGACCGGTTCGGAGGCGTCGACGACGAGGAGGACCAAGTCGGCGCGGTACACCGAGTCGAGCGTCGACTTGAACGACTCGACCAGCCAGTGCGGCAGGTCCGAGACGAAGCCGACGGTGTCGGTGAGGAGTACGTCGCGCGTCCCCGTCTCGGCGCGGCGCGTCGTCGTCCCGAGCGTGGTGAACAGGCGGTCCTCGGACTCGGCGGTCGGATCCAAGTCGGGGTGCAAGTCGTCGTTCTCGCCCACCTCCAGGTCCTCCGCGAGGCGGCGCATCAGCGTGGACTTCCCGGCGTTCGTGTAGCCGGCGAGGGCGACCAGGTCGAACCCGGACTCGCGGCGCTGTTCGCGCCGCGTCTCCTCTTTGTCCGCGATGGAGTCGAGTTCGTTCTTGATGCGCGATATCTGGGCCTTGATGTCCTGTTCGCGGGACTCGTCGTACTCGCCGAGGCCCATGAACCCCGGACGCTCGTCGCGCTTGGCGAGGGAGGCTTTCGCCTCCGCCCGCGGGAGTTCGTAGCGGAGTTCCGCGAGTTCGACCTGCAGTTGCGCCTTCCGGGCGTTGGCTCGCTGGCCGAATATCTCCAAGATGAGCGTGAAGCGGTCGATGACCTCGACGCCCTCCGGGAGTTTGCCGCCGATGTTGTACGTCTGGTAGGGGCCGAGGCTGTTGTCGACGATGACCGCCGCGGCGCCCGTGTCGACGACGAGGGCGGTGAGTTCGTCCACCTTTCCCTCCCCGAAGTGGAAGGCGGCGTCCTCCTCGCGCGACTGCGAGAGTTCGCCGACCACCTCGTACCCCGCGGCGTGCGCGAGGTCCGTTATCTCCGAGAGGTCGGCCGACTCGCCGGCGTCGACGCGCTTGGCGATGACGGCGGGGGTGCCGTCGCTCATCGGTGGCCCTCGACCGTTCGCCGGTAGTTCACTCGCACGCGTGCGAAGATGCCGCCGCCGACGCACGTGAACGCTGTTCGGAGCGAATCAGGGGAGATGCCGGTCCGTCACCCCGATTGTCCCGCCTGCGGTCTGTTCGCAGTCCATACCCCCGGGTTGGACGCCGCGGGACTTGTAAGTTCCCCGCGGCGACGAATACCGTCACCGCCGCGGACAGGTGCTGTCTCTGACCTGTCTATATTCACAAAGGTTATAACATCTGATGTAACAGTGGAGAGTATGCCCGACCCGCTACAACTATCGATAGACCCCACCTCCCTCGGATTGGAGTTCGGGAGCGGCGCCGCCGTCGGCGGCATCATCGGTTTCGCGGCCAAGAAGGTGGCCAAAGTGCTCGCCGTCATCGTCGGTCTCGAACTGGCGGTGTTCAAGTTCCTCGAATCGCGCGGGATACTGTCGGTCGACTGGGAGAAACTCACCGCCGGGATGCTGAAGACCACCGAGGCGGCCGCGTCCGGCACGCCGCCGAGTTGGCTGTCGACGCTCCTCTCGACGCTCTCCGTCTCGGCGGGGTTCACCGGCGGGTTCCTCGTCGGTTTCAAGAAAGGATAACTCGAGACGCGCGAGGCGTCTCTCTTTTCCTCGCCGTCCGCTCGTTACCGTCCGCCCGTCGCCGTCACCGCCCGCGCGTCCCCGCTTCGCTCACCGGGTGCTCAGTTCGTCTTTGTCCTTCACGATGCGCGTCTCCGCCTCGCCGGAGGTGTAGTCGTTCACCATGTCGTAGAACTCGTTCTGCATCCCCGCCGGGAAGGTGATGACGCCGACCCACGACCCGTCGTTCTGCCACTCTTCACGCTCTAAGTCGCCGTACTCGCGCACCTGCGCCTGCGTCTTGCCGGCGTACTGCGCGGGAATCTGGACGGCGACGGTCACCTCGTCGAAGCGGATGGGAATGACGGGACGGAGGGCGTCGAGCGCCTCGTCCACCTGCGACTCCACCGTCTCCATCGGGTCGACTTTGAATCCCGCCTGTTCGAGGGCGCGTTCGATGCGGTCCGGCGGGTGCGGCGCGTTGTCCATCTGCGGGTTGACGGCGTTGCGCGTGATGGTGTTGATGAGCTGTTTGCGCTTTTGCTCCTGCATCTCGCGGCGCTGTTCGGCCGTGATCTGTATCTCGCCGCGCTTGACGACCTCCGGAATTATCTCCATCGGGTCCGTCGTGCCGAACACGGTTTCGAGGTCCTCCTCGGCCGGTCTGTCGCCGCGGGAGGCGTCCTCGAAGACGTCCTCCGCCGCGATGACGTCCTCCAACTCGCCCTCGAACTCGCCTCGTTTCATGGCGAGGGCGGCGTCGGGGTCGATGAGCACCTCGAAGCGTTCGCCGTGGGACTCCAGTCGGGCGGTCACCGCTTCGTCGAGTGAAATCATACGACGTGATACTCGCTCCGAATTAAAAAGCCCTCCCCGAACGTCGGCGCGCGTGGCCTCGGAGCGAAGCGCTATATCGACCCCACCCCTCCGCTCGGATATGAGCATCGACACTGCGGACGACGCCGCGACCCTCGAAGACCGACTCGCCCGGTTCATGCGGCGCAACTTCCCGCAGATACAGATGCACGGCGGGACCGCCGGCATCGACGCCATCGACGAGGAGTCCGGCGAGGTGTGGATATCCCTCGGCGGCGCCTGCTCGGGGTGCGGCATCTCCCCGATGACGGTGCAGGCGCTGAAGTCCCGCATGGTCACGGAGTTCGAGGAGATATCGCAGGTGCACGCGACGACGGGTGGGTCGTTCGACTACGATACCCCCGAGGACCCCTTCGCGCGCAGTCGCGACGACGCGCCGTTCTGAGTTCTGAACGGGACCTCCGTTCGAGCCGCGGGACGCGAACCCCGCCGTTAATGACCCGCTTACCGCGCGAACGGTGCCGCTAAACGCTCGCTAGGCGAGTCGTACCTATATGGTAACGCCGACTTTCTCGGAGTATGTCTAAACCGGCACCCCACCGCTCGAACACCGCGCGCTACCACGTCGTCTGCCGCGACTGCCCGACCGAGTCCGTCGAACGGACCGGCGTGGCGGCCGCGCAGATGCGCAGCGAACACGTCGCCGAGACGGGGCACCGCGTCGTCGTCGGCGCGCTCTCGAGCGAGTAACGAAAAGCGGTCGCGTCGCGGACGCGCTCAGTTCGACAGTTCGTCGATGATGTCGAGCAGGTCGTCTTTGTCCTGCACGCCGATGACGCGCTTGGCCTGTTCGCCGCCCTGATAGAACTGCAGCGTCGGCACCGAGCGGACGCCCTCGTCGCGGGCGAGTTCCTGCAGTTCGTCGATGTCGACTTTCAGGACCAGCGCGTCCGTCTCGGCGGCGATCTCCTCGACGGTCGGTTCGAGCATCTTGCACGGTCCGCACCAGTCCGCGTGGAAGTCCACGAGCACCACGTCGTGCTCGGAGACGAGTTGTTCGAGGTGGTCTTGGCTCTCGACGTGAACGGGACTTCCCTTGCTTTCGGGCGTACTCATTACCCGACGATACTCGCGGGACGCCCTTAACTATTGAGAGGAAATGTCGGTCGACCGCACGACCGTCCGGGGGCGGGCCCGCGCGCCCGCGGCGTCGGTCACCGGACGTCGTACCCGAGGAGGACCCCGTCGTCGATTCGTTCGACGTCCCTGAGTTCGAGTCGGGGGAACGACTCCACGAACCCGTCGCCGTCGGCCAACGTCGGGGCGTCGCAGCCGCCGAACACCACCGACCCGACGTACAGGGTGAGTTCGTCGACCAGACCGTCCTCGAACAGCGAGAAGATGACCTCGCCGCCGCCCTCGACCATGAGTCGCTCCACCCCGCGCGATTCGAGTTCCGCGAGGGCGTCAGGGAAGGAAACGCGCGTCCGGCCGGCGACGACAATCTCCGCGCCCGCCTCGCGGAGGGCGGACAGCCGTTCCGCCGGGGCGGCCTCGCTCGCGAGGAGGTACGTCGTCGCGGCGTCGTCGAGGATTCGGGCGTCCGTCGGCGTCCGCGCCCGGGAGTCGGCGACGACGCGCGCGGGGGAGGGGTCGCGGCCGGCCGTCCGCCGTTCGTCCCGGTAGTCGTCGCCGTCGAGAGTGAGATGCGGGTCGTCCGCGAGGACGGTGCCGACGCCGACGAGGACGGCGTCGCTGTCGGCGCGGACGCGGTCGACCCGGGCGAGGTCGTCCGCGCCGCTTATCTTCACCTGTTCGCGCCGCCGCGTCGACAGTTTCCCGTCGACGCTCGCGGCGGCGTTGACGACGACGTGCATACCGTCTCATAGCGGGAGGGCCGAAAACGGGTTTCGGTCGACGGCGCCGGTCGGACTGCGAGACTATCCGACGAAGGCAGACAGGAGTTATATATACGCCTCGGTGGTAGTTCCCTGCAGAATGCCGCCGAAAGTGCTGATGCTAGGTTGGGGCTTCCCGCCGAACGTGAGCGGAGGTCTCGACACGCACGTCGGGGAGATGTTCGACGGACTCAGAGCGCGGGACGTGGACATCGAACTCGTCCTTCCGGCGGAGTACGCGCCGGAGGACCGAGAGGGAATCCACGGCGTCCCGACCGGGCAGGGTGACATCATCACCCGCATCGGTCGACTCAGTTCGGCGTTCGCCGAACGCGCCGAGGACGCCGATATCGTTCACACCCACGACTGGTTCGGCTACGGTCCGGGCTCCCGCGCGAAGTCGAACGCGGACGTGGAGTGGGTGACGACGTTCCACTCGCTGTCGTCGGACCGCAACCTCGACCCGCCGAAGCGCGAAGTCGAGACCGAGCGCCGAATCGCCGAGCGCTGCGACCACCTGCTGGCGGTGAGCGAACTCACCGCCGGCCGCGTCAAGGAACTGTACGGGGGCGACCCGGAGGTCATCTACAACGGGTTCTCGAAGTGCGAGACGACGGGCCGCGACCTGAAGGAGGAGTTCGACATCGACGGCGACATGCTCTTTTTCGTCGGCCGGCACACCGACCAGAAGGGAATCTCGCACCTCGTCTACGCGATGGAGAGGCTCCGACGCGACGACGTGACGCTCGTCGTCGGCGGGTCGGGACACCTCACCGCGCAACTGAAGAAGTTCGCCCAACTGCTCGACGTGGAGGACCAACTGGAGTGGGCCGGCTACATCCCCGAAGAGGAACTCGGCGACTACTACGCCTCGGCGGATCTGTTCGTCTCTCCCTCCCTGTCGGAGCCGTTCGGAATCACCATCACGGAGGCGCTCTCGGCCGGCACGCGCGTCGTCGCCACCGAGAGCGGCGTCAACGAGGTGCTCCCCGAGGACTGCGTCATCGAGGTCGAACCCGCCTCCGACTCCATCGCCGACGGCATCGACTACGGACTCTCGCTGGAGGGGCCGCCGGAGTACGACCCCGTCACCTGGGAGGACGTCGTCGACGAGACCATCGACTTCTACGAACGCATCGCTCCCGAGTGAGAACGAACGGGGGGCGAACGAGCCACGAACGGCAGAGCGGGCGGCTGAACCGCCGAACGGCCCGCGCTGGTCCGACTTCTTATCGCAGCAGTCGCACGTCGGTGACCGGTTCGGGGTGACGGATCCGATAGCCGTCGGCGGTCGGGACCATCCCCTCGCGGGGGAGACTCTGCCGTGCGGCCTGGTACGGCGAATCGTCGCTCGCGGACTGGTAGGGACTGTCGCTGCGCGAGGACTGGTACGGGCTGTCCCGGTCGGCCGGTTGGTACGGGCTGTCACTCTGTTGGCGTGCCCCGCGCTCGAAGTCCTCGGGCGGCAGGTAGATGCGCTCGCCGGATTCCGATTCGACGACGACGGCGGTGTCCCGGTCCCCCCGCATCGTGATGACCGTCTCCTCGTCGTCGACGGTCAGGGTGAACGAGACGTCCTCCTCTCTCTCTGCCTCGGCGTCGCTCATACCCCGTCCTGCGACGGCCTCGCACTTAGCAGTTCGTGCTCTCACGGCGGCCTCGGCGGAGCGGCCGCAGTCGCGTGCTCTGAGGCCCCCTCCGCCGTTCCGGCACCTCCCGAGACGGTCCCCGACAGCCCCCGCCGGGAACCCTTTTTACGGGACGAGGCAGTAGTTTACGACGATGAACGTCGACGAACACGCCGAGGAACTCGCCTCCACCCTCGGAGTAGACAAAGCGGAGGTCAAATCCGACCTGGAGAACCTGCTGTCGTACAGCGTGCCGATAGACGAGGCCAAACAGAGCATTCGCCGGAAGCACGGCGGCGACTCCGGCGCCAGCGCCGCGCCCACCTCGAAGGACGTGGCCGACATCGACACCGACGACGGCAACGTCACCGTCACCGTCCAAGTGCTGACCGTGGGCAAGCGCTCCATCCGCTATCAGGGCGAAGAGCAGACCATCCGCGAGGGCGAATTCGCGGACGCGACCGGGAAGATATCCTACACGGCGTGGCAGGACTTCGGCTTCGAGGCCGGCGACTCCGTGACGGTCGGCAACGCCAACGTCCGCGAGTGGGACGGCAAGCCCGAACTGAACCTCGGGCAGAGCACCACCGTCGCGGTGGAAACGAACCCCGTCGAGACGGCCCACGAGACGGGCGGCGACACGGACCTCGTGGACCTGCGCGCCGGCGACCGGGGGCGCAACGTCGAAGTCCGCGTCCTCGAATCCGAGGAGCGGGTCATCTCCGGACGCGACGGCGACACCACCATCCGGTCGGGCGTCGTCGCCGACGAGTCGGCCCGACTGCCCTTCACCGACTGGGGGGCGCGCCCTGAACTCCGCGAGGGCGAGGCGTTCCGCTTCGAGGACGTGTACGTCCGCGAGTTCCGCGGTGTCCCGCAGGTGAACCTCTCGGAGTTCACCACGGTCACCCCCCTCTCCCGGGAGGTGGAGGTGAACGAGAACGCCCCGCGGATGCGGATCGGCGAGGCCGTCGGTTCCGGCGGGATGTTCGACGTGGAGGTCGTCGGCAACCTTCTGGAAGTGCGCGACGGCTCCGGCCTCATCGAGCGCTGTCCCGACTGCGGGCGCGTCCTGCAGAACGGCCAGTGCCGCACGCACGGCGACGTGGACGGTGAGGACGACATGCGCGTGAAGGCCATCCTCGACGACGGGAACGGGACCGTGACGGCCGTGCTGGACCGCGAGTTGACCGAGCGACTGTACGGCGCGCCGATGGACGACGCGATGGAGGCCGCCCGCGAGGCGATGGACAAAGAGGTCGTCGCCGACGAGATTCGGCGGCGGGTCGTGGGGCGGGAGTTCCGCGTCCGCGGCAACCTCTCGGTCGACGACTACGGGGCGAACCTCGAAGCGACCGAGTTCGAGGAGACCGAGGACGACCCGGCCGACCGCGCCGCGGCCGTCCTCTCGGAGGTGTCGGCATGAGCGTCATCGAGAACCGCCGCGAGGTGGCCTACCGCGTGTTCGCCGCGGAGTTCGACGACGCGACGCTCTCGTACTCCGAGGGCGACGAGGAGCGGGCGCCGAACTACGTCGTCACGCCGACCGGCGCGCGCGTGAACCGCCTGTTCGCCGTCGGCGCCCTCACCGAAGTCGAATCGGTGAACGAAGAGGTGCTGCGGGGGAGAATCGCCGACCCGACGGGCGTGTTCGTCACCTACGCCGGGCAGTACCAACCGGAGGCGATGAACTTCCTCGACCGCGCGACGCCGCCGATGTTCGTCTCCATCACGGGCAAGGCGCGGACGTACGAACCCGACGACGGCGACCGGGTGTTCACCTCGGTCCGCCCAGAGAGCATCAACGAAGTCGACGCCGGCACGCGGGACCGCTGGGTCGTCGCCGCCGCGAGAGCGACGCTCGAACGCGTGGCGACGATGCGGGCCGCATTGGCGATGGACCGCCGCGGCGACGACCTGCGCGTCGCCCTCGAAGCGCGCGGCGTGGACGAGTCGCTGGCCGCGGGCGTCCCCCTCGCCATCGACCACTACGGCACGACCGAGCACTACCTCGAAGCGGTCCGCGCGATGGCCGTGCAGGCGCTCGAACTCGTCGCGGGCGACCGCGACGCCGTCGACTCCCTGGCGGTCGACCCCGACGAAGTCGGACCGGACGAACTCGGTCCGCTTCCGACGGTCCCGGCGGCGACGGAACCCGAGGGCGGCGACGCGGCCCTCACCGAGGTCCGCGAGGGCGGTGAAACGGCGGAGAATGCCGTGACCGACTCCGACGACGCGGAGAGCGGGACCGGCGACGGCGCGGAACCGACCGGGGCGGGCGCCGACTCGGAACTCGAATCCGACCCCGAATCCGAGTCCGTCGCCGACGACCCGACGACGGGGACGACCGCTGACGCTGACGCGGACGCCGACGCGAACGCGGCCGCCGAGTCGTCCGAGACCGAACGAGAGACGACCGAACCCGGAATGGAGACGGCGGCCGACGCGGCGTCGGCGCCCGACTCGTCCGCAACTGACCCGTCCGGACCCGACCCGTCGACGGAGGCGCCCGACGCCGCGTCGGAGTCGGATGAGGCGTCCGGTCAGACCGAGACCGAAACGGAGTCGGACTCGACCGAACGGACCGCCGCCTCCGCGACGGCGGACGCCGGCGGGTCGCGGAGCGACTCGGAGCCGTCCGGGTCGACGGACGGACTGGGCGACTTCGATGAGGGGTCGTCCGCGGCCTCGAAAGCACCCGGAGACGAGACGGTCGAATCCGAAGACGGGGCGGCGGGCGGACTGGGCGATTTCGACGCGGCCGACGCCGGACCCGACGAGACGGAAGACGCCGAGTCGGATGCAATGGAGTCGGGTACCACCGAGTCCGACGCCGCCGAGGACGGATCGCTGGCGGCGGCCGAGGCCCGAGACGAGGAGACGGCCGCGTCCTCGGGCGAGATGTACGAGATGGGAGACGACGAACGCGCCGAGTTAGAAGAGGAGTTCGGCGCGGAGTTCTCCACCGGGAACGAGGTCGACGACGCCGGCGAGGCCGACATCGACGTGCCCGACGCCGACGAGGTGGAGGCGCAGGCGGCCGAGGCGAACGCGACGACGAACGGGGAGTCCCCGTCGCCCGCCGAGTCGGCGGCGTCCGAATCCGACGCGGCGACGGAGGAACCGGCGGCGTCGCCGGACGACCCCCGTCCGGACACGCAGGCCCCCGACGCGGCGGCCGCGGACTCGCCCGAGACGGTCGACCCGTCCGACGCCGAGACGGAGGCGCCGACGGCGGACGACGCCGGGACGAAGGCGGCCGAATCGGTCGATACCACGGAGGCGGCCGACGGCGCGGACGCCGAGGCCGAGGACGTGGACCTCGAAGACGCCGTCGTGGAGGTGATGGCCGACCTGGACGACGGCGACGGCGCGGACCGCGAGGCGGTCGTCGAGGCCATCGCCGACCGCTACGGCGCCGACCCCGACGACGTGGACGACGCGATTCAGGACGCCCTCATGAGCGGCAAGTGCTACGAGCCGAACGAGGGCACGCTGAAGTCCATCTGAGCCGATGGCGCGCCGACGCGACGAACCGATAGTCGAACCCGTGCCGGGCGACCCGGCGGCCGTCGCGCGCCTCGGCCCCGACGCTGAAAGGGAGCGAGCGCTCGTCGTCGCCGACTACCACGCGGGCATCGAGGCGGGTCTGCGCTACGAACGCGGCGTCGAACTCGACAGCGACGCGGACGTGCGACTCGCCCGCCTCACCCGACTGCTGGACGAGACGGACCCCGACCGACTGGTCGTGCTGGGGGACTTAGGACACCGCATCGGCAACCCGCGCGGCGACGAGACCGAGGAGTTGGAGACGCTCGTCGACCGAATCACGGAGAGAGTGCCCGTGACGCTCGTCCGCGGCAACCACGACGGCGGCATCGCGGAGGCGTTCGGTGACCGCATCGACGTGACCGAAGGGGCGGGCGTCCGACTCGGCCGCGTCGGCTTCGTCCACGGCCACACGTGGCCGGCGCGCGAGGTGGTCGAGAGCGAGGCGGTCTGCGCGGCGCACGAACACCCCGCGGTGCGACTCGAAGACAGCGTCGGCGGGGGCCGAAAAGAGCGTGCGTGGCTTCGCGGCCCGATGAACCCCGACCCGTTCGCGGCGCAGTTGGGACTGGAGGTGGCCGACCTCGACTGGAAATCGCCCGAACTCGTCGTCTTCCCGGCGTTCAACGACCGCTCCGGCGGGACGTGGGCGAACGTCGAGGGACAGGGCTTCCTCTCGCCGTTCCTCCCGGCGGGCGTCTTCGACGCGGACGCCTACCTGCTCGACGGAACGCGACTCGGCCCGTACCGCTCCGTGTGACGGGCGGAGGCGGGCCGACGCCCGACGGTCAGTTCGCTCTCGACCGACCGCCTCGACCGGAGTCGTCCTCTCGTTCTCCCTCGGCTTCGGTCCGCAGTTCGGAGAGCATCGACAGGACGGTCGAATACCCCTCCAGACGGCCCTTCTCGTACTCGCTCAGCGCCGCGTACGGGCGGTCGGGGTCGGCACCGTCCGCCTCCCGAACGACGGATTCGACGCGGGCGAGCGTCCGGGAGTCCAACTCGCCCGCGTCGACGCCGCCGTAGTGCGCGTCGGGGCGAGGCGCCGACTCGGACGGGTCCATCTCGTACTCGCCGTCATCGACCCGGACGACGCCCTCTTCGACCAGTCGGTCGAGCACGTCCCGCGTCTGGGCCGGCGTCCCGTCCGCGAGGACGGCGACGTGCTCGGCGCTCCGAGGTTCGTCCAAAATCTCGACCGCGGAGACGACACGTTCGCGCAGCGTGAACACGTGCGTCCACGAGCCAGGGGACCACCGTGACCGCTTCATACGTTCCCGCTAGGCGGAACCACTTATGACTGTGATGGCAGATTTGTTATATTTCATCTTTCAGCGGCCTACGAACAACGGTCTCGGCGGGTGAGTTCAACGAACCGGGGGACCGCGCGTCCGGGGCGGGCGGGTCGCCGAACGACTGGCGGATGATGCGAGGGATGGCTTGGTCGGTCTTCCGACGAATCCGCCGACCCCCGTGAGCGGTGCGCTTAATCCGCTTGCACCGCTAGTGCTGTCGATGCGAGACGCGACGGCCGCGCAGGGTATGGACGCGTTCACGACGCTCGGCGAGAGGGTCCGCGCGGCGCTCTCCGAACGGGGATTCACGACGCCCACGGAGCCGCAGCGACGGGCGATTCCGCCGATAGCCGCCGGGCGGAACGCCCTCGTCCTCGCCCCCACGGGAACCGGGAAGACGGAGACGGCGATGCTGCCGGTGCTCGACGCGATAGTCGAGTCCGACCCCGAGGAGCGGGAGGGCATCTCGGCGCTGTACATCACGCCGCTGCGCGCCCTCAACCGCGACATGCGGGAGCGCCTCGACTGGTGGGGCGAGGAACTCGATATCGAGGTGGACGTCCGCCACGGCGACACCACGCAGTACCAGCGAGGAAAGCAGGCGAACGACCCGCCGGACGTGCTCGTGACGACGCCGGAGACGCTGCAGGCGATGCTGACGGGGAAGAAGCTCCGGAAGGCGCTGTCGGACGTGCGCCACGTCGTCGTCGACGAAGTGCATGAACTCGCCTCGGCCAAGCGCGGCGCGCAGTTGACTATCGGTTTAGAGCGCCTCCGCGCCCTCGCCGGCCCGTTCCAGCGGGTCGGCCTCTCGGCGACGGTCGGGTCCCCCGAGGAGGTGGGGAAGTTCCTCACCGGCGACCGGGCGTTCGAAATCGTGGAGGTCGACGCCGGGAGCAAGGTGGAGTTCACCGTCGTCCACCCCGAGATAACCCGCGAGGACCGGGAGTTGGCCGGGCGGTTGGCCTCCGAGGACGAGATGGCCAGCCACGTCCGCCTCATACGCGACATCGTGCGCGACCACGAGTCCACGCTCGTCTTCGTCAACACCCGTCAGACGGCCGAAGCCCTCGGCTCGCGGTTCAAAGCGCTCGACGCGCCCGTGGAGGTTCACCACGGGTCGCTCTCGAAGGACGTGCGAATCGACGTTGAAGACCGGTTCAAAGCCGGCGAGTTGGACGGCCTCATCTGCACCTCCTCGATGGAACTCGGCATCGACGTGGGGCGGGTGGACCACGTCGTCCAGTACGGCAGTCCCCGCGAGGTGGCCCGACTCCTCCAGCGAGTCGGCCGCGCGGGCCACCGCCGCGACCAGGTTTCGCGGGGGACCGTCGTCACCTCCTCGGCCGACGATACCCACGAGGCCCTCGCCATCGCGCGGAAGGCGGAGGCGGGGGAGGTCGAACCCGCGCGCATCCACCACGCCAGCCTCGACACGGTCGCGAACCAGATAGTCGGCGTCGTCATGGACTACGGCGAGGTGTCGGCCAGGGAGACGTACGACCTCGTCACCGCGGCGTACCCGTTCCGCGACTTGGCGGAGGAGACGTTCCGGGAGATAGTCCGCGAGTTGTCCGGAAATCACCTGCTGTGGGTCGACGAGGAGAAGGACGTGTTGGAGAAGTCGGGCGGGACGTGGCAGTACTTCTACGCCAACCTCTCGATGATACCCGACGAGGAGACGTACGACGTCTACGACATGTCCTCCCGGCGGCAGATAGGGACGCTCGACGAGCGGTTCGTCGTCAACTTCGCCGAACCCGGCGCGTCGTTCATCCAGCGCGGCGAGATGTGGCGCATCAACGACATCGACGACGACGAGGCGGAGGTGAACGTCACGCCCATCGAGGACCCCGGCGGCGAGGTGCCGTCGTGGACCGGGTCGGAGATTCCCGTCCCCGCGCACGTCGCCGGCGAGGTGGGGGAGATACGCGAAACCGCCGCCCGGCAGTTCGCGGCGGGCGGGGAGCGAGGCGCCGTCGCCCGCGATTTCCTCGGCCGCTACCCCACCGACGAGCGGACGGTCTCGGAGTCGCTGAAGCCGACCGAGCGACAGGTCGAAGCCGGGTTGCCGGTGCCGACGGCGGACCGGTTGGTCGTCGAGGGGCAGGGGCGGAAGGTGGTGCTCAACTCCCCGTACGGTCACCGGGTGAACGAGACGCTCGGGCGGATGCTGGCCGCCCTCGTCGGTCAGCGCACCGGGTCGTCGATAGGCATCGAGACGGACGCGTACCGGGTCAAATTCGAGGTGCCGCCGAACGCCTCCGTCCACGACTTCACCGGCGTGTTGGAGACGACCGACCCCGAACACGTCGAGGGCGTCCTCGAACTCGCCCTGAAGCACTCCGAGTCGCTCAAGTTCACCCTCGCGCAGGTGGCCGCGAAGTTCGGCGCGCTCAAGCGGTATCAGGGGAACAAACGCTTCGGCGGCGACCGACTGCTGGCGGCGCTCGAAGGCACTCCCGTCTACGACGAGGCGGTCAGGGAGGTGTTCCACGTCGACCTCGCGGTGCCGGAGACGGCCGACCTCCTGCGGCGGATTCAGGGTGGCGAGGTGGCCTTAGAGACGGCGCGGGAGCGCACGCCCATCGGCATCGACGGTCGCTCCAGCGGCCGGGACCTCCTCGTCCCCGAGAACGCCGACGCGAGCGTCATCCAGGCGGTCAGAGAGCGCATCCAGAACGACCGGGTCATCCTCCTGTGTCTGCACTGCACCGACTGGAAGACGACGCGGAAGGTGCGCCGCGTCCGCGACCAACCCGAGTGCCCCGAGTGCGGCGCGACGCGCATCGCCTGCCTGAACCCGTGGGACGAGGAGACGGTGAAGGCCGTCCGCGCGACCGACCCCGACGAGGAACAGGAGCGACTGAAGCGCCGCGCGTACAAGTCGGCCAGCCTGGTCCAGAGCCACGGTCGCAAGGCCGTCGTCGCTCTCGCCGCCCGCGGCGTCGGCCCGCAGACGGCCGCGCGCGTCATCGGGAAACTCCGCGAGGACGAGGACGACTTCTACCGCGACATCCTCGAACAGGAGCGACAGTACGCGCGGACGCAGTCGTTCTGGGACTGACGCCGTTCTCGACCGAAGCGCTGCCGCGTCGCGGACCCACGAGCGATTTATCCCCTCCCTCTCCGACGGCCCGACCATGCCGGACGACGCCCTCGGCGCGGCGATGTGGGACTTTCTGCACGAGGAGTACGACGGGTCGTGCGTCCACCGCGACCCCGAGACGGGGGAGACGTGGGATGCGAACATCCGGAAGTTCTACTTCGCGCCGTACGCCGCGTGGCCCGCCGAGGAACGAGCGTTCGTCGACGGACTGGCGACGCCGTTTTTGGACGTTGGCTGCGGAGCCGGCAACCACGCCCGAGTCGTCTCCCTGCACGGCCGCGTCGTCGCCTTCGACGCGAGTCCGATGGCCGTCCGAACCGCTCGCGCCCGCGGCGTCGACGCCGTCGTCGCCGACATGTTCCGCCCGCCCGTTCCCGAAGGCCGGTTCGAGACGGCGCTCGTGAACGGCACGCAGGCGACGTTAGCCCGGACGGATGCCGAACTCAGGGGATTTCTCGCCGAACTCGCTCGGGTCACGACCGAGACGGGAACGGCGTGGGTCGACTCCTACGACCCCGAACGGGTCGACGAGTCGCACGGTCACCGCCCGGCCGGGGAGGACGGCGTCGGACGCCGTCGGTTCCGCGTGGAGTACCGCGGGCGCGACCTGGTCGGACCGCTCCTCGAGTTCCGGACGGTTTCGCCCGACAGGCTCCGGACCGTCTGCGCGGGGACGACGTGGTCCGTCGCGGAGACGGCGTACTCCGGGGAGTTCGGCTACTACAGGGCGAGACTGACGAAGTGAGGCGTACTGCCGCTCTCGGCTACTCCTCGCTGGCGTCGAGGACGACGCCGAGGGCGGCGTCGAAGTGCGCCTGCGTGACGCGAATCTCGTCGGCGTGCTCGTTCGCCTCCTCGCCGTCGTAGGCCTCGGCCACCTCCTCGATGGCGCGCATCGTCGCCTCGCGGCAGACGGCTTGGATGTCGGCCCCGGAGAGGCCGTCCATGTGCGCGGCGAGTTCGTCCAAGTCAACGTCGTCGGCGAGCGGTTTCTCGCGGGTGTGGACGCCGAGGATGGCCCGCCGGGCGTCCACGTCGGGGTTCGGCACGAGGACGTGCGACTCCAGACGGCCGGGTCTGAGCAGGGCCGGGTCGAGGGCGTCCTTTCGATTCGTCGCCGAGAGGACGACCACGTTCGGGTTGTCGGCCAGTCGGTCCAACTCGGTCAAAAGCTGCGAGACGACGCGTTCGCCGACGCCCGAGTCCGACCCCATCGAGTCGCGGTTGCCCGCGATGGCGTCTATCTCGTCGAAGAAAACGATAACCGGCGCGGCCTGCCGCGCGCGCTCGAACACCTCTCTGACCGACTTCTCGGACTCGCCAACGTACCGGTCAAGCAACTCAGGACCGGCGACGTGGATGAAGTTCACGCCGCTCTCGCCCGCGATGGCTCGCGCGAGGAGCGTCTTGCCCGTCCCCGGTGGACCGTGGAGGAGCACGCCCGACGGGGGCGTCGTGTTCGCCGCCTCGAACAGGGGCGCGTAGGTGAGCGGCCACGTCACGCTCCGTTCGAGGGTACGTTTCGCCTCCTCCAGCCCGCCGACGTCGTCGAACGTCGTCGTCGGCGCCTCGGCGACGTACTCGCGCATCGCGGAGGGTTCGACGCTCGCCATCGCCGCCTCGAAGTCCTCGCGGGTCACCTCCAACTCGGAGAACTCGATTTTCTCGCCGCTCCCGCCGCGGCGGGCGCGGCGCAGGGCGGTCATCGCCGCCTCCTTCGTCAACGATTCGAGGTCGGCCCCGACGAAGCCGTGGGTCCGCGCGGCGAGGCGGTCGACGTCCACGCCCTCCGCGAGGGGCATCCGTCGGGTGTGGACCTCCAGAATCTCGCGTCGGCCCTGTTCGTTGGGGACGCCGATTTCGATTTCGCGGTCGAACCGGCCGCCGCGGCGGAGGGCGGGGTCCAGGGAATCCACGCGGTTGGTCGCGCCGATGACGATGACGTCGCCGCGGGCGGCGAGTCCGTCCATCAGGCTGAGCAGTTGGCCGACGACGCGGTTCTCCACGTCGCCGCCGTCGTCGCGCTTGCCCGCGATGGAGTCTATCTCGTCGAAGAAGACGATGGCCGGCGCGTTCTCCCTGGCCTCCTCGAACTTCTCTCTGAGCTTCTCCTCCGATTCGCCCTTGTACTTCGACATGATCTCCGGGCCGGAGACGGTGATGAACGTCGCGTCCACCTCGGTGGCGACGGCCTTGGCGATGAGCGTCTTCCCGGTGCCCGGCGGACCGTGCAGGAGCACGCCCTTCGGCGGGTCGACGCCGAGGTGGGCGAACACCTCCGGTTCCGACAGGGGGAGTTCGATCATCTCGCGGACGAGGTCCAACTCCTCGTCCAGTCCGCCGATGTCCTCGTAGGCGACGCCCGTCGGGCCGTCGCGCTCTTCGTCCTCGTCGCCGCCGGAGACGCTGGTGACGACGCGGCTCACGGTCCCCTGCTTCGAGAGCCTGAGTTTCGTCGAGGCGGTGACGCGGACCATCCCGTCGGGACTCGTCTCCTTGACGACGAACGGGTCCGAACTCAGCGTCTCGAAGCGAATCTGCCCGCCCGACTGGATGGGTCGGTCCTGCACCGCCCGCTTGATGAGTTCGACCGCCCGGTCGTCGTCGCTGAACGCCACGTCGTCGGGCATCGACAGCGTCACCGAGCGCGCGTCCTCGACGTCCACCTGCCTGACCCGCACCGTCTCGCCTATCTTCGCGTCGGCGTTCGCGCGCGTGTCGGCGTCGACGAGGACGACGCCGTCCGGCGTGCCGCCGCCGGCGGGCCACACCTTCGCGACCGTCTCGCGGCCGCCCTCGACGACGACGGTGTCGCCGCTGAGGACGCCGAGACGCTGGCGCGCGGACTCGGGGAGGCGGGCGATGCCGCGGCCGGCGTCTCGCTTCTCCGCGCCGCGAACGGTGAGTTCGAGGCCCTCGTCGTCTGGCATACCCCCGGCTTGGGGTGCCCCGGTCTTTACCCTTGCCCGACGGCTCTCGTCCCCCGCCCGTCCGCTCGTCCGTCCGCCTCCCGTCCGGCAGAAACGTTATGTTCCACGATAGCACATCACTTCGTATGGTCTCCACGACGCAGAAGGACGGAACGACGTGGTACCGCTGTGAGGAGTGCGAGATGCTGTTCGACGCGGAGTCCGAGGCGAAGACGCACGAGGAGAACTGCGACGGCGAGGACGACAGTCCGTCGTACCTGCAGTGAGGAGTCGGAAGCTATCGCTCTTCGAGCAGTCGCTCGGCGTGGTCGCGCGACTGTGCGCGCTTCCAGCGTACCTGCGAGGCCTCCCCGTAGGAGAGTTCCTCGCGGAGTTCGTCGGGGAGAAACCCCGCGGCGGCGCGGAGCACCGTTCCGTCGCCGTCCCCGAACTCGACGACGCCGTAGGCGTCCGGAGCCGACCCGACGGTCTTCCGTTCGAGCGGTTTCCATCGCTTTCCGAGCGCCATCAGTCGCTTTCGGCGTCGTTCACGAACTCGTAGGAGGTCTCCGCCCAGTCGTCCTCCTCGAAGACGAACACGCGGCCGCGGGCCACCTCCGGGTCGGCCTCGATTTCGGTGCGCATGCTCTTGGTCCGGCGGACGCGGACGCCCGGGAACAGTTCCTCCTCCTCGTCTTCGTCCAGGACGACCCGGCCGACGCCGCTGGCTTCGAGGATGTCCTCGTGGGTCTTCAGGTCGTTCACGTACATCATCACGCCCTCAGTCTCCGTCGGGTCGGTCACGAGGACGTGCGTCTCCCGGCCGGGCGCGGTGGTGAGCGTCCCGGTGACGGCCTCCGGCACGCCGCGGTAGAGGGTCGTCCGGCCGTCGAGGTACTCAACCTGCACGCCGTGGTCGAGCAGTTCGACGCCGAGCGTGCTCGGCGCCACGTCGTTTCGCGCGCTCATACCTCGGCGTTGCGCGGGTACGGTGAAAAGGTGCGCGGTAGCGACGGTTCGACCGGCCGGCCAATACGGCGGAGACCGCTACACCTTTGCCTCCGCTCGATTCCGTACAGGTATGCACGGCCGCGCAGTCGCACTCGGAGCGGGGACGATTCTGAACGCCCTCTCGACGGGGTTCGGGTCGGCCTTCGCCATCGACGCGGAGACGAGCGCCACCGTCGAACTCGACGATTCGGGGACGGTCACCGGGTCCGTCGCGGAGGACGTCGACGCCGACACGCGCCTCATCGAGCGATGCGTCGAACTCGCGGCCGAGCGATACGGCGACGGCGACGACGGCGAGTACGGCGGGACGGTCCGCACCGAGAGCGACGTGCCGATGGCCGCCGGTCTGAAGAGTTCCAGCGCCGCCGCGAACGCGACGGTGCTGGCGACGGCGGACGCCCTCGGCGCGGACCCCGACCGGACCGAGGCGTGTCGAATCGGCGTGCAAGCAGCCCGCGACGCCGGCGTCACCGTCACCGGGGCGTTCGACGACGCCTCCGCGTCGATGCTCGGCGGCGCGACGGTGACGAACAACGACGCGGACGAACTGCTCTCGCGGGAACCCGTCGGGTGGGACGTGCTCGTCTGGACGCCCGACGAGCGCGCCTACAGCGCCGACGCCGACGCGGCGGCCTGCGCGAACGTCGCGCCGATGGCCGAACTCGTCGCGGAACTGGCGCTCGACGGCCGATACGCCGAGGCGATGACGGTCAACGGCCTCGCGTTCTCGGCGGCGCTCGGGTTCCCCGCCGACCCCGCCGTCGAGGCGATGCCGCACGCTGCGGGCGTCTCCCTCTCCGGCACCGGTCCGAGCGTCGTCGCGGTGGCCGACAGGGACGCCGACGGCGACCCCTTGGAGCGAGTCCGCGACCGGTGGGCCGAGCGGGAGGGAGAGACGTGGCTGACCACGACCCGAAACGACGGAGCACGCGTACGATGACACGAGAGACAGACACAGACAGAGACGCGGACGCACCACAGACCGACGACCAGCTAGCGAAGCGACCCGACGACATGACGCTCGACGAACTCCGCGGGGAGATAGCCGACATCGACCGCGAAATCGTCGAGCTCATCGCCCGACGGACGTACGTCGCCGATACGGTGGCGCAGGTAAAAGACGAGCGCGACCTGCCGACGACCGACGAGGGCCAGGAGGACGTCGTGATGGACCGAGCCGGCGAGAACGCCGAGCGGTTCGACGTGGACTCGAACCTCGTGAAGGCTATCTTCCGGCTGCTCATCGAGTTGAACAAGGTGGAACAGCGGGAGAGCAGATAGCCGAGCTTTAGCCGTTTCAGGCGTTCTACCGCCAGTCGATCAGCTTCCTCCTCTTCCGGCGGTTGCTCCCTCGTTCCTCGCTGGATACGGGAGGACGCGGATCGATGTTTCGGGTTCCCCCCTCAGTCGAACGCCGCCAACGCTCGGGTCGGCGGCGGCCGTCCCGTCTCCATCGAACGGACGCGCCCCGCTCCGACACTCCTCGTGGACGACTTCTGCCCAGTCGTACGCTTCCCGGGACTCCGCGTCGATCACCGCTTCGAGCCGTGCTGTCTCGAGATTGCGGCCGCAAATACCGCTGTAGTCGTCCGTGATATTGAGGCCGCATCGGTCGATATCCGGGCGGTCGTCGTAACGGAGTATCGTGCGGTTCTCACATTCGAGTACCTGCGCGGTGAGTCCTGTCGGTGTGTCTCAGCCGTTCTTACGGCCGGCCCATTCCGCCTGCGTCGGACCGGGATGGTGCCTCGTCGTCAGGGCTGTGCTTCGAGGATGAGGTTGAACGGAGTCTCCGCGGCCCGTCGGAAACGACTGAATCCGCCCTCCGTCACTACCTCGCGCAGTCTGGTTTCGCCGGCCTGTGCACCCAGCGCCGGGTCGGCCCCTTGGTCGAGCGAGTTCGGCGTACAGAACATCGTCGAGAAGCCGTAAAACACCCGACCCACCGGATTGAGATTGTCCTCGACCCGGTCGTTGGCGAACGGTTCGACTAGCATCCACGTGCCGTCCTCGGCGAGCGTCTTCCGGACGTGCGCGGCGACGCCGATCGGATCGCCCATGTCGTGGTAGCAGTCGAACATCGTCACCACGTCGTACTCGGACCCGTTGTACTCCTTCGCCGTCGCCACCTCGAATCTGATGCGGTCCGCGACGTCGGCCTCCTCGGCACGTTCGCGCGCGACGTCGATCGAGCGTTCGTGATAGTCGACGCCGACGAACGTCGAGTTCGGGTAGGCTTCGGCCATGATGATGGTCGATGCGCCGTGGCCACAGCCGATGTCGGCGACGCGCCCACCCTGTTTCAGTTTCGCGTCCACACCGCCGAGCGCGGGGATCCACTCGTCTACCAGACTGGCGGCGTAGCTGGGTTTGTAGAACCGCTCCGTGGCAGAGAACAGCTCCGGGTGGTGTTCGTGCCATCCGACGCCCTCGCCGGTCCGGAAGGCCGTTTCGATATCGTCCTGTACGTCTGCGATGATGGTGTTGGTCCCCTGGAAGCCGCCGAGCATGAACGCCGGGCTGTCCTCATCAGCCAACACAAGCGTCTGTTCGGGAGAGAGGCTGTAGCGCTCTGTCTTCGGATCGTAGGTGATGTAGCCGCCGGCGGCCTGCGAGCGCAGCCATTCGCGGATGTAGCGTTCGTGCGTATCGGTTTGTTCAGCCAGTTCTTCGGCGTTCAGCGGCCCCGCGTCGGCCAGCGCCGTGTAGAGGCCCAGTCTGTCGCCGATCTCGGCCAGCGCGGTCTGGAACGTTCCTCCGAGGTCGTTTACAGCCGTTCCGACGAGTTCGTTCAGCCGTTCTTCGTCGACGGTGGATTCTTCGATAGACATGGTTCTTGTCTCGGTTCTGTGTGTAAAGCCGCTGATTTCGGTTCTGCGGTGACTTCTCCGCGAAAGGCCGTACGACCGAAGTGCGAATGTAAATTCCTAGTGAAACGATTTCACCAGGTGAAAGCGCGCGGCGGTCGCGGAAACGCCGGCCGAGGCAGACCCCTCAGGTGACGGCTATCCCGTCGTCGATACGTCGGGCCTCGTTTCGGTACCGCTCGTAGACTGACGTGGCCCACGCGAGCGCCGCCGGTGAATCGGTATCGACAACTGCCGTGAGCATGCCCGTATCGAGGTCGTGACAGCAGATGCCGACGCGATCGTCGTAGATACCGAGTCCGCACCAGTCGCTGTCGGGCAACGAGTCGTGTACGAAGGTGGTGCAGTTCCCGCAGGCGTCCGCTTCGGCGACCTTCTCGGGGTCCCATGCGATGATCGTTTCGAGGACGCCGGGCGAATAGATGAACTCGAACTCCATTCCGTCGATGATGGCTCTGCACGCCGCCTCGAGATTGCTCGATTTCACGATTGTGGTCCCGAACCCCCGCATCGACTCGGCGTTCTCGATGAGTTGCGTGACGCGTTCGACGGGTTCGTACGGATACCCCGGACCCGGGTAGGAGACGGTGGCGTCGGCGAACATGTCGACGGTGAATCCGTCCATCTCGCACGGAAGCCAGGGAACGACGTCGCGTAATTTCCGCTCCGTCGCCATCGCCTCGCGGAGTTCCGTGAATCGCCCTGTGACGAATTCGCCCAGTCGCGTCAGCACGTAGGTTCGCCCGTCTCGGTCGATCCAGCGTCGATCTTCGAAGTCGGTGAGAATTCGTCCCATGGTCGGCGACGATGCACCCGTCGCGGCGCGCAGATCAGTGCGATCACAGGGACGTTCTGCCAGCGCGTTGAGCACCTCGACCCGGTGGTCCGAGCGTGCGAGAAACTCGATTTCATCGAGCGGTGTGTTCATATCTATGATACGAGATACCACACCATACGCTTACCGTGCGGTCACTGCGCTGTTCGTTCGCATACGGAACTGAGTCCGGTCATCTATCCCCCGATCGTAGCGGCTTTCGGTCGATAAATTCCCAAACCCCGTCAGAATTCGGTGCGGACTTTGTCTACCTGGACAAGGCCGAACAGCGAGAATCGGGGTAGCGGTCGACCGACGAGCGGTGCCGCGCGAACCGCGATGCGTCAACCGTACCTCGACGTTCGACTGACGTTCTCGCACTCGGCCGTTCGGTAGAGACAATCCGTTCCCGGGTCGCGAGGGCGCCACCACGAGGCGTTCCCCCGCGGAGGCCCCAAGCTACTTCGCTCCGTGCCACCCCAACACATCCATGTCTTTCGACCCTGACGCGGTGGAGACGATTGCGTTCGACTCGTACGGAACGGTCGTCGACGTCACGGCGGTCGAGGAACCGCTGTCCGAGTACACCGACCGCGCCGAGGACGTCTCGAAACTCTGGCGGGAGCGTTCGCTGCAGTACGCGATGGTGGGCAACGCCATCGAGGAGTACGACTCCTTTTACGCCATGAACCGCCACGCGTTTCGGTACGCCCTCGACGAGGTGGGCGTCGACCTCGACGAGGACGAACGCGAGGACGTCCTCTCGACGTACCACGAACTGCCGGTGTTCGACGACGTGCGCGAGGGAATGGAGCGGTTGCACGAGGCGGGGTACGACCTCTACATCGTCTCGAACGGCAGCGAGGACATGCTCGAATCGATGGTCGAGCACGGAGACCTGGGCGACTTTCTCACCGACACCGTCAGCGCCGACGAGGTGGAGCAGTTCAAACCGGACGCCGGCCTGTATCGCCACGCCGCCGAGAAAATCGGCGTGCCCATAGAGAACGTCGGGTTCGTGGCCGCGGGGTGGTGGGACGTGCCGGGTGCGATTCACGCCGGCATGCAGGGCGTCTGGATCAACCGTCAGGACACGCTCTGGGGGCCGTACGAGACCGACCCCGACCTGACCATCGAGACGTTCGGCGACCTCGCCGACGAACTCGGCGTCTGACTCGCCTCGTCGAGTTCGAACGCGTGCGGACGCCGAGGGAAAACGCCTCGAGAACACGGCCCCCGAGACTAACCGTCTGCCGCCTCTGACGCTCGACCGAGGGAGCCGAGATACCATGCTTCGAACGGCGATACCCCGCACGACAGCGACGACCGCCGAGCATCGCCCGACCACCGCTCCGAACGCGAGGCCGCCCGCCGGACGCGGGGGTGAGGTCCGGTGAGCGCGGACCTGAAACCCCTCGACGAACAGGTCGTCGTCCTCACCGGCGCGACGTCCGGTATCGGGTTGACGACGGCGCAAATGGCGGCGGAGCGCGGTGTCCGTCTGGTCCTCGCCGCGCGGAGCGAGGACGCCCTGCGGGAACTGACCGACGAGATAGCGCGCGACGGCGGCGAGGCGACGTACGTCGTCGCCGACGTCCGCGACAGGGACGATATCCGCGAGATAGCCGACCGCGCCGAGGAGGCGTACGGCGGATTCGACACGTGGGTGAACGCCGCCGGCGTCTCGGCCTACGGCAAACTGCGCGACGTGCCCGTCGAGGACATGCGGGGACTGTTCGAGACGAACGTCTGGGGGCTACTGTACGGGTCGCTCGAAGCGGCGGACCGCCTGGAGAACCGCGGCGGCGCGATAATCAACATCGGGAGCATCGTCTCCGAACGCGCGCTGGGACTGCAGGGCGCCTACTCGGCGTCGAAGCACGCCGTGAAGGCGTTCACCGACACGCTGCGCATGGAACTCGCGGACGACGGCGCGCCGATATCGGTGACGCTCGTGAAACCGAGCGCGATAGACACGCCGTACCCCGAGCACGCGAAGAACCACATGGACGAGGAGGCGACCCTCCCGCCGCCGCTGTACGCCCCGGAGCCGGTCGCGGAGGCGATTCTGCACGCCGCCGCGCACCCGCAACGCGACGTGACCGTCGGCTTCGGCGGGAAGGCGATGACGGTCCTCGGGCGCGTCGCCCCCGGCCTGATGGACACGCTGATGGAGACGGTGGTCTTCCCCCTCCAGCGGAACGACCGCCCCCCGCGTCCGCAGGGGGAGAACGGCATCGACGGAGCGTCGGGCGAGTTGGAACGGCGAGGCGACTACGAGGGGCACGTCAGCGACTCCAGCCTGTACACGCGGCTCGTACAGGGCCAGGGTCGAGCGAGGACCGGCGCGCTCCTCGCGGGTATCGGACTCCTCGCGGCGTACCTCTACGCGCGCCGTGCGGTCGGGGGCGAGCGCTGAACCGAACGCGCGCCTGCGGAGTTTCCCCACCGGGCGCGAGTTCATCCCCTCGAAGCGTCTCTCTCCTCTCATGCCGACGATTCGCGCGAACGGGGTCGACACCTACTACGAACGTCGAGGCGACGGTCCGACGGTCGTGTTCGTCCACGCCTCGATGCTCGACCACGCCGTGTGGGACGAACAGGTCGAGGCCCTGTCGACGGACTACTCGACGGTGACGTACGACCTGCGCGGGCACGGCCGGACGGGTCGGTCCGCGGAGTCCGAGTACACGGTGGACCTCTACGTCGCGGACCTGCGCGCCCTCCTCCTCGAACTGGATATTCGAAATCCCGTCCTCTGCGGACTCTCGATGGGCGGCACGGTTGCGCTGACGTACGCGGCGACCTACCCCGACGACCTGGCCGGACTGGTGCTCGTCGACGCGTTCGCCCCGGAGTTTCGCTCCCGCGGCGAGTGGTTCCTGCGTCGCGTCGCGCTGAGCGCCCTGGTGCCGCCGGTTCGACTTCTCGGACTCGAACGCGTCGAACGGGCGAACGTCTGGCTGACCGCGCGGCTCTTCCCGGGCGCGGACGGCGACTACGAAAGCGTGGAACGCCTCCGCGAGGGGGGGCCGGGGATGGCCACCGAGGAGTTCGCGAAGGTGGTCCGGTCGATGGCGCGACCCCGGGACCCCCCGGTCGACCTCTCGACGGTGTCGGCGCCGACGCTCGTCCTCTACGGCGAACGCGACCTCCCGTTCGTCAGGCTCCACGCCGCGCGTTTCGCCGCCCACGTTCCGACCGTCGACGTGCGCGAGGTACCCGGCGCCGGCCACGCCTCGAACCTCGACGCCCCCGAGTACGTCACCGGCGCGATTCGCGACTTTCTCGAAGCGCACGCCGGGACGACGGACCGGAGCGCGGATTCGACCGACTCGAACGGGAACTCGGACGGCGCGAACGGAGGGAACGGCGGTTCGGCCGCGTAGCGAACGGAATGCACCCCTCCGCACCGGCGGTCACCGCTCGGTCGCCGCCGAACTCTCCGACGGAGGGGGGCTCACCGCGACGGACGACGTCCTCCGACCGGCGGTCGGCAGCAGTTCGCGACGTCCGCTCCTCGGTCGGAGCGTCTCGCGTCGCGGGAGTCATGTTACCGTACTAAGGTGTCCGAGCGCCGAGTAGGGACATGGCTCTGTACGCACTCGACAACGTGGACGACGCGTTGGACGCGACTCGGGCGTTCCTCACGCCCGTCGACCGCACGACGTGGGTCAAACTGGCGCTCGTCACGCTGTTCGTCAGCGGTCCCGGGGCGAACTTCGGCGGGTCCCAGTACACCGCCGGCGGGAACGGCGGCGGCCCCGGAACGGTCCCGCTGACCGACCTCGGCCCGCGGACGTGGCTGCTCGTGGCCGGCGTCGTCGGCGTCGTCGCACTACTCGCGTTCGCGTTCGCCTTCGTGGGGTCGGTGATGGAGTTCGTCTTCGTCGAATCGCTCCGGAACCGCACGGTGACCGTCCGCCGCTAC
This sequence comes from Halogeometricum pallidum JCM 14848, assembly GCF_000337095.1. Classification (GTDB taxonomy): domain Archaea; phylum Halobacteriota; class Halobacteria; order Halobacteriales; family Haloferacaceae; genus Halogeometricum; species Halogeometricum pallidum. The sequence continues at coordinate 77,554 of NZ_AOIV01000045.1, forward strand.
TGGGGCCGCCGATGGCGTCAGGGCGCTCGACTCTTCGGATTCCGGTTGGTGCTGGCGCTGTTCACTCTCGGGGCCGTGCTCCTGTTCGCGGCGCCGTTCGTCCTCCCGCTTCTCGGCCTCGACGCGGGCGTCGCCTTGAACGGCGGTGCGTGGGTGGGACTGCTGTTCGTCCTCCTCCCGGTGTTCGTCGTCCTCGCCGTCGTCGTGTCGCTGGTCGACGGGTTCACCACCGCGTTCGTCGTCCCGATAATGGTGCTCGAAGACTGCGGCGTCCTCGACGGCTGGCGGCGCCTCTGGCCCACGATACCGGCGCAGTGGACGCAGTACCTCGCCTACGTCGTCACGGGGTTCTTCCTCTCGCTCTTCGGCGGCCTCCTCGTCGCCGTCGTTACCGCGGTGCTGGCGTTCGCACTGCTCGTCCCCTTCGGCCTCCTGTTCGCCCTCGGCGCCGCGCTGTTCGCCTTCGTCGCCGAACCGCTCGGAATCGCGGTGCTCGTCGTCTTCGGCGTCCTCTACGCGCTCGCGGTCGTCGCCGTCGCCGCCCTCGCACAGGCGCCCGTTCAGACCTACCTGCGCTACTACGCGCTCCTCGTCCTCGGCGACGTGGCACCCGCCTTCGATCTGATTCCCGACCAGCGACGCGCCGTCCGCGGGGGGGACCCCGAACCCGTCGTCTGAGTTTCGTCGCGTCGCACCGCGCTATCCCGCCGTGTCGCTGCCGGCGTCCGCATCATCCGGCGACAAGCGGAAAACTGGTTTTAGAGTGATAATTCAATAAAAAAGGAATATTTATGCGCTCGATCGCAGTAGGAGGCGCATGCGTGGGAAACTCGCGGTCACCGTCGGCGTCCTCGTCGCCCTCGCCGGCGTCGCCTCGGTGGCGACGACCGGTGGCGAACTCTCCGAGGCGGTCATGTGGGGCGTCGCGGCCCTCGTCCCGGCCGGCATCGTGGCGCTCGGCGCTCTCCCGTCGGGGTACTCTCGGGACTGACGGGCGGTCGCCGCGACGGGTCGGCCGACCGACCACCCGTCGAGAACGCTTCCGAACGCGCCCTCGGCCGACGTTCGTTCGAACGTTTATTTCACCATCGGTGGCCACAAGCGATTATTGATTATGGATACTCGGCCAACGTATGGCGTCCCAACTGACGGATAGTCGCGGGACCGCGAACAGGGTCACAGACCGGCCGAAACGCCCGCCTGATAGCGCTCCCCGCGGACCGGGAGGTGGTAGCCGATGAACCGTCGCCGCCGAGTGCGTCGCGCCGAACGGACCGGCCGATGAGCGAAGAGCAGAGCGTCAGCCGACGCCGGTTCGTGAAGGCCGTCGGGGCCGGGAGCGCCGTCGCGGCGTCCAGCGTTTCCGGCTGTATCGCGCGGGCGCAGTCGGATCCGAACACGGTCCAAATCGCGGCCAACACGGACCTCAAGAACATCTCCGGACAGGTGGAAAAACAGCTGAAACGGGCCGGGATGCCCGACGAAATCTCGATAGAGATCATCGCCGGCACGGCCTCGACCGGCGCCCGTCAGCAGCAGTACAACCGGTGGCTGTCGGCGAACCTCGAACAGCCGTCGCTCCTGATGATGGACAGCGGGTGGACGATTCCGTTCATCGTCCGCGACCAACTGGCGAACCTCTCGGAGGTGATGCCCGACATCGCCGAGATGGTCAAATCGAACTACTTCCAGACGTTCACCCAGACGGCGACGAGCGAACAGGGGAATCTGCACGCGGTCCCGCTGTTCCCGACGACGGGGAACATGCTCTATCGGAAGGATTTGGTGAAAGAGGCGGGATACAGCCCCGAAAAGGAGGGGTGGGCGACGAACCCCCTCACCTGGAAGAAGTTCTCGAAGGTGACGAAAGACACCAAAAAGCAGACGGACACGAGACTGGGGTTCACCTTCCAGGGCAAATCCTACGCCGGCCTGTCCTGCTGTGACTTCCGGGAGTTCACCGGCACCTGGGGCGGGTCGTACTTCGGTCCGAAGAAGAACCTGTTCGGTCCCGTCGGCAGGCGACCGGTCACGGTCGATTCGAAACCCGTGGTCGACGCCACGCGAATGGTTCGGACGTTCATCGAGGCGGACGCCGACAACGCCCTGAAGTCGGTGACGGGCGGCATCTCCCCGCGGACGGTGCTGCAGTGGGAGGAGGAGTCCTCCCGGAAGCCGTTCGCCGCGGGCAACGCCGTCATGCACCGCAACTGGCCCTACGCCATCGCCATCAGCGGCGCCGAGGACGCCTTCGGAAAGGACCTGGGCGTGATGCCCATCCCGTACGCCGTCAAGCCCGAGGAGGCGAAGTTCGACGGCTACGGCGGGTCCGTCTCGTCGCTCGGCGGATGGCACATGGCGCTGAATCCGAGCGCGAAGCAACCCGAGGCCGCCAAGGAGGTGCTCCGGGCGATGACCAAGGAGAAGTTCCAACTGTTCCTCTTCGAGACGCTCGGCTACCTCCCGCCGCGCCGGTCGCTGTTCGAGTCCCAACGGGCCAAGCAGGTCCCGGTGATGGGGCGGTACTTGGAGACGCTGAAGTACACCATCGCACACTCCATCCCCCGCCCGGTCACCGTCGCGTGGCCCCCCGAGTCGTCGAAGATAGCACAGCAGGCGAACGCGAGTTTCAGCGGTCTCAAAGCACCACAACGAGCGATGAACCAGCTAGCACGACAGATCGAGGAGATAGAGCAGGCCTCCAAACGAGAAGAACAGTCGCAAAACAGCGGCCGAATTGCGACCGGAGGACGGTGACTCTCGATGTCGGCCGAAACCGGCGGGTCGCAGTCGCAATCGAGGAGCGATTCCTCGGGGATGTTCGCCAGCGGTCAGCGCTGGGTGGAGAACCTCAGCGACACGCAGTTCGCCTACCTGCTGCTCGCGCCGTCGCTGCTGCTGTTCGCCGTCATCGCCTTCTGGCCGCTGGCGCGGACGTTCCAGATGTCGCTGTACGCCAACTCGCTGTACGGCGCCGACCGACTGGGCGAGTTCGTCGGGTTCTCGAACTACGTGAGGCTCCTGACGGGCGACCTGAACTCCTCGCTCCCCCGGCCGTTTCTCGACCTGAGCCAACCGTTCACGAGCGCCGTCACCGTCACGCTCATCTTCACCGTGGTGAGCGTCGTCTTCGAGACGATAATCGGCTTCGGGCAGGCGATCATCCTGAACCAGGACTTCCGCGGTCGGCGCTGGGTCCGCGTCGCCATCATCCTCCCGTGGGCCGTGCCCATCGTCATCCAAGGGATGATCTTCTACCTGCTGTTCCAGCCGACGGTCGGGTTCCTCGTCGAACCGCTCCACCAGTTGGGGCTTTTCTCGACGACGCCGCAGGCCAACAGCATGGACTCGCTCATCATCGTCATCGTCGCCGACGTGTGGAAGACGTCGGCGTTCATGGCGCTCATCATCCTCGCCGGTCTCCAGAGCGTCAACCGCTCGCTGTACGACGTGGCGAAAGTGTCGGGCGCCTCGAAGTTCGAGGCGTTCAAGACGGTGACGCTGCCGCTGGTGCTCCCGTCGGTGCTGGTCGCGATGCTGTTCCGCACCATCGGCGCGATGCGCGTCTACGGTCTCATCACAACGGTGTCCTCGTGCAACACGGTGCCGTCGCTGTCGTGTCTGGTGGTCCAGACGTTCAGCACGAGTCGGTACGCCGCCGCCGCCGCCGTCGCGTTCGTCACCGCGGCGCTCATCGGACTGGTCGTGATGGTGTACATCGTCAAATTCGCCGACGTGCAGGGCTCGGGGGGGATCTGAGATGAGCAACAGCGAAGGGAACGCGCTTCAGCGGTGGGCCAGCCGGTCCATCTCGAACCCCGAGCGGACGTACAAGGCGCTGTTCTACGTCCTCACCGGGGTGTTCCTGTTCACCACGCTGTTCCCGTTCTACTGGCTGTTGGTGCTGGCGCTGACGCCGAGCGGAAACATGATAGACGTGGGGCTGCTGCCGAACGGGTTCAACCCGGAGGCGTTCGTGACGGTGTTCACGCGCGTGCCGTTCCACCTCTACATCCTCAACAGCCTCATCATCGGCGTCGTCACGACGGCCATCGTGTTGGTGCTGGCGAGTTTCGCGGGCTACGCGTTCGGGCGCTTCGAGTTCCCCGGCCGCAGACCGCTCATGCTCGTCTTCCTCGCCATCTCGTACTTCCCGCCGGCGGCGTTCCTGCTGCCGCTGTTCCGCCTGTTCACGGCGAACATCACGTTCTTCACCCTTCCCGGGGTCGGAACGGTGAACAGTCCGATGCTGTTCAACGGACCGGGAGCGATGATGCTGCCGTACACGGCGCTGTTCATGCCGCTGGCAATCTTCATCCTGACGACGTTCTACAGCCAGATTCCGGACGGATTAGAGGACGCCGCACGCGTCGAGGGCAACACCCGCTTCGGCGCGCTGTTCAAAGTCATCATGCCCCTCTCGGCCCCCGGCGTGGCCACCGCGGGCGTGCTGACGTTCATCTCGGTGTACAACGAGTTCTTCTTCGCGTTCCTGATGACCGACGGGCGGGTCCAGAACTGGGCGACCATCGTCTGGGGCCTCCTCAGCTATCAGGGGCGCTACGCCACGTCGTACAACCTCATGGCGGCGGCGAGCATCCTCGGGGTCATCCCCATCGCGATTCTCGTCGTCGTCGCACAGGAGAAAATTGTCAGCGGTCTGACCTCGGGTGCGCTCAAGGAGTAACACAATGGGAGACGTAACTTACGAAGACATCACGAAGAAGTACGATGACGTAACGGCCGTCGACAACCTCAACCTCGAAATCAAGGACGGCGAGTTCGTCACGCTCGTCGGCCCCTCGGGGTGCGGCAAATCCACGTCGCTGGAGATGGCGGCGGGACTCACCGAACCCACCTCGGGGAACCTGTACATCAACAACGAGGAGGTGTCGGACCTGCCGCCGAAAGACCGCGACATCGCGATGGTGTTTCAGAACATCGCGCTGTTCCCGCACATGGACGTCTACGACAACATCTCGTACGGCCTCCGCCTGCGGGACTTCGAGAAAGAGGAGATAGACCGTCGGGTCGAGGAGGCGGCCGAACTCGTCCAGATGAGCGGCATGCTCGACCGGATGCCCGACGAGATGTCCGGCGGGCAGCGACAGCGAGTCGCCATCGCCCGCGCCATCGTTCGAGACCCGGAGGTGTTCCTGATGGACGAACCCCTCGCCAACCTCGACGCGAAACTCCGCGTCCACATGCGGACGAAACTGCAGGAACTCCACAAACAACTGGACGCGACCATCATCTACGTCACGCACAACCAGGAGGAGGCGATGACGATGTCGAGTCGCATCGCGGTGATGAACCACGGGGAACTCCAGCAGTTCGACGCCCCCCTGACGTGCTACTACCGCCCGACGAACGAGTTCGTCGCGGGCTTCATCGGGTCGCCGTCGATGAACTTCATCGACGGGCGCGTGACCGACGAGGGCGTCGAGACGGACGAGTTCTCACTCGACGTCGACGACGGCGTCCTCGGCGACGTCGAGACGGGCAAGCGCGTCACCGTCGGCGTCCGCCCCGAGGATATCTACCTCGCGGAGGGGGCAGACATCGAGGACGACCAGGGACCGGTCGGCGCCGCCGACGCCGCCGACATGGACGGTCAGCCGTCGGCGCCCATCGACGTGACGACGACGGTGCTCGAACCCGTCGGCGACGACATCTACGTCTACGCGGAGTTCGGCGACGGGACCGGGGAGTCGTCCGTCGACGACGGCGGGATATCCGGCCCCGCCACCGATGACGAGGGGGCGGCGGACGAGGGCGGCCCGATGGGCGAGTCGACGTTGCTGATGAGCATGCCGCCGATTCCGGACATGGACACCGACGCGGCCGAGGGACAGCGAACGCAGGTCGTCCTCGACCGCACCATGGTCCACCTGTTCGACGGCGAGACGGGCGACGCCATCGTCCACGGCCTGACGACGGAGTCCGGCGCGGGCCAAAGCCGACGGAACCGGGGCGAACCGGTCGAACGGACCGGACAGAGCGGTCCGAGCGCCTCCGAGAGCAACGCTCGCTGAGGTTCGGGCTGTCGCCGGTAGTCGGGCGGGGGAGGAATCCTCCCCCGACTCAGGCCTGATACGACTCCGCCAGCGAGTCCAGCGCGTCGTGATGTCTCGTCGTGTGCGGCGCGGTCAGCGGCGATACCGACACCCGCCCCTCGACGACGGCGCGGCGGTCGGTGCCCTCGGGGTCGGGCAGGTCGCCGCCGCGCATCATCTCCCAGACGCCGTCGTGGAGCGTGATACGCTCGTTCTCCTCGTTCCTTTTCGCGGTCATCTCGTACAGCGTCGACGGCGTCGTCACTTCGAGGGACGCGGGTTCGTCCTCGTCGTCGGTCGCCATCGGCGCGTTCACGTTCAGGTACTCCGCCTCCTCGAAGACGCCCGCCTCGGGGGCGCGGTCGACGAGGTACGTCGCCGCCGCCGTCGCGTGCCGGTAATCCGCGGGGTCCTCCGCCGTCTCGTTCCACGGCGTGTCGCCGGAGGGCGGGACGTACATCGAGACGGCGATGGCCGGCACGTCGAAGAACGCCGCCTCGACGGCGGCGCTGACGGTGCCCGAACGGCCGAGGACGTACGCGCCGAGGTTCGCCCCCTTGTTGCACCCGGCGACGACCATGTCCACGTCGGGACAGAGCGCCTCCAACCCGACGACGGTGCAGTCCGCGGGCGTCCCGTGCACGACGTAGCCGAGTTCGTGTTCGGCCACGTCCACGTCCGCCGATAACTGCCGGCCGACGGCGCTCTGGTCGTCCGCGGGCGCGACGGCCGTCACGTCGGCGACGGCGTCCAAGGCGTCGTACAGCGCGCGAAACCCGGTGCTGTCGACGCCGTCGTCGTTCGTCAAGAGGAGAGAGAGCGACTCGCTCATGCGCGTCCGTTCGGCGGACCACGCAAATGTCTACCGCTCGCCGCGGTCCCGAGCGACGTTCAGGCGACCCGGTCGACCACCGTCTCCGCGTCGACGACGAGGTTGTACGCCCCCTCGTCGCCGTTCCAGAGACAGAGGGCGTTCTCGAAGGCGAGCACGTCGCCGTAGCCCGCGCGGGCGACCGCCTCGTTCAGGGCGTCCCGTTTGGTCAGGACGGCGTAGTGCTCGACGGCCTCGCTGCCGTCGCCGACCTTGAACAGCGGATTCGACCCCTCGCCCGCCGAGAGGTCGCCGCTGAGTTTCACCGCGAGGAGGTCGATGCGGTTCGTGACGTGCTGCTCCATCTCGGCCATCTTGGCGTATCGGTCCCCGTCGGCGGTCACGTCGACGCGCCGCCGTCCGTCGCGGCGGAGCACCGTCGAGGAGAACTGCACCGTCTCGTTCGCGAACGTGCCGTCGCCGGGCGTCCGCCCCTCCGTCGCCTCGCCCGCCTCGTCCAGTCGCCGCTGGAACGCCGGCGCGGAGACGTCCGCGCCCACGTCGAAGGACCACCCGCGGTCGGAGGGAACGTGTCCGGGCCACAGGCGGAGCGTCGGCGCGTAGACGGTCGCGCCGCCGTCGGCGGGTGCGAGGGCGCGTTCCACCTCGCGGAGGTGCGTGCTCGTGTTGAGGTCCGCCGGCGCGAGGCCGACGAACGACCCGTCCTCGGCGACGAAATCGAGATAGCGCCCCGCGACGGCGACGGCGTCGTCGAGTTCCGAGAGCACGTTGGCGAACAGCACGAGGTCGAACCCCTCGCCCTCGGGGAGCACCGAAGACGGGTCGAACGCCTCGGCCGTCTCGCGGTGGACCCGGGTTCCGAAGTTCGACCGCGTCCCGTCCAGCAGACGTTCGAGGACGTCGGCCGAGGCGGACGGTTCGACGGCGTGGTACTCGACGAGGGAGTCCTCGGGGAGGTACTCGTGCAGACCGAGTGCGGGGCCGCCGGTGCCCGCGCCCACGTCGAGGACGCGGAGCGTCCGCGGGAGGAGTCCGTTCTCCGCGAGGTCGTCGAGGACGTAGCCGACCGCCGCGTAGTAGTCGGGCAGGTGGTAGATGCCGTAGCCGAGGGCGGCGTCGTCGTCGTACTCGACGTCGTTCTGGTAGTAGTAGTCCTCCTTGAGGCGGCGAATCTCCTCGCGCAGTCGGTCGCCGGACTCGCCGCGGTGCCAGTTCGCCCCGTGGCGTTCCGCGAGGAGGTCCTCGAACCGAAAGGCGTGCGCCTCGGGGAACTCGGTCGGCGCCCAGTCCCGGTAGGGGACCGGGTCGTCGTCGACGGGGACGAACGTCCCGTCGTCGCGTTCGACCAAGCCGAGGTCGAACGCCTCCTTCCGCAACGCCTCGCGGACGACGGCGGGGTGGGGCGTCCCTTCGATGTACTCGCAGATCTCCTCGGGGTCGACGGGCCGGACGTTTCGCAGGTACTTCGCGTTCGACCGTACGGCGTCTCTGTCTATCATGGTGGTTCGTTCTCCTCCGCCCCGTCGCCGCCCGCGTTCGCGTCTGCGTTCGCATCCGCATTCGCGTTCGCCTCCCGGTACAGTCGCTCGAACGTCTCGCCGTCCGCCGCGGCGAGTTCGGCGGCGGCGTCGGCGACGCGGTCCGCGCCGGAGAACGACTCCTGAATCTCGCGGTAGACCCGGGGATTGCCGCCGGTCACCGTCCTCGAGAGGGCCGAGAGGGCCTCCGAGACGGGGGTGGCGAACTCCTCGCGCACGTCCTCGGCCGCCAGCGCGTAGGCGAGGACGGCGGCGTGCGCCCCCGCCTGTACGGTCTCCATCGCCTCGTCGTGTTCAGCGGGCGTCGTCTCGAAGACGCGGTTGCCGGCCGCCGCGAGGGCGTCGCAGACGCGGTCCGTGACGGGGCCGGGGGCGTCGCGGACGGCGGCGACGTTCCCCGGGGCGTTCGCCGCGGCGAACAGGGGGTGGAGACTCAACCGCTCCGCCTCTGCGGCCGCCTCGCGCATCGCCGCGACGGACGGGGCCATCACCCCCGTCACGTCGAACACCGCGCGGTCGGCGCGCGGCGCGTGGTCGGCGACGGCGTCGGCGGCGGCCGAGATAGGAACCGCGAGGCAGACCGCGTCGAACGTCTCCGATGCGTCGAGCGCGACCGCTCGGGCGTCGGCGGTCGTCGCCGCGGCGGCGCGCGCGGCCTCGGGGTCGCGGTCCGCGTACGCCACGTCGAACTCGGAAGCGAGCGTCGCGCCCGCCCACCGACCCATCTCGCCCGCGCCGACGACCAGTACCTCCATCGCCGCCGACTACGCGCCGGGGGCGTCAAAAGGGGTTCGGTGACGGGGCGCGCCCGCCGCGCCGTTCCGCTCTCGCCGCCCCGAGACCGGCCGTCGCCGCGGGCCGACATCGAGTCGGCGCCGCCGAATCACGAACGTCCCGTCCGCGTCCGTGAGGAAACGTGAAGTACTCGGCCGCGGTAGGGGCGCTATGGCCGAGAGTAAACTCGACGGACGTGTAGCGTTTATCACGGGAACGAGTCGCGGCATCGGCAAGGCGTTGGCCCTCGAACTCGCCGACAAGGGGGTAAAAGTCGTCTCGACCGGAAAGACCGTCGAGGCGAGGGACGAACTGCCGGGGACGATAACGCAGACGACCGAGGAGATACGCGAACGCGGCGGCGAGTCCATCTGGAAGCAACTGGACGTGCGCGACGAGGAGTCCGTCGAGGCGGCGATAGCCGACACCGTCGAGGAGTTCGGCGGTATCGACTTCCTCGTCAACAACGCGGGCGCCATCCACATGGCGCCGTTCGAGGAGACGCCGCCGAGGCGGTTCGACCTCCTGACGGGCGTGAACGTGCGCGGGACGTACGTCACGACGCAAACGGCGCTGCCGCACCTGCGGGAGAGCGACCACGCCCACGTTATCGCGTTCTCGCCGCCGGTGACGAACCCCGCGCGGCCGGGGATGGCCGCCTACGCCGTCTCGAAGTACGGGATGACCGTCGTGATGCAGTCGCTCGCGGGGGAACTGTCGGGAGACGGCGTCGGCGTCAACAGTCTGTGGCCCGTCGCCGCCATCGAGTCCGAGGCGACGCGGCACTTCGGCATGGGGTCGCCCGAGGACTGGCGGACGCCGCAGATCGTCTGCGACGCCGTCACCGAGATTCTGCGCCGCGACCCGGCCGACTGCACGGGCAACTCGTTCTACGACGAGGAGATACTCCGGGAGGCGGGCGTGGAGGACTTCGACCGGTACAACGTCGTGGAGGGTTCCTCCCCCGGCCCGATGTCCGCGCACCTGTTCGACCCCGACTACGAACAGCCTAACTGACGCGCGCGGCGTCCTCGAATATCATCTTTGATTCTCGGAGCCGTACCATTATATGGGGCCGTCGATACGTGACTGCCACGGAGCGCCGGGCGCGTCCGTGAGACGCGGCTACGAACAGAATTCTCAGAAACGTTACACGGTTTATTTATCCCCGAGTGTATCGGCTCCCTGGGGATTCTAACGGTTACTCGGCGTCTAACGACCGTCTGACTAGTTCTTTAGTTTTGATAATTGCGTAGGTTTATAGTGGATTAGACAGATGTTCTCACCGATGAAATTCCCCTCGGTTCCCGGGCGGACCAGTGACGGTCGCCGAGTCCACCTCCCCGTCGACTTCGAGGGGGAACAGACGCTCGTCGTTCTCAGTTTCCACACGCGACAGCAGACGCTGGTCGACTCCTGGCGCGGGTTCGCCAACCAACTCCGCGAGGAGTACGACCACTTCGACTACTACGAACTGTTCATCACGGGCGGCCGGAGCGGGATGCTCCCGCCGTCGGTGATGGGCGGTCTCTCGCCGGAGAACGCGCGTCGAAAACTGGCCGACAACACGGTGTTCGTTCCCGTCGACAAACAGGCCTTCCAGCGCCGACTCGGCATCCTCGGCGAACAGACCATCTACGCCTTCCTCGTCGAGGACGGCGAGGTGGTCAGACAGGCGGCGGGCGTCCTCAACTCAACGACGGCCGAAGCCCTCGAATCGCTCCTCTCGGAGTACGAGAGCGCACAGAGTCAGTGGTCGCAGGCGACCGGAGAAGCCGCCGAAGAGTCCTCCGGCGGCTAAGTTCCCTCCCTTTTCTTGCCCGCTGTCCGCCCCCGCTCAGACGGTTAACTCGACCGGATAGGACGTGAGGTTCTCGTACCCGTCTTCTGTCACCACCGCGATGTCCTCGATGCGGACGCCGCCGACCGACGGGTCGTACAGACCGGGTTCGACGGTGATGACGTGACCGGGCTTCAGTTCCCCGCCGGTGGGCGCCAGGCGCGGCAGTTCGTGCACGTCGAGGCCGACGCCGTGGCCCGTCGAGTGGATGAACCCCGTCTCGGCCGTCGGGTTCGCCCGGAGGGTGTCGTGACCGGCCCCCTCGTAGATGTCGCAGACGGCGTCGTGCACTTCCTCGCCGGTGACGCCGGGTTCGACGGCGTCGAGGGCGGCCGCTAACGCCTCGTGGGTCAGGTCGAACCACTCGCGAATCTCCGCGGAGGGTTCACCCTTCAGAAACGTCCGCGTCATGTCGGCGTGGTAGCCGGTCGACTTCGACCGCGGGAAGATGTCGATGATTATCGCCTCGTCGGCGCGGAGCGGTCCGCTGCCCTGGTCGTGCGGGTCGGCGGCGTCGGCGCCGCAGGCGACGATGGTGTCGTCCAGTCCGCACCCGTGTCGGAGCAGCGTCACCTCTATCTCCTCTTTGACGCGTTCGCTCGTCAGCGGTTCGCCGTCGTGGACGAGGATACCGTCCTCGACGTCCGCGGCGGCGATGAGGTCCTCGGCGGCGCGCATCGACGCCTCGTTGGCCTCCTGGGCCGCGCGGACGTGCGCTATCTCCTCGTCGGTCTTCGCGGCGCGAATCTCCGTCACCCGGTCGCTGTGGTCGGGCGTCACGGACACGTCCCGGTCGCGGAGTCCGTCGGCGGGGCCGAGGGGGAACCGCTCGGGGGTCAGCACCGACGAGGTACCGTAGTCGTCGAGGAACGACGCGTGGACGCGCGCCTTCGCCTCGGCGGGGCCGTACTCGGCGGCCAAGTCGCGGTAGTCGTACTCGGCGACGCGGCGCACCTCGTCGGCGCGGCTCTGTTTTTTCGCCCGACCGTACTCCAGCGCGGAGACGAGAAGCACCGTCTCTTCGGGGGTGTACAGCGTCACGAACGGGTCGTGCGCCTCGAACCCCGAGAGGTACTTCTGCGTCGAGTTGTGGCTCGTGTCGTCGACGAGATAGCCGTCGGCGTCCTCCTCGTCGAGGAGGGCGTCGAGCGACGAGAGGTCCGGATCCATGGCCCCGGCTTCGACGTGGCGGCTCATAAGCGCACGCGTCCCGGAACGGCGCGGGAGGGTCGGACCGCCGAGCGCGACCGACCGGAGCGGAATCCTCGCCGCCTCCGGTACCCTCATACGGACCCCCGCGCCATCGGAGAGCATGGACGTCACCATCTCGCCGTCTCGCGTCGAGGGACGCGCGCGCGCCCCACCGTCGAAGAGTTACACCCACCGCGCCATCCTCGCCGCGGGCTACGGCGGGGACGCGACGGTCCGGACCCCCCTCGTCAGCGCCGACACGCGGGCGACGATGCGGTTCGTGGACGCCTCCGGCGGCGAGACGACGCTGGCTGAGGACGAATCGTCGCTGACCGTCTCGGGGTTCGACGGCCGACCCGAGACGCCCGAGGACGTGGTGAACTGCGAGAACTCGGGGACGACGATGCGCCTCGTGACCGCCTGCGCCGCCCTCGGCGACGGTCTGACGGTCCTCACGGGCGACGACTCACTCCGCTCGCGCCCGCAGGGTCCGCTTCTCGACGCCGTCGAGTCGCTCGACGCCCGCGGCGAGTCCACCCGCGGGAACGGGCAGGCGCCCCTCGTCCTCGGCGGCGGAATGACCGGCGGGAGCGTCTCCATCCCCGGCGACGTCTCCTCGCAGTACATCTCCGCGCTCCTGATGGCCGGCGCCGTCACCGAGGAGGGAATCGACGTCGAACTGGAGACGGAGCTCAAATCGGCGCCGTACGTCGACATCACGCTCGAACTGTTGGAGGAGTACGGCGTCGACGCCGAGCAAACCGACGAGGGGTTCTCCGTCGCCGGCGGGCAGTCCTACGACCCCGAAGGCGGGGAGTACGAGGTGCCCGGCGACTTCTCCTCCATCTCCTATCTCCTCGCGGCGGGCGCGACGGCCGGCGCCGAGGGCGAGTCCGTCGTCGTCGAGGGCGCCCGACCCAGCGCGCAGGGCGACGCCGCCATCATCGACATCGTCCGCGAGATGGGTTCGGACGTCGAGTGGGACCGCGATGCGGGCGAACTGACCGTTTCGCGCGCCGACCTCTCGGGGACGACGGTGGACGTGGGCGACACGCCGGACCTCCTGCCGACCATCGCCGTCCTCGGCGCCGTCGCCGACGGCGACACCGTCATCGAGAACTGCGAGCACGTCCGCTACAAGGAGACCGACCGCGTGAGCGCGATGGCCGAGGAGTTGGAGAAGATGGGCGCCTCGGTCACCGAGGAGACCGACCGGCTGACGGTCCACGGCGGCGAGACGGACCTGACGGGCGCGACGGTGGACGGCAGGCACGACCACCGCATCGTGATGTCGCTGGCGCTGGCCGGACTCGTCGCCGACGGCGAGACGACGGTGACCGGCGCCGAACACGTCGACGTGTCGTTCCCGAACTTCTTCGAGACGCTGGAGTCGCTGGGGACGTCGGTCCGGCGCGACGAGTAGGCGCTACTCGGCGCTCGATTCCGCACTCGACGCCGCCGGCCCGGTGGGTCCCTCGCCGGTCACGCCCGTCTCCCGAACGACGGCGTCGACCCACCGGAGCTTGAACTCCATCGCACAGAGCGTTCCGAGGACCGTCCCGAAGCGGTCGCGGCGCACGGCCGAGACGAGGGCGTAGAGCGTCGCGACGGCGTTGCACAGGTTGAGTACGTTCGGGTAGTCCGTCCCCATCGTTCCGTTACCTTCGCTCAGCCACTCGCGTTCGGCGAGGACGATTCGGCTGAGGTACGAGTCCGTCCGCTCCGGCGCCGGGAACACCACCGGGTTGACGAGCGTGAACGCGAGCGTCGCGAGGAGGAGGCGCCGGTCGCGGCGGTAGACGGCGGTCATCAGGGCGGGGAGCGCGAGGAAGCGCGTGCCGGCGCTCCACGGGTTCGCGTGACGCGCCCAGAACGTCTCTTCGAGGCGTTCGCGGAGCGTCGGGTCTGAGTCGGTCATGGGATCGATAAGCGGGGAAACGACGTAGCTCTCCCGTCGCCCCGTTTGCGCCTTTCTGCAACCTCTAAATGCCCGCGTCACAGAGCGACGGGTAATGAACGGCAACCGTTTCGGCCGACTCTTCCAGGTGACGACCTACGGCGAGAGCCACGGTGACGCGATGGGCGTCACCGTCTCGGGGTGCCCGGCCGGCCTCGAACTCGACGAGGACGACGTGCAGGCGGAACTCGACCGACGGAAACCGGGCCAGTCGATGATAACCACCTCCCGGGGCGAACCCGACGCCGTCGCCATCAACTCGGGGACGCAGGACGGCTACACGACGGGCACGCCCATCGGGATGGTCATCGAGAACAAGGACGCCCGTTCGGGCAAGTACGAACCGTACGTGACGGCGCCGCGGCCCTCTCACGGCGACTTCACCTACTCCGCGAAGTTCGGTACGCGCAACTGGGGCGGCGGCGGCCGGTCCTCCGCGCGCGAGACGGTGAACTGGGTGGCCGCCGGCGCGGTGGCCAAGAAGGTTCTCGAAGCGGAGGGCGTCGAGGTCAAAGCCCACGTGAACCAGATCGGCGACGTGGAGGCGCCGCCGGTGACGTTCGAGGACATGGTCGAACACGCCGAGGAGAACGAGGTGCGCTGTGCGCACCCCGAGACGGCCGAGAAGATGCTCGAGAAGATAGAGCGGTACCAGGAGGAGGGCGACTCCATCGGGGGGTCGATCTACTTCGAGACGCGCGGGGTCCCGCGCGGCCTCGGCGCGCCGCGGTTCGACTCGTTCCCGGCGCGACTCGGGCAGGCGATGATGGCAATCCCGGCGACGACGGGGTTCGAGTTCGGCCTCGGCCGCGAGGCGCGCGAGTGGACCGGCAAGGACCGAAACGAGGACTGGGAGTTCGACGAGGAGGGCGACCCGACGCCGGTCGGCAACAAACACGGCGGCATCCAGGGCGGCATCACCACCGGTCAGCCGATATTCGGCGAGGTGACGTGGCACGCGCCCACCTCGATTCCGAAAGCGCAGACGACGGTCGACTGGGAGACGGGCGAGGAGAAGGACATTCAGGTCGTCGGCCGACACGACCCGGTGCTCCCGCCGCGGGCCGTCCCCGTCGTCGAGGCGATGCTGTATCTCACCATCGTCGACTTCATGCTCCTCGGCGGACGCGTCAACCCCGACCGGATGGACGGGAAGGCGGGCGAGTACGACACCGATTACCACCCCCGTAGTCCGGGGAACGAGTAACGCCGTTCCGGGGAACCGACGGGGAGGCGATTCTTGCCTCGCCCCGACGGGAAAACTGGTCGTGTGTCCACAAATGGACGACTTCCGCGGAGTGTACTATGAATATTAGGTCTATCATCATCTTTCCTTGTTAACTCATAGCAAAGGCTTTAATCTCCTCCTCACGAAAATATGTATTAATGGCCCTCGCGGGCCTGAGTGGAAGATATGACTGACGATGAACTTATCTGGCGAATCGCAGGCGGTTCTGGGGACGGTATCGCCTCGACGAGCCAAAACTTCGCGAAGGCCCTGATGCGTTCGGGGCTTCACGTATTCACACACCGTCACTACCCGTCGCGGATTCGCGGCGGCCACACGTACACGGAGATTCGCGCCTCCGCCGACCCCGTCAAGTCCCGCGGGGACGGCTACAACTTCCTGCTCGCGCTGGGCGACTCGTTCGCCCGGAACCCGCAGGAGAACGCGTACTACGGTAACGAGGAGGTCAAGCCGCTGTCGGAGAACCTCGACGAACTTCGCGAAGGCGGGGTCATCGTCTACGACTCCGGGCTGCTCGACACCAGCGAGATAGAGGACTTCGACGAACGCGTCGAGGAGAACAACTGGCACGTCTACGACATCGACCTGCGCACGATGGCTCGCGAGCACGGGCGCGAGGTCATGCGCAACACGGCCGGCGTCGGCGTCACGTGCGCCATCGCCGGCATCGACACCGAGTGGATCGAGGACCTCATGCGCGATGCGATGCCCGAGAAGATCCTCGACCCCAACCTCGAAATCCTCGAAGCGGCCCACGAGATGGTCCGAGAGGAGTACGACGTCGACGCCCCCGACATCTCGGTGCCCGAGGGCGAACACGACGAGGAGCAGGTGCTCCTGTCGGGGTCCGACGCCATCGCCTACGGCGCCCTCGACGAGGGCTGCCGGTTCATCGCGGGCTATCCGATGACCCCGTGGACCGAGGTGTTCACCATCATGTCCCAGAACCTGCCCGAGGTCGGCGGTATCTCCGAGCAGGTCGAGGACGAAATCGCGGCGGCGGCGCTGGCCATCGGCGCCTCCCACGCCGGCACGAAGGCGATGTCCGGATCCTCCGGCGGCGGCTTCGCGCTGATGTCCGAACCGCTCGGCCTCGCCGAGATGACCGAGACGCCGGTCGTCCTCGTCGAAGCCATGCGCGCCGGTCCCTCGACGGGTATGCCGACCAAGCCCGAACAGGGCGACCTCGAACACGTCCTGTACACCTCGCAGGGCGACTCTCACCGCGTCGTCTTCGCGCCCTCGGACGCCGCCGAGGCGTACCGCCAGACGCGCAAGGCGTTCCAGATCGCCTACGAGTACCAGATCCCGTCCATCGTCCTCTACGACCAGAAGAACGGCGGGGAACTCCGGAACGTCCCGGCCAGCGTCTTCGACGAGGAACCGAACGGCGACATCGGCTCGGTCATCTCCGAGGAGGACCTCGCGGACGCGCCGCACGACCCCTCCGGGAAGTACAACCGCTTCCAGTACGAGGGCGAGAACGGCGTCAGTCAGCGGTCCATCCCCGGTCAGAAGGGCGGTCGCTACCTCGCGACCGGCAACGAGCACATGCCCGCCGGTCACATCGCCGAGGACCCGGACAACCGCGTCTACCAGGTGAACCGTCGCATGGAGAAACTCGAGGCCATCCGCGCGGAACTCGACGAGGGCGACGTGCCGAACAACACGCACTACGGCCCCGACGAGGCCGAGTACGGCATCATGACGTTCGGCTCCCAGCAGGGGACCGTCGAGGAGGCCGTCGACCGACTCAACGACGACGGCCACTCCGTGAAGGCCTTCGGCGTCTCCGAGATGGCGCCGTACCCGGTCGAGCAGGTGTCGGAGTTCCTCGAGAGCGTCGACGAGTGTCTCGTCGTCGAGATGAACGCCTCGGCGCAGTTCCGCGGCCTCACGCAGAAGGAAATCGGCAAGTACGGCGAGAAGCTCTCGAGTCTCCTCAAGTACAACGGTAACCCGTTCGAACCCGACGAGATCACCGAGGGCTTCGTCAAGAGCATCGTCGAAGGTGAGGAACTGCCCACCCACGAGACCAAATTCGTCCCCGCAGCGAGTGATTAACTAATGAGCGCATTCAACGCAATCGGCGAGAACGTCGAACGAGACCGCAACGAGTACACGCCCGGACTCGAACCCCAGCCCACGTGGTGTCCCGGCTGTGGCGACTTCGGGGTCCTCAAGGCCCTGAAGGGCGCCGCGGCGGAACTCGGGCTGTCGCCCGAGGAGATGCTCGTCGTCACGGGCATCGGCTGCTCGGGTAAGCTGAACAGCTACTTCGATTCCTACGGCTTCCACACCATCCACGGTCGCTCGCTCCCCATCGCGCGCGCCGCGAAACTCGCGAACCCCGGCCTGACGGTCGTCGCCGCCGGCGGCGACGGCGACGGCTACGGTATCGGCGGAAACCACTTCATGCACTCCGCCCGCGAGAACCACGACATGACCTACATCGTGTTCAACAACGAGATCTTCGGCCTGACGAAGGGCCAGACCTCGCCCACGTCGCCGATGGGTCACAAATCGAAGACCCAGCCTCACGGCTCGGCCAAACAGCCGCTTCGGCCGCTGTCGATGTCCCTCAACGCGGGCGCGTCGTACGTCGCCCGCACCGCCGCCGTCAACCCGAACCAGGCGAAGGACATCATCGTCGAGGCCATCGAGCACGACGGGTTCAGCCACATCGACTTCCTGACCCAGTGTCCGACCTGGAACAAGGACGCAAAGCAGTACGTTCCCTACATCGACATCAACGACTCGGAGGACTACGACATCGACGTCTCCGACCGCAAGTCCGCCTCCGACCTGATGTACGAGACTGAGAACGCCCTCAACGAGGGTACCGTCCTCACCGGTCGGTACTACCACGACGAGGACCGCCCGTCCTACCAGCAGGAGAAGCAGAACATCGGCGAGATGCCCGAGGAACCCCTCGCGGAGCGCTACTTCGACGAGGACTACGAGTGGGAGCGCTCGTACGACATGTTCCTCGACAAGCACAAGTAACGCCCACGAGGCGCCGTTTTCGGCGTCCGAATCCGCCGCCGATTCTGTTTTCCGATTCGGAAGATATTTTTTCAGCGAAGCAAAACAGTTAGCTATGGAAGCAACCTCCACGGAGGGACGCATCCTCGCCGTCCTCGAACAGGACGCGCAGGCGTCCTACGCGGAAATCGCCGAACGAGCGGACGTCTCGAAACCGACGGTCCGCAAGTACATCCAGAAACTGGAGTCCGACGGCGTCATCGTCGGCTACTCCGCCGACGTGGACCCGAAGAAACTCTCCGGGCAGTCCATCGCGTTCGTCGGCATCGACATCGCCTCCGAGCGGTACGTCGAGGCGACGCGCGCCCTGAAGGAGTTAGAGGACGTGGAGTCGCTGTACTCCTCCTCGGGCGACCACATGCTGATGGCCGAGGTTCGCGCCGCCGACGGCGACGCCCTCGGGGACGTCATCGCCGAACAGATACTCTCCATCGACGGCGTCACCGCCGCGCACCCGTCGTTCCTCCAAGAACGGCTGAAGTGAGATAGTCGCGTCCCGCGGAACCGACCGTCCTCACCGTCCCTCCGTTTCCTCCCGCGCCGACGAACGTCGGCGTCCCTCTCGCTCTCGCCGTCGACGCTCCGGGTTCACTTTCGCTCCGCTTTGCGAACACTAACGAGTCCGGAGGACCGAACGCCGGTATGGCGGGCGAGACGCTACCCGGCGTGACGCGCGAGGAACGCACCGACGCGCGCGTCGTCCTCCACGTCGACATGGACTGCTTTTACGCCTCCTGCGAACGCCTGCGCGAACCCGCCCTCCGCGGGGAACCCCTCGTCGTCGGCATGGGCTACGAGGACGGCGAGTCGTTCGGCGCCGTCGCCACCGCGAGTTACGAGGCGCGCGAGTTCGGCATCGAGAGCGCCCAACCCATCTCGCAGGCTCTCGAACGCCTCCCGCCGATTACGGAGTCGGACGAGGAACCCGGCGGGCACTACCGCCCCGTCGACATCGAGTTCTACGAGTCCGTCGCCGAGGAGGTGCGCGAGATTCTGCACGAGTGCGCCGACGTGGTGCGCGAGGTGAGCATCGACGAGGCGTATCTCGACGTGACCGACAGCACCGCGTGGCGGACCGTCGGCGGCGACGGGGAACGGGAGCGAACGCTCGCGGAGGGCGTCGGCCGCCACCTCAAACAGCGCATCGCCCGCGAGGTGGGCGTCCCGGCCAGCGTCGGCGTCGCGCCCAACATGTCGGCCGCGAAGGTCGCCTCCGATCACGACAAACCCGACGGACTGGTCGTCGTCCCGCCCGGGTCGGTCCGCGACTTTCTCGCACCTCTCTCCGTCACGGAGGTTCACGGCGTCGGTCCCGTGACGGCGCGGAAGATGGGCGAGATGGAGATTCGGACGGCGGGCGACCTCGCGGCCGCGGACCCCGACCGATTGGAGGAGCGGTTCGGGTCGCGCGGGCGCGAACTCCACGACCGGGCGCGCGGCGTCGACGACCGGGAGGTGACGCCGACGGGGCGACCCAAGAGCCTCTCGCGGGAGTCGGCGTTCGCCGAGGCGACGGCCGACTCGGCGGAGAAGGCCGACGTCGTCACCGGCCTCGCGGCCGACGTGGCCGACCGCGCGCGGAGTCGCGGCGCGATGTACCGCACCATCGGCATCAAGGTGGTCCGCCCGCCGTACGACGTGAACACGCGCGCGCGGTCGCTCTCCGGCCCCGTCGACGACCCCGAACTCGTGCGAGAGGTCGCGCTCGACCTCCTGACGGAGTTCGACGGCGACGCCGCACGAAAGGTGGGCGTCCGCGTCTCCAACCTCTCGTTCGCCGACGCCGACCAGTCCCGACTCGACGGCTGGGAGGGGTCGGCCGCGGCGGTGTCGACCGACGGGGCCGGCGAGGGGTCGGCGGGCGCGGAGGGCGACGGCGGGCGGGAGGTCGGCGACGCGACGGACGGGCAGGTCTCTCTCGGCGAGTTCGACTGAGCCTCTCTTCCGGCCGTTCACCGCGTCGCGTCCGACGCGCGACGGACGCGAGGGGAGGAACTATGAGGACGCGCGCGGACGAACCGGTAGATGAGCGAGGAAACCGAGACTATCACCGTCGCGGACGTGCGCGACGGCGTGGGGGGAGACGCGAGCGCGGACCCGGGGTCGCCGGTGGAACTGCCGGTGGTCGACATCCTGACCGGCCGGGGGTTCATCACCGGCAAGTCGGGGTCCGGAAAGTCCAACACCGCGTCGGTGGTCATCGAGAAACTGCTGTCGAACAACTTCCCGGTGCTCATCGTCGACACCGACGGGGAGTACTACGGATTAAAAGAGCAGTTCGAACTCCTGCACGCGGGCGCCGACGACGAGTGCGACATCCAGGTCAGCCCCGAACACGCGGAGAAACTCGCGCACCTCGCCTTAGAGCAGAACGTTCCCATCATCCTCGACGTCTCCGGCTACCTCGACGACGGAGACGCGCAGAAACTGCTCACCGAAGTGGCGAAGAACCTCTTCGCCAAGGAGAAGAAGCTGAAAAAGCCGTTCTTGATGCTCGTCGAGGAGTGTCACGAGTACATCCCCGAGGGGGGCGGGATGGACGAGGCGGGCAAGATGCTCATCAAAATCGGCAAGCGGGGCCGGAAACACGGCCTCGGCATTGTGGGCATCTCCCAGCGACCCGCCGACGTGAAGAAGGACTTCATCACCCAGTGCGACTGGCTCTGCTGGCACCGCCTGACGTGGAACAACGACACGAAGGTCGTCGGCAGGATTCTGGGATCGGAATACGCCGACGCCATCGAAGACATGGCCAACGGGGAGGCGTTCCTCGCCACCGACTGGTCCGAGTCGATTCGGAGGGTGCAGTTCAGAAAAAAGAACACGTTCGACGCCGGCGCGACGCCCGGCCTCGACGACTTCGAGCGCCCCGACCTGAAGTCCGTCGACGGCACCCTCGTCTCGGAGTTGGAGGACATCTCCGACGAGAAGGCGCGCCGCGAGTCCGAGATAGCCGACCTGCGACAGCAGTTAGAGCGCAAGGAGGCGCGGATACGCGACTTAGAGCGCGAACTGGAGGAGGCCCGTGACCTCTCGCGCATGGCCGACCAGTTCGCGCAGGCGATGTTCCGGAAGTCGGAGTCGCCGTACCGCGGCGGACAGGGGCGGAACCTCGGGCGACCCGAGGAGGAGCAGTCGGCCCTGGCCGAGTACGACGCCGCGGAGGCGGCGACGCCGGACGGCGCGGCGGCGAACGGCGAAGCGGCGGACGCGCCGAGGGCGGACACGTCGGGAGCGGTCAAGGAGACGGAGAGAGAAAAGACGGACGAGACGGACGCCGACGGACGGGACGACGCCTCCGAGGAAGAAGAGGCGGTCGCGTCGGCCGCCGGAGACGCCTACCCCGGCCTTGACGCGGACGCGTTCGCCGATGTCGGCGTCGACAACGTCGATATCGGCGCCGACACGGGAACCGAGGAGTCCTCGGTCGCCCCCGAACGCGCCCACAGCGACGTCGGCGGCCTCACCGGCCGCGAGGACGTGGTCGAACGACTGACGGACGTCGTCGCCGGTCTGCCCGAGGCGTCCCGTCGCATGCTCGCCTTCTACCGCGGGACGGACGCCTGCGACCCGGTGGACGCGCACGTCGGGGCCGGCGAAGTCGGCGACAAGCAACTCGCCTACAGCCGTAACGGTCCGCTCCGGCGCGCCGGGTTCATCGAGCACGTCGGTCGCGGGCGCTACGCCTACGTCATCCCCGAACTCGTCCGCGAGACGTTCGCGGACAGACTCGACGAAGCAGAGCTCTCGGCGGTCGTCTCGGCCGTCGAGTCGGCGTTCGTGCCGACGACGGACGCGGATGCCGAAGGAGACAGAAAGGGCGGGCGGGTCGACGGGGACGAGGCGGAAGCCGACGACTGAGCGCTCTCGCGCGTTTTTTCTCTCTACAGCGGTTCGACGAGGTCTTCCAGCGCCGCACGGGGGTCGTCGGCCTTGGCGACACCCGAGGCGAGAAGGATGCCCGTCGCGCCCAGGTCGCCGGCGGCCGCCACGTCGTCGCCGGTGGAGATGCCGGCGCCGCAGAACACCTCGACGTCCTCGTCGACGTTCGCGGCCGCCTCGACGGCGTCGCGGACGATGTCGGGGTCGGCCGAGGCCACGGAGTCGTCGCCGCCGATGAGTTCCGGCGGTTCGACGGCGACCGAGTCGGGGCCGAGAGCCGCGACGGCGCCTATCTGCGCCGGGTTGTTCGCGCAGACGCACGTCTCCAGTCCGGCGCGCTCGGCGGCCCGGACGGAGCCGTCGATGTCGGCGAGTTTCATGCGCTTCTCGGAGTGGTTGACGAGCGTTCCCGCGGCGCCCGCCTCCGAGACGGACTCGGCCAGCGTGCTGCCGGTGTGGCTGCCGTAGTCGTTCGGGTCGACGTGCTGGGCCCACGTCTCGACGCCGGTGTCGGCGACGCGGCGCAGGTCCGCCGCCTGCGGCGAGACGGCGATGCGGACGTCGGAGTCCTCGGCCACGTCGCGGGCCGCGGTCGCTACTTCGATGGGGTCGCACGGGTACGCCTTGAGGTTGACGAGGATGAACACGAGTGGGAGTTAACGGTGGGATGCAAAATAGGTTCAGCATCCCGCTCTCTTTTGAGGGCGGAGCGCGAGGGGTCCCGCATGGACGACCCGGACGGATCGGGGCCGGTCGCCGGCGACCCCGCGACGGTGGCCGAGACCCTCCAACGGCACCTCGAAGACGAGTCGGACACCGAACGCGTCGGCGCGCTCCAGCCCGTAGTCGAGGCCGTCGCCGGGTGGCGCGACGCCGACTCGGTCGCCCCCGACGACTGGCTGGCGGCGCTGAAGGCGACGCCGGACGTGCTCTATCTGCGCACCGACGAGGGCGTCCTCCGCCACCGGCCGACGGTGACCGGCGACCGAGTCGACCCGGAGCCGTTCCGATTCGCCGCCGACCCCGAGAGAAGCGAGGGCGAGGGCGGCGCCGCCTCCGGGCGCGCGGAACCGCTCTCGCACGCCGAGGCGTCGTCGCTGCTGGAGGGAGCGGCGGTGACCATCGGTATCGTCGCGGACCTGTCGCTCGACGTTCGCGCGCGCTTTCTCACCGAAGAGTGAAGAGCGAGAGCGTCAGTCCTTCCGCTTGACCACGTCGCCGAGCGTGGTCGTCGTCGAGGACCCGCCGGACCACTCGTTCTCCTCGTCGTCGCCGCCCTCGACGAGCGAGATTTCGAGCTTCCGTTCCAGTTTCTTCCGAACCTTGTCCGGCGGGAGGATGTCGCCGCGTTCGAGCTTGCGGATGAGGCTCGCCTTCTCGTTGAGCGCGCTCGCGAGGTCTTCTTGGCTCATGCCGCGTTCCTCGCGGGCGTCGCGGATGCGGTCGTCGTAGTCGCCCGCTATCTCGTCCATGTCGTCGAACATGTCGCGCCGGCGCTGGGAGGAGCCACCGCCGCCGCCCGAGGACCCGGAGCCCGACGAGTCGGACGACGAGGACGACCCCGACGAACTCGACGTGGAGTACTTCGTCGAGCCCGATGAACTCGACTCGGTGCGGACTTCGGTTCCGAACTGCGAACAGTCGTCACAGAGTTCGAGTTCGGCCCCTTCGACTTTGACCGTCGTGAGCGACGGTCGCTCCTTGCCGCACATTTCGCACTGGGGCATGGTGCGTGATAGTCGGAGGCGGCTTATAAAACGTGCGACGACGGCGATTCGTTGGGGCCGACGAGGCGGGCGTCGGCGAAACGGGAGCGACAGGGGCGGACGCGCGCCGAACCCGGTCGGTCAGGAGAGATCCGACCACGCGCCCCAGAACCGCTGGAGCGCGGTGAAGTGGCCGATGACCGCGAAGAACACCAGGAGCCACCCGACCGGGGTGAGTCCGAACACCGGCCGGGGGACGGCGGCGGCGACGAACGCGACGAGGCCGATGAGCGCCAGACGGTCCGCGCGGCCGACGAGGCCGCCGTACTGGCGTCCGAGGCCGACCGCCTGTATCTGCGTTCCCAGGTAGGAGGTCATCAGCACGCCCGTGACCGCGGCGAGGCCGAGGGCGTAGGAGTCGATACCGGCGGCGAGGCCGACGAGCATGGCGATGTCCGCGTAGCGGTCGAGCACGTGGTCCAACAGGTCGCCGCCGTCCGAGGAGACGCCCTGGGCGCGGGCGAGGGCGCCATCCACGAGGTCGAGCCACCCGTTCAGGAAGACGAAGACGCCGCCGAGGGCGTACCAGAGGGGAGTCCCGAGGTAGAACGCAACGCCGGCGGCGACGGCAAACGCGAAGGCGACGACGCTCACGCCGTCGGGCGAGAAGCCGAGTCGGTCGGCCGCGCCGACGAACGGGTCGAGCAGGCGGTCCGCGACGGAGCGGTAGCGGTCGAGCGTCATCGGGTCGCCCTCATAGGTAGTCGATGAAGTTCACGGTCCCGGCGCGGGGGTCCGTCTCGCCCTCGACGGCCGCCACCACGTCGTCGGCGACGGCGTCGGGCGAGCGGTCGGTCGTGTCTATCTCGTACACCGCCTCCGTCCCGAAGCGGTCGACGGCCTCCGAGAGGACGACGTCCAGCGCCTCGCTCTCCGCGTTTTCGCGGGCCTTCGCCTCCGACTCGCCCCGGTCGCGGAGTCGCCGCTCCAGTTCCTCCGGGTGACAGCGCAGGACGACGGCGACGTCGGCGTCGAGCAGGTGCGAGAGGTGCGACTCGACGATGCCGTCCCACTCGCCGAGCCACTCAGTTATCGCCTCGACGTCGGCGACGAGCGAGTCGCGTTCGGCGTCGCGTTCGGTGTACAGTCGCTCGTCGCGTATCTCGTCGTTCAGGTGGACCACGTCGAGGCCGGTCCGTTCGGCGACGAGTTCGGAGACGGTGGTCTTGCCCGTGCCGGGCGTGCCGGTGAGGACGATTCGGCGCGTCACGCTTCGGGGACCCCCGCGTCCGCGTCGGCGATGACCTCGTTCAGCACCTCGACGGCGCGCCTCGTCTCCTCGCGCGTGCCGCAGGAGACGCGGATGCACTCGGGGAGGCCGAAACTGCTCGTGTCGCGGACGATGACGCCGCGACGCTGGGCCGCCTCGGCGACGGCGGACGCGTCGCCCACCGACGCGAGGACGAAGTTGGCCCCGGAGGGCCACGTCTCCGCGTCGAGTTCGTCGCGGTAGTACTGACGGGCCCACTTCGCCGTCTCCACCGACTTCTCGACGTGCGCCTCGTCGCCGAGGGCGGCGAGGGCGGCCCGGCAGGCCACCTCGCTCGCCGCGAACGGCGTGTTGACGCGGGCGTAGGCATCGGCCCACGACTCGGGCACGGCGGCGTAGCCGATGCGGAGGCCCGCGAGGCCGAACGCCTTCGAGAACGTGCGCGTGACGGCGAGGTTGTCGTGCTCGGAGAGCAGGTCGATAGAAGACGGTTTCTCGCTGTACTCGCCGTACGCCTCGTCGACGACGACGAGCGTGTCGTCCGCCACGGATTCGAGCAGGTCGACGATATCGTCCCGCCCCATCTCCGACCCCGTCGGGTTGTGCGGCGTCGTGACGTAGACGATGCGCTCGCCGTCGTAGGCGTCGAGGACGACGTCGGCCGTCTGCGCGAAGTCGTCGGCCTTCGACAGTCCGTACTCGGCCACCTCGCCGTGGTGGTAGCGCGCGGACATCGGGTAGTAGGCGAAGCCCGGATTCGGCGTGAGTACGCGGTCGCCCGGTTCGAGGAACGCCCGCGAGAGGTAATCGAGGGCGCCGTCGGCGCCGGCGCTGACCCACACCTGTTCTGAGGCGAGATTCCAGCGGTCCGCGAGGGCGTCCGTGAGGTCCGTGTGCGCGGACTTCGGGTAGACGTGCACCTCCGGGGCGGCGCCCTCGATGGCGGCCACCGCGTCGGGACTCGGCCCGTGCGGGTTCTCGTTCGAGGATAGCTTCGTCAACTCGTCGGGGTCCATCCCGAGTTCGCGGGCCACCTCCTCGGCGCCGCGTCCGGGTACGTACGCTTGGTGCGCGGAGAGGTCCCTCGGTCGCATGGTCGAACGATGCCGCCGCCGGTTCTTAAGGGTGCTTACACCGGCCGAGCGTCATCGCCTGAGGTCGACGAGACCGACGGGAACGAAACGATGTCTCCACAGAAACGGCCTTCGGCGAAAACGACGAAAGATGCACTTTTGATGATACAGTGTCACGAACGAGCATGGAATCGGGGCACGAAGCCGAAGGCTGGGACCCAGAGCGGCTTCGACGACGGTTACAAGCGATGGACGACTACGAATTCGAACATCTCGTTGCCGACTTGTGGGAACTTCAGGGCTGGGACGCCGACGTGGAGCAGCAGTCCGCTGACGCAGGTGTCGACGTGCGTGCGACGCAGTCGTCTCCGTATCGGAGGAAGGTACTGATTCAGGCGAAGCGATACAGCGACGATAACCCGGTTACTGGACCGAACGTCCAGCAGTATGCTGCGTTGAAACAACAGGAACCGGACACCGACGAGTCGATAATCGTCACCACCGGTCGTTTCACCGGCTCTGCCGAAGACCGGGCGAAGGACCTCAACGTGAAACTCATCGACGGGAAGGGACTGGTGGATTTAATCGGCGGTCTCGGTGCCTAGGGCGTTGTCGAAGAGTACATCGGCCGACCACAAAGAACCGAGGAGCGGGACCAAACGGACCGCCGGAGTCAGAAGGGTCATCAGATGAACGATTCTCCTACTCTGCACCGTCTCACGGCCGAAGAACGGACCGAAATCGAGGATGCTCTCGGAAAGGACTTCGACGACTGCATACGGGACGAACAGTATCTGGCGACGCGGGCGATGGAGCGCGCCCGTACGGTTGTCGAACTGAATCCGCACGACGCAAAGGAGTTGGGCGTCTTCGAGGACGTGGACCTCTACGGCTTCGAGCGAGAGTTTGATGAGCGGAAAACCCAGCTCGTCTTCCTGAAAGAGGACATCCACACGAACGACGACGGCGAGGTGTACGTTGCGGACCTCACCGACTACATCAAGCCGAGCGCTATCGAGGGCGGAGAGTCGACCGGCGTCGTCGGAGTCATCAAGCGCGGTGTGAGGGACGGTGCGTGGCTCTCGGAGGAAGGGAGAGAGTACTGGGAGACCCACCAACAACTTCGGCGGTTCAAGAAAAAAGGAAAGAACGTCCTCTCGTCGGTGCTCGACTCGAACGACGAACCGTCGGCTGTCGATTCGAGTGCCTCCTCTCCATCAGCGAGGGAAGAACAACTGACCATCGAAGAGGAGTCGAGACAGACGAACGACTCGGTGTCGTCGGTAGGAAACACCGACCGACCCGATTCAGAGAGTGAAACGGTTGCTCCGACCGACGTTCGGAGTGAAAACGAACCGACAGGCGGAAGAGCGCGGTTCTGAATCCGTCAGGCAGTCCGTGGCCGGGACGGAACCCTCAACTTTGGACCTGTCTCGGTCCAAGTGGTTCTACGGCATCGCAGTAGCGACAGGTAGTTGGGGACTCGTTTGGTTACTAGCGATACTCAACGTCGCGACTGCCCTCGCCGGTCTGCTGGTACTGGTCTCTTGGCCACTCCTTCCGACGTCAATACTGATGGACTCTCGAAAAACGGGAAAGTTCGAGTCTTCGAGAGGGAAGTCGTTGGTCTACGTTCTCTCGTCGGCGGTCCCACTCCTCGCCGTCGTCCCCGGCGCGGTGTATCTGTATCGGCGAGAGCACTCGTGGAAACGCTAACTCGACTAAAATCATCGCGGAGACGGCCAAAAAACCTCGTTCTGGCTCCTATCTCACGGAACGCGCACGTCGTGTTCGAGGACGCCGACGCCCTCCACTTCGACTTCGACGCTGTCGCCGTCGGAGAGGGCGCCCACGCCCGCGGGCGTGCCCGTCGATATCACGTCGCCGGGTTCCAGCGTCACGTACGCCGTTATCTCCTCGATGAGTTCGGGCACCGAGAATATCATGTGCTCGATGGTCGAGGACTGCTTCGTCTCGCCGTTCACGCGGAGTTCGATGGCGGCGTCGTCGGGCACCTCGTCGACGGTGGCGAGGGTCGGACCGAGTGGCGCGGAGTTGTCGAACGCCTTCCCGCGCACCCAGTTTTGCTCTTCGTTCTGGTCGTCCCGATTCGAGATGTCGTTCATGCAGGTGTAGCCGGCGACGTAGTCCATCGCATCCTCGGCGTCGACGTCGCGGGCCTGCGCGCCGATGACGACGGCGAGTTCGGCCTCCCAGTCGATGCGGTCTTTCCCCTCGGGTACGGTCACCGTGTCCCCGTGGGCGGCCAGCGCGTTCGGCGGTTTGAGAAAGAGGAGCGGTCGGTCCGGAAGGTCGTTGTCCATCTCGTCGGCGTGTTCGGCGTAGTTGCGGCCGATGCAGACCAGTTTCGTCGGTTCGCACGGCGGGAGCACGTCGACTTCGTCGAGCGAGTACGTTCGGTCGGCGAAGGAGACGCCGTCGTCGTGCCACTGGCCGTCGCGGACCGAACCCGCCGGGTCGCGGAAGCGTACGCGGTGCATGGACGCCGTGTCACTCCGCGGCGGTTTCGTTCTTTCCTTCGCGGAAAATCGCCCGGTTTCCCCTCCGCTCGATTACTGCGTGTTCGGGGCCGGCCGCGGGAGTTTGGGGATGAGCCACGAGAGGAACGCGTCGGGACTCCGCGACTGCACCCACACCGTGCCGCTGCCGCCGAACTCGCAGACGAGGCCCTCGCCGCTGGTCAGCGTCGACCGGAGGCCGCCCACGCGTCGAACGGTGAACTCGGCGGTGTCCTCGAAGGCGACGACGTGGCCCGTGTCGACGACGAACGACTCCCGGTCGTCGAGCGATATCTCCTCGATGGCGCCGTAACTCGACAGGAACAGCGGACCGCTCCCCGTCACCTTCAGGAGAAAGAGGCCCTCGCCGCCGAAGAACGTCCGCGCGCCGCCGAACTCCGTGTCCACATCGAGGCCCGCGTCGCCCGCGAGGTACGACCCCGACTGCACGTACAGCGTCTCCCCCGTCAACTCGACGTGGGAAATGTCGCCCGGCAGCGGCGGGGCGAACTGGACGTCCCCCGGCGCCGTCGCGCGAAAGGTGTTCTGAAAGAAGCTCTCGCCGCCGAACGCGCGCCTGATGGACTTCAGAAACCCGCCCGTCGCATTCGTCTCCATCTCGATGGCCGTGTCGTGGCTCACCATCGCGCCCGACTCGGCGCGGAGGGACTCGCTCTCCGCCAGCGAGACGGTCAGCAGCGCGAACGACGGTCCGGCGGATATCTCGTGTTCCATACCGAACGGAGCACGTGTCATCTCAAGAAACTATTTTCGGTCGGTAGGAATGTCCTCGACTGCCGACTATCTCTATCCGACGAAACGAGCAGACCTGTCTCCGGACTGTTGGATTTATGCGCCCGAGGGCACAAGTGGCACACGATTATGACGATGGAACTCACCTGGCACGGCCACTCCACCTGGCACGTCGACGTCGACGGCACGACGTTCCTCATCGACCCGTTCTTCGACAACCCGTTCACGGACCTCTCGCCGTCCGACGTGGAGGACCCCGACTACCTCCTGTTGACGCACAGCCACGCCGACCACATCTCCGACGCCGGCGCGTTCACGGACGCGACGGTGGTCGGCGTCCCCGAACTCACGGGGTACATGGAGGACGAGGAGGGCTTCACCGACAGCATCGGCATGAACATGGGCGGCACCGTCGAGTGCGACGACGCGTTCGTCACGATGCACCGCGCCGACCACACGAACGGCCTCAACACGAGTTACGAGAACGACTTCGGGGTGCCCGTCGGCTTCCTCCTCAGCGACAAGAAGCCGACACAGGAGTCCGACGCCGACGCGACGACGTTCTATCACGCCGGCGACACGGGGCTGATGTCCGAGATGAAAGACGTCATCGGTCCGTATCTCGAACCCGACGCGGCCGCACTCCCCTGCGGCGACCACTTCACGATGGGGCCGGTGCAGGCCGCCATCGCCGTCGACTGGTTGGACGTCGACCACGCGTTCCCGATGCACTACGACACCTTCCCGCCCGTCGAAATCGACGTCGACGACTTCGAGCGAGAGGTGAAGGCGACCGGTTCGGACGCCGAGGTGCACGTCCTCGACGGCGACGAGACGTTCACGCTGGAGTAATTGCCGGCCGCAACCCCGATTTTCCGAACGAGCCGTCGCGAACTCGGAGCCGAGTCACTACCTCTCTCTTGAAATTATATAAACCCGATAAGTATACGTGAACTGAAATCAAACCGTACGAGAACGAAGGGGGAAAGCGACGGGTGAAACTACAGACCAAGCTGGCCGTCGTACTCGTCGCGGTCACGCTCATCTTGAGCGCCGCCACCTACGGCGGGTTAGAGCTGTACAAACAGGAGGAGCTCCAGCGCAGCGAGTCGGCCGTCGAAGAGTCGGCGACGCTCGGCGCGTCCCAACTCGCCTCCTCGCTCGACGAACGCGCCGACTACCTCGGCTACGTCGCCTCCCAGCCCGAGGTGGCGAACTTCTCGGACAATTCGGCGGTGATAGACGGCATCGTCGACAACAGCCGCTTCTCGGCGGTACAGGTCATCGACGCGAACGGGACCGTCCTCGCGTTCGGCGGGCAGATAGACGAAGCGGTCCGCGAGTCGACGCTCGGGTCCGACGTGAGCGACGAGGAGTACTTCACCGCCGCCCGCTACCGCGGGTCGTCCGTTTCCACCCCCGAGTACGTCTCCTCGCACGACCAGTATCTCGTCGTCGTCAGCGCGCCGGTACTGCGCGAGGGACGCGTCGTCGGCGTGCTGGCCGCCTCGATGTACGTCTCACCGGACACGTTTCTCGAACCGGTCGTGCCGCTGGTGCGCCACGACCAGCGCGTCACCGTCAGCGTCGGCGATGCGGTGCTGTACGAGAGCCGGGGGCCGTTCGAGCGCGCGATGACGGGACGGGCCGCCGTGGTGCCGTACGGGTGGACGGTCACCGTCGAACGCGACCGGGCGACCCTCGACGCGCGGATTCGGACGCTCGGCGCCGCGCAGGGCGTGGGCCTGCTGTCGGTGCTGCTGTTGGTCGGACTGCTGTGGTGGACCGAACACCGCACGACGCTCCGACAGACGCGACAGTTGCTCGACGGCTTCGAGGCGCTTCGGGTGGGCGAGTACGACCGCACGCTCGACCTGCGGTCGGCCGAGGAGTGGGCGCGGATCAGCGACGGGTTCAACGCGCTCTCGACCGGACTCGACGAGCGCGAGACGGCACTCAGAGAGCGCGAGCAGCGACTCGGCGTCCTGAACCGCGTCCTCCGGCACAACGTCAGAAACGAGATGAACGTCGTCCTCGGCTACGCCGACGTCGTCGCCTCGCGAGCGGAGGACCCGGAGACGGCGCGGGCGGCCGAGACGATACTTCGGCGGGGAGAACGGCTCGTCGCCGTCAGCGAGAAGGCGCGCGTGTTCGACCGACGCCTCGACGAGACCGACCCCGCGACGCTCGACCTCGTGACGGTCGTGGAGGACGCCCTCGCGGACGTCGCGGCGGATCACCCCGAGGCCGAACTGACGCCGACGACGCCCGACTCCCTCGCCGTCCGCGTCGTTCCCGGTATCGGGGACGCGGTTCGGAACGTCGTCGAGAACGCGTGCGTCCACCACGAGGGGACCCCGTCGGTCGCCGTCGTCGTCGGCGCCGACGGCGACGAGGCGACGGTCGCCGTCGCGGACGACGGGCCCGGAATCCCCGAGCACGAGCGGTCGGTGCTCGCCGAGGGCGAGGAGACGGCCCTCGACCACGGCAGCGGTATCGGCCTGTGGGTGACGAAGTGGCTCGTCGGCCGTTCCGGCGGGTCCGTCGCGTTCGAGGAGAACGACCCTCGCGGGAGCGTCGTCACGCTCAGACTGCCACTCGCGGACGAGATGGAGGCCGTGGAGGACGGCGAGGCGAGCGGCGGGGACGGGTCGAAGCCGCGGTAGTCGCCACCCGAGAGCAGTCGGAGAACGGTAGCCGGGAGCGCGTCTCTTTCGCCAGGCTCGAATCGTGAAACCGGAACGACCGAGTCATCGACCAGGTGAGTCTAGTACTCGAAAACGCACCCCTCGAACCGGACGTACGCGACGCCGACCGAAGCGCACATCAGACCGAGAAGGGCGAAGCGGGCGTTGCCGAGACCAACCGTCGAGAAGGGAGGCGATGGTCGTCGTCCCGATAGCTCGCCGCCGCCGTGTCGCTACTCTACCGAATGCGGGACACGCGGTAGCGTCGTCAAGCGTCGAACGCGCGCCCCGTACATCGGCCGTTTCGGACGACGAACGGCGCAACAGTATCGTTCTCGACCGAGAGAGAGAGAGAAGCGAGCGCGCCGGCTCAGCGGCGGCGGACCCGCGCCACGATGGCGACGAGTATCACGAGGACGAGCGCCGTCGGATGGAATAGGGGACTGGCGACGTCGGTTCCGGTCACCGTTGGCGCGGGTTCGGTGCCCGGTTCGGTCGTTTCCGCTTCGGTCGCCGACGTTCCCGCGACGGGTTGGCGGACGACGACGGACCCGGCGACGACGTCGTTCACCCGGACCTCGTACTCGCCGGCGTCGGCGACGGTGTGGTCGAACAGCGTCTGTCGCTGTCCCCCGGCCGCGATGGTGAGCGAGCGCTCCTCGACGGCCGTTCCGTCGAGGATGAGTTGGGCGACGAACTCCCCGTCGGCGCCCCCGTCGTTGCCGATAGTGACGTGAACTTGGACGTTGTCGCCGGCGGCTATCTCCTCGACGGCCACGTCGACCGTCTCGACGCTGAACCGCGCACGCTTCGCGCCGGCGGCGAACTCGGAGAGGCCGGGCGACTGCGCGCGGAAGCGGACCGTCTCGTGCGTCTCGTCGACGACTTCGGTCGGGAGTTCGGTCCACGAACCGTTCTCGTATCGGTAGAGCGCCACGTTCTCGGGGGCGACGCTTCCGTTTTCGAGGCGCGCCTTCGACACTTCGAACCCGATGCCGACGGTGCCGTTCAGTTCGGCGTTCGAGATGGAGTGCTCGACGCGGACGTGCGAGAGCGTCTCCGCCCCGTCGTCGGTCTGGAACTCGGGCGAGCCTTCGATGCGCTCGGCCGTGGTGAGGTTCATCGTGAACGACCCGTTCCGCGTCGGCGTCAGGTCGATGTTCGAGATGGCCACGTCCGAGGCGTTCGAGCGGTTCAGGAGGGCGTTCCGGCGCGCATCGAGGTTAATACGCACGCGCTGGCCCTTCCGAACCTCGTCGACGGACGCGTTCACGAGAGTCTCGCCGCGGCCCTTCGACTTTCCGCGGGCCGTGAGGTTCACCGCCGCGGGGACGGCCGCGAGCGGGTCGCGACCGGTCGCGTTGGCGGAACTGTTCCCGGCGCCGTCGCCCGGATGGGTCGCGTTCGTCGGGCGCCCGGATGCGGTTCCGTTCCGACCGGAGGCGCCGTCGCTGCCTCCGTGAGCGCCAGCGCCGTCCTCTGCGGTCTCGCCTCTGTCGGCCGCTCCGGGTCCGCTCCTCGACGTGTCGTCGGACTTCGACGACCCCGAACCGGCGTCGCCTCGGTCGTCATCCCTCCGCTCGTTCGACAGGCCGTTCCCCCACGGTGGCGGCGCGCCGACGATGCCCGCCGGTCCGGTTAGCGACGCCGTCCGAACGGCGGATTCGACGGCCGCCGACCCACCGCCGACGAGTCGGCAGTCCGCCGCGCCCGCGGTCGGACACGCCGCTGCGCTCGCAGATATGATACCGTGAGATATCGCCATCGCCAGGACGAGGACGACGACGACACCCCCGTGGATCGATATCCCGTCCCTGCTGGATTTCCCCTTCATATTCTAACTCGAGAAACTACGCCTAAAGGATATATACCTATGGAAGATGAATATCGAAACTGATACTCGGAATATGTCGAGGGCTGCCACGCCGCACACCCGCTTGAGCAACATTTAGGGACGAGGCGTCCCGACCGTAGAGACGCATGAGCGATATCGAAACTTCTACCGTTAGCGAAGAGGGCTTCGCCTCGACGAGTCAGGTCGGCGACTTCGAACTCACCATCGACGCCACGGGCGAGGAGGGTCCCGACCCGAACCAGGTACTCGTCGCGGACTACGCGTCGTGCTTCCTGCCGGCCTTCCGCGTCGGCGCCAACAAGACGGGTCACGAGGACCTCGGGAAGGTCCAGATCGACGCCGACGCCGACATCGACGACGACGACGACCTGGAAGCCATCCGCTTTTCGGTCCACGTGGAAGAGGACGTCGACGACGACGACCTCGAGGAGATCGTCTCCCGCGCCGAGGACATCTGTCACGTCCACTCGGCGCTCCGCGAGGGACTGCACGCCGAGATCGAAGCCCACGGCGACGCCTTCTAACCGCCGCGCGCGCCTCCGACCCGCTCTTCTTTACGGCCGTCACTCCGCGGAGCGACGGCGTTAGGAACTGGAGACGCCCCGGCCGTCCGGGGCGGGAGGATCAGCGTCGGTGATACGCTCGGTAACTCATGGCCTGTCCCTCCACGATGACGACCTCCCGTTCTTCGGGGTCGTCGATAGGGCTCTCTTCCACCTCGTCGCGCGAGACGTACGGTCCGTGTAGTTCTCCGTCGTCGTCGAAGACGTACGGGCTGTTCGGCTGACCTTCCATGCTACTCTATACCGCACTATCCGATATAAGTCTTTGTCAGACATTCACAATCGGGGAAACGTAGCACACGCTGCGTGTCCGACCGCGGTCGCCGGAAAACGGGGACGAACCACCATTCCGGTCGGACGGCCTCCGGCCGTCGTCGCGCCGGTCGGTGTGTCGGGCCTTCGGTCCATCCACCCTTCGATCGTCCCACCTCAGTCGTCGGCGGTGGCGACCTCCCGGTCGGTCACCTCGGTTCCGAGGAGGTCGAAGAACTCCGCCAACCACTCCGGGTGGTCGGGCCACGCCTGCGCGGTGACGAGGTTGCCGTCGACGGTCACCTCGTCGGTCCACGCGCATCCGGCCGCCTCGACTTCGGCGCGGACGGCGGGGTACGCCGTCATCTCGTAGTCGTCGAGGACGCCCGCCGCGGCGAGAATCTGAGGCCCGTGGCAGAGCGACGCCACCGGCTTGTCCTCCTCGAAGAAATGTCGGACGATATCGAGCACCGCCTCGTACGTCCGGAGATACTCGGGCGCCCGGCCGCCGGGGACGACGAGGGCGTCGTACGCCGCGGGGTCTACGTCGTCGAACGTCGCCGTCACCTCGAAGTCGTGGCCGCGTTCCTCCAAGTAGGTCTGGTCGCCCCGGAAGTCGTGGATAGCCGTCTTCACCGTCTCGCCGGCCTCTTTCTCCGGACAGACGGCGTCCACCTCGTGGCCGACGGCCTGAAGCGCCTGAAACGGTACCATCGTCTCGTAGTCCTCGACGAAGTCGCCGACGAGCATGAGAATTTTCTTGCCCATTGGTGTCTCTCACCAAGGGATACGGTCGGTGCAGGCTTAACGGTTCGTCCCCGTCGAGACTCCGTCCGTTGAACGTTTCCTCGATCCGCCGACTCCGATGCCCGGCCGGGGCGTGCGGCTACTCCGCCAGTTCGTCCAGCAGACCGCCGATTTCGCCCAGCGAATCGAGGACGTAATCGGGCGTCACCGACGATTCCGCGAGGGTGGCGTCGTCCGTCACGCCCGTCTTCACCAGCACCGTCGTCATGCCGGCGCGTTCGCCGAGAGCGATGTCCGTGTTCAGTCTGTCGCCGACGACGAGAACGGACGCCGCGGGGACGCCGAGGCGTTCGAGCGCCATCTCGCGCGCCGTCTCCGAGGGCTTACCCAGCACCGCGTCGGGTTCGCGTTCGGCGACGCCCGCGATGGCGTTGATGACCGCTCCCGACCCCGGCACGTCCCGTCCGACGGCGGGGATAACCACGTCCGGATCGGTGCCGACGAAGCCGACGGACTCATCGGAGAGCGTCCAGAGCGCCTGACACATCGCGTCGTAGTCGAACTCGTGGTCGACGGACGCGACCAGCGCGTCGGGGGAGTCGTCGGCGCCGACCACCGAGAGGCCGGCGTCGGTGAGGATGTCCACCAACCCCGACTCGCCGACGACGAACAGGTCGTCGTCGGGTCGTTCCTCGCGGAGGTACCGGGCCGTCACCGACCCGGCGGTTATCACCTCCTCGGGCGATACTTCGAGGCCGACGCCGGCGAACCGGTCGACGTACGCCCCGGGCGGTTTCGTCGGGTTGTTCGAGACGAACACGCGTTTCACGCCGGCGGCCGCGAGCGCATCCAGTCCGTCTCCCGCGCCCGGAATCAGTTCGTCCCCGCGCACCACCGTGCCGTCCACGTCGAGGACGACGCCTCGGAAGTTCATCGCTCTCACTTGGGCGGCGTCCGGGTTTAATCGATGGGGGAGCGCTCCCCTTGCTGCGAACTACGATATCCGTGTGCCTCGGTAACAATTATGTGGGATGGGGTTGACTATTAATTATGAACGTACTCGTGGTGCGAGCGGAAGATGGGGCGTCGACGGGGCCGTACACGCCCGGGGCGCGGAGCCACTACGCGTTCGGCGCGGTCGGACTCGCGGTTGCGGTGCTCTCGGTGTTCCTCACCTACTCCGTGCTGGTCGGCGTCGCGAGCCTCGTTCCGCTGCTCTCGACGACGGTGGTCACGTTCGTCGGCATCCTGACGTGGGTAGTAGTCTGGATAACGCTCGACGTGGCGCACGACAGGTACGTCCGCCGGAGGCGCGCGAGCGCGAAGTGAACGAGTCCGCGTCGGGAACGTCGAATAGCGGCGCGTCCGCGCGCATAACCAAAGAACGATATGCTCGAACTTCCTGTCTCCGAACGTGACGAACACGCAGCTCTCGCTCGTTCAAATAGACAACTACGGTCCGTGGACCGTCACCCCGGAGCCGCGCCGAGAGATGGACCTCCAGACGCTTCAGTCGCGGCTGTTCGCGGACCTCGCGCAGTTCGTCGGGAGCCGGAACGGCTACGTCTTTTTCACCCGCTTCGACAACATGGTAGCCGTCACGAACGGCCTCGACGACGCGGACCACGAACTGCTGCAGGACTCCATCGGCAACCGCTATCCGGTGACGATAAGCCTCGGCGTCGGCGTCGACCCCTCGCCCATCGAGGCGCTCGAATCGGGCACCGCCGGCCTCCAGACCGCCGGTAGCGCACAGGACGGCGACCGGCGCGAGGTGCTCTCGGGAAGCACCCTCTCGGACGCCGAACGGGCGGGCGAGGACGTTCAGATCGCCCACTTCGACGTGAACGACGCGACGGGCAAGTACACCGACCGGCTCAACGAGTTCGACTCGTTCATCCAGATCGAGCAGGGCTACGCGACGCTGATGCGCTACCTCCGCGAGGAGGACGACGCGCTCTCCTTTTTCGTCGGCGGCGACAACATCATCTCGGTCTGTCCGGCCATGACCGAGGGAGACTACCGCGACGCGATTCGCCACGTCTCCGAGGAGGCCGGCGTCGAACTCAAAGTCGGCGTCGGCACCGGCGCCACCGCGCACGACGCCGGGTTCGCGGCGAAGCACGCCCTCGAAGTCTGCCGCGAGGACGGGACCGACGTGGAGTTCGACCGCCCCCACGCCGAACTGGCCGACTGACCCGACCGCGAGGCAGAAATCCCGTCTGTTCGGCTCGGTCCAGTTCGGCTCGGTTCGACGGCAGAGGGACATTCCCGTTTCTCCGAGGACCGTATCTACGCCGCCCCCTCGAACGGCTCTGCATCGAGTCGCGAGACGGAGACGTCGCCGCTGCTCCCGACGAACACCGCGCAGTCGCAGGCTT
The DNA here is from genome assembly GCF_000337095.1 of Halogeometricum pallidum JCM 14848. Taxonomy (GTDB): domain Archaea; phylum Halobacteriota; class Halobacteria; order Halobacteriales; family Haloferacaceae; genus Halogeometricum; species Halogeometricum pallidum. Next base: position 115,724 of record NZ_AOIV01000045.1, read on the forward strand.
GGAAGCTGACCGTCGCGCCCGGGGCCGCCCCGAGCGTCGCGACCGCTTCGAGGTCGACCTCCTTCGACAGCGACGGGAGGTCGATCGGGTCCCGACCGAGCGTCGCGGCCACCCGTTCGACGAGCGTCACGACGAGGTTTTCCTCGTCAGTACGCCGGTCGAGTTCGCCGATGGCCCCTCCGTGTGCGTCTACGGCTCCGATTTCTGCCATTGCAGCCTCTATGCGACGGCGACCTATGACCTCACTAGTGGATTCTCGCTCGGTGGGAGTTCCGCCTGCGAACTTCGCACGAGTGCTGACAAGCACATATCGTCGACCGGATTCACCGAGCGCTCGACCTCGATCTAGTGAGTACGGAAGGAGAGGTGGAGAGCGGACGCTCAGAGGAGTGAGTTAAGATAGTAGTGGGGTCGGAGGGATTTGAACCCCCGATCGACTGATATCTCCGGTGTGCGCCTCGGAACTCCAGAGGGTCGTCAACGCGACCGATGATCAGTCGGTCGCTCGGTATATCAGTCTGGAGTTTCGTCCCGGGCGCGTCGCCTCTGGAGTCAGTCGCCATGCCGGGCTTGGCCACGACCCCGCTGTCTGCGTCTCCTCGTATGGCGATTCCACGTAAAGGAATTTCGATTGGCTCCCGTCAGTCGCGGTCGGTCTCGGCCCACTCGCAGTCCTGACATTTGTAGGCCGTCACGAACTCCGTCACGCTCGGCATGTAGCCCACCGAGATGACGTTGCCGCCGCACTCGGGACACTCCCTGTCGGCGTCTTCGATGGACTCCGCCTCCAGGGGTTTCTCCCCTTCGACGAGTTCTGCGAGTCGCTCCGGCGTCACCATCCGTCCTTCGACGACGCGGTTGCTCATACCGGGCGGACGAACGGGACCGTGGTAAGTCCTCCGCGTTGCGGGGGCTGTCGGGGACGGAACGAACGGGAAGAAACGGAGAGTGGCGATCCGGCGGGCTCAGAGCCACGGGGCGCGCGAATCGCTGTCGCTGGGGTAGCCGTAGCCGGCGTCCGACGCGGTGTCGCCGCCGGAGTCATCACGGGTCGACTTCGAGCGGTCGCCCCCGTCGGCGACGGTGGCGGCGGCGGTGGCGGCGGGCGCGTCCTCCGCGGCGGACGGGTCGTCGTCGGTGGCCGCCTCCTCGGCCGACTCGCCGGCCGAGCGGTCGTAGGCGAACAGCGCCGTCACGGCGAGGACGCCCAGCGCGATGGGACGCTGCGTCGGGAGCACCCCGAGCACGTCCAGCGCCAGCATCCCGAGCGCGACGGAACTGCCGAAGCGGAAGCGGTCGATGTCGACCGCGCCGCGCAGACGCGGCGCGAGCAGCGCGACGGCGAGCGCGAAGGCGACGCCCGTTCCGGCCGCCGCGACGGCGTGCGAGACGGTCGTCAGCATCTCCCCGCCGAGGTTCAGTATCAGCTTCGGGTTCGAGGGGTCGAAGCTCGCGACCAGTCCGAGGCCGATGATGACGCTCGGGGACGGAAGCTTCTCGCCGACCTCCGAGGAGGCCGTCTTCGCCGCGACGGCGAGGATGACAAGCCCGGCGAAGCGGTGGAACACGTCGAAGTTCAACACCGTCTGCAGCGTCCTCGCGAACATCGCTTCCAGTCCGGCGACCGGAAGGAGAACGGCGCCGAGGAGGAGTATCGACGTCACCTGCTCGCGGCGGGTTCCCTCCATCTCGGCGAGAATGACCGCGACGGTGGCCGACCCGCCGAAGATGAGCAGTCCGGTCTGGAGGATGCCGATGGGCCCGCTCATCGCGCCCGCGATGACGAGCGCGGGGAAGATACCGTCGACGAGGGGCAGCGCCATGACCGTCGCGAGGAGGCGCGTCGCTCCCCCCACCTGCTGCTCTAAGCGAAGCGCGACGGGGTGTTGTGAGACGCTCATCCAGCGCTAGCGGCCGTCACCATCGGCCAAGCGGTGATACGAACGCAAGCCAGTCGACCCGTCGTCGGTGGCCGCGAGTCCTCCGAGCGCCGCGAGAGTCGGGAGAGTCGGTTTCCCGAACGCGAATGTCCGCCACATCGCTGTAAAGCCGAAGAAAATGCCGGAATCGAAGCTCGTCTGGCCGGCGATGCGCGATGCAGCGGGACACTCGGAGTCCATATCTGTAAACAGCCGTACTAAACTATTAAAATTTGTGTGAGACTCCGCGGCACGGGAATCAATATCTCTCTGAAGGCTACTTGAAGAAGGCTACGTTTCTTCGCTGATAGAGATTTTCACCGACCATTTATCGGCACTGCGTGGTGGTTCGGGTGATTCTTGCGAGATGCGGCTCCCGCCGCCGTCGCTCGGTTTCCGGTGGACGCGACGAGTTCTTCGCGGAGCGACAGATATGCTCGGACGTGGATATCTGGCTCACTGGAATGCCACTGAACTGCACGGCCGTGTTGTCTCGCAACTCTTTTGTCGCAGGAGTCTGGACGATTTACATGGCGAACGACGTTCCGGACCGAGAATCCTTCTCCGAGAAACTGCGCGTTCCAGAGGCACTGACGTTCGACGACGTACTGCTCCGCCCGATGGAGAGCCGGGTCGAACCCGACGAAGCGGACGTGTCGACGGCCGTCTCGAAGAACGTCGAACTGAATCTCCCCGTGCTCTCTGCGGCGATGGACACCGTTACCGAGAGCGGCATGGCCATCGGGATGGCTCGCGAGGGAGGTCTCGGCGTCCTCCACCAGAACATGGACGTCGAGACGATGATCACAGAGATAGAGCGCGTAAAGCGCGCCGACGAACTCGTCATCCGCCGCGAGAACGTCGTGACGGCCCGTCCCTCTCAGACGATCAGCGAGGTGGACCTGATGATGGAGCGTCAGGGCGTCTCCGGCGCTCCCGTCGTCGACGACGACGACGAGGTCCTCGGCATCATCTCCGGCACCGACATCCGCCCGTACCTCGAAGTCGGCGAGTCCGACGCCGTCCGCGAGGCGATGACCGACGAGGTCATCACGGCCGCCCGCGACGTGACCGCCCGCGACGCCTTGGAACTCATGTACGACCACAAGATAGAGCGGGTCCCCGTCGTCGACGAGGGGGGCCACCTCGTCGGTCTGGTGACGATGCAGAGCATCCTCCAGCGTCGCGAACACGAGAACGCCGCGCGCGACGACGACGGCCGCCTCGTCTGCGGCGTCGCCGTCGGCCCGTTCGAGTCCGACCGCGCGACGGCGGCCGACGAGGCCGGCGCCGACGTGCTGTTTATCGACTGCGCGCACGCGCACAACCTCAACGTCCTCGACAGCGCCCGCGAGATAAAGCAGTCCGTCGAGGCTGACGTCGTCGTCGGCAACGTCGGCACTCGCGAGGCCGCCGAGGCGGCCGTCGACTTCGCCGACGGTCTCAAAGTCGGCATCGGTCCCGGCTCCATCTGTACGACCCGCGTCGTCTCCGGCGCCGGAATGCCGCAGATAACCGCCGTCGCCGAAGTCGCCGACGTGGCCGCCCCCGAGGGCGTGCCGGTCATCGCCGACGGAGGTATCCGCTACTCCGGCGACGCCATCAAAGCCATCGCCGCCGGCGCCGACGCCGTCATGCTCGGTTCGTACTTCGCCGGAACCGAGGAGGCGCCCGGTCGCGTCATCACGATGAACGGCAAGAAGTACAAACAGTACCGCGGCATGGGCTCCGTCGGCGCGATGAAATCCGGCGGCGGCGACCGCTACCTCAAGGACGCCGACGAGGACGAGGAGTTCGTCCCCGAGGGCGTCGAGGCGGCGACGCCGTACAAGGGTACGCTCGCCTCCGAACTCCACCAACTCGTCGGCGGGATGCGCTCGGGCATGGGCTACGTCGGCGCCGAGACGCTCCCCGGGTTCAAAGAGCGCGCCGAGTTCGTCCGCGTCTCCAGCGCCGGACAGACCGAAGGCCACCCCCACGACGTGATGATCACCGACGAGGCGCCCAACTACAGCCCGCAGAACGAGTAGATTCTCTCGCCCGAACCGGCTGCTCTTCCCCGCCTTCCTCCGCCCGCCGACCACACCGGCGGTGTCCCCGTCTCGAAACGGACCGTTCGAGGCTCGACGCCGTGGTTCACCTCTTCCCGCGTTCACGCTGACTGTGTTACATCTCCTGTAGTGGTCCTCCGGAACAATGATGATTAATGCGGTTCAATCACGACGGAGTGCATGAACTCCACGGAGTTGCGTGACGCCCTCGAGGACGCGGGGCTCTCGCAGTACCAAGCGGAGGCGTACAACACCCTCCTGCAGTTAGGCACCGCCAGCGCCACGGAGTTGGCCGACGCCTGCGCGGTCCCCACCGCGCGCATCTACGACGTGCTCAGAGACTTAGAAGCGAAGGGGTACATCGAGACGTACGAGCAGGACAGCCTGCACGCGCGGGCGTGCGACCCGGAGACCGTCCTCGACGACTTCCGCGACCGCGCGACGATGCTGGAGACGGCGGCCGACGAGATAGAGGACCGCTGGGAAGAACCCGAAGTCGACCGGCACATGCTGAGCATCGTCAAGCGGTTCGACACGGTGCTCCAACGCGCCGCGTCGTTCATCCGCGACGCGGAGAACGAGGTGCAGTTGTCGGCGACGCCCGAACAGTACGAGAAGCTCCGGCCCGCACTCCGGGAGGCGTACGAGAACGACGCCATCGTGAAGGTGTCGCTGCACACCGACCCCGACGCCGACCCCTCGGCGTTCGACGTCGCCGACTTCGAGGGCGTCGTCACCGAGGCCCGCCACCGAACGCTGCCGACGCCGTTCGTCCTCCTCGTCGACCGGACCGGGACCTGCTTTGCGCCCCACGCGAACTCGCTGAACCAGTACGGGGTGTTGGTCAACGACTACACGCTCACGTACGTCTTCCACTGGTACTTTCAGACCTGTCTGTGGGAGGTGTGGGACGTCGTCTACGCCGAGGGGGACGACGACCCGCCGTTCGTCTTCGCCGACATCCGTCGGTGTGTCCGCACCATCGAACCCTCCTTCTCCGCGGGGGCGACCGTCCGCGCGTCGGTGACGGGGTTCGACACTGCGACCGGCGCGGCCGTCGAGCTCTCGGGAGACATCGTCGAACTCCACTACTCGGGCGCGGCGGAGACAGACGGGACGCCCGCCCTCTCGCAGTTGGCCGGGCAGGTGTGTTTCACCCTCCGAACCGACGAGGGGTCCTACAGCGTCGGCGGTTGGGGGGCCGTCCTCGAAGAGGTGGAAGCGACGCGCGTGACTATCACCGGCGTGGTGGAGTGAGCTGTTTGCGCTCGCGTATCATTCCGTGCGAAATAGGCCGAAACATATAAATCTAAGTAGTTGCGAACTTCTGACTGAATATCCATGTGGACCGGAACCAATACGTTCACGTCAGACGGAATAAGGGGTATCTTGATATGCCCACGCGATTCATTCGATGACGTGCGTGTTCCGGGAACACCACGGACATACAAATGAGTGCTGACCAGCCGCTCGTGCTCATCGTAGAAGATGAGCCGGACCTCGCCGACCTGTACGCAACGTGGCTCAGAGAGAACTGCCGTGTCCGCGTCGCCTACGGCGGTCACGAGGCGCTCGACCAACTCGACGATGACGTCGACGTCGTCCTCCTCGACCGCCGCATGCCGGACCTCTCCGGGGACGAAGCCCTCACCGAGATACGGAGCCGCGGCTTCGAGTGCCGCGTCGCTATGGTGACGGCCGTCGAACCGGACTTCGACATCGTCGCCATGGGATTCGACGACTATCTCGTCAAACCCGTCTCGAAAGAGGCGCTCGAAGAGACGGTCGACAACCTTCTCCTCAGGAATTCCTACAACGACGGCGTGCAGGAACTGTTCTCGCTCGCCTCGAAGAAGGCGCTCCTCGAATCGGAGAAGGAGGCGGCCGCTTTGGAGGAGAACGACGAGTACCGCGAACTCGACGCGCGCCTCTCTGAACTCCGCGCGAACCTCGACGAGACGCTCCGCCAGTTCGACGAGGAACGCGACATCGCCGCCGTCTACCGCGATCTCGGTGATACCTCCGCGTTCGAGGACCTCGAAAGCGAGAACTGACGAACTCCCGGTCGGCACTCTCCTCGCAGCATCTTACTCCGAGTGACGACGTTCTCCCGGCGAGAACGGTCGTACGACGATTATATTCTCTCTGACTACGTCTCCGTATTTCTTTATAAAAATGCCCGACTAAATTGATTTAATTTAGTATCAGATGTTCTCGAAAATATTCATTTATGGCCGGGTCTATGCACTATACGTCATGTCCGAAGATGACGCGAACGCTGTCGCACAGTACCTGACCGAACACCCGCGCATGATGGGCGTCCTGTTTACGGCGCTGCTGTTGCTGTCGCAGGCGGGCTCCGTTGCGGCGGGGAACCATGTCGCGATTAACGGCCCGTAACTACAGCTGACTCAGCTCGAGATTGTTACTCCAGTAAAAGGTGCCATTTTCGAAGACCGGAATCACTTCTGCGGCGAGAAAATCCCGTAGCTCGTCGTGACTGACGGTGAACGTATCTGCAACGCCCGACGAGAGATAGTACGAAGAATCGCCCGTAATCATGGGTTTGACTATTGTCCCGAGTTCGTAGCCGGCTGCAGTATAGGTGTGATAACGGAGACTGACTTCGCTCTCGCTCTTCGATTCGATATCGATGGAATTCGGGATCGCCCCTTGAACTTGTGCGATGGGGTGTCCTCCATCTCCGACGACCAGATAATCGCTATCTGGAACGTTCGTCTCACTGGCTATCTCTAAGGCTGTCCGAATCGGGAACCCCCTATTAAGCAACCGCGCGAGCATCGATCCGACTTCGACGGCGCTGCAGTTGATCACGTCGTCGAGCGTCACGATGCCCGCGATGGCGCCCGCGTCGATGAGGTGCATCCCCTGCTCGTACGACCGGCAGGCGTTGAGCAGGAACGCGTCCATCCCGACGTCGGTCAGCGACGAGGCGTCCAGCGTCCCGTCTGCACACTGGAAGCCGTCGCCGTCGATGTGGCCGATGTAATGGAAGAAATCGGTCTCACTGGCGAGCGCGTCGCGGAGTTCCGCCCGCGTCAACTCGTACTGCACCTGCACGTCGAACGGGAGCGAGTCGCGCGAGCCGTACACCGTCTCCACGTCCTCCCGTTCGTCGGCCATCTTGGGGTCGTTGCAGACGACGGTGATTCCGATGTCGCCCTCCGTCGGCGACCGATACAGCCGGTTGCGGTACGCCTGCAGGGAGGCCTTACTCGCGCCGATGGGAGTCCCTTCCCCGACCCACGCCTGCTCGAGCGAATCGGTCTCCTCGGGCTGGACGTACGTCCGTTCCGGGAGCGGGGTCGTTCCAGCCGCACTTCGAGTGAAGTCCTCGCCAGAGGCGACTCCGTCGACGCCGGCCGACGAGGACCGCAGGAAATCGCCGACCGCCGCTGCTTGCGTCTCCGAACTCGCGGCCGGTTTCGCCCGGGGAGTCCGGACGATGGCGAGGTCGTTCGCCACGAACGGCAGGAGTTCGACGTTGTCCGGCGTCGGCGTCACGTGCGTCGTGAGCTTCCACTCCGGGACGTGGTCGGCGACGGCGTCGTAGGGCACCCGCAGGTAGGCGGCGACCCGTTCGGCCAGCGACCGGTGGTATAAGTCGGCGAAGTCGAGGTCGAGCCGCTCCTCGACCGCCCGACGCTCGTGAAGGTCGACCTGGTAGTACCCCTCCGTGCGGGTGAGACAGTCGAGGAAGAACGTCTGTTTGAGGGCGCGTTCGACGGCCCGTTCGTAGCCCGCTGCCGTGTCGAGGTCGTAGGTGAAGCCGTCCTCCGTCCGGAGTCGCGGCGTCTCGCCCTCTACGACGGTGGCGCCGAGGTAGTACGCCAGCGGCGCGGCGACGTACACGTGTCGGTACGTCGCCGGGAGTTCCAACGTGACCCCCGTCTCGGGCGCGGTCATAGTCGGCGGCGCGCGGAACGTCTCCCCCCGTTCGATGAGAGGCGGGTGCCCCCGAAGCGTCGGGTACGACCGCTCGGGCGAAGTCGTCTTCAGCGCCGACCCGAGCAGCGACACCGCCCGCATCATCGACCGCGGGTCGTCCGGGGTCGTGATGGTCGCCGCGGGGCGTTTGTGGTGCGAGCGCGCGCCGACGAGCACCTCCGCCTCCTCGCCGAACGAAAGCGTCGTTCGCTCGGCGTCCGAGCGAATCGTCAGCGGCGCGGTGACGCGGACGTACGTCTTGACGGGCGCGAACAGTTCCAGGCTGTACGTCGCGCGCGGGAACGACTCCGAGGCGTAGTGTTCGGTCTGACCCAGCATCTGCCCCTCGTCGTCGCGGACGCAGACCGAGACGACGGACTGGAGGTCGAGGCTGTCGGTGCGGAAGCGAACGGCGGCGTCGGCCGGAAACCAGAACGAGTCCGGGTCGGCCGGTTCGGGGTCGAGCACCGAGGGCGTCGACAGCGCGAACTGGTGACGCTCTATCGGGTCGGTGACGAGAATCCCGTCGCCGCCGGGGACCGGTTCGAGCGAGAGTTCGAGGTGCGTCTCGGGGGTCGTGAGCGACCAACTCTCAGGATTCTCGAACCGTTCCATCATCTCCTCCGTCGTCGTTTGCGAGCAAAAGCGTGTTGGTCGGTCGCACTCGACGCGCTGACTCCGCGGGTCATTCCAGCGTGAGCCAATCCGACGAGAGGTTGCGGTCGCGGAAGTGCCAGCGCTGTCGCAACTGGGTTCCGTCGAGACAGAGTTCGACCGTCGCGTCGAACAGCGGTTCGAGCACGCGAACCGCCTCGTCGTCGCGCTCGCGCGGGAGCCAGAAGTGCGCCATCCCGTCGACGGCGCGGACGTGGTTCGCGAGGATGTGTGCGAACCGGAATCCGGTCTCGAGGTCGTACTCGGCGAGGATGACCGGCAGGCAGTCGAACGCGACCCGGAGTTCCGCCGGGGTCAGTCCCCCGGCGATGGCGTCGAACTGCTCGACGGTCTTCGTCACTTCCGCGCCCAACTCGGTCACGTCCCCATCGACGCAGTGGGCGACGGGGTCGCCTCCGGCATCGGTGTCGGCATCCGACTCCGACTCCCGGTTCGAGTTCGTCGCCGTCTCCGGTTCCGCCGGTGAGACGGTCGAAGTCTGTCCGCTCGACGCGGCCGCGGACCCCCGGGACGGGGCGGCAAACCGAACGATACGGGTCCACTCGGGGGTCCGGCGCTCGACCCCATCCAGCCGCGAATCCCGCTCGTCGTCGGTGGCGTTCGTCACGAGGAGACGACGCCTGGGCGCCGCGTCGCCGTCGCCGAGCATCCGCACGGACACCTGTCGGTAGACGTCTGCGGGCACCGAACCGACGATCAGAAGCGCGCTTCCGCGCTGTTTCAGACCGTCGAGCGCAGCGGCGAGCCCCGGCGCGTCTCCGGGCGCGCCACCGGCCCCACCTCCCTGATCCATTCGTCTTTACTCACGCAACCATCCCAAATAATACTTTGTGTATTTGATGAGTTTCTGCACGCGAGTGTCTATCCGTGCGTGTCACCCGCACGGAGCGGGAACCCCGGTTAGGCGGTGAGGACGGTTACAGGACCCTCGAACTCGAGGATGACCCGCTGGGTCGCGTCGCCGAACAGGGCTTTCCCGGTCGGGGACCGCTGTCGTCCGGCGAAGAAGACGTGGTCGCAGTCGTACGCCTCGGCGGCGTCGAGAACTCCGTCGGCTTTGTCGCCGACCGAACTGGTGACCTCGTACTCGACGTCGAACGACGCGAGAACTTCCTCGCCGAGATCGCGCGCGAACTCCGCCGCGCCCGCCCGGGCCTCGCCGGGCGTGTACTTGCCCGAGGCGTTCGAGAGCGACTCCATCGCCTTTCGGCGGGCGCTGTACTCCTCGTCGGTGGTCGCGTGGACGAGGACCAGTTCGGCGTCGACGCCCTCTGCGAGACTTCCCGCCTCGCGGAGCAGGTCCTTCGATGCGTCGGTCGGTTCGACGACGGCGAGTGCTCGTTTCACGTTCACCCCGTCCACGTCGAGGATCATAAACGCGGGGCCGGTTTCGACGACCCCCACTTTCGATAATTAAAAATATCGAAATGATATAAAATATTCCTCAGTATCTATTGGTACATATTTTGTAATGGAAAATATTTTCAACGGACGTGGGTGACATCTATCGGAACTCACATGGCAATCGAATTCGCACACAGCCCGCTTCTGGCGTTCATCGTCGGGCTCATCGTGGTCGTGTTGTTACTCGTCGTCTGGGACCTTCCGGCGTTCGTCGGCCTGACCATCGCCGCGTTCACGGTCGGACTCGTCAACGCCGCCTTCGTGCCCGACTTCTCGCTGGCCGACGCGGCGACGCGGACGGCGACGGCGTTCGGGAACGGGATGGCCGGCATCGGTATCCCCATCCTGATGGCGGCCGTCATCGGCAAGGCGATGCTGGAGGCCGGGTCCGCACAGCGCATCGTGCGCGGCTTCCAGTCGGTTCTCGGCGAGGACAACTCCGACATCGCGCTGTGGGGGAGTAGTACCGTCCTCGCGATTCCCGTCTTCTTCGACAGCGTCTTCTACCTGCTCGCGCCGCTGGCCCGTTCGATGCGGGCACGCCGCGGGAAGGACTACGCGCTGTACATCGTCGCCGTCGGCGCCGGCGGAGCGACGGCTCACGTGTTCATCCCCCCGACGCCGGGTCCGCTGGCCGTCGCCAGCGAAATCGGCGTCAACCTCGGGATGACCATCGCCGTCGGCGTCGCCGTCGCCCTCCCGGCGGCGACGATGGCCGGACTCGTCTACGGTCGCTGGATAAACCGACGTCTCGACATCCCCCTCCGCGACGCGATGGGGACCTCCACCGAGGAGCTGATGGAGCGTGCGAACCGCTCCTCCGAGAACATCCCGGGCGTCTTCGAGTCGGCGCTCCCGATACTCCTCGCCGTCGTCCTCGTCGCCTCCTACACCGTCGTCGACACGTTCCAGTCCTCGTACCCGATTCTTCAGAGCATCAGGCCCGTCGTGGCCTTCATCGGCGACAAGAACGTCGCACTCACTATCGCGGCTATCGCGGCGGCGCTGACCTACCTGCGGTGGTCCGAACTGACGCGCTCGCAGTGGGAGGACGAACTGACGGAGGCGCTGAANGCTATCGCGGCGGCGCTGACCTACCTGCGGTGGTCCGAACTGACGCGCTCGCAGTGGGAGGACGAACTGACGGAGGCGCTGAAGAGCGGTGGTAACATCGCGGCTATCACGGCGATGGGCGGCGCGTTCGGCGCGCTGTTGGCCGCCTCGGGAATCGGTTCCTACATCGCCGGCAGTCTGGAGGGTATCGGCATCCCGCTCATCGTGACCGCGTGGCTCATCGCCGCCATCGTCCGCATCGCGCAGGGGTCGGCGACGGCCGCGATGCTCACCACCGCGGGCATCATGGCGCCGCTGACCGGTCAACTCGCCGTCCACCCGGCGTACCTCGTGATGGCCATCGGCGCCGGCGGGAACATCTGCTCGTGGTACAACGACTCCGGATTCTGGCTCGTCAAGGAGATCGGCGGTCTCACGCAGGCGGAGACGCTGAAGACGTGGACGGTGCTGACGACCATCATCTCGATCACCGGTATCGTCGCCGTGCTCGCCTACTCGACGGTGCTCCCCCTCGCGTAGGCCGGCAGCCGTCCGAATCCTCTTTTCGACCGATTACCAGCGCACGTCGTCGCCGACGCGGAACCGCTCCACGACGAGGTGGTTCAGTGCGACTCTCCGCGTCTGCATCCGCGGCGCTCGCGGTCTCTCGAAAAATCGATATCGCGACCGGGGGTTTACTCTCGCACGAACGATTCGATGCGGTTCAGCGCCGTCTTCAACTCCGACATCCCCGTAGCGTAGGAGACGCGGAGGTGACCCTCGCCGCCCTCGCCGAAGACGCGACCCGGTACGAGGGCGACGCTCTCCTCTTCGAGCAAGGCTTCCGCGAACGCCTCGTCGTCCTCCCACCCCGGGGGACACTTCGGGAAGACGTAGAAGGCGCCCTTCGCCTCGAAGCAGTCCATCCCCAGTTCGTTGAACCGCGAGATGACGAACCGCCGCCGTCGGTCGTAGGCGCGGCGCATGTCCTCGACGGCGTCGTCGCACGCCTCGATGGCCTCCAGGGCGGCGTACTGCGCCGTCGTCGGCGCCGACAGCATCGTGTACTGGTGGATGCGATTCATCGCGCCGATGACCTCCGAGGGACCGAGCGCGTAGCCGAGGCGGAACCCCGTCATCGCGTAGGCCTTCGAGAAGCCGTTGAACACGACGGTTCGCTCGCGCATCCCCGGTATCGTGGCGATGGAGGCATGGTCGTCTTCGTATCTGAGCGCCGCGTAAATCTCGTCGGAGAGGACGAACAGGTCGTGTTCCTCGACGAACTCCGCCACCTCGGCGAGTCCGTCCTCGGACATCACCGCGCCCGTCGGGTTGTTCGGGTAGCAGAGGACCAGAGCCTCGGCGTCGGCCGCGCCGGCGCGTTCGAGGTCCTCGTACCGGAGGGCGAACTCCTCTTCGGCGCGCGTCCGCACCGGCAGGGAGTCCCCGCCGGCGAACGAGACGGTCGGCGTGTAGGAGATGTACGACGGTTCCGGCACCGCGACGGTGTCGCCGGGGTCGACGAGGGCGCGCATCGCCAGGTCGACGGCTTCGCTCGCGCCCGCGGTGACGAGTATCTCGTCGTCCGGGTCGTAGTAGTGGTCGTATCGCTCGACCCGGTCGGCGATGGCCTCCCGCAGGTCGCGGCGCCCGCGGTTCGACGTGTAGGAGGTGCGACCGCGTTCCAGCGAGTCGATGGCGGCGGTCCGGGCGGCCCACGGCGCGGAGAAGTCGGGTTCCCCGACGCCGAGGGAGATGACGTCGTCCATCTCCTCGGCCACCTCGAAGAAGCGCCGGATACCGGACGGCGGCGTCTCTTGCGCGCGCGTCGAGAGGTGACGGCTCATGGCGAGAACGTGAGTCGGTCGTCCTCGTCCGTATCGCCCATCTCGATGCCGCGTTCCTTGTACGTCTCCATGACGAAGTGCGTCACCGTCTGGGTCACCTCCGGAATGGGGGCGATGCGTTCGGAGACGAACTGCGAGACGTCGTGCATCGACTTCCCCTCGACGTCGACGGCGAAGTCGAAGTCGCCGGAGACCAACCGGAGCGAGGACACCTCGGGGAACTTGGCGATGCGGCGGGCTATCTCTTCGTACCCCGTCTCGCGGTCGAGTTCGACGTTGAGTTCCAACTGCGCCTGCACGTGCTCTTCGTCCACGCGGTCCCAGTCGACGACGGCCTGGTAGCCGCGGACGACGCCCTCCTCTTCTAACTCCGTGAGGAGCGTTTCGACCGCCGCCGCGTCGAGGCCAGTCTGCCGGGCGATGTCTTCTGGGCTCTCGCGAGCGTCTCGCAGCAACAGGTCGAGCAGTTCCCGCTTGTCGTCCATACTACGGGGTTGCGGTCCCCCGTGAAATGATTTGCTCACGGCGCAAGCTTGGGGTCGAGGGTGGCGTGAACCGGATACCGCGATACGAAAACGGGATTTTGGAGGGCTGTGCGGATGCGGACCGGCGGCGTCGCTCCGACGTGGGGTCGTCGACTCCGTTGAAATCTGCGGGCGCTGACAATTCGTCGAGGCCGTGCTGAATAGAGGGCGCGAATCGGTCGGTGACCAGCACCCAATCTGAGAGAGTCGAATCGCTCAGAACAGCCCACCTTTTTTACTTCGTCGGGTCGCGCTCCGCGCGACCACTCCTCGCAAAAACCTGGACGAAAAAAGACCGACTCCGCCGTCAGAGACGGCTCCATCGGAGAACCGCTCGCTTCCTGCGGTCGCTCCCGGATGCTCACTACGCACACTTCTACTGAACAGCTGCATCACACCCTAAGGCGCGAAACGAACAGCAATTCACGGTTGAATACACCCTCTAGTCAGACATCCATTCTATCACTTTTGAGAGGTATGAACAGAGCCGGGTCGTTCGCATCCCTTCCGGCGAACGCGGACGACCCTCGGCGAAACCTGTCAACTCCGCGGGCCGGCGGGCGCGTGTCGAAAAAGTATTTCGGGCGGAGCGCACCCGACTACACGTGATACGAAAGAGAACGGCGCGCGGTTCCGAGCGGTCCGGAAACCCGCCGGACCCGTCCGAGACGTCGCCGTCCCCGCCGATTCGACCGTCGAGACAGCGCTCCGACACGACGGCCGTGACGCATATGAGTGTCGACCGCAGTCTGTACGCATATGGTCTCTAAGCGGGCCGTTCGCGCCTTCTTCGCCGTGGTCCTCTGTCTGTCCGCCGCCGGAGTCGCCTTCGGGTACGCCGCCGGGTCGTCGGGCAGCACCTTCGAGAGTCACATCTCAGAGGGGACCGTCGACGGGAGCGAGCAGGTGGTCCCGCCGCGGGACGGTATCACCGTGGTCGCCACCGACTCGAACTCCTGGCGCGGCCGGGCCAGCGAGGGACCGCGGGCGAGAGCGGAACTCGTCGCGTTCGCGCCGAACGGGACGACGCTCTACTACAACGACACCCACACGCGCTACTGGGACGTCGACCCCGTGCCCGGGACCGAGGCGACGGTCGAGTACATGTACGCCGACCATCTCGAACCCGACCAGTGCCCCGCCGAGTGGAACCTCTCGAAGCGAGGGGTGAGCCAGGAGAAGTGGGACCGCTACCAGTCCGGCCGCTCCTCGGACGCCTGTACGCGAAACGGTTTCGAGCGCGTCAACCTCTCCACGGGCGAGACGACCGAGGTGTGGAACCGCGTGACGCCGGGTAAGGAGGCGACGCGGTACCACGACGCCGACCGACTGAACGAGACGCACCTCGTTGTCGCCGACATCTACCTCGACCGCGTGTTCGTCGTGGACACGCGCGACGGGCAGACCGAGTGGACGTGGAACGCCAGCGAGTCGTTCGCCCCCGACAGCGGCGACGACTCCCCGGGAGATTGGACCCACATCAACGACGTCGAGATACTCGACGACGGCCGAATCATGGTCAGCGCCCGGAACCAGGACCGCGTCGTCTTCGTCGACGAGAACGGTCTGGACGAGAACTGGACGCTCGGCGCCGAGGACGACACGAGCGTCCTCTACGAGCAGCACAACCCGGACTACATCCCCGAGTCGCGCGGCGGTCCGGCGGTGCTCGTCGCCGACTCGGAGAACAACCGCGTTATCGAGTACCAGCGGACCAACGGCACGTGGGAGCAGTCCTGGCACTGGCGCGACGGCCGCATGCAGTGGCCGCGCGACGCCGACCGCCTGCCGAACGGTCACACCCTCATCAGCGACTCGAACGCCAACCGCGTCTTCGAGGTGAACGAGGACGGCAAAGTCGTCTGGCGCGTCGACATCGCCTTCCCCTACGAGGCGGAGCGACTGGGGACGGGCGACGAGAGCGCCGGCGGACCGAGCGCCGCGTCCGCCAACCTGCAATCGAAGGACCCGAGCCTCGCTGACCGGGCGTCCATCCTCGTCAAACAGATCGTCCCCGGACGGTACCTGAACGGGCTGATGTACATCACGCCCGTCTGGATGGGCCTGCCGGAGATACTCGCGACGCTGCTCGCCGTCGTCACCCTACTCGCCTGGGGCGGGGCGGAGGCGGCGTGGCGGCGACGAGGCGGAGCGTAGCGTAGCGGGAACTGAGGACGACTGACAGCGAGTGCGGCCGGCGACAACGCATAACGGACGGCACCACGATACCGATGACAACGACGATGACCGACCGAGGAGGACGATGACGGGCGGCGCGACGGACCGCACGACGAACGGTGCGGCCAAGAGCGGTGCGCCGCCGACGCCGGGCGCGCGTCGACCGCAGCGACGCCCCGGACGGACCGACGGCGGAGACGGCGACGACAGCGGAAACGACGACTCACACTGGAGCACGCAATGACACGGAACACGCGACGGAGGTTTCTCCGATGGTGCGCGGCGAGTGGTATAGCGGGCCTCGCGGGTTGTTCGTCCCTCGGGTTCGACGACTCGGGCGACGACAACTCCGTGACCGAACTGAGCGACGAGGTGGAGACGGCGACGGCAACCGACGGGGAGGCAGCGACCCCGCCGGAGACGGCGACGCGGGACGTCACCGTCGCTCCCGACACCGACGCTCCCGTCGACGTGCGCGGGGCCATCTACATCCCCGCCCGGGCGTTCAACTTCTATCAGATGTGGCGGGACTACGACCACGAGATAACCGACCGCGACCTCGGCTACGCCGAGGAGGTGAACCTCAACGCGATTCGGACGTGGGGTAGCTACGAGTTCTGGAAGGAGGATCCCGAGGGGTTCTTCGAGGCGTTCGAGGACCTCGCGTCGACGGCCGACGACCACGGCATCCGAGTGCTCATCGGCCTCTTCGAGGGCATCGGCAACCAGCCCACGCGCGCGAACCTCGAAGACGAGGACCTGATGACCGCCACCGGCGTCGCCTCGCCGTCGAACAAGGTGTTGAGCGACCGCAGCCGCTGGGAGGACACTCGGAAGTTCACCCGGCAGTTCATGGACCGCTACGCCGACGACGACCGGTTGCTGGCCATCGAGGTGATGAACGAACCCGGCTGGAACTCCCGGCGGGTGGCGTTCTCGAAGGCGATGTACGAGACGATGTGGGAGATGCGCGGGTCCGTCCCGCTCACCATCGGCGCGACGAGCATGGCGAAGAACGCCAAGTACGCCGACTGGAACCTCGATCTGTTCCAGTTCCACTACAACTTCCCCACGACGCAGGAGGATTTCCGCGACGCCCTCCGACAGGTGGTGACGCTCGACGAGAACATGGACCAACCGGTGATGCTCACCGAGTGGCAGCGCGTCCGGTCCGGCGCGGGGTTCCACACGGCCCCGCCGCGCGAGCAGCGGACGCCGGACTACGCCTCGATGGCGCCGACGATCACCGAGATGGGCGTCGGAAACTTCTTCTGGTCGTTGATGCTCCAGCCGGCGTACTTCTCCTCACAGCGGGAGGTCGGAATCCTCAACGGACTGTTTCACGAGGACGGCGCCGTCTGGAGTCTCGAAGACGCCCGAGCCATCAAGGCGATGTCCGGCGAGGACTCCGTCGAGGGACTCGAGGAACGTCAGCTATGGCCGAAGTGGACCGAACCGATAAAGCAGGAGGTGTACGGCGAATCCGTCGGCACGGAGACGCCCGAGGAGTCGACGGCGGACACGCCGACCGAGGCCGAAGCCGAAGACGAGACGCCGAGCGGCGATTCCGAGAGCGCCGAGGCGTCCGACGCGTAGCCGTCCCTTTTCGGTCTCGCGTCGGCGACGGAGAGAAAGAGTCGTTCGGCGTTCGGTTCAGTTCGGTTCGAGTCGTTCAGTAGTCGTCTTCTTCCTCGGTCGGGGTGGGTGTCGGCGTCGGCGTGGGCGTCGCGGTGGGAGTCGCCGTCGGCGTCTCCTCGGCCGCGCCGGCGTCCGTCTCGTTCTCGGTCACGTGGTCGCCGGCGTAGTTGCTGGCGTACCGGAGGTCGGTGAGTTCCGTACCGGTGTTGTCGTTCTCGTAGATTCCGAGGAGGTTGTTGACGACCATGGAGTCGACCACCCGCGTGCCCTCGGAGTGTTCGATGGACATCCCGTAGGCGCTCGCGCGGAGCGCCGACTCCCGCACGGTCCCGTTCTCGACGTGGCGGAAGTAGACGGCGCGGTTCCAGTCGGTGAAGGTGACGTTCGACACCGTCACGTTCTCGATGGGGTCAACCTCGTTCCCGACGACGGCGACGCCCGTCGTGTCGCTGTTCCCGAGAGCGTCGACCCGGTGGCCGTTGCCCTCGATGTGTACGTCGTCGCTCTCGACGACGATACACGACTGGGAGGAGTAGGTGAAGTGGTCGCCGCCCCCGCCGTTCGTGATGTCGGTCGTCAGTACGTAGCGTCCCGGTTCGGAGATGACGCCGCAGTTGTCTATCTCCCGTACCTGCTCGGATTGGCCCGACGCCGCGGTGCCGAGTGCCGCCGGCGTGAGGAGGAGGACGGCGATGGCCACGACGAGGCCGGTCGAAGTGCGAGTCACGTTGTTCGACCATTTCCGGAGAGGTTGTTATATTCGTCGGCCGACGGCTGATATGTTAATACGGCTGATGTGTCCGGGCGCGGTCAGAATCGGCGTCCCGCGAGTCAGCGCGTCTCCCATGGTTGGAGACGGCGAACCCCGATATATCACTCGAACGTCGCGAGTTTCGTCTGCCGGTTCGCCGCCTCCCCGTCGAGCAGTCGGCGCTTCAGTTCGACGCCGCCCTCGGCCGAGAACCCGACGAGTCGGCCGCCCGCGCCGACGACGCGGTGGCAGGGGACGACCAGCGGAACCGGGTTCCGGCCGCACGCCTGTCCGACGGCGACCGGACTGGTGTCCAACTCGGCCGCGAGTTCGCCGTACGTCCGCGTCTCGCCGTAGGGAATCTCGCTCATCGCCCGCATCACGCGGCCGGTGAACGTGTCGGGGTAGGCCACCTCGACGTCGAACGCCGTCCGGTCGCCGCGTTCGTACTCCCGGACCCGTTCGCGGACCGTCTCCGGGTCCGCGTCGAGGTACGACTCGTCCAATTCCAGCGCCGCCCCATGAACCTCTGCGCGCATGCGCCCCGCTACTCGCCGCGAGGTGATAACTCCGCGCGTCCGGGGTCGACGGCGGGCGCCGCGCCGGCGTCGACGCGGGCGGGAGGCGGTCGACGCGCCCGTTCACGCGCCGTCGTCCCCGAACGTCCACCGCGTCGCGTCCGTCGGGTAGTCGGACCACGCCAGCACCCGCGTCGGTCGAATCGAGAACACGGGCGTCCCGTGGCGGATTCCGTACTTCTCCTCGTAGGCGTCGTTGATTCGGTCCAACCGGCGCGGGTCGGCGTCCTCGTCCAATCGCTCCGCCGCTCCGTCGAGAATCACCACCTCCTCGCCGCTCTCGCGGTGGACCACCACGCGCGGGTCGCGCGAGGCGTTCCGGACCCACCGCGTCCGCCCGCCGCCGCCGCAGTGCAGGCGGCCGTCGACCCAGACGCCCCAGACGGGTCGGGCGTGCGGCCGCCCGTCCGGGAGCGTCGTCGACACCCAGAGCGTCCGGTCGGCGGCCAGTCGCTCGGTCACGAACGACCACGGGAGCAACCCCTCCTCGGAGTCGGGGATGCCGTAACTCTCCTCGGTCTCGGGTCTGTCGCGGCGGGCGTCGGGCGTTCGGTCGTCGTCCATACCTCGCGAGAGGCGTCCGGCGACGATGAACCTCGCGCGCGGGCGAGGCGGACCGACGCGGTTCGACTACGCGCCCGTCTCGTTTCCGTCGTCGGGTCCGGCGCCGAACTGGTCCGTCTCCGCGCCGCAGGCCGCACAGGAGAGCACGTACTCCGTCCGCCCGCCCGACTCCACCGACTCGTACGTCCGGTCGGTCACCGCGCCGCAGGCGGGGCACTCCTCCTCGATGACGGCGCCGTCTTCGTCTTTCGGCGCGCCGACGGCGATGACTTCGGCCGCCTCCGCGCCGTCGTTGCGCGCGCGGTTCTTCTCGCCGGGCGAGACGAAGACGGCGTCGCCCGCCTCCGCGCGGACGGGACCGTCCTCGGTGTCGACGGTTATCGTCCCCGAGACGACGTAGAACAGTTCCTCGTGGTCGGGGTGAGAGTGGTAGCCCCACGGCACCCGTTCGCCCGGCCGCACCTCGTAGACGTTGAATCCGAACGCCGACGCGCCGACGGCTTCGTCGACCTCCTTCTTTCCACTCGTCGGGTTCGGAGCGTCGGGCAGGTCCGACACGGAGACTCGCTTCACCATGCCCGTCTCCTCGGGCGGCCGACCGATAAGTTCGGTGACGGCGCGTCGTCCGAGGGCGACCGGTCGCTCTGTGGAACTGTTCCGTGCGTCGTCATGACATTGGAAAAGACCCATTAGGGGTGCGAACGCCTTCTCTTTCGATGGCCCTCTCCGACGCCTTTCTCACCCCACTCGGGTTCGCCGCCCTCCTAGTGGTGATTCCGATACTCATCTTGTATCTCGTCCGACCGGACCCGAGGCGGGTCCGCCTGCCGACGTACCGGTTTCTCTCCGAGGACCGCCGTGACGTCACGTCCCACCCGCTCTTCGAACGCCTCAAGCGCAGCACGCTGCTCATCCTGCAACTGCTCGCCATCCTGCTGTTCGCGACGGCGCTGGCGTCGCCGTACGTCCCCGTATCGGAGTCCTCGACGGTCGAAGAGACGGTGCTGGTGGTCGACACCAGCGCCAGCATGACCGTCGAGTCGGGCGGCGCGACGCGATTCTCGCGCGCCGTTGACGGCGCCGAGGACGCCGTCACCGGCACCACCTCCGTCGTCCTCAGCGGGTCGGACGCGACCGTCGCCCTCCGGGACGGCAGCCCCGACGAGACGCGGGCGCTCCTGTCGGACCTCTCGGCCACCGCGGCCCCGGGCGACCTCCGCTCGGCCATCTCGACGGCGGCGTCCATCGCCGGCGACGGCTCCCGAATCGTCGTCGTGAGCGACTTCGCCGACGAGAGCGCCTGGGAGGACGCCGTCCGCGTCGCCCGCTCCCGCGGCCTCTCGGTCGAACTCCGCCAGTTCGCCGACGGCGGCGCGAGCAACGTCGGCATCGTCGAGCGGTCGTTCTCCGGCGACGAGGTGACGGTGTCGCTGAAGAACTACGGCGAGGAGTCGGTCACGCGGTCGGTCTCGCTCGGCGGCCAGCGGAAGTCCCTGTCGCTCGGGCCGGGCGACGTCCGCACCGTGACGCTCGGGATTCCCGCCGGCGGCGGCACCGTCAGGCTCTCGCCGGGGGACGACTTCGCCGCGGACGACGTCTCCTACGTCGCCGCCCCCTCCGACGCCGTCGTCGACGTGCTCGTCCTGACGAACGACGAGAACCGTTATCTCACGACGGCGCTGTCCGTCGTCGACAGCGTCGAGGTGACGGTGAAGAACCCGCCCACCTCTGTGACGGAGGAGTACGACGCCATCGTCTACTCGAACGTGGACGGCGGCCGACTGCTCCGAACGAACGTCGAGGCGGGCCGCGAGACTCTCGAAAACGGCGGCGGCGTCGCGATACAGGCGCAGGAGCCGATGCCGGACAGTTACGGCGACCTGCTCCTGCTCGAACCGAACGGAACGGGGACGAACCCGACGCTGCAGACGCCCGCGGAGGCCGAACTGACGCGCGACATCGGCTTCCCGCCGCCGGAGGTGTACCTGACGGGGAGCCTCCGCGAGGGGCGCGCGCTGGTGTCGACGGCCGACGGGTCGCCGCTCATCGCGACCGCAGAGCGCGGGAACGGCCGCATCCTCTACTACGGTTACATCGAGGAGGAGTCGGCGTTCAAGTACGACTACCAGTACCCCGTGTTCTGGAAGCGCGCGATATACGAACTCGCCGGGCGGCCGCCGTTGACCGAACTGAACGCCGAGACGGGCGGACGGCTCTCGTTCGGCAACGAGACGACCGTCTCGACCCCCGAGGGAACCGTCACCGCCGCCGCCGTCCCCCTCGACGGCGCCGGCTTCTACGAGGCGGGCGAGACCCGCTACAGCGCGTCGCTCCTCAGCGAGTCGGAGTCGTCCGTCGCCGCCGCGGACCTCGACGCGGCGGGCAACGAGAGCGTGGCGGCGCGCGAGGAGGAGCGGACCGTCCCCGACCCGCTGACCGAATGGGTCGCACTCGCCGTCTTGGGGGGCGTCGTCCTCGAAGTCGCCTATCTGCGGCGACGGGGTGACCTCTGATGGTCGGCGTCGAACTCTCGGGGCTGACGCTCGGACTCGAACGGCCGCGGTTTCTCCTCGCGGGCGCGGGCGCCGTGGCCGTCCTCTGGGCGCTGATCTGGTACAACGCCCGCGGCACCGCCTCCGAGCGGAGCCGACGGCTGTTCTTCGCCGTCCGCGTCGTTACCGTCGCCCTCATCGTCGTCGGCGCGGCGGGGCCGTACACGGTCCAATCGGCGGAGACGCTCGGCGACCCGCGCGTGAACCTCCTCGTGGACCGCTCGGACAGCACGAACGTCTCGCCGCAACGGGCCGACCAGTTGGCGACGGCCATCGAAGACACGGGGCTGCCGGTGACGACGACGACCATCGCGAACGACGACTCCTCGCCCGTCGGCGAGGGCATCGCGGCGAACCTTCAGGAGAACGGGAGCGTCGTCGTCGTCTCGGACGGGCGGGTGACGGAGGGACGGTCGTTGCAGGAGGTGAGCGAACTCGCCCGCTCGCTGAACGCCAGCGTCTCCGTCGTCTCGCCGGAGGCGAGCGAGACGGAGCGGTACGTGACGCTCAACGGCCCCTCGAAGACCAGCGTCGGCGTCGAGAGCGCGTTCCTCGTCAGCGTCGGCGGCGTCGAGGTGGACTCGCCCGCGACGGTGACCGTCGACGTCGACGGCGAACAGGTGTTCGAGGGGACGGTGGCGAACGCCTCCGACGCGCGGGAGTTCTCCTACACGTTCGAGGAGACGGGGACGCACCGCGTCACCGCGCGCGTCGAGAGCGACGACGAGTTCGACCAGAACGACGTGTTCCGCAAGACGGTCCGCGCCGTCGAGCGACCGAAGATACTGTACGTCTCTCAGCGCTCGTACCCGCTGGAAGACTACCTCGAACAGGTGTACGACGTGGAGACGACCTCTGAGGTGCCGTCGGACCTCTCGCCGTACTACGCCGTCGTGGTGCAGGATATGCCCGCCTCGCAGGCGGGCGACGTCGACGCGCTTCAGGAGTTCGTCATCGACGGCAACGGACTGCTCGTCGTCGGCGGGCCGAACTCCTTCGAGAACGGGGGCTACGAGGGAACCTCGCTGGCGTCGATGCTGCCGGTCACCACCGGTGAGGGGACGGGCCAGTCGACGAACATCGTCCTCGCCGTCGACGTCTCCGGAAGCGCCGACAGCGGCATGCGCGTGCAGAAGGCCGTGGCGCTGTCGGCGCTCGAACAACTCGGCGACCAGAACGACGTGGGCATCGTCGGGTTCAACTACCGCGCCTACAGCGTCGCCGACCTGCAACCGCTCGGGCCGAACCGCGAAGTCCTCTCGGACAGAGTCCGTCGCCTCCAAGCCGGCGGTGCCACGGACATCGCGGCCGGCCTGCGCGGCGCGGGCAAGATGCTCGGCGACGACCCGGGAACCATCATCCTCATCAGCGACGGACAGGACAGACCCGACGAGGCCGTCAGCTACGCGAGCCAACTCCGCGCCGAGGGGCAACGCGTCATCACCATCGGCGCCGGCCAGCGGGTCAACGAGAACACCCTCCGAACCATCGCGCAGACGTCCGGCGGCAGCTACTTCCGCGCGACGCAGACGAACCGGCTCAACATCCTGTTCGGCGGCGCGCAGTCCTACGAGGGCGAGGGACTCGTCGTCGTCGACCCGAACAACTTTGTCACCTCGGGCGTCGAACTGACCGCGAACCCGGGGTCGACGAACGACGTCTCCATCCGGCGCGGCGCGAACTTCCTCGTCGCCAGCGACGACGGGACGCCCGCCGTCGCCACGTGGCGCTACGGACTGGGCCGCGTCGGCACCATCACGACGTACGCCGCCGACGGCAGCCTCGACGGACTGCTCTCCCGACCCGACTCGCTTTTGGTGACGAAGTCGACGAACTACGTCATCGGCGACCCCGAGCGGAAGGCGACGGGTATCGTCGCCATCTCGGACACGCGCGTCGGGTCGCCGACGACGGTGACCTACCGCGGGAGCGAGCGACCGGCCGCCGCGGACGTCTCGTTCCGGCAGGTGGGCGAGGAGACGTACCGCGCGACGGCGACGCCCGACGAAGCGGGCTACCACGAGGTGCTGGACGCCGCCTACGCGGCGAACTACCGGGAGGAGTACGCCGCCTTCGGCCCCGACCCGGCGCTCGAAACGCTGGTGGAGGCGACCGGCGGCCGGGAGTTCTCCGCGACGCAGGCCAACGAGATAGCCGAGTTCACGCGCGAGGAGTCCCGGCGGGTGCGGTCGGTCCGCACCGACTGGACGTGGCTGGCGCTGGCGCTCGCGTTGGCGCTGTTCAGCCTCGACGTCATCTATCGGCGGGTTCAAGTTCGTCGGAGCAGTAGCGCGGGTGAAGGAGGCCTGACATGAGCTTCATCGGCCGCCCGATAAACCTCGCCCTCGTCGCCGTCGTCGCCCTCCTCCTCACCGGAACGGTGGGCGCGACGGTCGTCTATCAGTCGTCGGCGGGTGATCTGGAGGCGCAGAACGAACAGTTGAGAGAGCGGAACCAAGAGCTCCAGCAGGAGCTGACCGAGACCCGCGAACGACTCCAGTCGCTCCAAGAGCGCGTCGACGACCTGAACCAGAGCGTCGAGCGCTCCGAGGGCGACGTGGGGCAGGTCTCCACCGAACTCCAGCGGACCGAGCGACTCCTGAACCAGACCCAACAGAAACTGGCGCGCGCGGAGTCGTCGCTCGAAGAGCGCAACCAGCAGTTGGGAATCGTCCGCGACAACCTCGAAGAGGCGCAGGCGGAGATAGACGACCTCGAAGAGCAGACGGACGCGCTGGAAGCGGAGAACCGCGAGTTGGCCGCCGAGGTGGAGGACCTCGAAACCGAGAACGAACAACTGCAGGAAGAGGCCAACGACCTGCGGGCCGAACGCAACGAGTTCGAAGACGACCTCCAAGCGGTCTGCAACCAGTGGAACACGAGCGCGGACGACAAGCCGCCGGAGTGTCCCTGATGAGTGACGGTGACCGCGACGACGGACGCGAGTTCGACGCGGACTCGGGGTTCGGCCCGGGTCCGGACGCGGCCGGGTCGGTCGACGGCGGCGGTGACTTCGGCGACGACGCCGACGCCCTCGGACCGGCCGCCGGCGACGACGCCGCCTCCCGGATGCGCGGAGCGCTCTCGGAGGTCCGCGAGGAGGCGCGGAAGGTCGCCTTCCTCCACGCCCTCCTCGACGCCGGCCTCGTCGCCCTCGCGGTGAACGTCCTCCTGCGACTGTTCCGTCCGGCCGCTCTCGGCGACGCCGTCGACCTCCCCGGATTCCTCGCGGGCGCGGGCGGCGTCGTCCCGAACACGATTCACACCGCGTCCATCGTCGGCCTCCTCCTGGGCGTCGCCGCGTTCGCCGGGGAGTACCTCCTCCGGACGCGGCGCCCGCTGGTCGAGCAGTTCGAGGCGGGCAACCCGAGCGTCGCCGAGGCGCTCCGGACCGCCCGCGACACCGTCGAAGACGGCGCGAACACCGAGATGGCGCGTCGGCTCTACGAGGACGTCCTCGCCGACCTGCGCGAGACGTCCAGCTTCGAACTCGTCGGGACGCGCCGAGTCGTCGTCACGACGCTTCTCATCGTCCTCGTGAGCCTCGCCAGCATCCAGGTCGCCGTGGTCGACCTCGACCTGACCGACGCCCTCGACGGCGACGACGACGACGCGCCTGTCGAACAGCCGCAACGGACCGAGGCGGAGGACGAACTGCGGGACGGCGACGAGATACTCGGCGACGCCGAGAACGTCTCCGCGGGCGACGAGAGCATCAACGCCTCCGTCCAGGGCTCCGACGAGGGGGAGGGTGAGGGCGGGTCGGTCTCGCCGCCCTCCTCGTACGACGACGGCGGATTCGCCGACGCCGCCGTCGAGGGGCAGGACGCGGGCTACGCCCCGTCGGAGAACATCGAAGACGCCGAACTCATCCGGGAGTACAACCTGCGAATACGCGACGACGACGAAGCGGACGACGAAGACGACACCTGAGGACATCTGACACCATGCCAGCACGACAATGCCAGTAGACGACATCGGCCGAGTACAGGAGCGACTGACCCGCGTCCGCAGCGAGATAGGCAAGCGAATCGTCGGCCAGTCGGACGTAATCGAGCGACTGCTCGTCTGCATCCTCTGCGACGGCAACGCCCTCTTGGAGTCGAACCCCGGTCTCGGGAAGACGACGCTCGTCCGCACCGTCGCCGAGGTGACGGACCTCTCCTTTTCGCGCATCCAGAACACGCCGGACCTGATGCCCTCGGACATCACGGGCACCGAAATCATCCGCGAGTCCGCGCAGGGGCGGGAGTTCGTCTTCGAGAAGGGGCCGGTGTTCGCCAACATCGTCCTCGCCGACGAGATAAACCGCGCGACGCCGAAGACGCAGGCCGCCCTCCTCGAAGCGATGCAGGAACGGCAGGTGACGGCGGCCGGCGAGACGTACGAACTCCCCCGGCCGTTCTTCATCCTCGCCACGCAGAACCCAATCGACCAGGGCGGCACCTACCCGCTGCCGGAGGCGCAGACCGACCGCTTCCTGATGAAGATACTCGTCGACTACCCCTCCGAACCCGAGGAGAACGACATCGTCACCCGCTACACGGGCGGCGCGCCGGACCCCGTGGTCGAACGCGTCCTCTCGCGCGATGAGTTGCAGGCGGCGCAGCGCTTCGTCCGCGAGATGCCGATCGCCGACGACATCCGGAAACGCACGGTCAGACTCGTCCGCTCGACGCGCGAGGAGGAGATGATAGAGTACGGCGCGAGTCCCCGCGCGAGCATGGGTCTCGTCCTCGCGGCGAAGGCGCGCGCGTTCCTCGCCGGTCGGTCGCACGTGAGTTGGGATGACGTGACGGACATGGCGCCGCCCATCCTCCGGCACCGCATCCTGCTCGACTTCCGCGCCGAACGGGAGGGGACGACGCCGGACGACGTGGTGAAGCGACTCGTCGCGGAGCTATGACGGGAGACGGATGACAGACCACCAATGACCATCGACCCGGGCTTCTTCGCGGAACTCGCGCGGTTCGACGCCTCGCTGAAGCGCGTCTCAGAGGACCTCCAGCAGGGCGAACAGGAGTCCCCGAGCGTCGGCGAGGGACTGACGTTCAGCGACTACCGGCGGTACGCTCCGGGCGACGACACCCGACTCATCGACTGGCGAGTGTACGCCCGCACCGAGGAGTACTACGTCAAGCAGTTCGAAGAGGAGCGGAACCTCACCGTCCACGTCCTCGTCGACACCTCGGCGTCGATGGACTACGGCGAGGGCGACGCCCACAAGTTCGAGTTCGGCGCGAAACTCGGTCTCGGATTCGCCTATCTCACCGTCGAGGAGAACAACGAATTCCAGTTCTCGACGTTCCGCGACCGACCGCTCCGCCTCGACACCGGGCGGTCGAGTCGCGGCGACCTCCTGCACGTCGTCGACCTGTTGAACGAGACGGAACTGAGCGGCGAGGCCGACCTGGTCTCCTCGCTGGAGGAGTACGAGAGCAGCATCCGGTCGCGGTCGCTCGTCGTCGTCGTCAGCGACTTTCTCGTCGACCCCGAGGAGGTGGAGGCCGCCGTGGCCGCACTCGGCAACAACGACGTGCTGTTGCTCCAGACGCTCGCGCCCGACGAACTCGACCCGAGTGTCTCCGGGGACACCATCTTCGAGGACCCCGAATCCGAGGAGTCACGGCGGTCGTACTTCGGCGGGTCGCTCGCCGAGCGGTACCGCCGCCGCCTCGAAGCGCACGTCGACGCCGTCGCCGACCGGGGGGAGACGCTCCGCGCGGACCACGTCCTCGTGAACACCGGCGACGACTTCTTCGACGCCTTTTCCGACGTTTGGGTCGGCTGAGCGGCTCTGTGCAGTCTTCGTACCTCCTTCTACCCGGACCACTCGCCGCGCATGTCGTCGGCGACGCTGGTCCGCCACGTCTCGAACCCGCGCTCGCAGACCGGACTCCGCTCTATGTGGGCGAGAAAGCCGGCGCCGGGGTCGTCGAGTTCGGTCCGACAGAACGGACAGCGGTTCGGGTTCTCCCACGTGTACGCGATCTCCGACGGTGGCTGTGGTTGCGACATGAGCTCATCCATGGCATCAAATTAGTTAAAATCTGCCCCTATTCGTACCAGAGAATAACGGATATCTGTTCGAGGACTCAGAAGGTTGAAAATACAAACTTCAGAACGCGCTCGTGTTGTTAGCGCTCGAACCCGTCATTTCGGCGGCAACACGCCTTATCCGTGGCTCTCTCGAACTTCCACGGAGTGAGATTAATCCGGACCCTCATCCACGAGAACGACCGCGAGAACGTCGTGGCCGTCCTCGAAGACGAGAACATCGACTACGTCATCTACGAGGAATCTAGCGGCCGCGGAGACCTGCTCGTCGTCGAGTTTCCCGTGCCCGAGCAGGCGCTCGAAGTCGTCCTCGCGCGGTTCGACGAGGCGGGGCACGACGAACACGCCTACACCGTCGCCGCCGACGCCACGTCGGCGCTCTCGGAGAACATGGGTGAGGTCGAAGACCGGTTCGTCGTCGGCGAGGAGGAGGACAGCAGCATCGCCGTCGAGGAACTCCGCTCGCAGGTTCTCGGTCTCCTGCCGGACGCATTCACCTACTACCTCCTGACGTGTCTCAGCGCCATCGTCGCCACCGCGGGCCTGCTCCTCGACGCGCCGGCGCTGGTCGTCGGTTCGATGGTCATCGCGCCGCTGGTGGGGTCGGCGCTGACCGCGAGTCTCGGGACCGTCCTCGCAGAGCGGGACATGATAATCAAGGGGTTCAGAACGCAGTTGCTCGGATTGGGACTGGCGATACTCGGCTCTATCGCCTTCGGCTACGCCCTCAAGAGCGGTGTCCTGCTCCCGCCCTCGCTGCGCCCTTCGACGACGGCGCAGATCGCACAGCGCATCTCGCCGGGGCTGTTGTCGCTCGTCATCGGGGTCTGCGCCGGCGCCGCGGGGGCCGTCAGCATCGCCACCGGTATCTCGGCCGCGCTGGTCGGCGTGATGATCGCCGCCGCCCTCATCCCCGCCGCCGCGGCGGTGTCCGTCGGGGTGGTCTGGGCGGAGCCCACCATCGCGCTCGGAGCGCTCGTACTCCTCGCCGTCAACGCCGCGTCGATACACGTCTCCGGCGTCGCCGTCTTCTGGTTCCTCGGCTACCGGCCGACCGGGTGGAACCCGGGCAGTCCGCTGTCGAGCATCTCGATACGACAATACGCGCCCTCGTTCGTCGTCGCAGTCGCCCTCCTCGTGGTGTTCGTCACCGCGGGGGGCGCCGTGTGGACGCACGTCGCGTTCAACTACTCGGCGAACGTCGCCGTCGAGGAAACGCTCTCGCAGGATCAGTACGACAGGCTCGAACTCGTGGGGGTGCAGGTCGGATTCAACCCGGGCCCCCGGTTCGCGGAATCGCAGCAGGTGACGGTCACCGTCCGCCGTCCGACCGACGAGAGCTATCCGAGGCTGAGCGAGCGAATCAGGAAGCAGATGGTGGCTGAGAGCGACCGCGAGCCGACTGTGGTCGTCGAGTTCGTGGCGAGTCAGCGCACCCCCTTAGAGCCCGGAACCAAGAACCGCTCGAACGTCGAGGGCGGGGCGGTGCGTCCGGGCGGACGCGGCGCGCCGGCGCTCTGACCGCGACCGCGGGTCGAAACCGTCAACTCCGCCCCGTCGAAACCGCACGACGATGAACTATCTGCCGTGGGCCCTCCTCGCGTTGGGCGCGTACGCGTTCGTCGCGCCGTTGATGAGCGTCGCGACGACGGGGACGCCGAAGATTCCGAGCAACGTCGCCGCCCTGATAGCCAACACCGTCCTCGTCGTCGTGACGGCGGGCGTCGTCGTCTACAACGACGCGGACGCCCTCTCGTACGTGACGCACCCGAAGACGAAGTTCGTCCTCGCGGCCGGCCTCTGTCTCACCGTCGGCATCCTCTCGTACTACCGCGCGCTGTCGATGGGGCCGGTGAGCGTCGTCGCGCCCATCTTCGGAATGTTCCTCGCGCTCAGTTCGCTGGTCGGCATCGTCTTCCTGAACGAGTCGTTCACCGCGCGAAAGGGGCTGGGCATCGCGCTGGCCGTCGTCGCCGTCTACCTCGTCTCCGTCGAGTAACGTCTTTCCGCCTCGCTGCCGTACTCTCGGCCGATATGGTACTGAAGGAATCCGACTCGAAACTGTCGCGCGGCGACGCCGCGCCCGAGTTCTCGCTGCCGGGCGCGGACGGGGGGACGTACTCCCCGGCGTCGTTCGCCGACCGCGAAGCGCTGCTCGTCGTGTTCACCTGCAACCACTGCCCGTACGCGAAGGCGAAGTTCGACGAACTGAACTACCTCGCGCGCTCGTACGACGAACTCGCCGTCGTGGGCATCAACGCCAACGACGCCGAGGAGTACCCCGAGGACTCCCTCGAACGGATGGAGGAACTCGTCGAGGACGGGACCATCGAGTACACGGCGTACCTCCGCGACGATTCCCAGGAGACGGCCCGCGAGTACGGCGCTGTGTGCACGCCCGACCCGTTCCTCTTCGGACGGGAAGAGGGGGAGTTCCGACTGGCGTTCCACTCGCGCATCGACGACGCGATGAGTCCGGACGACGAGGTGACCGACTACGAGATGCGGACGGCCGTCGAGGCGGTCATCGCGGGCGAGGAGATTCCGCTGGACGAGACCCCTTCGCAGGGCTGTTCGATCAAGTGGAAAGACGAGTGAGCTAACGGGCGAGCGAAGCTATTCGCCTTCGTGCATCTCCGCGGCCTGTAACAGCGCCTCCCGCGCGTTCTCGACGGCGGCCTCCTTCTTCGCGGGGTACGCCTCCACCTTCGCGCGGAAGGTGATACCGTCGCCGAGGCGGGCGTCGCCGCCGAACGCCGCCTGCTTGTCCAACCGGAGGAACAGTTCGCAGTTGTCGGTCACGCGCTGGTCGAGTTCCTCGAGGAGTCGGTCGAACGTCGACAGTTCCGACAGCGCCGAGAGGACGTGCCGAACCTCGTCGGCGCGTTCGACGCGGGCCGAGAGGACGACGATTCGGTCGCCGTGGTGGCCGGCGTTCTCGGCGCGTTCGACCTCGAACTCGGGCGGCAGAAAGTTTCGAAGCGCCGCCTCGACGCGCTTCTCGTCTTCGGTCTCGTAGCAGAAGGTCCGCAGGTCGATGTAGTGGAAGGGGACGCGAGCCATCTTCTGTTCCGTCTTCGCGCCCCGGCGGAAAAAGTCCGTCTTATTCCTCGTCGAGTTCGGCTTCGTCGTCGTCGGCCTCGTCGAGTTGGTCGGGCGAGATGCCGACCTCCTGACCCTCGTCGAAGCTGACGACGTACGTTTCGTCGCCGAACATCGTCTCTACGACCTGCGTGATCTTACCGACTTGCCCGTCGAACTCGCTGTGCTTGTCGTGCAGGACGACGGCGTCGCCTTCGTCGAATTCCATATCACGGATGGCGTCCGCGGAGGTGAAAAGTAGACTGGTTCGCCGCGACGACGGCGTTCGCGGTGCCGAAGGCATCTTTAGCCGCGCCCGCGAACGGCAGCGCATGACCCGTATCGACGCGCGACCGACGCGACCGCCCGGCCGCGAACGATGGTCGTAAGCGACCTCTGGTTCCTGGCCGAGGAGGCGAGTCAGCGCGCCGAACAAGCCCACCAGCGACTCCGCGAACGGTACTCGGGCTACCTCGACGACCGCTGCACGCGCCGCGTCTCCCGGAGACGGTTTCGGACGCTCGCGCGCCGCGTGAAGCGCACGGGCGCACCCTACGGCGCGCAGACCATCGTCCGCCGCGACGACGGTGAGGTGCTCCTCGTCCGCCACGAGGGCGTGGACCTGTGGGTCCTCCCCGGCGGCGAGGTGCGCGAGGGCGAGACGTACCGCGAGGCGGCGGTCCGCGAACTGCACGAGGAGGCGGGCATCACGGCCGACTACGGCGGCCTCGCCGTCGCGAGACGCGTCGACATCCGCTGTTCGGAGTGTGAGACGTGGGGCGTCCTCCCGGTGTTCGCCGCCGCCGCGGAGAAGACGACCCTCCGTGTGCGCGACCCCGACGGCGAGATATCCGCCGCGCGGTGGTTCCCCTTCGAGGACCTGCCCGCCGACACCCGGGACCGGGCGGACCTCCTCGCGTGGCGCGACCGGGCGGCGCCCTAGAAGGAGAGGCGCCCTCCCGGCCATCCTTTTCCTTTTGTTCCTCGGAGCCGTCCTCCCGTCACGATGCCCCTCGTGAGCGTTCCCTGTCCCGCCTGCGGCGCGTCGACGTATCTCTCGATTCCCGACGGCAACCGCTTCGTCACGACCGAACCGGGCGAGGGCGAGGGCGACCGGACCGACCTGACCGAGGAGACGTTGACGTGCGAGGACTGCGGGTCGACGTTCCCGGCGCTCCACGGCCCCGCGAACGGCTGATTCGCCGAATCGCGGCCGGGGCGGAGTGGAACCGCCGCCGACCGCCGTCGCTACGCCGTGGTTCGCCTCTGTGACGGCTTCCGGTTCACGGTGAGCATAAATAGCCAGACTCCTTCCACGCACCTATGCGAACGACCCGACGAGCGTACCTCGCCGCGGCCGGCGGCGCCGTCACCGCCACCGCCGGATGTCTCGGCGGCGGGAGCGGAACCGCCGGGATGGCCGACCTCTCCTGCGACGTGGGCCAACTCGACCAGGTGAACTCCCTCCCCCGTCCGTCGCTCGGCCCCGACGACGCCGCGGTCACCGTCAGCGCCTACGAGGACTACGCCTGTCCCCACTGCGCCACCTACAGTCTGAACGTCTTCCCGAAGGTGAAGGAGAACTACATCGACACCGGGAAGATTCGCTACCGCTTCTTCGACTTTCCCCTCCCGGTGAACGAGCAGTGGTCGTGGGGCGGCGCCGTCGCCGCCCGCGCCGTGCAGGACCGCGCGGACGCGGAGACGTTCTTCGAGTACGGCAAGACCCTCTTCGAACGGCAGGGCGACCTGACGAGCGAGGGGTACTCCGTCGTCCACGACGCCGCCGAGGAGTTCGACGTGAACGGCTGCGAAGTCGCCGCGTCCGTCGACCAGGAGACCTACAAGTCGGTCGTCGAGAGCGACCGACAGCGCGCCGTCGACGCGGGGTTCCAGTCGACGCCGACCATCGTCGTCAACGGCGAGACGACCGCCGACCCCAGTTGGAGCACGGTGAAACAGGCCATCGACGGACATCTCAAGTCCGCCTCGAAGTCGTAAGCCGTGAAGCGACGCGAACTCCTCGCGGGTCTCGGCGGTCTCGGCGTCGTCGTCGGCGCGGGGTACGTCGCCCTGAACGGGGTCGGACCCCGCGGCGGACTCCCGCTCACCGTCCGGACGCTCGACGCGCCGGGGTCGACGGCCGGAGAGCGGGCGCTCCCGGTCCCGAACTCGCCGACGGTGCTCGACCTGTTCGCCACGTGGTGTGCGCCGTGCTCCGAGCAGATGGAGTCGCTGACGGCGCTGCACGAGGAGTTCGGCGACCGCGTCGCGTTCGCCTCGGTGACGAACGAACGGTTCGGCGGCGGCCTCTCGGCCGCCGACGTGCGCGCGTGGTGGGCGGACCACGACGGCGCGTGGACCGTCGGACACGACCCCGAGAGCGACCTGATGCGCGAGTTGCAGGCCGGCGGCCTCCCCTTCCTCGCCGTCGCCGACGCCGACGGGACCGTGACGTGGACGCACCGCGGACTCGCCGAGGAGTCGGTCCTGCGCGAGGAGATTCGGGCGGTCCTGTGAGATGACCGCCGCCCCGTTCGTCGGCACCGTCGCCTTCGCCGTCTCCGCGGGCGTGGCCACCTTCCTCGCCCCCTGCGCGTACCCCCTCCTCCCGGGCTACGTCGGCTACTACGTCGGCCGCGAGGACGCGGACCTGCGCGGCGCCGTCGTCCGCGGCACCGCCGCCTCCGTCGGCGCGCTCTCGGCGCTCGGCGCCGTCGCCGCCCTCCTGTTCACCGCCGGGGCAGCCGTCGTCTCCCGACTCGCCCTGCTGGAACCGCTTGCCGGCGCCGCACTGGTCGTCCTCGGGACTCTGTTCGCCCTCGACCGCGGGCCGACGCTCCACCTCCGACTCCCGGCGCGACGCGCCTCCGTCAGCGGGTTCGCCGTCTTCGGTGCCGTCTACGCCCTCGCGGCCGCCGGATGCGTCGTCCCCGTCTTCGTCGGCGTCCTCGCGCAGTCGCTGACGCTTCCGGCCCCCCGAGCGGCCGTCGCCCTCCTCGCGTACGTCCTCGCCGCGGCGGTGCCGCTGGCCGCGGTGACGGTCCTCGGCGCCCTCGGCAGCGACGCCGTCGGCGGCCTCTCGGGGCGCGTCGGGTCGGTTCAACGCGTCGCCGGCGTGGTGATGGTGCTCGCGGGCCTCTGGCAGTTAGCCGTCTCGGCGCGCTTTCTCGGCCTCGTCTGAACCGGCGACCCGTTTTCGGACTCGGCGGGTCCGCGGGGCCACGGCCTGCGGCCCGCCGCCGACGCTCTCAGCCCCGTCAGTCTCCGCTTCCGGAGAGATGTCTCCGAACCTCGTCGACCGTCTGCGGTTGGTGTCGGGCGACGTCGGTCACCGTGACGGTGCCGACGAGTTCGATGCCGTCGCGGACGGGCAGTCGCTTCACGCCGTGCCGCTTCATCTCCTCCAGCGCGCTCGTGACGCTCGCTTTCTCCGTCGTCGTGGCGAGGTCGCGGCTCATCGCTCGGGTGACGGGGAGAGCGGAGAGCGATCCGTCGCCACGGTACGTCTCGCGGAGGGCGTCCGTGCGGGTGACGATGCCGACCGGTCCCGCGTCGACGACGACGACGCTGCCCACTCGCCGGTCCAGCATCTCGCCGACGGCGTCGCGGAGGGTCCCCCCGGCGTCGACGGTCACCACGGGCGAACTCATTATCTTGCATACCGGAGCGGCCGTCGAGAGGGCGAGCAGACCCTTAGCTGTTCGGCGGGCGCTCAGTCGAGTCCCGGCGTCTCGCCGGTCGGCGTCGGTAGCGTCCGCAGGTCCCGGGGCGGGACGAGGAAGTTGCCGCGTCGCTGGACGAAGATATACTCTAAGATACCGTTGTTCACCCGCTGGCGGACGGTCGGCACGTCGGTGAGGTCCGCGCCGTTCATCGCCTCCCGAACCTCCTCGAAGGCGGTGATTCCGCGCTGGAGGCTCGGGAAGTGCAGGTTCGCCTCCCCCTGGTCGGTGGACTCGAAGTGCCGGCGGAGCAGGCGGACGTTGCCCCCCTCGTCGCGGTTCGCGCGCGCGGCCTTCTGCGCGTGACCGACGCGGCCGAACTCCCTCGCGTCGTCGCGAATCGAGTCGAGCATCGCCTCGATGCCGCTGTCGTCGCCGAGGTTCTCGCCGACGCCCTCGACGAGATTCTGCTCGGCGTGCTCCGGGGAGAACATCTCCATCACGCGCTCCTCGAAGTCCTGTTCGTCGTACCAGTCGTCCAGACGCTGGCGGATGTTCGCCACCGTCTTCGTCGTCGCGCCGGCGAACGGCCCCTCCGAGATGGTGACGTACTCCTCGGTAGCTTGGTTCCCGGCGAACCCCGCCTTGAACCCCATGAACAGCGGCGACGCCTCGGGGACCGGGCCGGAGTCGGGGATGCCCTTCAGGTCCCCCTGTCGCTCGGCGGGCATCCCCTCGCCGACGAACCCGGTGCGCCGGTCGGCGACCGTGAACGCGTCCGTCAGGGCTGCCGCCACCTCCTCGCCGTTGACCGTCTCTGTCTCGCCTTTCAGCGCCTCCTCGGCGCCGAGGAGCGCGTCCGGGCGGTCGGAGGCGAGGTGCAGGAGGGCGTCCTGCCGGTCGAACTCGGGCGTCTCGAACGACGAGAGCGCCCGCGGTTCGGGCAGGTCGACTCTCTCCGGGAGCGGTGCGTCGTACCGCGAGAAGTACCGCGGCGAGTAACCGATGGAGTGAACGAGACCCTCGTTGCTCCGCTCGTACGCCCGGTCCAGCGTCGAGAGTGCCGCCTCGACGGTTTCCCGGTCGCCGGCGTTCGGCCGGCCGTCGAGGGTCAAATAGAGAAGGAGTTGATGTCGCGGGAGGACGGTGTTGCCGGCGTCGTCCTCGGGGAGCAGGTCGTTCCACGCGTGCTGTCGGGTCGGAAGCGAGGAGGGGTGGTCCGTCCCCGTCGGAATCGGTTCCTCGGCGCGCGAGGTGCAGGCCGCGAGGGCCGTGGCGCCGCCGACGGCGACGGCGGCCTTCATGAACTCCCGGCGCGACGCGCCACGCTCGAACATAAAGTCGGCTAGGCGTCTCGCGGTGAAGTGGGTTCTGGTGCACCCGTCGGGAGCCCCCTCGTCGCGAACCATCCGTCGAACGCCGGTCGGCGAATCGCATCGTTCTTCACAGATGAACTCAACCCGAACGTCATGGATCGACGGTCGTTCCTCGGCGCCGCGGGACTCGCGGGCGCGACGGGGTTGGCGGGGTGCGTCGGCGAGTCGGTAGCCGGGTTCGGCGACGCGGACCCGAACGTCGCCCTCGGCGAACCCGATAGAGACGAACAGTTGGAGAGTTCGGACCTGCCGTACCCCGCGTGGGGGGAACGGGTCCCGGACGTGACCGTTCCCTACGCGCTCTCGAACGGGAACGTCTCGGTACGAGATATCGACGGACCGCACTTTCACACGTTCTTCTTCACGAACTGCATGACGGTGTGTCCGGTTCTCATCAGCGCCCTCCGGGAGGTGCAGGTGCACTCGGTGAACGAGGGCTACGCCGACGAGGTGTCGTTCTACCCGATATCGTTCGACCCGGCGCGCGACGACGCCGCCGCCTTCAGAAAAGAGGCCGAGCAGATGAACGTCGACATCGACGCGGGCAACTGGCACTTCCTCCGTCCCGACGGCGAGAGCGAGGCGCGGCGCATCGTCGACGACGAGTTCGGCGTCTTCTTCCAGAAGCAGGCGAACGGCGACGACCCGTACATGTTCGCGCACACGAGCGTCGTCCTCCTCGTGAACGGCGACGGTTACGTCGAACGCTCCTACCGGGGCACGCAACCCGACGAGGGGACGATGATAGACGACCTGAAGCGGGTTCGACGCGCCTCCGAGTGAGTCGGGCGGAGCGACGCGATTTTCCCCCGTCGCGCCGACTCGGAGGTATGGACAGGCGGACCGAGCGCAGGCGACTCGCGCTCGCGGTCTGGACGGTACTGGTGTCTCAGGTGCTCCTCTATCCCGGCCTTTCCGACCTCGTGGAGGCGTTCGGCGTCCAGAACACCACCGGAACGCGGACGCTGTTCCTCGTCGCCGAGTACGCCGCCTTCGTCACCTTCGCCGGCGTCTGGGGCGCGGTGAGCGACTCGCTCGGCCGCCGCCGCCCGCTCATCGTCGCGGGCGCTCTCGGCGGCGCCCTCGGCTACCTCGCCCTCGCTGCCGTCCCGTCGCTCGGCCTCCCGTTCGCCGCCGTCCTCGCCGTCCGCCTCGTCGGCGGCGCGGCGACTATCGGCGCGTTCTCGCTGTCGATGACGGCGCTGGCGGACCTCTCCTCGGACAACGGGCAGAACATGGGCGCGGCCGGCATCGCTATCGGCTTCGGCGCGGCACTCGGGTCCGTCGCCGGCGGCTTCCTCACCGACGTCGACCCGCTGTACCCGCTGTACGGCGCGGCGGTGCTCCTGACCGCCGCCGCGGTTCTCGCCGCCACGGTCCCCGACCGAACGCCGGACGGCGTCCGCGTCCGCCTCGGCGCCGCCCTCGGACGCCTCCGCGCGCGCCCGCAACTCGCCGTCCCCTACGCCTTCGGCTTCATCGACCGGATGACGGCCGGGTTCTTCGCGCTGGTCGGCGTCGCGTACTTCCGCGAGACGTTCGGCCTCGACGCCTCGCTGGCGGGGATGGCGCTGTTCGCCTTCTTCTTCCCGTTCGCCCTCCTGCAGTACCCGTTCGGGATGCTCTCGGACCGGGTGGGGCGGTTCGTCCCCGTCGTCGCCGGGTCCGTCTGCTTCGGCCTCTCCATCGTCGCCGTCGGCCTCGCACCGTCGCTCGCCGTCGCCGTCACTCTGATGGTGCTCGTCGGCGTCTTCGGCGCCCTCGTCTCCCCGGCGACGATGGCGCTCGTGACGGACGTGGCCTCGCCCGAGGAACGAGGGGCGGCGCTGGGCGGGTTCAACGTCTTCGGAAGCCTGGGATTCCTCGCGGGGTTCGTCGTCGGCGGCGTCGCCAGTTCCACCGCGGGCTATCTCGCCGCGTTCGTCGTCGTCGGTCTCTCTGAAGTGGCTATCGCCCTCGTCGCCGGTCGAGCGGTGAAACGCCTCTCCTCGGGCGGGTTCGGCGCGGGGTTCGTCGAATCGGCGGGCGACTGAAGAAAGGGAGCGACGGCGACAGCGCCGACGGGCAGCACTACTCGTGCCCGCTGACGCGGACCGGTTCGTAGGGCTCTTCGAGGTACTCCATCTCCGACTCGGAGAGGTCGATGTCGAGGGCCTCGACGGCGTCTTCGAGGTGTTCGATGCTCGTCGTTCCGACGATGGGCGCGTCGACCCAGTCCTTGTGGAACAGCCACGCGAGGCCGATCTGAGCCATCTTCACGCCCTTCTCGTCGGCTAACTCCTGGATGTGTTCGTTCACCGCCTCGCCGCCGCCCTCCAGGTAGGGGTGCTCGTGCGCGTAATCGTCCGTCTCGCCGCGCGTGGTCGACCGCGCCTCCTCGTGCGGGCGGGCGGCGACGCCGCGCGCCAGCGGACTCCACGGGACGACACCGACGTTCTTCTTCTCGCAGAGCGGCAGCATCTCGCGCTCCTCCTCGCGGTAGAGGAGGTTGTAGTGGTTCTGCATCGTCGCGAAGCGCTCCAGTCCCAGCGACTCGGAGGCGTGGAGAGCGTCGGCGAACTGGTGGGCCCACATCGACGACGCGCCGACGTACCGGGTCTTTCCCCGACGGACGGCGTCGTCCAACGCGCGCAGCGTCGTCTCCATCGGCGTCTCGGGGTCGTTGCGGTGAATCTGCAGGAGGTCGACGGTGTCCATCCCGAGTCGGTCCAGCGAGTTGTCCAACTCCTGTTCGATGGCCTTCCGCGAGAGGCCGCCGGAGTTCGGGTCTTCCTCGTCCATCTGGAAGAACACCTTCGTCGCCACGACGGCCTCCTCGCGGCGGCCCTCCAACGCCTCGCCGAGGACGCGTTCGGACTCGCCCCGCGAGTACATGTTCGCGGTGTCGAAGAAGTTGATGCCGAGTTCGATGGCCCGGTCCACCAATTCCTTGCCCTCCTCCTCGTCTAACACCCACTCGCGCCAGTCGCTCGTCCCGAAACTCATGCAGCCGAGACAGATTTTGGACACTTCCATCCCGGTGTCGCCGAGCGTCGTGTACTCCATGTCATCGCTAGCCACGACCGCGCGGCGGAAAAACCCACGCGAGGCGGTGGGGACGGCCGGGTTCTCCGCCGCGAGCACTCGCCGCTCGCGGGATTGGCTGCGCTACGAGATTCTCACGATACAGGGCATCACACCCCCTTTATCTCCAGATGCGTCGTACTATCAACCGTGAGCGAACCGGCCCGGTGGGGGCCGTAGGCTCCGCGCGAACCGGTCCGCGAGAGCGTTCGCTCGGGTGTCAATCATGTCCATCACGTCCACTTCGTCGGTACGCAGGTCGCTCGCCGTCCTCGTCGCGCTACTCGTCTTCACGGGGAGCGCCGTCGGCGTCGCGAGCGCACAGGAAGCCCCCTTCGGCGGCGCTATCGTCGTCGCCGAGGGCGAAACGCACGTCGGAACGCTCGAAGCCGTCGGCGGCACCGTCGTCGTCGCCGGCACCGTCGACGGCGACGTAGAGGCCCTCGCGGGCAACGTCGTCGTCACCGAGACGGGCCGCGTCACCGGCGACGTGAGCGCCGCCGCCGGGTCCGTCACGATAGACGGGACCGTCGACGGCGACGTGCAGGCGGCGAGCGGAACGCTCCTCGTCGGCGCGTCGGCCGTCGTCGTCGGCAACCTCGAAGCCGGCGCGGGCGACGTCAGACTCGACGGCACCGTCGACGGCGACGTGACCGTCGGCGCCGACACGTTCCTCGTCGGGAGCACCGCCGTCGTCGGCGGGAGCATCACGTACGACGCCGAGACGTTCGCCGTCGCCGACGGCGCGTCCGTCGCCGGGACCGTCACCCGCGACGAGAACCTCGTGACGGCGACGCCCGTCGTCGGCGATTTCGAGGGGTTCGTCGTCCCAGATAGCGTCGTCGCCGTCTACTGGTTGCTCGTCAACCTCGCCCTCGGC
This sequence comes from Halogeometricum pallidum JCM 14848, assembly GCF_000337095.1. Classification (GTDB taxonomy): domain Archaea; phylum Halobacteriota; class Halobacteria; order Halobacteriales; family Haloferacaceae; genus Halogeometricum; species Halogeometricum pallidum. The sequence continues at coordinate 155,528 of NZ_AOIV01000045.1, forward strand.
GCCGTCCTCCTCGCGGTCGCTCCCCGGTTCGCCGCGCGCGTGACGAGCGTCGGGACGAAGCGGGCGGTCAGAAGCGGCGGCGTCGGCCTCCTCGCACTGGTCGGCGTCCCCGTGGCGCTGGTGCTGACGCTGCTGACCGTCGTCGGCATCCCGCTGTCGATAGCGGGGTTTGTCCTGTTCGCCCTCGTGCTGTGGGTGACCTCCGTGTACGGCGCGCTCGTCCTCGGAACGTGGCTGCTGTCGCTCGGCGGGTACGAGAACCGCTGGGCCGCCCTCGCGGCGGGCCTGTTCCTCGTGACCCTCGTCGGGGTCGTCCCGTTCGCGGGCGGCGTCCTCCAGTTCCTCGTCCTCCTCGTCGGTCTCGGGGCGTTCGCCCTGGCGCTCCGCGGCGAGGGCGGCGAGGAGGGCGGCGATTCGACCGGTACCGTCGGCGGGGACGAGACCCCGACGGTCTGAGTCGCCGGTCGGTCCTCGTTTCCCGCCCGCGTGGGGCGGGTCGTTCATCGCCATCGAAATCCGTCTCCGGACCGTGTCGCCGCCGTCCGGGACCCAAATAATTATTCAGTACGTTCGTGATTGGTGTGCATGGCACTCTCATACGACGACGCCGTCGGCGAGTTCGAGTGGGACGTACCCGAGGACTACTCCCTCCCGGCGGTCGTGGAGTCGCACGCGGCGTCGTTCGGCGACCGGGTGGCCCTCCGCTTCCGGAACGCCGACGGCGCGCGCGAGGAACGGACGTACGCCGACCTGCGGGACGGGATGAACCGCTTCGCGAACGCGCTGGCCGAGATGGGCGTCGGGAAGGGCGACCGGGTGATGCACCTCGTCCCGCGGCACCCGGACGTGTTCGCGGTGCAACTCGGCGCGTTGAAGCGCGGCGCCCTCCTCGTCTCCTGTTCGTCGATGCTGAAGCCCAAGGATATCGCCTACCGCGCGAACGACTGCGGGGCGTCCGCCGTCGTCGCCCACGAGTCGCTGACGGGGATGGTCGACGCGGTGCGCGGCGAGACGCCGCTCGAACGGTTCGTCCGCCTCGGCGACGGAACGGGCGGAGACGACGACGGCGGCGAGGACGGGAGCGACGCCGACACCGGCGACTGGCGGTCGTTCGCCTCCCTCGTCGAAGGGCGGGAGACGACGCACGATGGCCCGGAACTCGGCGCGTCGGACCCGATGTCCATCAACTACACCTCGGGAACCACGGGACAACCCAAGCCCGTGGTGCACCGCCACCGGTGGATGCGCTGTTTCGAACTCGTGAACGCGCCGTACTGGTGGGGAGTCACCGCCGACGGCACCGTCCCGCCCGGCGAGACGGAAGAGCCCGCGGACTTGGACGAGGAACTGCTGTGGGCAACGACGGGAACCGGGTGGGCGAAGTGGTTCTGGAGTCCTGTCGGCGTCGGCCTCACGACGGGCGCGACGCAGTTGCTCTACGACGGCGAGTTCGACCCCGAGGCGTTCCTCTCGGTCATGGAGGAGGAGGGCGTCACGCGCCTGTGCGCCGTGCCGACGCAGTACCGGATGTTCTCGCAGGTCGACCTCTCGGAGTACGACATCGACCTGCGCGCGGCGCTCTCGGCGGGCGAACCGCTGAACCGCGAACCCATCGAGGCCGTCGAGTCCGCGTTCGGCGTCACCCCGCGCGACGGGTACGGCCAGACGGAGACGGTGGCCCTCGTGACGAACTACCCCGGCGTCGAGGTCAAACCGGGGAGCATGGGCCGGCCGACGCCCGGCCTCGGGACGACGATAATCGGCGAGGACGAGGAGGAACTCGGACCGGGCGAGATAGGCGAGATAGCGGTCCCCGTCGGCTGTCCGGGCATCTTCGACGGCTACTACCAGCGCGACGACTTGGACCGTTCGACGTTCTCCGGGGAGTTCTACCGCACGGGCGATTTGGCCTCCCGCGACGAGGACGGGTTCTTCTTCTTCGAGGGCCGCGCCGACGACATCATCATCTCGGCGGGCTACCGAATCGGGCCGTTCGAGGTGGAGGACGCCCTCGTCTCCCATCCGGCCGTCGCGGAGGCGGCCGCCGTCGCCTCCCCGCACGAGGAACGCGGCGACGTGGTGAAGGCGTACGTCGTCCTCGGAGAGGGGTACGAGGGCTCCGAGGACCTCGCAGGGGAGATACAGGAGTTCATGAAGGAGGAGACGGCGCCGTACAAATACCCGCGACGGGTCGAGTTCGTCGACGAACTGCCGAAGACGTCCTCGGGGAAGATACGCCGCATCGAACTGCGGCGGATGGAGGAGGAGACGTTCGGGCAGTAGCCGGCATCGGGTATCGAAACCCCGACAGCCGCGCCGACTCACGTACTTTCTTCTCCCTTCTCACAGTCTCTCCGAGTAGATGTACGTCGCAGACCAGACGTGGCCCGAACTCGGGGAGTACGTGGCCGAGGAGTCCGTCGCGCTCGTTCCGCTCGGTTCGACCGAACAGCACGGCCCGCACCTACCGCTCGCCACCGACCACCTCATCGGCGAATCGCTCGCGCGGGAGGCGGCCGACCGGACGGACGTGCTCTGCACGCCGACGGTGAACGTCGGCGTCAGCCCCCACCACCGACAGTTCCACGGGACGATGTGGGTCGACCCGCCGCAGTTCCGCGACTACGTGGAGTCGATGACGCGCAACCTCGCGTACCACGGCGTCGACCGCGTGGTGTACGTGAACGCCCACGGCGGCAACGTCCAGCATCTGCGCGAGGTGGGCCGCCGACTCCGCGACGACGGGACGATGTACGCCATCGAGTGGATGTGGGACGAGTCCATCCCGGACCTCGTCGACGAGGTGTTCGAGCGCAACGGCCCGCACGCCGGCCCGAAGGAGACGGCGATGATCATGCACGTCGCGGGCGAACTCGTCCGCGAGGACCGACTCGAGGACGCCCGCGACGGCGGCCGCGTCGACCTCGACGACTCGCCGAACTACATGACGCACGGCGCACGCACCTTCTTCGACGCCCTCGAGAACTCCCCGAACGGCGCGTTCGGCGACCAGACGGGCGCGACACCGGAGAAGGGCGAACGGCTGTTCGAGGCGGCGACCGAGCAGTTGGTCAACCTCGTCGAGTGGCTCGACGCGCGCGAGTTCGAGGACCTGATGGCGCCCGCACACGTCGACCCCCAACCCGGCAGTCGGCGGTAGGGAACTCCGGGCGGCGGGTCCGCTCCGGGCCAGAACGGCGCTCCGTCCGCCTCGGCGACCAACACGACGGCCGCGTTCGCCAGCGATACGCTCAGGTACGCGGCACCTAGACGAAGAGCGACCGCGCTCGACTTCGCGGGCGCGTCCTCGAATCCGAGCGCGGTCGCTCGCGGCGGGTAAAAATACCGAGAATCGTGATGAGAATCGACGTGACCGCCGACCGCAGTACCGCTACCGTGTTGCGTTCTTACAGGCGCTGAAGATTCGTCGCGCGGGGACCTTTGTCCGCCTGCTCGATGTCGAATTCGACTTCTTGACCCTCTTCGAGGTCCGGACCGCCGACGTCTTCCATGTGGAAGAACACGTCTTCGTCCGCATCGTCGCTTTCGATAAATCCGTAACCGCCAGTGTCGTTAAAGAACGCAACCTTACCTTTCGCCATTGCGAGTTGACAGTGGTCGACCGAGTTCATAAGGCTTCCGCAGTTGGTTCGCGCACCTGAGAGTCAGGTACCGGACAGAGTCAGCGAGAGAACCGAGACGCGGCGGACGGCGTCGAAGTCGCGCAGGCGGTAGACGAGTCGGCGCACGCGTTCGGCCGGCCCGTCGCAGAACGCCACCTCGAAGCACCAGTGACCGTGGTGGGTGTGGCTCGTCGCCTCGATGACGTCCTCGAAGTCGTGCTGGACGGTGTGGAGTTCCCGGATGACCGCCTCGTGTTCGTAGTCGAACGCGACGACGGCCGCGATGTCCCCCTCGGCCTCCTCTAGTCGCGTGTGCGATTCGACGTACTCCAGCATCGCCTCGCGTATCGCCCGCGAGCGAGAGTCGAGGCCCTCGGCCTCCCACACCGCGTCGAACTCCGCGAGGACGTCGTCGGGGACGTTCAGACTCGTTCGCATGGTCCTCACTCCGCGAGCGACCCGTATGAATCGTCGCATCCGGGCGGCGTTATTACGGAACCCTCGGTTTCGTCTTAACAGCCGTTATACCCGGTCGAGCAGTCCGTCCGACTATGGCGAGCGACCTACTCGGACTGTTCGGCGGCGCGGTCGCACTCGGGGTCGTCCACGGCGTCGAACCGGGTCACGGTTGGCCCATCGCCGCCTCCTACGCGATGGAGAAGAAGAACAAGTGGGTGTCCGGGGCGGCCGCCGGGACGATTCTCGGCGTCGGCCACCTGGTGAGCAGCATCGCCATGGTGCTCGTCTTCTTCGCGGCGAAGTCGTACTTCGACCTGACGCAACTGCCGTGGATATCACAGGTCGCCGGCGTCCTGCTGATTCTACTGGGCCTGAACGAACTCCGCGGCGGCGGGCACGGCCACGACCACGAGGGCAACGGGGACGACGGGGCGGAGCACGGTCATCACGAACCGGACGGTCACCACCATCACCACGAACCGGACGGTCACCACACTCACGACGGTAACGGCGGTCACGACCACGCCGATGGCCGTTCCGAATACCACGGCCACCGTACGGACCACGACCACGGCGAGAAGGGCGTCGTCGCGCGCCTGAAGTCCGCGCTCCCGTTCGTCGGCGATCACTCGCACTCGCATTCTCACGAGTTCGACGGCGACGCCTCGGGGACGACCCTGTGGAGTCTGGCGTGGTTCGCGTTCGTCCTCGGGTTCGCCCACGAGGAGGAGTTCGAGATTCTCCTCCTGTGTACGGGGTCGAACTACTGTCTGGAACTCATGAGCGCGTACGCCCTCGCCGTCGTCGTCGGCATCGTCTCGCTGACGCTGCTGCTCGTCGCGGGCTACTACCGCTACGAGGACCGGGTGGAGTCGCTGGCCCAGCACTTCCCGACTATCTCGGCCGCGATTCTGATCCTGATGGGCCTCGGGTTCCTGTTCGGACTGTTCTAACGACTCACTCCCGCTTCTCGCGCCCGAGCGTGTGGAACTCCTCGTTCGGCCGCATGTCCGCGAACATCGCCATGCGGTTCGAGAGGTTGAACATCGCCGTCACCGAGGCGATGTCCCAGACGGCCTCCTCGGAGTACCCCGCCGCGGTCAGTCGCTCTACGTCCGCCTCGGTCACCTCGCGCGGCGATTCGGTGAGTTTCACGGCGACGTCGAGCATCGCCATGCGCCTCTCGGAGACGTCGGCCTGCCGGTAGTTGGCGACGAGTTGGTCCGCGAGCGTCGGGTCCTTCGCGTAGATGCGGACGAGGGCGCCGTGGGCGACGTTGCAGTAGTAGCAGTGGTTGACGCCCGAGACGGCGACGATTATCATCTCTATCTCCTCGCGGTCGAGGGCGGAGTCCTCGACGAGGGCGTCGTGGTACGCGAAGAACGCGCGGAAGTGGCTCGGCTTGTACGCGAACGCCGAGAAGACGTTCGGCGTGAACCCCGCGCGCTCGGTCTCCTCGTCGATTCGTTCGCGCAGGTCCTCGGGCAGGTCCTCGTAGTCGGGCACCGGGAATCGGGTCATCGCGTCGTCGGCCAGTTCCGTCATACCGGAAACTGTCCCGGTCGACCCTTATACTCTCGCTCGTTCGTCCGATACTGACCTCGCTGTGGTTGTTCCCGTCGGGAGCGACCCGGCCGTCCGGGGAAAAGCGATTAGCCCCCGTCGTACGCATGTAGACTCATCATGTACGAGCGTATACTCGTGCCGGTCGACGGCAGCGAGGGCTCCGAGGAGGTACTGTACCACGCGGGCGAGATGGCCCAGCGGACCGGCGGCGAAGTCACGCTGCTGTTCGTCGCCGATACGAGCAGGGACAGCGTTACCGTCGTCGAGGACGACGTGGTCGACGCCCTCGAACAGGAAGGAAGCGGCGTCGTCGACGACGCCGCCGAGGTACTCGACTCGCTGGGTGTCGGCTACTCGACGGACGTGGTGCAGGGCGACCCGGTTCCCACCATCGTCGACTACGCGGAGCGGTACGACTACGACGCGGTCGTGATGCCGACGCAGGGGAAGGCGGGGCTCTCGAAGCAACTGCTCGGGAGCGTCACGGAGAAGGTCGTCCGCCTCTCGGAGCGGCCGGTCGTCACGGTCCGCACGGGAACCGAGCGGTCGCTGTCGTTCCCCTACGAACGGGTTCTCGTCGCGACTGACGGGAGTTCTGCGGCGACGTACGCGGCCGAGCACGCCGTCGACCTGGCGGCGTCGCTCGACGCGACGCTGCACGTGCTCAGCGTCGTCGACGACTCGCTGCTCGGACTCGACGTGCGCTCGGCGCTCTCGGGGGCCGAAGCGGAGGAGGCCGCCGAAGAGGCCGTCGAGAACGTCGTCATCGCGGCCGAGTCGCGCGACGTCGAGGTCGAGACCCACGTCGAGCACGGGTCGCCGCACGAGGCCATGCTCGACGCCATCGAGTCCTACGACATCGACGCCGTGGTGATGGGGACGACGGGGAAGGGCGCCGTCGACCGCATCCTCCTCGGCAGCGTCGCCGAGAAGACGGTCCGCACCTCACCGGTACCGGTCGTCACCGTCCACAACGCCTCGGAGTGACGCCGGACCGGTGAGCGGGAGAACCCCTCAGACCGCGACGGCCGCGTAAAGCGCGCCCGCGGCGGCGAACACGCCCAGTCCGAACAGCGCGTAGTTGGCGACGGTGTTGTCCGCGCGCCACGCGGAGACGGTGTAGCGGCGACCGGAGAGCGGCCACAGGAAGTTCACGCCCATCGGCGTGAGAGCGTCGCCGAGGAGGTGCGCGAGGACGGTGAGAAAGCCGAGCAGGAACGCGAAGACGGCGAGGCTCCCGCCCGCGAGGGCGACGATTCCGGCGTCGGCGACGCCGATGCCGACGGACGATAGCGCGCGGACGCCGCCGGCGAAGATACCGCCGACGAGGGCCGCGAAGAGCAGCGAGTGCGTCGGGCCGCGGTGCGGGAGGCCGGGGATTTTGTGGTCCGCGTCCGGCAGCATCGTCAGCCACAGCATCGTCGCGCCGACGACGAACGCGAGGTCCGGGCGGCCGAGACGGACGAGGGCGAACCCGACGGGCGCGAAGACGAGGAGCGAGACGCCGCAGTGTCCCTTCCAGTACATACCCTCGCTCTCTCCGGAACTCGGAAAAAGCGATTGGTCGGGCGACCGGTCCGCCTTCACAACCGATCGCCACGAGCGACCGTACGGGAAACTGTTATCTCCCGAGGCGTCCTGTCTCGGTCGTGCTCGGCCCACTCGCGGACGCGCTCGCGGGCCTCTCCGCGGTGGAAGCGACGGTCGCCCTCCTCCTCGTCTCCGTGGTCGCCGCCCTCGCCTTGGAGTTCGTCGTCCTCCGGACGGCCCGCCGCTACGTCGTCCACACCGACAGCGCCTACGACGACATCGTCCTCTCGGAACTACGAGCGCCCCTGGTCGTCACCGCCGCCCTCGCGGGCGTCTTCCTCCTCACGCAGGTGCCGGCCGTGCGGGCGTCGACGGTGTTCCCGTCGGAGACCCTCGACACCTTCTTCGGCCGGCCGTCGATATCGGTCATCGTGGTCGTCTGGGCGTACGCGGCCAACCGCGCGGTGAACCGACTGGTCGAACGGGTGAACGACGAGGGCGGCCGGTTCGACTTCGCGCCCGTGTTCTCGAACGTCTGGACGCTGGTCGTCCTCCTCGGCGGCGCGGCCACCCTGCTGTACGTCTGGGACATCGAGGTGACGCCGCTGCTCGGCGCGGCGGGCGTCGCGGGTATCGCGGTGGGCTTCGCCGCGAAGGACACCGTCGCCAACTTCTTCGGGCGTCGCCGGGCCACGCCTGGCGGCCCGTCAGACGCAGTCTGACGACGGAATCGCGCTGTACTTCGACGACACGTACAAACTCGGCGACTTCATCGTTCTCGACGACGGCACCTCGGGGTCCGTCGTGAAAGTCGGCATCCGCTCGACCACGCTTCTCACCCGGCGAACTGATGGTGACGGTGCCGAACTCGGTGCTCAACGCGGCGAAGATAACGAACGACTCCGCCCCGCAGCGACGGCGGCGCATCCGCGTGCCCCTCTCCGTCGCCTACGGAACCGACCTGGACGACTTCGAGGCGTTGGCCCTCGATGTGGCCGAGGCGGAATCGCTCGTCCTCGACTCGCCGAAGCCGCGGATGCGCTTCCGCCGGTTCGGCGAAAGCGCCCTGGAGTACGAACTGCTCTGCTGGGTGTGCGCGCCCACGCGCCGCCGCGCCCAACACGAACTGAATCGCGCGCTGTATGTGGCGCTGAACGACGCCGAGATAGAGATTCCGTTCCCGAAGCGCGACGTGACGCTGACGACGGCCGCCGCGTCCGCGACGACGGGGGCGTCCGAACCGAGCGACGCCCGGTCGGAGGCGGACGAGCGAGTGGCGACGGACGGCGCGGGTGTGGGCGAAGCGGCGAGTGGATGCGCGGAGGGAGACGCCGACGACGATAACGACGGCGGCGCACACTCGGTGTCGGGGTCGGAGTCGGACGCCGACGCCAGCCCGAAACGGTAACCCCGCGGAGTCCGAATCGCCGGTATGGCCGTGCTGCTACAGACCGTCGTTGCCCGCTTTCTCGATTGGCTCGTCGGGTCGTACGGCCCGTTCGTCATTCCGGTGCTCCTGTTCGCTATCGGCTCTGTCGGCTACCTCGTCCTCGTCGCTGCCGGCCGCGCCGGCATCGCGGACGAACTGGTCGAGACCGACGAGTTGGGGTGGGGGGAGTCGCCGCCCGACAGTCCGAACGACGGCGACGAGAAGTGGCAACGGTGAGCGGTCAGTCCCGGTTCCACGGCCCCATGTCGGGGTCGATGACGCGCCGCCGTTCCTCGATGTCGTCGATGGCCGCCAGGTCCTCCTCGTCCAGTTCCATCTCGGCGGCCGCGAGGTTGTCGGCCACGTGGTCGCCCGAGGACTTCGGGATGGGGACGATGCCGTGTTCGACGGCCCACGCGATGCACACCTCGGCGGTCGAGACGCCGTGCTTTTCGGCCACCTCGGAGAGCACGGGGTGGTCGAGAATCTTCCCCCGTCCGAGCGGCGAGTAGGCGACGAGGTAGTGGTCGTGTTCGTCGGCGTACGCGCGAAGTTCCTCTTGGGGGAGGAGCGGATGGCACTCGACTTGGTGGGCCGCGACGGGGGCGTCCAGAATCTCTCGCGCCTCGTCGAGCAGGTCCGGTTCGAAGTTGCTGAGGCAGACGTGGTCGACGAGGCCCTCCTCGCGCAGTTGGTCGAAGGCGGGAAGCGTCTCCTCGGCGTCGTAGGCATCGGCGGGCCAGTGGACGTACAGCATCTCGACCTTCTCGACGCCGAGTCGATCCAGACTCTCCTTCGCCGTGCGTTCAACGTCCTCGGGCGCGAGATTTCCGGGCTCTATCTTCGTCGCCAGGACGATGTCGTCGCGGTCGACGTCGCTCTCGGCGATGCCCGCGCCGACTTCCGCCTCGTTGTCGTACATCTGCGCCGTGTCGACGAAGCGGTAACCGGCGTCCAACGCCGCGGCGACGTTGTCGGTCCACTCGTCTCCGTCCTCGTCGCCGGAGGTGCCGTACCCTATCTCGGGGAGGTCGAGGTCTGTCACGTCCGGTGCGAAGGACGGGTCGGTGAAAGACGTGTGCGAGGCGGAAAACGGTGTGATGCGAGGCGGAATACGGTGTGGTCCGAGGAGTCGAACGGCGGACGCTCAGTCGCCCTTCGTCCCGCCGCGGACGAAGCGGTCGTACGCGGAGGCGAAGTCCTCGTCGGCCTCGGCGGACTCCTCCCACTCCTCTAAGCCGCGTTCCTCGCGCGTCCCCTCGATGGTGTTGTCGAGGACGAACGCGAACAGGCCGCCGACGGCCATCCCCGTCGACCCGATGACGAAGACGGTGTTCGAGACCACCTGCGCGCCGAGTATCGGACCGAGGTAGGCGACGCCCCGCATCCCCTCCTGGAACGCCCCCGCGGACCCGACGTTCGCCATGTAGGTCGGAACGGCGAGGCCGACGAACAGGGAGACGCCGACGACGAAGATGTTGCGCGAGGAGTCGAGGTCGACGTACTTCAGGTTCGAGAGGCCGACGGCGACTATCTGGCCGAACATGGCGATGTAGAGGCCGCCGACGACCGGGTCGGGGATGGTCGCGACGAGTTGGCCGAAGTAGCCGACGAAGCCGACGACCAGCATGACGGCCGCCCCTATCTGGACGACGTAGCGCGAGGCGACGCCGGTGAGGCCGATAGCGCCGATGTTCTCCGAGTAGGAGGTCGACCCGGACCCGCCCATGAGCGCGGAGAAGACGTTCATGAGGCCCTCCATCCCGATACCGTGGTTGATTCGCTTCTCGGAAGGAGCGCCGATTCCCGAGAGGCGCGCGACGGCGTGGTAGTCGCCGAGGCTCTCGATCATCGACGCGCCGACGCCGGCGAGCATCCCGACGACGAACGCGGAGGTGACCTGCGGGACGCCGAACGCCACCTCGCCGAGGAGGGGGAACGCGACGGTGACGCTGTTCGGCCCGCCGGCGAAGCCCCACTGGAGGGGGTAGATGGGGACGAACGCGGGCGCCGAGAGGACCGTCCCGAAGTCGACGTATCCCGAGGTGTCGGGCGCGTAGACGCCGACGGCCGAGAGGACGGCCGCGATGCCGTAGGCGACGACGATGCCGAGGAGGACGGGGAACAGTCCGAACACGCGGTGGGCGGTGTCGATATACTGCGAGAAGAGGACGATGAGAAGCAGCGTCAGAGCGAGGAGGGGGACGTTGGTCGTCGCCGCGGTGACCTGCGGGGTGTTGAACAGCGAGAGGCCGATGAGGGCGATGGTGGGCGCGATGACGACCGGCGAGAGGAACGAGCGGAGTTTCCCGAGGAGGCCGAAGTAGCCGACGGCGATCTCGGCGAGGGCGGCGACGAGTATCGCCCCCTGCAACTGGAGGAGGGCGGCCTGCCACGCCGGGCCGGCCGGGTCGCTCGCCGTCACGACGCCGACGACGGCCAGTGCGGGCGCCAGCATCGAGAACGGCGCGCCCTGCACGATGGGGTAGCGGTTGCCGAACGTCGTCTGCGCCAGCGTGGCGACACCGGAAATGACGAAGAACGTCCCGACGAAGCGCGGGATAATCTCGGCGGGCATGCCGAGGGCGCCCGCGAGGATGAGCGGAACGGCGATGTTCGCGCCGACCATCGTCAGATAGTGTTGGACGCCGAGGAGAAGAGAGGTGCCGAGCGGTGGTCTGTCTTCGATGCCGTAGGCCACGAAGGAGTCGTCGGACCGACTCACGAGAAATCCCCGTCCATGTTCGTCGTCCTGTCCTCCGTCGACGCACAAATATCCGCCGTTCTGGACCGACGCGCTCCAACGACGTTCCGTATCGGTAACAATTTCACCCACGATTTCGTGCGGTAGTCCGTGAGTCAGACGGGACGGCCGAGCGACGCGTGGTTGTACGGGTGGGCGGCGGGGTACGCCTCGGTGGGCGCGGCGTCGGTGTTGGTTCCGCTGTACGCCATCGACCTCGGGTCGGGCGCATTCCTCGTCAGTCTCATCGCCGCCACCGCGGCGTTCGCGGGCGTCCCCGGGGCGATTCTCTGGGGGAAGGCGGTTTCCCGGACCCAACGACGACGGCCGTTCATCCTCGTCGCCCTCGGATTGACCGGTGCCGTCCTCCTCATCGCACCGTTCCTGTCGTCGCCGTGGACGGTGCTGGTCGCCAACGCCGCCCTCTGGTTCGTCGTCGCCGCCGCCGCGCCAGTGTTGAACCTCGTCGTCGTGGACGGCTACCAGCCGCACGAGTGGTCGGTCCGGTTCGGTAAGCTGAACCAGTATCAGGGCTACGGCTGGCTGGCGGGGCTGGTCGCCGGCGCGGTGTGGTCCGCCCTCGCGGGGTCGGTGTTCGGAATCGCTCCCCTCCCGGCCAAGCGCCTGTTCTTCGTCGCCGCAGGCGTCGTCGCCCTGCTCGGATTCGTCGCGGTGTACGTTCGCTACCCGGAGCGGCCGCGGCTGACGGAGCGACGGTACGTCCGCCTGCTCCGCCGCGTCCAGCACGACGGCCTCGGCGGCGGTCGGTCCACGCGGGCCGTCCCGTTCGGCCCCTCGCGAGTGTACTGGGCGCTCCGCTCGCTCCGACGGACGAGGCGGAGGCCCGAACCCCTGACCGAGCGGTTCTCGGGCGAGCTGACGCGCTACCTCGCGGCGGCGACGCTGTTCTTCGCGGGCTTCGCCGTCTTCTTCGCACCGCTTCCGGCGTTCCTGACGGATGCCGGCTACACCACCGACCACGTGTTCGCGCTGAACGTCGTCTCCGCGGCCGCCTCGGCCGTCGCGTACGCGCCCGTCGGGTCGCTTGCGGCCCGGTTCGACCGCTTTCAGCTACAGACGGGCGCGCTGCTCTCTCGGGTCGTCGTGTTCCCCCTCGTCGCCGTCGTCGGGGGCATTCTCGCCCCGCCGAGCGGACTGCTCGTCGTCGGCGTCCTGTTCGCCGTCATCGGACTCGCGTGGGCGTTCATCGCCGTGACGGCGACGGGAATCGTCGCCGACCTCGCGGCGGAACCGGTGCGGAGCGAGGCGCTCGGCGCGTACACGGCGCTCGGGAGCCTCGGCGGCGGCGTCGGGAGCGCCCTCGGCGGCGTCGTCGCCGGCGGCTTCGGCTACGAGTCCGCGTTCGTGTTCGCCGCCTGCTGCATCGTCGTGGCCGCCGGCGCCGTCGTCCGCGGACGACGGTCGGGGCGGAGCGGCGGGTTCTGAGGTGCGGACGCTGCGCTCGACGCGGAGAGAACGAAACGAAAGCGGGTCGCACGCTCAGGGGGCCGTGGCGGCGCCGACCGGCGAAATCCAGATGACGAGTTCGCCGTCGCGCTTGATGATGCCCTCGATGGAGTCGTCCTTCTCTAAGGGCGGTTCCTCTATCTCCTCTCTCGCGACGCGGACGACCTGGTACACCTCGTCGACCAGCCATCCCACGGCGGCGTCGTCCTCGAACTTGTTGGAGTCGAAGATGATGATGCGCTTCGATTCGCCCTCGCCCGTATCGAGGTTCAGGAGGGCTTTCGGGTTGACGATGGACGTGGTGCGACCGCGAAGGTCCATCACGCCGTCGACGTAGTCGGGCGCGTTCGGGACGGCGGTCAGAGAGCCTTTGTCGACGATCTCCGAGACGTACTCGATGTCGACGCAGTACGTCTCCTCGCCGAGTTTGAACTCGAGTACCTGTATCTCTCGGACGTCGTCGGTCTCGTCGGCGTCGGGCACGGCAGCGGTCTGTGGTTCCTGCGACATAGTGAATCCCCCGTGACGGGTGAGCGTCACCGGCTTACCAGAACTTTCGCGCCAAATCGGCCATAAAGCTACGTACCTGATTATCAGACGTGAATATCGTCGGGGAGCGTTTAAGACCCCTACTCCGGAAGAACGGGTAGAGATGAGCGGTCAGAAAAACAGAACGTCACCGACCGGTCGCGCACCGCCCGCTGGTCATCGGTGCCGTTCTCCGTGCGCCGGGCGCGCGCGTCGAGAACGAGGGGGAAGGGGCGGGTCGCAGTGAGCGCCGCATCCGAGTCGAACACGGCGGAGAGCACGATGCGCGCCGTCGTCGTCGACGACTCGCGATTCATGCGGACGCTCATCCGCACCCTCCTCGAAGACGGGGGAATCGACGTCGTCGCCGAGGCGGAAAACGGGGCTGAGGCGGTCGACGTCGTCGCCGAGCACCGCCCCGACGTGGTGACGATGGACATCGAGATGCCCGAGATGAACGGCATCGAGGCCGTCGAGGCCATCATGGAGTCGTGTCCGACGCCGGTGTTGATGCTCTCGGCCCACGCCGAGGACGACGCCCACGTGACGTTCGAGGCCCTCGACAAGGGCGCCGTCGACTTCGTGACGAAACCCGGCGGCGAGGTCACCTCCTCGATGCCGCGGGTGAAGCGCGAACTCGTCGAGAAGGTTCGGTCCGCCGCGGCGGTGGACCTCTCGGCGACGCGACGGACGGAGGCGCTGGGTCGTCGGGAGACGCCCCGGCGGGACGGGACGCGCACCGAACGACGGACACTGAGTCGCCGCGAGAGCGACGCCCGGACGAAGACCGCCCGGACGTCGAGTCCGCGGACGGGGTCGGCGTCGCCGTACCCGGACGTGTCGACGCTGATACTCGGCGCGTCGACCGGGGGGCCGAACGTGGTCGAACGGGTCCTCGCGGACCTGCCGACGGCGGCGAACCTCCGAATCGTGGTCGTCCAGCACATGCCCGCGGGGTTCACGAAGCGCTTCGCGGACCGACTCGACGCGCGCTCGGCGTACGGCGTCGCGGAGGCGACGGACGGCGAGCGCATCGGCGTCGGCGAGGCGCGCGTCGCCCCCGGCGGGTCGCACCTCGTGGTCGACCGCGACCGCGCGGGGCGACTCTCGTTGAAACTCACGGACACGAAGCCGGTCCACGGCGTCAAACCCGCAATCGACCTGACGATGGCCTCGGCCGTCGAAGCCGTCGAGGGACCCCTCGTCGGAACGCTCCTCACCGGGATGGGGCGCGACGGGGTCGACGGCATGGGACGCATCCACGCCGCGGGCGGGTACACGGTCGCACAGGACGAGCAGACGTCGGCGATTTTCGGAATGCCGAAGCGGGCCATCGAGACGGGATGCGTCGACGCCGTCGCCCCCGACGACGACATCGCCTCGCACATTCTGGCGGGACTGACGGAGGAGGAGTGAACGATGGACGAGGAACTTTACCAAGCATTCATCACGGAGTCCGAAGAGAGCATCACGCAACTGAACAACTCGCTTCTGGAGTTGGAGTCGAACCCCGAGGCCACGGAGGCCATCGACGACATCTTCCGGCAGGCGCACACGCTGAAGGGCAATTTCGGCGCGATGGGCTTCGACAACGCCGCCACGGTGGCGCACGCCGTCGAGGACCTGCTGGACGAGATACGACACGACCGGCTCAAGGTGACGCCGGACCGCATGGACCTCGTCTTCGACGGGATGGACGAGATTCTGGAGATTCTCCACGACATCGAAGCGCACGGCGAATCGAAAAGCGATCCGACGGACCTCGTCGAGGAGATACGCGCCGCCGCCCGGGCGGAAGACGCCGCGGACGACGGGCCGTCGGCGGCGGCCGACGACGACGCCCCGACCGAAGACGGCGTGCTCGCCGTCGCGGCCGAGACGGTGGATCCCGAAAGCGAGGCGCTCGCGGACGCGGAACTGCTCTACCACGCCGCCGTCGAACTGAACGCGGGGGAGATGAAGGGCGTCGACGCCGGCCTGTTTCTCGGCGGCGTACCCGACGATATCGACGTCGTCGGGTCGGTCCCCGACATCGACAGCATCGAAGACGGCGAGTTCGGCGACGGCTTCGCGCTGTTCGTCGCGAACGTCCCCGAGGCGGAACTGGGTCCGACGCTCGCCGGCCTCTGGAAGGTCGAACGCGTCGAACTGACCGACGTGTCGGCCGTCCTCGCGGACGACTACGACCCCGAGGCGACCGCCGCGGACGCGGAGACGAGCGAAGACGAGACCGACATCGAATCCGAAGCCGCCGCGCCCGTCGAGACGCCCGAATCGGAGACGGCGGAGATGGAGTTCGAAGACGGCGGCGACGCCGACGGTGACGCCGATAGTAGCGACGACGACCGCGCCGCCCAGGAAGTCGACCCCGCGCAGGCGGCGGAGGCCGTCGCGGCTGTCGAGGCCGCCTACTCCGGGGTCGGTTCCGGGAGCGACGCCGAACCGTCCGACGGCGATGCGTCCGACGACGGGCCGGAGGCCGACGAGGCCGACGCCGAATCCGACCCCGCGGACGCCGAGACGCCCGACGAAGCCGGCGGCGTCGAGTCGGGTCCCAGCCCCACCGAGTCGGCTCCCGAAGCCGACGAATCCGAGAAGGCGGACGCGGCGGAAGAGCCGACATCCACCGCCGAGAGCGGCGCGGACGAGGCCGCTGAGAACCCCGACCCGCCCGCGAACGAGGGCAATGCGGGCGACGGTCCGAAGGCGGGCCGCGAGAAGAAGCGGGAGAAGGGTCAGTCCATCTCCGCGGTCAAGTCCGTCCGCGTCGACGTGGACCAACTGGACGAACTGCACGAACTGGTCGAGCAACTGGTCACCAGCCGCATCAAACTCCGGCAGGCGATGGAGGGTGAGGCGGACCTGACGAGCGGCCTCGACACGCTCGACGAGCTGGACAAGATATCCACGAACCTCCAGAACACGGTGATGGACATGCGGCTCATCCCGCTGAAGAAGGTGTTCGACAAGTTCCCGCGTCTGGTCCGCGACTTGGCGCGCGACCAGGACAAGCGCGTCCGGTTCGCCGTCGAGGGCGAGGACATCGAACTCGACCGGACCATCCTCGACGAGATATCCGACCCGCTGATGCACGTCCTGCGGAACGCCGTGGACCACGGCATCGAACGACCGGACGAGCGGGAGGCCAACGGGAAGCCGCGCACCGGGACGGTCGAACTCGGCGCGCACCGCGAACACGACACGGTCGTCATCACCGCCTCCGACGACGGGAGCGGTATCGACGCCGACGCCGTGCGCGAGAAGGCCGTCTCGAACGGCCTCGCGACCCGCGAGGAACTGAACGAGATGCCCGACGAGGAGGTGTACGACTACATTTTCCACCCCGGGTTCTCGACGAACGAGGAGATAACCGACGTCAGCGGCCGCGGCGTCGGCATGGACGTGGTGAAGACCACCGTGGAGGCGCTCGACGGCTCCGCGAGCGTCACCAGCACGCCCGGCGAGGGGTCCGTGTTCACCATCCGCCTGCCCGTCTCCGTCGCCATCATCAAGGTGCTGTTCGTCCGCGTCGGCGACCGGGAGTTCGGCGTCCCCATCAAGTACATCGACGAGATATCCCGCCGGCAGCGGGTCCAGACGGTCAACGGCGCGGAAGTGGTCCTCCACGAGGACTCGCTGTTCCCGCTCATCCGCCTCCGCGACGCGCTCGACATCGACGTCGAGGAGGGTGACGGCGGGATGATCGTCCGCGTCCGCCCGTCGGACAGACAGGTGGCGCTCCACTGCGACCACGTCACCCGACAGGAGGAGGTAGTCGTCACGCCGCTTCAGGGACCGCTCGGCGGCACCCGAGGGCTCTCCGGGACGGCCGTCATCGGCGACGGCAACGTCATCCCCATCCTCGACGTGAGCACGCTCGAACTGCCGGCCGGCGGGCGGGAGGCGCTGCGCGAGTGGACGCCGCCGTCCGGCGACGAGTCGGCCGAGGTCGAGGAGGCGGCCGACTGATGTCTCGACCCGAAGCCTCCTCGGACGACGGGTTCCGACGGCTGCTCGGTTACGTCGAGGACTCGCTGTCGTTCGCGACGAGTTCGTACAACGACGCGTACCTCGACCGTCGAATCTCCGCGCGGATGCGCCGCCGCGGCGTCGACGGCTACGGCGCCTACCAGTCGCTTCTGACCGAGGACTCCGAAGAGCAGCGGGCGCTGCTGAACTCGCTGAGCGTCAACGTCACCAGCTTCTTCCGCAACCCGGAGGTGTGGGACGCGCTCCGCGAGGTGCTGGCCGAACTCGCCGAGAGCGGCCGGGTCCGCGTCTGGAGCGCGGCCTGCTCGGACGGCCGCGAGGCGTACTCGCTGGCGATGCTGGCGCACGACGACGACCGCATCGACCCGAGCAAGGTGTCGATACTCGGCACCGACATCAAACCCGAGATACTCCGCGCCGCGCGGGGGGGCGAGTACCGCGCCTCCGAGACGAACGACGTCGCGGGACAACTCGCACCGCTCTCCGGCAACGACCAGTACGTCGAACGCGACGGCGACGTCTATCGCGTGAGCGAGGACGTGAAGTCGCTGGTGTCGTTCCGGCGCCACGACCTCGTGCAGGAGCGACCGCCGGACACGTTCGACCTCGTGGTGTGCCGGAACCTGTTCATCTACATCAACAGCGAGGCGAAACAGGCGATATTCGACACGCTCGGCTCGGCGCTCAGTCCGAACGGCTATCTCACCATCGGGATGACCGAGACGGTGCCGCCGTCGTGCCGCGATTGGTTCGAGCCGGTCGAAAAGCGACTCCGAATCTACCGGAACGCGACGGGGTCGTCGACTCCGTGAGATAACAGATGAAACCCGGAGAGAAAAAGGTCTCAGACACGAACGGCCGGTTCCTGCAGGTGCGACGCGGCGGACGGAGTCTCAACGACGCCAACTGGACCAACGGGCGCATCCTCCTCTCGAACCAGCGGCTCATCCTGGCGGGCACCGCCGGGAAGCGGACGTTCGAGCTCTCCACTATCGAACAGCTCGGCGGCCGGTTCGACGTGAACCAGCGCATCGCCACCGTCTCCGACTACCTCGCAGTTCGGTACAACGACGGCGAGGACGTGGTTCTCGTGGCGCCCGTGGACCTCGACGAGTTCGAACTCGAACTGTACGGGACGCTGTTGAACGCGACGAAGTTCCTCGTCCGTCACCCGGCCGTCGAGGGCGGCGTCGTCCAGAACACCGAGTGGGTCGGCGCGCGACTGAAAGTCGAGGAGGAGGGCGTCAGCATCGCCACCGTGAAGGGGTCGTTCGTTCACGTCAGACTCGACGACATCGGCGACATCGAGATGGGTCGGCGGACGGTCCGCGAGGAGACGCGCGAGGTCATCGAAGTCGAACACTCCTACGACGACGGGACGAGCGTGCAGACGTACGTCTCGGGGCCGGAACGAGCGGTGAACATCCTGAAGTCGCTGCTCCGCATCGGCGAGGAGCAGTCCGAGACGGCGCTCGAACTGTCGAAGCAGGACAAACAGGTGTTGATGGCGCTGTACTCCGGCGTCTCACCGTTCGACATCCCGGCGTTTCTCGGCATCGACGTCGACGACGTCGAAGAGCTATTCATGCGCCTCATCGACCACAACGTCCTCGACGAGGTTCGCGTCCGCCACGAGGTGGAGTTGAACGCCCGCGGGCGCTCTATCGCCGCGGACGCCATCGACGACCAAGCCGCGAACATGTGAGCGAGCGCGAATTAGACTCAGTCAAAAAGTCGATTGTACGCCCTTAACGAGCGCTCTTAAGTGGGAGTGGGGCGAATTCGTGCGCGATGGCGGGGACTCGCGAAACCGTCCTCAGAACCTCTTGGGTGAACGTCCTGTTGAACGGCCTCAAGATCGTCGTCGAGGGGTCGATCGGGCTACTCACCGGAAGCCTCGCACTCACCGCGGACGCGGCCCACTCCATCGCCGACCCTCTCGCGAGCGGTGTCGTCTTGTTCGTGGGCCGGTCCGTGCACGAGGATGCAGGCGACTCACATCCGCACGGCCACGACAGGTTCGAGCCGCTTTCGGCGCTCTTTGTCGGTGGAGTCCTCGTCCTCTTCGGGCTTAAACTGCTGTACGATTCCGGCCACTCGCTCCTCAGCGGCGTTACCGCCGAGTACAGCGTCTGGCTCGTCGTCGGTCTCCTGTTCGCGCTCGTCGACATCTCGCGGGAGAACGTTCAATATCTCGCGGATAGCGCACCCCCCAGTCGGAGCAGGACGTGATCGGATCCCGGGTCCGCGACCATCCCGAAGTCCACGGCGTTCACGATTTCGTAGCCTACTACTCCGGCCACGTCATCGAGGTGGAGTTCCACGCCGAAGTGGACCGGGACCTGACCGTGGTCGAGGCCCACGACATCGAATCAGAACTCCGCGAACGCGTCCGCGGCGTCGAACCGGTTTCGGACGCTCGCATCCACCTCGACCCGGCCGGCGTCGGTGAGTGGAAAGACGCCGATGTCGCTGCTCGCACTTCCGCCGGAGGGTAATCGCGACGATCTGCGACCGGTCCGTCCGGGCTGTAGTCGGAACGTCGAAGAGCGAAGTCCGCTCCTCGCGAGACGCTCAGACGTTGACGCCCTCTATCTCTTCGTTGACCACTAATCGGCCCTGCGGCGTGAGGTCGCAGGGCAACTCCCCGTCGGTGATGAGGTTGTCGTCGAACAGTTCGGCGAGGCGGACTCCGAGTTCGCTCTCTTCGAGGTCCAGCAGGGAGGCGAGGTCTATCTCCGAGCCGGTGGAGTAGAGGCCGACGAGCACCTCCAGCGTCTCCTCTTCGAGTTCCACGTCGCGCACGTCGCTTTTGATCCAGTGGTAGATGAGACGGAGGTAGCGCCCGAGGATGTTCATCTTCCGGCGCGACCCCATAGATATCTCGGAGGTAACGGTCTGGCCGTTCTCGAAGTGCTGCACCGAGAGCACGAGTCGGTTCTCGTCGTCTATCGTCCGCTCTATGACCTCGAAGAAGATGACCGACGCGAGGTCTATCTCGAACGGGTCGTCGCCCTCGCCGAGGACGTCGTTGCCGGGGAACACCACCGACTCGTAGTCGAGGTGGAGTCCGGTCTTTCGCTTCGGCGTGTCCATCACGCGGCCGCCCACCTTCGCGGGGTGTTTCACGAGCGTCGTCGACCCGTTCAGCGTCGCGCGGAACAAGAGCAGCGAGAACTTCTCGATGGTGTCGCGGTCGCCGCCGATGACGGTCGTCCGCCGGCGGTTGCCGACGATGTACCCGACCATGATGGTGTAGTCGAAGAACTCTTCGACCTCCGGCGGGACCTGCCCGACCGCGATGTCGAAGATGGAGGTGATGGGAACGACCGTCTTCGCCTGCGAGGTGGCGAGGATGAGTCGCCGTTCGCTCATCAGGACGCGCCCCTTCACCGGTTCGAACGTCGCGTCGCCGCCGGCGACGAAGTTCGCCACGAAGTCGACGACGATGGACTCGCCGTTCTTCGAGCGGCGGAGCTCCGTTCGACTCTGCGCGTCGTCGACCTCCTCGCTCTCCGCGGGTTCTTCTTTCTGCTGTCGGTAGGCTTCGAGCAGGTCGTCGTTCCCGGGGGAGGCAGTCCCCCCGTCGGTCCGGAGTTCGCTCTCGCGGCCGCCTTCGGTTCCGCCCGGTGGTTCGAGCGTCGATACGTCCGTCGGTGAGTGAGGCTGGTCCGTCATACGCTTATCAGTGCTCCCGCGAGCGAGGAGGTCAGCACGGCGCTCGCGCACCCGATCCACACGAGCACTACGAAGTGGAGGTAGGCGTTCGCCTTGTGCCCGCCGTCGACCATCCGGATCATCAGCGACGACAGGAGGGCGTTGAACAGGATGATGAGCGCCAACAGGAACTCGATGAACGGGATGTCGTAGACCCCGGCGTAGATGAGTTGACCGAACTGCATCTGGCCGAGGTTCATCTTCGTCGAGAAGGAGGCGAGGATTTCGACGACTTCGA
Organism: Halogeometricum pallidum JCM 14848; assembly: GCF_000337095.1. GTDB lineage: Archaea > Halobacteriota > Halobacteria > Halobacteriales > Haloferacaceae > Halogeometricum > Halogeometricum pallidum. Next base: position 176,818 of record NZ_AOIV01000045.1, read on the forward strand.
GACCGATGAAGAAGGCGAACGACGCGGAGGCGGTGATGCCGTAGAGGACGCCGATGAGGGTGACCGTCGACTGTTCGCGCTGGCGGCGGAGCTTGATTATCTCGTTCATGTTCCGCGAGATGAGTTCGCCGAGTTGCTTCGGCCGCCCGCCCATCTGCCGGCCGATGTTGTACATCTCGCTGAACTTCTGGATGAGATAGGAGCTGGATTCGGCGGTGAAGTAGAACCACGACCGGGTCGGTCCGATACGCATGTTGAGCCGGACGTACAGCCGGTCTATCTCCTGCGAGAGGACGCCGAAATCCTTCGTTCGGAGGGTCTTCAGCACGGCCGTCGTCGTGCTCTGCTTCGCGCTCTCGGAGGCGCCCAGCGCGCGGATGAATCCCGGGTACTCCTCGTCGCGTTCTTTGATGCGGTTCTCGTGCCGTCGGGCGATGATGCCCGGGATGGCCAGCGGCGTCAACGGCGCGGCGATGAGGAGGGGGACGGGCGTGTCCAGCATAACGCCTCGCACGGCCCGACCGAGGGGCCCGATGCCGACCGTCCCGAGAGCCAGGACGCAGACGAGGACGAACGACAGCGCGACGGCGCCGTACAGCGCGATGTCTATCTGCCGGTCGGCCTTCGTCCGATACTCGCTCTGGACGTACCACAGCGGGTCGTACGGCGACATCGTTTTGATGACGTAGTAGAAGCCGAGTTGGACGAAGACGAAGAGGATGATGACGGCGCCGATGGTCATCGTCGCGTCCGTCCCCGTGAGGATGGGGAGGACGATGGCGTTGATGATGGCGAACGTCATCGAGAGAATCATCGAGAGGTAGAGGTCCTTCATCACTTCGAGGTTGCCCAGCGCGCTCTCGTAGACGGTGATGTACTTTTGGACCATCGCGTTCTGCTCGCCGAGGAGGAAGTCGTCGATGTCCTGCCCGGCGCTGAGCGAGTACGCCAGCCTGTCGAGAAAGTCCGCGAGCGGTTTCGAGGGCACTTGCCGGGCGCGACGCTCGCAGGCGTCGTCGAGCGACTGGTTCCACGTGTCGACGAGTTGGGTGATGCGTCGCATCTCGATGGCGAGTTCGCCGTACTCCTCCTCCCGCCCCAGTTGGCGGAACACGGAGACGCGGTCGATGTTCGTCGTCGAGAGCACGGTCATGTGCGTGATGAGGAGGTGCAGTTGGTTCTCCAGTCCGCGGCGCTGCTCCTCGACGAGCAGACGCGGGTACAGCACCGCGCCCGCGACGATGAGCGCGCCGAGGAGGAAGATGGGGATGCGGACGAGCACCGGGAACGGAAGCACGATGGCGCCGGCGAGGCTGACGAGGAAGAAGACGCCCGCGGGGGCGAGCACCGTCAGCGCGTACCGCCGCATGGGTATCGGCATCCGCTCGTAGGACTCCAAGACGGAGTTGAAGAACGCGCGAACCTGTCGGCTCTGCGCGCCGAATCCGTCCTCGGGACCGGTGCTCGTCTCGACCATCGTCAGATCCTCGCCATGTCGAACGGGAGCCCCTCGGCGCCGTCGCGCTGGAAGGACTCGATGAGTTCGTTCACCTCGTGGTAGCCGGTGATATCCTCCTGGATGGCCCGGCGGACGATCTCCGCGCGGTACTCGATGTCGTCGTAGATCTTCCGCGTGTCGTCGTAGCCGAGGAGGGTCGCGATTTTCTCCTCCATGATGAAGGAGTTGTTCCGACCCTGAAAGACGATCTCGTCCTCGACGGGGTCCCAGTAGAACGCCTCGCGGGTGACGACGCCGCCCATCTCCTTCGAGTAGCCCTCTATCTCCTGCACGCTCGTCACGCGCCGAAGCGTGTCGTTACCGCGCTTCACCCGGTTTTGGAACAGGGCGATGTCGCAGTTCGACATGAACGTCTCCGGCACGCGGATGGGGTCGCCGGTGAACCGCTGGATCATCGAGACGATGTCGGAGGCGTGGAACGTCAGCATCACCGGGTGACCCGTCTGTGCCGCCTGGAACGCCATGCGGCCCTCCTCGCCACGCACCTCCCCCACGATGATGTAGTCGGGCCGGGAACGCAGGGCGGCCGCGACGAGGTCGAACATGTCCACCTCGGAATCGGCGCCGCGCCCCTCGCGCGTGAGGAGTTGCTGCCACGTGTCGTGCGGAGGGAGCACCTCGGCGGTGTCTTCCGCCGTGTAGATCTTCGAGTCCTGCGGGATGAACGAGAGGATGGCGTTCAGCGTCGTCGTCTTCCCCGACGCCGTCTCGCCGACGACGAATATCGTCCGCTCGTTCTCCAGCGCCATCCAGAGGTACGCGCACAGGTCCGGCGAGAGCGTCCCCCACTTGCAGATCTGGAACACGGAGAGGGGAACGTCGTCGCCCTGGCGGATGGTGAGACTCGACCCCTTCAGCGACACGTCGTCGGAGTAGATGATGTTGATACGCGACCCGTCCGGGAGCGTCGAGTCGACGATGGGGTGCGCGTCGGAGACGGGGTCCCCGATGCGTTCGCCCATGTTGCGGAGCCAGTTGTCGAACTGCGCCTTCGAGTCGAACTCGACGGTCGTCTCCAGCAGGCCGTAGACGCCGTGGTCGACGTCGACCTGGTTGGGCCCGATGACGTGAATGTCCTCGTTCGCCGGGTCGCGCATGATGGGTTCGAGCGGCCCGAGACCGACGATGTCGCGCACGAGGCGGTACTGTATCTTCTCGTACGTCTCCTCGGACACCTGGAGCGGACCGATGTCCAGCCGCTGGATGAGTTCGTGGACGCGGCCGCGATCTTGGCCCTCCAGCATGACGATTTCCTCCAGCAGTTCCTGGATGCGGTCCTCGTACTCCACGTCGGCCTCGGGGGCGGGCTTCGAGACGGAGCGTTCGAGCAGTTTGTCTTTGACCTGGTCGAATATCTCCCGCTCGCCCTCGTCGAGTTCGGGTTCGATGGCGTAGTACTTCGTCGTCTCGCCGAAGTTGCCGTACACCTGCGCGTAGATGGGGCCGCCGAGGTGGTAGATGATGTTCGGTCGGCGGGACTCGTACTCGCCGGAGGCCTCCTCGACCAGCATCGGGAACTCGCCCGTGATCTGCCGGAACCGCTTGAGGTGCTCGCGCAGGTGACCCCACCGCATGGCGTGCTGTTTCAGTTCGTCCGAGAGCTTCGCGGAGCCGTGTTCGGTCGCCATCAGGCCACGCTCCTGCTCTCGATGACGATGCCGATGCCGGACCGCACCGAGAAGCCGATGCGGTCGCCGACCTGTTCGCCCATCCCCGCGAACCGCTTGACGAAGATGTTCCGACGCACGTCGTTACCGACCTCGACCATCTCCAATTTGAGATAGACGTCGGCGATGGAGCGGAACGGGCCGATGGCGTCCTCGTCGACCGTGGAGGGGTCGACGGTGAGGATGATGGTCTTGTTCTTCGTCGTCAGTTCGCGGAAGAAGGAGATGATCTCCAGGGCGGCCTGTCGCTCCTCGTTCTGACGGATGAGCGCCTCGAACTGCGGGTCGTTGCGGAGGATGGCGTCGAACGTGTCGATGATGGTCACGTCCGCCTCCCAGAGCGTCTCGGCCTCCATCAACCGCCGAAGGAGCTGTTTGCGCTCGGACGCCGCGCCGCCGGTGAGGGCGCCGGAGGCGTCTATCTCGGCGGGGATGAAGAGCACCTCCTCGTCGAGCAGCGGCTTGACCATGTGGTACGACAGCGAGTGCATCTGGTCGAGGAAGCCGCGGACGCCCAACTCGGTGGAGATGAGCGAGGTGACGATATCCTCCTGGCTGAAGCCGTAGGTGAACCGCTGTGAGAGGACGCTCTTGCCGGCGCCGTAGTCGCCCTCGATGAGGACGATAGCGCCGCGGGGGATACCCCCGCCGAGCTCCTTCTGTAGCCGGTCGTGCTGTTGCAGCCCGAGTGAGAATTGATTCGACTTCATTTATATGTTGAACTGGAACGTCTCTTCGTCGCCGTCGACGACGAACGTCGCGCGGTGGTCGCCGGCGTCGAGGTTCAGATCGCCGACGACGATTTTGACCACCCCGTGCGGTCTCCACGCCGACTCGCCGTCCGCGATGGTGACGGTGACGTTCGTTCGATACCGCGCGTCGACGATGACGTCGAACGTCTGACCGGTCGCTGGGAGAGACCTAGTCCCTGTGTTTTTCACGTACAGCGTGAGCGTCCCGTTGGTCGCGTCGTAGACGTTCGGTTCGGCGGCGCTGATTATCTCCACGTCCGTGCGGATGTTGCTCGATACGTCCGCCCCCCGGTCGTCGAGGGCGCTGCTGATGTCCGTCACCGTGTTGATGAGGACGCCCGAGACGCCCGCCGCGATGACGAGGCTGGCGATGAACAGGATGAGCGTCGGTGCGGAGACGTCCGCCATTCAGCCCACCACCGTGACGTTGGTGTCGCTCACGCCGTAACCCGTGACGACGGTGACCGTCTCGGGCTTCTCGTCGGTCATATACTCCAGTTCGAGCGTCCGACCCGACGCCCAGATGTCGGTCGAGCCGTCGCCGTCGACTTCGACGACGTCGAACTGGCTCGGTTCGACGTACTCGTTGTTGAGCAGAACGGACGTGTCGTTCACCGACAGCGTCGTCGTCCCGGTGTTCTCTATCCGGACGCTCACCGTGTAGCCGTTCGACTCGTTGCCCGTGTAGGTCGCGGAGGTGACGTCGACGGCGGTGTTTCGCCGTTCGAGCAGGCGCTCGTTGTCGGCGTGTTTCGCGTCGGTGAGTCGCTCTGCGCTCCCGGCAGTCGCGGTGTACAGCGTCCCCGTGCAGATGAGAACACCGAGGAAGATGATGGCGGCCGAACCGCTAACGCCGAATCCCACGGGTCCCTCCTCGGTGCGATAGCGCCTCGAGCAGACGCGCCTCGGCGACGTCGCCGGCGAGTCGACTGACGTACGTGAGGCTCTCTTTGTGGTGTTCGACGCGCAGGTCCTGCGGTTCCTCCGCCGTCGTCGCCGAGGCGGCGTTACGGACGTGCGCGTTCATCTGCCGTTCGACGGGACGGGAGATCCACTCCTGTTCGCGGTACTGTCGGAGCGCGCGGGCGGCGCCGATAGCGCCGCCGACGGAGACGAGGAACTGCGTCCACTCCAGCGCCACCGACTCGGCGACGTAACTCGCCGGGAGGGTCGCGAGGTAGACGTCCGCGTCTGCCTTCGCCTCCGCACCCACATCCGAATCTGCGTCCGCGTTCGCGTCCTGCGAGGACCGGGCGGCCGTCGCGTCCGCTTCGACCGGCTCCGACTCGGCGGTGGGTTCGGCGAACTCGAACGCGTCCGTCGCCTCCTCCGATTCGGGTCCGTCGTCCTCGGAGGCGTCCGACTCGTCGGCGTCGTCGGTCGATTCCTCCTCGGCCGCCTCTTCGCCGAGGAGTTCCTCGGTCGTCGGCACGTCGGCGTCCCCGACGGCCAGGTCGTCCGCGTCGAGAGGGCCGTCGTCGACCGCCTCCAGTTCGTCTTCGTCCTCCTCTTCGTCGTCTTCCCACCCGTCCTCCTCGTACTCGGCCTTCAGATCGTCGAAGCTCGACCCGCCGCCGGAGGACTCCTGTTCGTCCTCCTCGTCGACGATGGGATCCTCCTCGCCGAGTATCTCGGAGGGGTCTTCCCGCTCGTTCTCTGCGAGTTCGTCCTCGGCGGCCAACTCCGCCTCCTGGGCCGCCTCGTCGGCGTCGAGTTCGCCGAAGTCCTCGTCGAAGAAGCTCTCGGCGTCGGCGCTGGCGACGGCGGGGTCGAGGTGTTCTTCTTCCTCCTCTTCGGCCTCGAACAGGCCGAACGACCCGCCGCCCTCCAGACCGCCCATCTCGCGGGCGTCGTCGACGAAGGGGTTGATGCCGCGCGTCACCATCTCGTAGATGTCGAGCAGTTTCCGGATGGTGTCGTCGAGTTCCTCGACGGTTTCGCCTATCTGTTTGTTCTCTTCGCGGACGGTGTTCATGCCGGACGACGTCGCGCTGACCTCGTTTTCGAGGTCGGAGACGCGGTCTTCGAGGTCGGCGATGGCGCCGGGGTCGGCAGCTCCGCCGTCGCCGAACTCGTCGTCCTCGTCGTCGAACCCCTCGAGATCGTCGTCGAAGTCGCCGAAGTCGTCTCCGAAGTCGTCGAGGTCCTCGTCGAAGCCGAGGCCGTCGGTGGCGAGGCTCGTTCCCTCGTCCTCTGACCGTGTCTCCTCGTCCTCGCCGTGTATCCAGTCCGTCATTCCCATCCGACTCGCCTCCGTTGCGTGCGGCGGGCCGTTCCAACCCGCGTTCTGTCCGACGGCGACGTACGGCCCTCACACCGGCGTCGCGTCGACTCCCGGCCGGATGAGTACTCCGACGTCGGGGAAACAGGTAGCATTGACTCAGATGAACAGTCATCGGTACAAGAATGTTCCCACCAAATTATCAGCCGTGATACGATATTTTTGGACCGGCCTCCACGCCGCGTTCGGGTGTCACCGAGCGTGTGAGAAGAATTATCCGGGTGGAACCCCGATAAGCGAACCGATAGTCTACACGGAGTCATCATCTATGTCAGATCTCGTCAAAACCGGAGTCGAAGGCCTCGACTCCATCCTCAACGGCGGCATCGTACGGAACGCCGCGGTACTCATCAGCGGCAACCCCGGGACGGGGAAGAGTATCCTCGGCCTCCAGTATCTCTACAACGGCGTCGACAAATACGACGAGGGGGGAATCTACCTCACCTTCGAGGAGGCCGAAGACGACATTCGGGAAGCCGCAGAGTCCATCGGCTTCGACCGCTGGTCGGAGTACGTCGACGAGGGGAAGATCAAGGTGTACGACAAGCGTACGCTCCTCCGAGACGGCGACTTCTCCTCCACGCTCGACCGCATCCTCGGCGACCTGCAGGACACCTCCTACGACCGCCTCGTCCTCGACTCGCTGACGATGTTCCAGTTGTTCTTCGAGGACGAGAAGGAGCAGCGCCACTACCTTCTGAAGTTCATCGACATCCTGAAGGACAGCGGGCTGACCTCGCTTTTGACCACCGAGCAGTCGGCCATCTTCCCCGAGACCGAAATCGGACTGGAGAACTTCCTCACCGACGGGAACATCTACCTCATTCAGAGCCCCGCAGGCGCGACGAGCAACCGGTACGTCTGGGTGGCGAAGATGCGTAAGCAGTCCATCAAGAACTCGATGTTCCCCCTCGAGATCAACGAGGGCGGCATCCAGATCTACGAGCAGGCCGCGGGCTTCTCCATGGTCGGCGAGTCGCCGCCGTGGTTCGGTGAGGAAGGCGACTTAGAGTAGACGGCTCGTTTCTCACGTTTGCCTGCAGTATCTATTCAGACGTTCCCGTAGTCCTGCCGCTCGGGGGTTGAGTTCACGAAGAAATGAGAAGTAGTCGAAAACGATGCGGAGGGTATCGGTGAACTTAGAGTTCGACCGGGTCGTCCACTTCTTTGCCGGCGAGCTGCTGGGGCATCGTCAGGATAACCTGCGTCGTGCCGCCCGTGCGGCTGGTAATCTCGAGGGTGACCTGTTCGCCCGTCGTGAGACCGTTGTTGATGTCCGCGCCATCGTTACCGGTTTCGATGTCAGCGGTGTCAAGTGTAACCTCGTAGCGGTCGTTCATGCTGTTGAGGACGCCGAACGAACCATCGTCATCGGTGACCATAGTAAGACCGAATTCGTCGGCGTCAGCGACCTCATTTGTACCGTCGCCGTCCGTGGTCGTCTGGTTCGTCAACGTCTGAACGGTTTTCGAGCTCAGATACTTGATCGATGTCTCGTTCATGTCGACGCTGCTGGAACCCGCCGCGAGGCGGACCGTCATGTTGATACCCTGGATGTTGCTCTCGTTACCGACGACGCCGTGCGTGTTCAGCACTTCGACGCGGTTCGTCACTTTGTTAACGCTCTGCTGGCCGGCGTCCTCCGCCGTCGCCTGCAGGAAGCCCGCCGTGTTCACGAGGACGCCCGCCGCGATCGCCGCGACGAGGACCATCGCGATGAACACGATGAGCGTACCGATACCGACCTGACCGCGGTCTTCTTCGTTGAATATGTTTTTGAACATTTTACTCACTTCTTAGAGGGCGATGGGGTCGTTGTCGTCCTTGCCCGCGAGCTGCTGGGGCATCGTCAGGATGACCTGGCTGGAACCGCCGGAGCGGCTCGTAATCTCGAGCTTCACGGAGTCGCCCGTGCTGACGCCCGCACCGTTCGCCTCGACAACGGACGTGTTGATGATGAGCTCGTAGCGGTCGCCCTGGTTGCTGAGGACGGGGAACGAGGTGTCGTCGCCGTCTTCGAGCGCGTAGGCGGTGAACTCCGTCGAGTTCAGACCCTTGCTATTCCCGCTGCTGTTGTACTTGTGGACTGGTCCAAGCGTTGTCCCATCGGCATCCGTCGTCGCATTCTTGTAGATGAGATTTCGCGCGGTGTCGCTGCTCAGGTACTTGATGGTCGTATCTTCGAGAGAGACGCTGCCGGACCCGGCCGCCAGACGAACCGTCAGGTTCAGACTGTCGACGGCGAGTCCGCTGCCGGTGTCGTTCACGATACCGTGCGTGCTGACGACGTCGACGCGGTTGGTGACCTTGTTAACGCTCTCTTGCCCTGCGTCCTGCGCCGTCGCCTGCAGGAAGCCCGCCGTGTTCACGAGGACCCCGGCGGCGATTGCCGCGACGAGGACCATCGCGATGAACACGATGAGCGTACCGATACCGACCTGACCGCGATCGGTTTCAAATTTTTCGAACATGTATTTTGTATCTCCAGTTCGGTCCCCCACCCCCATGCCGGAGGTGACGACCTACGACCCAGACAATCAGGGATGACTACATAATCCTACGGCCCTGAATATCTTTAATGATAACAAACCGCCGATCGCGGGATACCGATATCCCTACGCGTACGCGTGTGAGTTAACAGTTCGTTAACAGCTCGGAGAGAAGAGGGAGGAGTGACGAGGGCGTTCGGCGCGGACGCGTGGACTCACTCCTGCGCGATCTTCCGCCAGACGTCGTCGAGTTTGTTCTTCACTTCGGGGCGCTCGGTCACCTGCACGTTGCACTCCTGGCCGTCGAAGCGGATGACAATCTCGTCGACCTCGCGTCGGTAGACGTTCGTTCGCCGGTGCTCGTCCGAGAGGACCCTGTCGTGGAGTTCGAGGAGGCCGGCGGCCGTCAGTTCCTCGATGCGCCGGTAGCACGTCGCGATCGGAATGTCGAGCATGTTACTGAACTCCTGGGCGGAGTGCGGTTCGTCCGCGGCGCGTAAGATATCGGGGTTGTATTCGTTGCCGAGCGCTGCGAGGGTCCTGTCAGACTCCATAGACGGAGATACCTCTGTCGTGAGTTAATGTGAATGTGTTGGTTATCCTACCGAGACGACGGTCGGTCGTCGATTAATCCGCTCGTAAGGCACTCCGCGGTGAGGCGCTCGTTGGTGTCGATGCGGGTCCGAACCCGGCGATGGGCTTAATAGTTCGCCGAAGCCACCACGGAGCATGGCGTCCGACGACCCTCCAGACGAAGAGCCCTCCCGCCGGGACGGCGAGGGAGTCGTCGGACCGAGAGAGTTGAACTACGCGGCGAGCGAACGCGTCGCGGACCTCGGCGAGGGACGGTTCGTCGTCGCCACCGACCGGGACGGCACGCCGACGGTCGAGGACGGCGAGGCCGCCGAAGACGACCGCTCGCTGGAGGAACGGGGGAAGTTCGCCGCACAGCAGACGAATCGATACGTCTCCGACCGGAACGCCGCCTACGGCTTCTCGCTCACCGCCGCGTTCGACGGCTCCGTCGCGCACCGAGAGTGTTTCTCCGACGACGTCGCCGCGGCGTTCGGGAACGTCGCGACGTGGTACGCCGGACAGGTCGACGCCGACGCGTCCACCTCGGAGGTGCTGGGCATCCTCCTTCTCGCCTCGGACACCGACGTGACGTTCCCGACGAAAGTGTTGGCGCCCGTGCTGCGCGAACACGACCTGACGCCGGACGACTCCATCGCGGATCTCATCGAGGCGCTGGCCGGCGACGGACTCCGTATTCCGCCGTCCGAACGAGACTAACGCGGGGAGCCGACTCGGCGGACGGTCCCCTCAGCAACCTGTCGTATCATAGATGATAATGAGGGGGAAGAGTTTATAGTTAGATTCCCGGAAGGAAGGTGCATGGCAAGCACCGTACTGGTCGTGGACGACTCAGCGTTTATGCGAAACCTGCTGAAGCAGTTGCTCGACGGCGAACACGAAGTCGTCGGCGAGGCGGAGAACGGCGTCGAAGCGGTCGAGAAGTACCGCGAACTCTCACCCGACGTGGTCACGATGGACGTCGTGATGCCCATCCGAAACGGTATCGAGGCGACGACGGAGATCAAATCGCTGGACACGAACGCCTCCGTCATCATGTGTACGTCGGTCGGGCAGGAAGAGAAGATGCGAGAGGCCGTCGAAGCCGGCGCGGACGGCTACATCACGAAACCGTTCCAGAAGCCCAACGTCCTCCAAGCGATAGACGACGTGGTGAGCGTCGAGGCATGAATCTCGACGTCCAGTCGCTGCGCACCTTCAGCCGTCTCGCTCACTCGGGAGCGGAGCGAGCGGCCGGGTCGCTCTCGCAGCTCACCGGCATCGAGACGTTCGTCAAGGTGACGAAAATCGAAGTGAGCACCCGCTCCGACGTCGAGCGCGAGTTCCGTGAACAGGACCTCGTGACGGTCCACATCGGGTTCAACGGCGGAATCGACGGACGAACGATCCTCGCGTTCGACCGGGAGGAAGCGGTCCAACTCGTCGACGCCCTCGTCCCCGGAGCCGCGGACCAACCCGACAGCGAGATGGCCACGAGCGGGCTGAAGGAGCTCGGCAACATCATGCTCGGAGGCTTCCTCGACGGGTGGGCCAACTACCTCGACACCTCCATCGACATCACGACGCCGACGTTCGTGGACATCCAGACGGAGGGTGCGCTCGAAGACATCACCGGCGATTCCGGGTTCAGGATGGCGACGGGCGAGGATCACGTCCTCGCGTTCCGAAACCAACTCGATACCGACGACCAGCAGGTGGGCTTTCACATCTACATGCTGCCGACCCACGACTCCATCGATACCATCTCGAACGTCGCGGGCGATGGGGGCGTCGGAAGCGTCCCCATCGAGACGTTCACGTCGTTCTCCGGGATGATCTCCGACGGGGCCGAACAGGCCTCCGACGACCTGACGGCGATGACCGGCATGGAGTCGGTAGTCGAGGTCAGCCGACTCAGTTTCGTCCCCATCGAGGCGGTGCCGATGCAGCTCACGGACGCGACGCGGAAGGGCGTCGTCTTGGAGTTCATGGGAACGCCCTCGGGCTACATCGCCATCCTGTTCGACGAGGCGTCGGCAGACAGCGTGGCCGACGCGCTCATGCCCGGGATGGAGGCGGACTCGGCGATGCAACAGAGCGCCATCCAGGAGATCGGAAACATCGTCACCTCGGGGTTCATCGACGGCTGGGCGAACGCGCTGGAGACCACTATCGACATCTCCCCGCCCACGTACGTCGACGATATCGGCTCGGCCATCATCGACCCCCTGGCGACCGAACTCGCCCAGGCCCAGGAGTACGCGTTCCTCATCGACTCGGCGATTCGGACCGCGAACGACGAGTTCACCTGCGATATCTACGCGCTCCCGAACGAGGCGGAACTCCGCGAGGCGCTGGATCGCCTATCGGTGGAAGCGCAGTCGACGCAGTGAGCTCGCGACACCGCGATTCCGCCGTCCCGAACGCACCACGATGAAAGTATACACGAGCACCACGACCACGACGCGTTCGGAGTCGGATCGCACGAAAGTCGGCATCGCCGACTACGCCGTCGTGTCCGGCGACGCCACCCTGACCACGAGCGGTCTCGGGTCGTGCGTCGGAATCTCCCTCCACGACCGGGAGTCCGGGGTCGCGGGGTTGGCGCACGCGATGCTGCCCTACGCCGACGGGGACGCCACGGAAGCGAAGTACGCCGACACCGTCGTGCCGGCGCTCGTCCGGGCGATGGTCGAGGAGAGGGCGGACCCGAATCGGATGCAGGCCAAACTCGCCGGCGGGAGCACGATGTTCGAGTTCTCCTCCGCCGACGGCAGCATCGGCGACCGGAACGTCGCCGCGGCCAAGGAGGCCCTCGCGCGGCAGGGCATCCGCGTGGTCGCCGAAGACGTCGGCGGTAACCACGGCCGGTCGCTCGAACTCGTCGCCTCGACCGGCGAGTTACGCGTCAGGAGCGCGCACGTCGGCGAGACGACGCTCTGAACCCCGACCGCGTTCCCGTACGTTATCTGATTTGATACTAAGTAGGGTGGGTTTATTCGTGATTCACATGACAAACGGTCATGAATTGGCTCCGTTCCGTAGTACGACGCGTCTCCCAGCGCGTACGCGCACGCTCCGTTCCGAGCGTTCCGTTCCTGACTCCGAGCACCGACTCCGAGAATAGGACTCTCCTCCCCCGGCAGATTCGGCGGAGCTACGCCGGGAAGCTGGCCTCGCTGTTTCTCGTCGTCATCGTCCTCTTCGCCGGCGTCGCCGCCTTCGAGTACCGGACGGTCGCCGCGGAGGTGCAGTCGACCGCCCACGGGGACGTCCAGCAGACGGCCAGGCTCCAGGCGAACCAGCTCGGCGAGTGGATGCAGCAGCGTCGCGAGACGACCCGGATGCTCTCGTCCTACGAGATGTACGACACCCCGTCGTACATCCTGAACGAGAATCTGAAGTCCGAGCGGGCGAAGCTCCCGCTGGGCTACACCGCCATCCACTACGCGGACGCACGCTCGGGCGAGGTCATCGCCAGCTCGAACGACTCGATGGTCGGCGAGCGGCCGTGGCGCGACACGACCTTCGTCTCGGACGCCGGGTCGCGCTTCGCTGACGACGTGGTGCGGTCGGACCCGTACACGTCGCCGTCCGGAGAGCGGGTCGTCGCGTTCGCCTCCAGCGTGTCGAGCAAGTCGAACGGCGTCCTCGTCGTCACCGCCGACGTGTCGGTGCTGGAATCGCGCCTCGAGACGAACATGAACGGCTCGTTCGTCACGGTGGTCTCCGAGAAGGGGACGCCGATGTTCACTTCCGGCGAGTCCGACGCGGGCGGGTTAGACGCCGAGAGCCCGATTCTCGCGGGCGCAGTCAGCGGGAAATCGGGCGTCGTCGAACGGGAGGCCGACGGCGCGATGGACGTGCGGCACCTCCTGGCGTACGCGCCGTCCGGCGACGGTTCGGTCGTCCTCGTCTACGTACCGACGTCGACGGCGTACGCCCTGCAGGACACCGTCGGGACGCACGTCCTCCTCATCGTCGCTCTCGCCGTCGTCTCTTTGGCCGGCGTCGGCTACCTGCTCCGTCGCATCACCGTCAGACCGCTCGACGAACTGGCGACCGCCGTCGCGCGACTCCGGTCGGGAGAACTGGAGACGGAGCTCGAAGTCGGCCGCGAGGACGAGTTCGGCGAGGTGTTCGCGGGCGTCGCCCAGATGCGCGACGACCTGCGCGACCAGCGCGACGACGCGGACTCCTACCGCGAGGTGATGGAGCGGACGGCCGCGGGCGAGTCGTTCGACGGGAGCGGACTCGATAGCGATACCGCGCTCAACCCCGACGACGGACCCGACTCCGACCCGGTCCCGACTCCCAGCGCCGACGGGGGGCGCGTCTCGTCCGATGTGGGCCCCACCGACAAGTGAACGCAACGACCCACCACATATTATCTAAGGTGATATTCTCGGGGGCAAGTTTATCAATCGTCCGTGGTTGTTTTCCGACAACACGCCCCCGTCTCTGACCCGGCGGAGTCGACCGTACGACGCCGTCGCGTCGTCTGCGTGCGAGGTGAGGACATGAAGATAGATCCCGACAACTACGATTTACGTGAACTCCGGCGCATCGCCGACGAACGACGCAGCGACCGAAACGGCACCGACGACGAGCGTCGGCGGGGCCGCGACGGCGGGCGACCGCCCCGCGGGAACTCCCGCCGTTCGCGGGACCGATCGACCCGAGACGGGGGTGACGACGGATTCGGCTACCGAGACGGCCGCGACCGGTACGACGAGGGCTGCGGTTACGACGACGCCGATCGGCGCGACGGCTACGACGACTACGACGTCGACCGACGCGGAGGGCCGCGTCGCGACGACGGCCTCCGCCGTCCCTACGAGGGCTACGGCGACCACGCCCGGGCGCACGACCAGGTCCGCCGCGCCGACCGCCTCGCCGACCGCTACGGTCTCGGCGGTCGGCGACGGGACGACGGCGACCGGGGGTACGACGAACTCGGCTACGAACGCCGCTCGGGCGGGCCGTACGACTTCGAGGAGGTCGGCAAGTTCCGCTTCGACCAACCCGTACGCGACCGCCCCCGCGGCCGCGCCGGGGAGGCTCTCCGCAACAACCAACTCGAACAACTGCTCATCCACGAGACGTCGGCCGCCGGCGGGTCGTTAGAAAAGCCCTACCTCTCGGACGTGCCGAAGGAGTACGCCGCCGAGCGCGTCGTCTTCGATTGGCTCGAGTTCCTCGTCCTGAAGGGCGGTTTCAAGCGGACGATGGACGCCCTCCGGTACTACTACGCCGTCGACTGGATCACCGAAGAGGTGGAGACGGAACTGCACGATTACCTCATCGGCTTCTCCGGTAACGTCTCCGACACATCGGAGTTCGACGTCGACGACCACCACCTCAGCCTCCTCCACGTCGCGCAACTCGCCTCGATGGCGGGGGGAGTCGACGAAGAACCCACGATTCGACCCGCCCGGTCCCGACGCCGCTGACCATCGGTCGCTTTCCAATCCTGTCTTCCGTGCTGACTGGTCGAATGACGGACAAGACTTTTATCCCAGTTACGCCACGGAGGGGGTATGGCGGAGGATGGAGCAGACGAAGACGCAACGTTCGACGACGAAACCGCCGACGGGCCGACGCCCGTCGGGGTGAAACTGGGAAGTACGCGGACGATACTCCAGTTTTACGACGACGATAACGAACTGAAGACGGTCCGGACGCTCACCTGCCTCGCGACGTACGAGGACCCGATAACCGGCGACGAGCGCGTCCTGTACGGGGAGCAGGCCGCACAGGAGTACCCCGACAGGGTGGAGTACATGCTCCGCTCCGGGTTGCCCGAGGACGACGAGGGGGCGGCCTCGGCGCAGAAGTTCTTCACCGAACTCGTGAACGCGAACGGCCTCGACGACGACAGCGCCGTCGTCTACGCGATTCCGACCATCGACAACGAACCCGGTCTGAAGAACCTGAACCGGGTCATCGAGGAGAGTCCGGTGGGGGGCGCACTGGTCCGCAGTTTCCCCGAGTCGCTCTGCGGGGCGATTCCGGCGTTCGGCGACGACTTGGAGGCCATCGACAGCGTGTTCGTCGCGGTCAACATGGGATCGACCAACCTCGAGGCGTCGGCGTACCGACACGGCGAACAGCTCTCGCCGTTCGTCTCCGGCGCGGTCACCGGCAACGAGGTCGACCGTCGCATCGCCAACGCCGTCGAGGAGGAGACGCAGGGGCGCGTCAACGTCGACCTGACGACGGCCCGCGAGTACAAAGAGGAGCACGCCGACTTCGACGACTTCGAGGCGTTCACCGACGTCATCCAGCAACCCGGCGGCGGGTCGCACGAGTTCACCATCGAGCGCTCGGTGATGGAACCCCTGGACGACTACCTCGACGACGCCGTCGACGAGGTGGCGAACAACTTCCTCGCGGAGTTGGCCAACGACCACATGAAGCCCTACCAGTTGGCGCTCTCGAAGCCCATCGTCCTCACGGGCGGGATGGCGTGCATCCCCGGCATCGTCGAGGAGTTCGAGACGCGCCTCTCGGAGGAACTGAACCGCGACGTCGAGGCCACCTCGGCCGAACGGCCTGACCTCGCGCCCGCCGAGGGCGCCCGGCGCATCGCCGAACGACTCGCGAAGTAGTCGAGTTAGGACTCGCTTTCTCTGAACGCCCGGACCGCCTCGCGGTCCGGGAGCGCGGTCATCGCGCCCGCCGCGGTGGTCGTCACCGCGGCCACCGCGTTTGCGAACTCGAGTGACTCCGAGAGCGTCTCTCCGTCGACGAGCGCCGCGACTATCCCGGCGGTGAAGGCGTCGCCCGCGCCCGTGGTGTCCACGGGGTCGACTTCGTAGCCGCCGTGCGAGACGACCGACTCCTCGCCCTCGCCGGCCCACGGCGACGCCGGCGTCGTCGCCGCGAGCGACCCCTCGCCGCCGAGCGTCAGGAACACCGTGTGCGGTCCCTCCTCGGCGATATCGCGGGCGATATCAGCCGGGTCGCCCTCGTAGTCGAGTTCCGCGAGGTCCTCGGGCGTCGCCTTCACCACGTCGGCGAGTCCAAACGCCGTCGCCACCGAGTCGCCGTAGTCGAACTCGTCCCACAGTTCGGGGCGGGCGTTGGGGTCGAACGACACCGTGGCCCCGGCGTCACGAGCGCGGCGCATCAGGTCGTACGTCGCCTCTCTCGCGGGTTCGTCGGTCAGCGTGACGCCGCCGACGTGGACCCACTCGGCCGCCGCAAGCGTCGCGTCGGGGACGCCGCCGACTTCCATTCGAGTGTCGGCCGTCCGGTCGCGGTAGAAGGAGAACCCGCGGTCGGCCTCCTCGCCGAGGGCGACGAACGCGAGCGAGGTTTTCGCCTCGGCGTCGCGTTCGATCAACTCGGTGTCGAGGCCCGCCTCGACCAGCGTCTCCACGAGGAAGTCGCCGAACGGGTCGTCGCTGACCCGCGTCGAGAACGCGGGCGTCTCGTCCAGATGGGACAGGCCGACGGCGACGTTCGCCGGGGCGCCACCGGGGCGTCGCGTGAACGACTCCACGTCGCGGAGAGAGCCCTCGCGATCCGGGAGAAAGTCGATGAGCGTCTCGCCGGCGACGACGACGCGCGGCGCGTCGCCGTCGTTCGTGACGGTGTCTTCGGGCATGGCCCGTCGTAGGACGAGCGGGTAATTGAAACCACCTCACCGCGCCGCGGAGGCGGGGAAGCCGCGCGTTGAAGTCGGTCGACTTCCTTCGGACGGATATGCCCACCGACCCGCGTGACCCCCTCGCCGCGTTCGACGACGCCGTCCTCGGCCGCGTCGCACGCGAGTCGGGCGTCGAAGAGACCCGACTCCGCCGCGTCGTCGCCGACCATCAGCGAGGCGTCCGGTCGCTGCCCGGCGTGGACGACATCGTCTACGAGTGGCGACGGACGCTGCCGTACGAACCCCTCGCGGAACGACGCGAGGAGGCGTACTTCCTCGCCGTCGAACCGTCGGTGTGGGCAGAGTTCCTCGCCGCCCTCGAGGTCACCGACGGGGAGGGCGACGCCCTGCGCGCGGTCCACCGCGAGCAGTTCGCGGCGTCGTTGGGCGCGGACGCCGCCCCCGACGCGGACGGAGACACGAGCGTCGTCCCTCTCGTCCTGACTCGTCCCTGAGTCCCGCCGTCGGTACCTCCCGCCGCTCCGCGCACCGGTCGCCGGCGGAGGCGTCGATTTAACCGCTCGATGAACGCGCGAAAGCGGTGGTTACGACTTCCCGTTCGCTCGTCACGCCGTCTATAACGATACCCGGGGGGAGGCCACGTGAGGTATGGACGACAGCGAACCTCTCGCGCCGGAGGAACTGGACTTCCGCCGCGACCCGAGCGTGACCGCCCTCGGCGACGGTCGGTACGTCGTCGCCACCGCCCGCGACGACCCCGCGACGGCGCGGCGAGACCGGACCCCGCGGACGCGACGCGGCGAAGATATCGGAACGGGCGGTCAGAGGCGGTCGAAGAACGAGCGTTCGAGGGAGAACGAGAGCGCCGAGACGGAGACGGCCGACTCCGACGGGGAGGGAGAGCGACCGGACTACTTCGTCAGCATCGCCGCGCGCACGGACGAGGGGACGTTCGACGCGCACCTCGACGGCGACGACATCGGCGCCGTCTTCGCCGCGATGCTCCGGTGGTACGCGCGGTGCGTCTCGCCCGAAGACGACCCCGCGGAGGTGCTGTCGGTGCTGCTCTCGCGTTCGGCCCTCTCGCTCACAGCCCCAACTGCCGACCGATGACGAGGTGTTGAATCTCGCTGGTCCCCTCGCCGATCTCCATCAGTTTCGCGTCGCGGTAGAACCGCTGCGGGGCGAAATCCTCGGTGTATCCGTAGCCGCCGAGCACCTGTACGGCGTCCTCCGCGACTTCGCGGGCCGCCTCGGAGGCGTCGAGTTTCGCCAGCGCGGACTCCGTCGTGACGCTCTCGCCGGCGTCGTAGCGCGTCGCCGCCTTGTGCGTCAGGAGGCGCGCGCGCTCGGTTTTCCTGTGCATGTCGACTAGCTTGTCGCGGATGGCGTCGAACTTCGAGATGGGCTTGCCGAACTGCTCTCTGTCGCCGGCGTACGTCTTCGCCGCCTCGTAGGCGCCCTGCGCGAGTCCGGTCGAGAGCGCGGCGATGGAGATGCGGCCGCCCTCCAAGGTCTGCATCGTCTGCGTCCAGCCCTCGCCCTCCTCGCCGAGCAGTCGGTCCTCGGGGAGTCTGACGTCGTCGAACGCGAGTTCGCACGTCGGCGAGGAGTTCAGCCCCATCTTCTCCCACACCGTCGTCACCTCGAAACCGTCGTCGTTCCGGGGGTCGACGATGAACGTGGAGATGCCGTCGTATCCCTCCCCGGGGTCGGTGACGGCCTTTACGAGCACGGAGCCGGCGACGTTGGCGTTCGTGATGAACTGCTTGGTGCCGTTCAGCACCCACTCGTCGCCGTCCCTCTCGGCGGTGGTGTCCATGTCGCTGGCGTCGGACCCCGACCCGGGTTCGGTCAGCGCCCACGCGCCGAGGTGCTCGCCCTCCGCGAGGGGGCGAAGCCAGCGCTCTTTCTGCGCTTCGGTGCCGAACGCCTCGATGGGCTTGGAGCCGAGGCTGACGTGCGCCGCGTAGGAGAGGCCGATGCCGCCGGAGACGCGACCCAGTTCCTCGGTGACGAGCGCGTACATGAGTTGGTCGCCGCCGAGTCCGCCGTACTCCTCGGAGACGGGGACGCCGAGCATATCGAGGCCGGCCAGTTCCTCGAACACCTCCTCGGGGAAGCGGTGTTCGTCCTCTATCTCCTGTGCGATGGGCGAAATCTCCTCCTCGCAGAACTCCCGGACGGTGTCGCGTATCATCCGGTGCTCGGAGGGCAACTCGAAGTCCATGCGGGTGAGTTCCGCCGTCGGCGCAATAAACCAATCGAACGACCGTGAGGAATCCGTTCCCGGGGAGTGAGAACGGCCGCCGCGGCTTTGAAACCGGGTGGCGAACTGGGAGGTATGTACAAGCGCATCCTCGTTCCGACCGACGGAAGCGGTCCCGCCGACGGAGCGGTCGAACACGCCGTCAACCTCGCGAGCACGTACGGTGCCGAAATTCACGTCCTCTACGTCGTCGACATCCGGTCGGCCGGACAGGGCGAGTGGGCGTTGGACGCCGAGGCAGTCTTCGAGGCGGGCCGCGGTCACGGCGACGCCGTCGTCAACGAGGTGGCCGACTACGTGCGCTCGAAGGACGTATCGGTGACGACGGCGGTCAGGACCGGCATCCCGGCCGAGGAGATACACGACTACGCCGACGAGGAGGGCTGTGACCTCGTCGTGATGGGGACGCACGGCCGGACCGGACTGGACCGCTACCTCCTCGGGAGCGTCACGGAGAAAGTCGTCCGACAGTCGGACGTGCCGGTGTTGACCATCCGAACCGCGGGATCGGACTGAGGTCGGCCGCGGGCGAGAATCGGACAGGACAGTTATACCCCCCGCGCTCTTTACTCAGTTTCATGGAACTCCGCCGCCTCGTCCGGGGGCGCGTGGATTGGCCCCGTCTGGAGGCTATCGTCCGCGAACTCCGAGAACGGTACGGACGCGAGGAACTGCACGTGCGCTTCCTCGAAGCCGACAACTGGCTCTCCACCCCCATGGTCGTCGACGACGAGTGGTTCGTTAAAGTCATCTCGAAGCAGAACTCGCTGGTCCACGCCCTGTTCACCACCGGGCGCAACCTCGGCGCGTTCTCCTCGGGCACCGAGGGATTCTTCGAGCACTTCGGGACGCCCCTCGAGATGGCCGAACACGAACTGGAGGCGACCCGCCGGATGCGCGAGATAGGGCTGAACGCCCCCGAACCCGTCGAGGCGTTCGAGGTGGACGGCTTCGGCGTGCTCGTACTCGAGTATCTGCCCCACTTCCAGTCGCTCGACCGACTGGACCGCGAACGGGAGAAACAGCTCGCACCGGCCGTCTTCGAGGCGTTGTACACGATGCACGAACACGGACTCGCGCACGGCGACCTGCGCGCCGAGAACGTGCTCATCGTCGACGACGACGTCTACTTCATCGACGCGACGAACGTGAGCGACGAGGGCGCCGAGGACTCCTGGTCGTACGACCTCGCGTGCGCCCTCGCCGCGATGGAACCGCTCATCGGGGCGAAGGCGACGGTGGACGCCGCGCTCGAATCGCACACTCCCGAGGACCTGCTCGCCGCCATCTATTTCCTCGATTTCGTCAACATCCGGCCGGACCACGACTTCGACGCCGCGGCGCTGAAAGGCGTCATCGGACAGCGCGCCACGTAGTTCGGGGCCGAACCCGACGCTCGGACGAGTGAGCGACGCGCACGCCGAAGAAGTACTGTCCGCCGAACGGACCGGACCGAGTCGACGGGCCCTCGAACGGGCGCGCGAGGTCATCCGCAAACAGTTCTGCACTCCCGGGAAGCCGACCGCGCTATCGGCTTGTGAGGTGCTCTTCGAGCAGTTCCGCGTTCCGGACGTTCGATTTGAAGATGGCGTCGAAGATGTCGCCGAGGACCGGAATCGACCCGATGCCGAAGTCGAGAAGGATGTTGAGCAGCATCTTTCCGATGACGTTCGGTTCGGCGCCGACGCGGACGGCTTCGCCGACCGTGTACATCGAGATGACTGCAGTCACGAGGTCGCCCGACACCGGGGCGAGGCCGACCAGGGCGTCGAGGCCGATGCGTCTGTCCGTGCCCGGAACCGTGACGGCGTCGTCCATCAGATCCGCGAGGAGTCGGACGCGACGGAGTGCGCCCTCTTCCTGCGGAGTGAGTCCTGATTCTGACACGCGCTAAGGTACGGCGTCGGGGAAGGTGTCTCTGGTGGCCGTATACTCATGCACGCCAGCACCGTCCATCGCTCACCCGCTCCCCGTCTGCCGGTCGGCGTATCGTTCCTGAACGAATATACTTTTTATTCGGGGACGTCTGTGACGTGATATGGCTACCCACGCATCGCAGAGTGGCAGCGGCGTCGACCTTCCCGACGCCGTCCCGTTGGACGTCCGGTGTCTGACCCGTCTGAGCTGGGAGTTGGGGTCGCGCGTCGTCGACGACGAGGAGTCGACTCGCGAGAGCGAGTGGACGCACGCGGACGCGCCGTGGCGACTCTCCGTCTTCCGCGTGACGAACCACACGGACGTTCTGCGCGTCCGCACGCCGGTCGGTCGAGAGCGGTTCTACGGGGCCGTCCAGACGGACATCCGCGAGGCGCTACCGGGTCTCGAGGAGTCGGCGCACTGGCGACGGTGCGGGTAGGCCCCCTCCGAATCGAACCGATGGCGTACATGGTCGGGTCGGCCTCTAAGGGACCCCGCACCTACCCATGAGGTAATGATACCACCCGTCGCGGACAACTTCGTCGCCGGAGAGGACGCCGAGACGTTGCTCGATTACGTCGCCGAGACGAACGAGGAGGGCATCGCAGGTATCGCGAACCTCCTCGGCGAGCACTACGACCAGCGACCGGACGCGGCCGCGGACACGGAGGCGTACGTCGAACTCGCCGAACGCATCGACGAACGGGACCTCGACTGCTGCATCTCGGTGAAGCCCTCGCAGGTCGGCCTCGACGTCGGCGCCGACGTGTTCCGTCGAAACCTCGGTCGAATCGTCGAGCACGCGACCGACCGCGACGTCTTCGTCTGGGTGGACATGGAGGACCACGAGACGACGGACGCGACGCTCGACGCCTTCGAGGAGAACGCCCGCGAGTACGGCGACGTGGGCGTCTGCGTGCAGGCGAACCTGCGGCGCACCGGTGAGGACCTGGAGCGACTCGCCGACGTGCCCGGGAAGGTCCGCCTCGTCAAGGGCGCGTACGACGAACCGGACGAGGTGGCCTACCGCGAGAAGTCGACGGTGGACGAGAAGTACCGCGAGTACATCGAGTTCGCCTTCCGGGAGTTCGACGACGGCGTCGCCGTCGGCAGCCACGACATCGGGATGATAAACCACGCCGTCGACTGCCACCGCGAGTACGGGACGCCGTTCGAGGTGCAGATGCTGATGGGCGTCCGCGAGAACGTCCAGCGACGGCTCGTCGGTTCGGTTCCGGTCTACCGGTACGTCCCGTACGGACCGAAGTGGGCCTCCTACTTCGCGCGGCGGGTGCGAGAGAGAAAGGAGAACGCCCTGTTCGCACTGCGCGCCGTCCTCGGCTGAATCGCCGCGTCCGTACGTCCTCGTCCCCGCTCTCCTCTTTTCTCTCTACGCCTCCTCGCCGTCCGGGTCGAGGAGCTTCGACTCGGCCTTCCGCAGGTGCTCGAGCAGCGTCGTCTTCGAGACGCCCGCCTCCGCGGCGAGTTCGCGCGTCGAGACGCCGCGCGGCCACTGGTAGTAGCCCCGCTTTCGCGCGAGTTCGAACACCTCCCGCTGGGTGGACGTCAGCGTCCCGAGTCGTCGCACCCGCTCTGAGTCGACCGTCTCCGAGGAGGCGATGCGCTCGACGGTTATCTCCGCGCCGGACGCCTCGCGAACCGCGTCCAGCGCCGTCCCCACCTCGCCGCGTTCGCCGGTGAAACAGACGTCCCAGTACTCCGTCCCGTCCTCGATTCGCGTCGGTGCGCTGTGGACGAACCCGTGTTCGAGCAGCGTCGGACAGATCATCTCTCGGGGGTCGTACTCCAAGAAGAACTCGCGGGCGACCTGACCGGGGGCGACCCGCGCCGCCGTCCGTCCGAACCGCTCCTGTAGCTCCCTGACCTCGCCGCCGTACTCGGAGGCCTGAATCTCGTCCAACAGCGCCTCCACCTCCGCCGCGGAGTCGCCGTAGGCGGTGAACAGCCCGTTCACCGCGCTCGTCTCGGCCTCCGTCTCGGGCGCGTGGTAGATGGCGTGCGCGAGGATGCCCCCGGAGCGTCTCTTGGTCGACTCTATCGCCCAACACCGCGGGTGCCAGAGGTCGAGAGTCAGACGCGTCCCCGTCTGCGTTGCTCCGCGTGTGCCCATACACCACGCTCTCGCGCTACCCGGTGATATATCGTTCGCTGTTGGTACACGATCCCCTACGGGCGGGACTCGACCGCACGGGGCGGACGACGCTCCGCCGTCCATGGGAGGGAGGCCGATTATTAAGTGACGTTCGAGAATACCTCTTGTATGGCGAATCACGACGAAGTCTACCAACACTACATCGACGGCGAGTGGACCGACGGGACGGGCGAGGAGACGTTCGAGTCGGAGAACCCGGCGACGGGGAAGTCGCTGGGCGAGTTCCGCCGGGGCACACCGGACGACGTTGACACCGCCCTCGCGGCCGCGACCGAGGCCGAAGAAGAGTGGCAGGCGCTCTCGCACATCGACCGCGCGGAGTACCTCTGGGATATCTACCACGAACTGAAAGAGCGCCACCAGGAGTTGGGCGAAGTCGTCACGAAGGAGTGCGGCAAGGAGATAAGCGAGGGGAAGGCCGACGTCACCGAGGCGTGGCACATGGTCGAGTGGGCCGCCGGCGACGCCCGCCACCCGAAGGGCGACGTCGTCCCCTCCGAGATTCCCGCGAAGGACGCCTACATGCGCCGGAAGCCCCGGGGCGTCGTCGGCTGTGTCACCCCGTGGAACTTCCCGGTGGCCATCCCCTTCTGGCACATGGCTGTCAGCCTCGTCGAGGGTAACACCGTCGTCTGGAAGCCCGCCGAGCAGACGCCGTGGTGCGGGCAGATCATCGCGGAGATGTTCGAGGAGGCGGGCATCCCCGACGGCGTGTTCAACATGGTGCAGGGCTTCGGCGACACCGGCGAGGCCATCGTCGACGACGACCGCGTCGACACCGTGCTGTTCACCGGGTCCGCGGAGGTCGGACAGGAGATCGCCTCGAAGGTCGGCGGCCAACCCGGCAAACTCGCCGCCTGCGAGATGGGCGGGAAGAACAACATCGTCGTCACCGAGGAGGCCGACCTCGACATCGCCGTCCACTCGGCGGTCATGTCGTCGTTCAAGACGACCGGGCAGCGCTGTGTCTCCTCGGAGCGACTCGTCGTCCACGAGGACGTCTACGACGAGTTCAAAGAGCGGTTCGTCGAAGTCGCGAAGGACGTCTCGGTCGGCGACCCCCTCGAGGAGGAGACGTTCATGGGTCCGCTCATCGAGGAGGGCCACAAGGAGAAGGTGACCGAGTACAACGAACTCGCGAAGCGAGAGGACGTGAACGTGCTGGTCGACCGAACCGAACTCGACGACGACGAGATTCCCGAGGGCCACGAGGACGGCCACTGGGTCGGCCCGTTCGTCTACGAGGCCGACGCACAGGAGAATCTCCGCTGTACGCACGAGGAGGTGTTCGGCCCCCACGTCGCCCTCCTGAAGTACTCCGGCGACATCGAGACGGCGGTCGACATCCACAACGACACCGACTACGGCCTCGCGGGAGCCATCATCTCCGAGGACTACCGGCAGATAAACTACTTCCGCGACAACGCCGAAATCGGTCTCGCCTACGGCAACCTCCCCTGCATCGGGGCGGAGGTGCACCTGCCGTTCGGCGGCGTGAAGAAGTCGGGTAACGGCTACCCCAGCGCTCGCGAGGTCATCGAGGCCGTCACCGAGCGGACGGCGTGGACGCTGAACAACTCGAAGGACATCCAGATGGCGCAGGGACTCTCGGCGGACATCAAGACCCGCGAGGACTGAACCGGTCGAACCGGCGGTCCGCTTTCGCTCCTCTTTCGTTTCCGTTCCGGACGGTCGCGTGGCTCGAGAGCGTGAAGTACGAACCGCGCGCGGCGTTTCCTCACGCCGCGCAGTGCGGTTCTGAGCGCGCGGTTGAGCGGCGTCGTGATGCGGTCGGCCCCCGCCGGGTTCGAGAGCGTGCCCGCGTGACGCCGCAGCGCGTCGATGCCGTAGCGGACCCCGTTCACTACGGCCGTGGTGCGGCGGGTCGTGCCGACTAGACGAGAAAAGCGTCTGTACGTCGGCAATATCGGCTAAGTGTGGCAAGAGGATAAACCCTCCGGGTGATGCGAAGACGCAGCACACCGGCGGGATGTGCGGCGGCCGGACGGGCGGTGTCGACGACGCGCACCGAGAGAACTGACCCGTACGGTCCCGGACGGACGGAAGACGGTGGAACCGGACGCAAAATCGAACGAGAAGGGGGGGAGAGAGACGAGCGAGCGCCGACAGTCAGGCCGTCACTCTAAATCCGCTCGGAGCGCCGCCTCTAAGTTCTCGAGTTCCCGGTCGAGGTTGCGCTTGAAGAAGCTCTCGACGCCGGGGAGTTTGCCGTCGACGACGAACTCGTTGCGGAGTCGGCTCCCCGTCTCGGTCTTCTCGATGGTGTGCTCGCCGGTGACGCGCATCACCTTCGAGGTGCCGACGAAGCGGACGAACCGGGGCGGGTCGCGCTCGACGTCTTCGGTTTCGACGGTCGCGGTCGAACGCACGAGGGGGATGGGCAGCGAGACGTGCCACGTCGCCTCGTTGGTCTCGGGGTCGACCTCGTAGCTCTCGACGACGCTGATGGCCTCCGCGCGTCGCCCGGGGTCGGCGATGAACTCCCAGACGGCCTCCGGCGGGGCGTCGAACTCGAACGCTCTGCTGACGCGGACGGTCATGTAACTCGGCTACGGGAGGAGAGTAAAAAAGCCACCCGACCTACCCGACGGTGACGCGCCACGTCGTCGACCGGGCGCGGCCCCACTTTTCTATCTCCACGTCCTCGGATTTCTCCGCGAGTCGAGGGAGGCGCGCACCGACCTGCTTGGCGGAGAGGCCGATGGCCTCGGCGATGTTCTTCGCCCGGAAGTATCGCTCGCCCGCGCCGACGCTCTCGCGCAGGTAGGCGACTATCCGCTGTTCTTCGTCGGTGTACTCACTCATTTTCATCGGTGGTAAGGGAGTTCGGCTCTTAACCGTTTTCGTCAGACATTAGTCAACTCTTCGAAATATCACCAGAACGCGTGCGCGCCGACGACGGCCAGACAGGCGGCGATGATGGCGACGGCGAACGAGATCGCCGTCGTGAGTTGGTCGCCCGCGGCGACCATCCACGCGGCGGCGATGACGGTGACGACGGAGAACAGCACCGCAAAGCCGATGCCCTTGTCAGATTGGATATCCTGCGTCTGCATATCTCGGAGTTCGGTGGCTCCGACTTAGTTCATTCGACAGCCTCCGGCACGCCGAACGGGAGATTCCGACGAGGCGATACAAGTAATATAGAGCGATATTTTTTGTATCTGTAACGTCTCTCGTCGTCAATGCTCGGACAGATAGCACCGCTGTTCCTCGGGAGTCGGTTCCGGGTCGTCGGTACCGTGGTCGCGGCCCTCCTCGTCCTGTGCGGCGGGATGGTCGCCGCCGGCGTCGTCGGCGCACCCGCCGTCTCGGGCGTCGAGAACCGCTTCGGAAACGTGACCGAGGAGACGACGGACGTCGAGACGACCATCGAGGTGTCGAACCCCAACCCCCTGGGGGTCGAACTCGGCGGCGTGACCGTCGGTTACGAGGTGTGGATGAACGACGTGCGGATGGCGAGCGGCGAGAAGTCGGGCGTCGCCGTCGGCGCGGGGAACGCCACGGTGAACGCGACGACGGAGATGCGGAACGAGCGCATCGCCCCATGGTGGCGGTCGCACGTCCGCAACGGCGAGCACACCGTCGTCGCCGTCGACCCGACGGTCCGGTCGGCGACGCTCGGCCGCGCGTTCGACGCGCCGAACGTCACGCGCGAGGTGGACACCGACATGCTGTCGCAGTTCAACTCCACGGAGAGGCGGCCGGTGAACGCCGACGCTCCCGTCGTCTCCGACCCGGTGCTCTACGTCGAGGAGACGCGCGCGGAGTGGGGCGCGGTGAACGAGTCGACGACGACGCTCGAACTGGCGTTCGTCGTCCGCAACCCGAAGCCGTACCCGATAACCGTCTCCCGCCTCGGCTACGGCATCGCGATGAACGACGTGACGATGGGGAACGGCACTAGCGAGTCGGGATACGTCGTCCCCGCGAAGTCGACGCGGACGATAGCGACGACGACGCACCTCCGCAACGAGAACCTCGACGAGTGGTGGGTGAGCCACCTCGAACGGAACCAGGTGAGCGACCTGCGGATAGACTTCCACGCCCGCCTCGACGTGGCGGGCGAGACGCTCCGCGTCCCCCTCGACGCCCTGACGTACGAGCAGAGGGTCGAGACGGACCTGTTCGGGACGAAACCGACGGCAACGGAAACGGAGAACGCGACCGGCGACGACTCGGCGGCGTCGACGGCGGAGTCGACTCGAACGGAGACGGAGACGGCGACCCCTGCCGACGGGGACGAGAGCGACGACGGCGGACTCCTCGGCGACGAGGCGACGCCGACCACAGAAACGGCGACGGACGCCGCCGCGGAGGGCGACGACGGTCTGTTCGCCGTCTTCCCTACCAGCGCCGCCGACCGCGTCGGGTAGTCCCGAGGCGCCGGGGTCGGGAACCCGTCGTGAGTCCGGCGCGTCGATAGGTATCCGCACGCTCTTTCGGGGAGGTGGCGGTACGATACGGGAACAGAGGACGACTGCATCTCGTTCGAATCGGAGACGACACCTGCAACCTAGTCGAGACCGACGATACGGCGAGAAAAATTCCCCGTCCCCCGCGGCCGCTCAGCCGATGGTGACGTGATCGGACTCCTCGTTCAGCGCGAGGTTCGCCGCTATCTCCGCGTTCCGCATGGCGTACTGGGCGGTCTGCTGGAGGCTGACGAGCACCTCGCGTATCTGGAGGAGTTGCTCGTTGTCCATCTCGGGCAGGTCGCTGAGGATGTCCTGTTCTTTGTCGCGGATGTCGCGGAACAGTTCGCGGCACTCGACGGTCAGGTCGTAGTCGCGTTCGACCACCGACTGCACCGCCTTGCTGGTTATCTCGTCGACCTGATCCGTGAAATCGCGGATGCGGCGCATCGTCGTCGAGTCCACGTCGAGGGTGTGTCCCTCGGCATCCATCACGATTTCGGCGATGTCCTCGGCGTTGTCGGCGGTCAGTTCGAGGTTCTTCGCCACCGAGCGGTAGCCGATGAGGGGGAAACCGGATTCGAGGCCGACGGCCCGGCAGAGGTTGGGGTTCTGATAGGCCGTAAAGATGAGACGGAGCAGGAGGACGAATATCTTGTTCGCCTGCCGTTCGCGGTTGAGCGCTCGCTGAGCCAAGTCCGCGTTCCCGTGCGCGAGCGCCTTTATGGCCTCCCCTCTCATCGTGCTGCCCGTGTTCTCCAACCGTTCGAGGAGGTTGTCGAGGGTGAAGTCCTCGGGGTCGACCGAACAGCGGATGGCGATGCGTTCGGGCGTCTCCTCGATGACGCCGAGACCCATCAGTTGCGTCTCCGCGCGGTAGACGGCGTTGATGTGTTCGGAGTCGAGGGCCCCCTCGCTCTTCTCGATGTGGATGACCCGCCGGCCGAGCACGTACTGCGCGACGATGGCGCGTTCGAGGGCGTCGGCGTTGAGGGCGTCCGCTCGGATGGTCGCCAGCGCGTCCTCCTGACTCGCCGACTCGGGCAAGACGGTAAGCGTCCCCTTTCCGCCCATCCGGAGGGATACCTCGTCGCCCTTGTTCACGTTGTGCTCCTTCGCCCACTCCGCCGGTAACGTCATGGCCAGCGTCGACGGACCCAGTCGCTGGACCTTACGCGTCTCCATACCACTCCCCTGGTTGGGGATGACCTTAATCCTCACTATATGGCGATTATACGTACACTCAGAAGGGGTACGCATATGATTGGTCATTGCTATCACTAGTCACTGTCAGTAAGAGAGAGGGTATTGAAGATTAGACTATCTCCATCATCCGCCGCTCGAACCGGCCGACGCGGACGCGAGTCCACCCGCGGAGTTCCGCGTCGAGTTCGGGGTCGTCGGTGTCGACGCGCAGTTTCCCGATACCGTCGAGTTTCGACCGCGAGGCGACTATCTCCACCTCGCACCGGCGGATCACGTCGGGCGACAGTTGCGGGTTGCCGCGCCCGAAGACGAACCCCTGCCCGCCGATGGGCGAGACGACGACGACGTTCTCGCCGTCGGGGCCCAAACTATCCAGAATCTCCCGTTCCGCGGCGTCGCGGACGAGCACCTCCCCGTCCCGCCAGACGTCGACGCCGATGGGCGAGCCCTCGAACCCGAGTTCGGCCTTCACCGCGCCGACGGTGCTCCCCGGTCCGAGGACGAACGTCTTCCCGGACGCCGCCCGGATGTCTTCTGCGACGCCAGCGGCGAGTGCGTCCACCGTGCCGCCGCCGAGTTGCTTCGAGGATTGCATGTCGTCGGCGACGGGGACGGACGCGACGGCGCGGAGTTCGGGGTGCACCTCGCCCTCGCGGTAGTCGTCCTCGTCGATGTCCATCACCTCGCGGCGTTCCGTCCGGTCGAACGTCGTCGCCACGACGGCCGCGTCCTCGGGCGAGACGGCGAACACCGACGAGTACACCTTCACGCCCGCGGGCGCGCCCAGCATCGGCACCTTGCCGCCTCCGTCCGCCTCCGCCAGCGCCTCGGCCACGTCCGCGGCGGTGCCGTCGCCCCCGACGAAGAGAACCAGGTCGACGCCCGCGTCGAGGAACGCCCTGACGGCGCGTCCGGTGTCCTCCGCGGTGGTCTCTTCGCCCGACGGGCGGCCCGGCACCTCGGGCGAGAGGCCCGCTTCCCGGGCCGCGGACTCGCCCATCTCGCCGCCCCACGCGAGGACAATCGCGTCAGTGTCCCGAAGCGCCTCGAACATCCGACGCGCCCGGTCGGGGGCGCGCGGGTCGGCGCCGCGGGCGCGCGCCTCCGCGACTTTCCCGTCGGTTCCCTTCAGTCCGACTCGTCCGCCCATCCCCGCGATGGGGTTCACGACGACGCCGATTCGCATAGGCGAGTGGAGCGGAGGCCGGCGCAAAAGCCCGCCGGTCGGCGCGCCGGTCCGGCGGAGGCGGGCGGCGTCGGAACTCGAACGTTTAAGAACGGTCCGCGGTAACAGTCGGGCAATAATGATGTTGCTGCTTCAGGCGAGCGCCGAACCGTTCCCCATTATGGAGACGGGGGCGACGATTCTCATCGTGGGCATTCTGATGACCGTGGGTTGGCTCCTCTATCTGTACCGGTAGCCGCCGCGGCCTACTCCTCCGCCGGGACGACGTCGACGTGTTCGCGAAGCCACGCCGCCGCCTCCTCGACTTCCGTCTCGTCGGTGCCGGAGAGCTTCAGTCGGACGTTCTCGCCGGGGTAGCTCCCGACGGTCACGTCGAACGCCGCCTGCACGTCGCGGAGGCGGTCTAACAGTCCGCTCTCGGGTTCGCTCGTCACCACCGCCCGCGTGAACGTCTCCTCGCCGTCGAACTCCTCGGCGACGAGTTCGAACATCGCCTTCATCTCGTCGGGGACGCCCGGGAGCACGTAGATGCCCTCGACGACGGCGCCGGGCGCGACGCCCTCCTCGTTCGGGAGCATCCGCGCCCGCGCGGGCAGGTGGGCCGTCCCCTCGGCCAGTTCGTCGGCGATGTAGCCGCCGTGCTCTGTCAACCACGCCAGCGCCTCCTCGTGCTCTACCAACTCCCGTCCGACGGCGGCGGCGACGCCGGCCATCGTCAGGTCGTCGTGCGTCGGGCCGAGGCCGCCGGTGACGACGACGGCGTCGTATTCGGCGCGGTACTCGTTGACCACGCGGGCGATGTCCGAGACGCGGTCCGGCACCGTCGTCACGCGTTCGACGCGCGCGCCGCGGGCCGCGAGCCGTTCGCACAGCCACGAGGCGTTCGTGTTCACGGTGTCACCCGCGAGGAGTTCGTCCCCGACGGTGACGACTGCAACTCGCATGGCCGCCCGTAGGCGCAGGCCGGGTAAAAGGGCGCGGCCCGCGGCGAGGGCTACCCGTTCGTCCGACGCGCCATCGACTCGGGGCACCGTCGGCCCCGTACCTGTCGTCTTCGCGGACTCCGGAGCGCTCCCGAGCGCTCCCGTTCGTTCATTCCGACCAATCCGTAACCCACACATACATAATCTTAATATAAACATTTTACCCACCGACGGGAGATTCGAAAACGATGTCATCAGATGAACACGAAGTCGGTCGACGGTCGTTCGTCGCGGGAACCGGTGCGCTGCTCGGCGCGTCGTCGCTCGGCGGAGTCGCCGCGGCGACGCACGAGGACGCGAACGGGACCGAGTCGGAGAACCACGGGAACGAACACTGGTCCGGCGGGCACTCGGAGCCGGAGATAATCGCACACCGCGGATTCGCCGGCGTCTACCCCGAGAACACCCTCGGCGCGTTCGGCCGGGCGACGTGGGGCGACGACGCCGACATGATAGAACTGGATATCATCCCCTCGGCGGACGGCGAGGTCATGGTCATTCACGACCCCGACCTGAGTAGCCGCGACGAGGGGACGCGGGGACTGACGGACCTCGACGGCTACGTCTGGGAGTACACGGCGGACGAACTCCGGGAGGCGGACGTGCTTCAGAGCGGCGAGTCGGTTCCGACGCTCGGCGAGGTGTTCGACCTCATCCCCGACTCCGTCGGCGTCAACATCGAGTTCAAGAACCCGGACACGACCGATACCTACACCTCCCAGAAACTCTCCGAGGAGCGACTCTCCCAGCAGATGGAGGTGTGGCGGCCGATGGCCGAGAAGGCGCTTGATATCGCCGGGAATTACGAGAACGACGTGCTCGTCTCGTCGTTCGCCGAGGCGGCCATCGCCGTCGTCCGCGACATCGACCCCGACGTCCCGGTGGCGTACCTGTTCTGGGACTCCATCGAGACGGGACTGGAAATCACGCGGGAGTACGACTGTGAGGCCATCCACCCGCCGTACAACATGGTCAAGGGGACGCCGTTCTTCGGCGACGAGTACTATCTGTCGGGGCCGTTCGCGGACGTCGACCTCGTGAAGGTCGCCCACGAGGAGGGCCGCGCCGTGAACGTGTGGACCATCGGAACGTGGTATCAAGCCGAACAACTGACCGCCGCCGGCGTCGACGGCCTCATCGCCGACTACCCGAACCTGCTGTGGTCCGGCAACGACGAGATGGAGTGGGACGACCCCGATTCCGGGGACGGCGAGGCAACCGAGACGGGAACGGAAACGAGTACCGAGGCCGAGGCCGAGACAGCCACCGGGACGGAGACGGAAACGGAAACTACGACCGGAACGGCGAACGGAACAGAAATAGAAACGGGGACGACCGCTCCCGCGTCGACGGGCACCGGGACCGACGGCGGGAACTGACTCCCGTCAGCGCATCCCCGGCGGCGGGTCGTCGTCGAACTCGTCGCCCTCGGTGTCGACGTTCAGACCCATCTCCTCGCGCTGTTCCCGCAGCGCCTCTATCTTCTGGCGGTAGTACAGCAGGCCGCCGACGCCGATGAGGGCGAACAGGGCGAACACGCCGCCGAACACGTACAGGTCGCGTTCGAGGAAGAACTGCACGGAGACGGTGTCTGCGTTCTCCCCGATGTTCTGCCACCGCAGGAGGCTCCGGCCGTCGTCGGTGGTCAGACGCTCGTAGCCGCTCGGGTTCGCCTGTCCGATGATGGGTGCGTCGATGCTGCGGTCCGGCGGGAGGACGATTTCGTAGGAACCCCGCACGTACGTCGGCAGCGAGAAGCGCTTCGGCGACCCGCCGCTGGCGAACGCGAGGTGGCCGCCGCTCGTTCCGTTCGGCAGGACGACCGTCGTCACGTCGCGGTTCTGCTGCACCGCGCCGCCGCGGTTCCGAATCTCCGATCCGTTGATGACGGTGCCGTTCGGGTAGCGGTAGCGCACCGACTCGACGGACAGGGGGTTCCGGCCGCCGACGCCGTCGCGCCGGTAGAGCTCTATCTCCGATTGATTCAGCTCGTACACCGCGGTGAACTTCGTGCTCTCCAGAATCTCGATGTGAACCGTCGCGTTCGAATCCCACGCGTAGCCGCCCTCGACGGGCGGTTGCGAGTCGAGACGCTCGGCCGGGACGTCGTTGGAGCCGAACAGGCCGAGACAACCGGACGTGGCGGCCAGGAGGACGAGCGCGGCGAACGCGAGAAGCAGTCGTCGGTTCATTCGTGCGGGCTCAGGTGAGGACGCACTTGAGTTCGGAGGGGAGGTACGTCCCGATGCTGGCGAGGAGTCCCGGCGGGTCCGTCCCCTCGGGGCAGACGATGCTCTGTTCGAGGAGGCCGAGGCGCTCGACGGTGACGATGTCCTCGGCGTGCCCCGCGCGGTTGACCGTCGCGCGGACCTCACCGCGGGTGGCGCTGTTGACGTTCACGCGCCCGCTCCGACGCTCCTCGCGGGTCCATCCGTACAGGCGGTCCCGCGTCTCGTCGGCGAGGCGCGAGCCGTCCTCGTCGTAGACGAACGCCAGCGGCGTGTGCTGGACGATGCCGAAGCGGTCCCGAATCTGCGTCGGCGACCCCGTTCCGAGGCCGAGGTCGTCCGTCGAGATGCGGACGCGGTTCTGAAAGCCGACGTCGAGGACGAACCCGTCTTCGTCCCACTGGTCGAGGGTGCCGACGTACGTCTCGCCCTCGGTCAGGTGCGGGGTCACCTCGCCCCACTCCTCGCCGAGGAGGTTCCGCGCGGCCGTGGCGTCGTCGCCCGTCACGGTGACGGAGACGAAGTCGTCGTCGCGGACGCCGATATCCCACGTCACGTCCAACTCGCCCACGTCGTTGCGGATGAGCGAGTCGAGGCTGTCGAGGGCGCGTTCCCGCGCGTCCCCTTCGACGTAGCACTTTGTGGCGAGAACGACCATTAGTGCGACTTCGCCTCGACGTTCAGTTCGTCCCGCAACTCCTCGATGCGTCGCTCCATCCCCTCGACCATGTCGTCGTTCTCCATCGGTTCCAACGGCGCGCCCGTCTCGGGGCACTGGAAGCCGAGTTCCATCGCCTCGGAGAACTCGAAGCGGATGCCCGCCGGTTCCGAGAGGTAGAACTCGTGGGTCCGCTCGTACTCCAGTCGGTCTTCGAGCGCTTCGAGGAGTCGGTACATCTCCTCTTCGAGGTTCTCCGGGATGTTCTCGTAGTGGAACGTCCACAGGTAGGTGAGCCACCCCGAGTCCTCGTCGCGCACGCGGCGGTACGACGCGAGGTCGTTCTCGTACAGGATGAAGAGCGCTCGGCGAACGTCGTTCAGTTCGAGGCCCAACTCCTCGGCCAACTCCTCGTCGGTGACCTCGCCGTCCGGCGGCGCGGCCGCGACCGGCATCCCCGTCGGTCCTACCAACTCGTGGAGGTACTTCTGGATGACAGGGTCGTTCAGCAGCCCTTCAAAAGCCATTGGGTATCTTTCCGTCGCTAAGCAGTTTAAAAGCACCGAATACGGGGAGGTGCGGGCGAATCTTCATGGCGGTTCCGACCTCGTAGACGGTATGACCGAACTGGTCGACGTGCTCCGGTTCTCCCGCGCCGGCGAACCCGACCGGTACGTGGCGGTGCCGGCCGGCGAGGGGGCGCGCGTCGTCGCGACGCGCGAGCGCGAACGGTGCAGGCGCGTGCGGATTTTGCGGGCGCTGAAGTGGTTCGTCGTCCTCGTTTCGGCCGGGTACGCGGCCGTCGTCGCAGGGCGGGTGGTGCTCGGCCTCTTCGGCGCCGGACTCGTTCACGTCCTCGTCGGCGTCGACATCCTGCGGGCCCGGCGAGCGGTGCCGGAGGTGGTCGCCGCCGACGTGCGCCGGGACGAGGCGAGCGAACGGTACGGCGACGACGCCGCGGCGTCGACCGCCGAGTGACGCCCACGGAACGCCCGAACGGCCGCCGGAAGCGGCGCCGGACTCCGCTTAGGAGTCTCCGTCGGCGTCCGCCGCCGACTCCGCCTCGCTCGGGTCGACGACGCGCTTACCGGTCTCCATCGGAATCACGGTCTGGTCGGCGTCGGACCACTCGCGGTCGAGTTCGCGCCCGTCGAACAGGCGGTCTAAGAACACCGCGAGGCCGGCCACCTCCGAGTGCGGTTGGTTCGTCACGCCGACGTTGAACTCCGCCGCCTCGTACACCTCGAACGGCACCTTCTCGCCGCCGACGACGACGAGCACCGGTTCCTCGCGGTGGACCGCCCGAACCTCCTCTTGGACGTCCTGCACGCGTTCGCCGTACATCGTGAGGTGGACGACGACTCCCTCCCAGCTCCGGATGAAGCCGTTCAGCGCGTCCGTCGTCTCGACCCCGAACGGGCCGCCGAACCGGCCCGTGATGTCCTCGACCGTCTCCTTCGATTGGCCCGCGTTGTCGGGGAAGACGACGCGGTCCGCGCCGAGGGCGCGGGCCGTGAGGCCGACGTGCGTCGTCATCCGGTCGTCGCGCCCCGGTCTGTGGCCGTACCGGAGGACGGCGACCTCGGGTTCTGCATCCATACGCCGAGCGAGTCGGTCCGCGCGCTAAGTCGCTTCGCTTCGGGGCGGCCCGGTTCGGACGACCTCGACCCGACGTGCGCGAGGGTTAACCCGGTCGCGGCCCTCGCTACGGATATGTCCTCGACGCGCGCCGGGACGCCGCGACTCGACGGGCGGACGGCCGTCGTCACCGGCGGAACCGACGGCATCGGCTTCGAGACGGCGCGCCGACTCGCCGCCCGCGGCGCCCGCGTGGTCGTGACCGGTCGCGACCCGGCGAAGGGCGGCCGGGCCGCCGCCGCCCTGCGCGAGGCGGCGACCGGCGACGGCGGCGCCTCGTTCCTCTCGGCCGACTTCGCCTCGCAGGCCGAGGTCAGAGACCTCGCGGCGCGTGTCGACCGGGAGGTGGACCGACTCGACGTCTTCGTGAGCAACGCCGGCGCGTGGTTCGCCGACCCGGAACTGACCGACGACGGCGTCGAGGCGACGTTCGCGGTGAACCACCTCGCACCGTTCCTCCTCGTGAACCTCCTGTCCGACCGCCTGCGCGAGACGGCCGCCGAGGCGGGCGAGGCGCGCGTCGTCGTCGTCTCCTCGGAACTGCACCGAAACGCGCGCATGGAGTTCCGCAAACTCCGCTCGGTCCACGAGGTCACCGGACGCGGCGCGTACGCCCGGTCGAAACTGGCGAACGTGCTGTTCACCTTCGAGGCCGCGGAGCGACTGCGCGGGACGGGCGTGACGGCCAACTGCCTCCACCCCGGGGCGGTGCTGGGCACGTCGCTCTCGCGGGAGTACGGCGGCGCCGTCCGCGCGGCCGTCTCGGTGCTCGACACCCTGCCCGACTCGTTCACCTCGCGGTTCGCCAAGACCGTCTCGGAGGGGGCCGACACCCCCGTCTACCTCGCCGCCTCGCCCGAAGTCGAGGGCGTCACGGGCGAGTACTTCGTCGACCGCGCGGTCGAACGGCCGTCGGCGACGGCGCGGGACGAGCGAACCCGGCGGCGACTCTGGACGGTCAGCGCGGACCTGACCGCCCTCTCGCCCGCCGAGCAGATTCCGCCGCGCCCCGACGACGACGCGGGGACGGCGGGCGGGAACCGCTCGCAGTAGGTGCGGGGACCAGAACGAACTTACTCGCCCGCGAGAGAGCCATCGCATGGATCTCTCAGGGAAGCGAGTCGTCGTCACCGGCGGCGCGGGACTCGTCGGTTCTCACCTCGCGAAGCACCTCCGCGACGACAACGACGTGATCGTCGTCGACGACCTCTCGAAGGGCACGCGCGAACGCGTCCCGGACGGCGTCGAGTTCGTGCGGGCCGACCTGACCGACGCCGACGAGGTGGCCGAGGCCATCACCGAGGACGTGGACGTCGTCTTCCACTTCGCCGCCTACACGGACACGAACTACGCCCACCCCCGGCAACTGTTCGAGGAGAACACCGAGATGACGTACAACGTCCTCGAACGAATGGAGGAGGTCGGCGTCTCGAATCTCGCCTTCACCTCCTCGTCGACGGTGTACGGCGAGGCGCCGCGACCGACGCCCGAGGACTACGCCCCCCTCGAACCCATCAGCGTCTACGGCGCCTCGAAACTCGCCGACGAGGGTCTGCTCTCGACGTACGCCCACTCGAAGGACTTCACCGTCTGGCTGTTCCGCTTCGCCAACATCGTCGGGCCCAAACAGCGGGGGAACGTCATCCCCGACTTCATCGAGAAACTCCTGGAAAATCCCGACGCGCTCACCATCCTCGGCGACGGCCGACAGGAGAAGTCCTACCTCCACGTCGAGGACTGCGTGCGCGCCATCTCCCACGTCGTCGAGAACGCCGAAGCGTCGATGAACACGTACAACCTCGGCACGCGGACGACCACCTCCGTGACCGCCATCGCCGACATCGTCGCCGACGTGATGGACCTCGACCCCGAGTACGAGTACACCGGCGGCGATAGGGGCTGGGAGGGCGACGTGCCGCGGATGCGCCTCTCCGTCGAGAAACTGTCCGCCCTCGGCTGGGAGGCTGACGGGTCCAGCGACGAGGCGGTGCGGCGGGCGGCGCGCGAACTGACCGAGGAACTCCGTGCGGAGTACGGCGACGACGCTTGAACGGCCGCGGTCTCCTCTCGTGAAGCGGGCCGGCGGACCCGCGCGGCGCCCCGAGCGACACGGCTTTTACCGGACCGTCTCCTACCGGACAACGTGCAGTTCGTCGCCTACGACACCTCCGGACCGGGCCTGTACCTCGCCAGCGACGGCGACGTGGAGTACGTCGCCCTCGACCCGGGCACCGATCTCGCCTACACCCTCGGCGAGCGACACTGCGCGGGCGTGACGACCGACGACGGACACGCGGCCTGCGGCAACGACGCCGCGCCGTACTGCCGCGACCACCGGTCGACGTGGGTGTGCGCGAAGTGCACCGGCACCTGCCTCAAAGACGAGATGGACTGCCACGACCCCCACGCCGTCTACCTCGCGGCGTTCGCGCCCGACGTGTTCAAGGTGGGCGTGACGAAGGAGTGGCGACTGGAGACGCGCCTGCGCGAACAGGGCGCCGACCGCGGGGCGCACGTCCGAACCGTCGCCAACGGCCGCATCGCGCGCGAGATAGAGTCCGGACTCGCCGAGGATATCTCCGACCGGATTCGGGTGCCGACGAAGCGCGACGGCCTCCACCTCGCCGTCGACGACGACGCCTGGGAATCGCTCATCGCCGAGTTCGACGTGCTCGACCGCTACGACTTCGACTACGGCCTCCACCTCGACGCCCGACCGGTCGCGGAGACGGTCGCCACCGGGACCGTCCGCGGCGTCAAGGGCCGACTGCTCGTCCTCGACCGCGCGGGGAGCACCTACGCCGTCGACCTCCGGGACCTCGTGGGCCACGAGGTGACCGCGGGGGCGACGACGCGCGACCTGCAGTCGAGTCTCGGCGCGTGGGGCTAATCGTCTCTACCAACAATCCTTTCCAGTCGGACCGAGAAGGGGCTGAATATGCCCGAGAAACCAGACGAACCCGCCGACGACCCGGCGGAGAACGTCGACGAATCGCCGGACGCCGGCGAGAACGGACCCGACGGCGAGGACGACGAAGAGATGTCCTTCCGGGAGCGAGTCGAGGAGATCCGAAAGCGCCGCGAGGAGGAACGCGAGGAGGGCGAGCGACCGGCCCCCGACGACATGATGGGCGGCGGCGAGGGCGGCCCCGGCGGCATGGGCGGCGGCGGCAACCCCTTCGCGCAGATGATGAGCGGTATGATGGGCGGCGGCGGCGGCCCCGGCGGCATGGGCGGCGGCGGCGGTCCGGGCGGTATGGGCGGCGGCCCGCCGGGCGCGGGCGGCCGCGGCGAGTCCGAGTCGGCCGGCAACGAGGAACTCGTCCGCGAGGTGCGACAGCTCCGCGACGAGGTGCGCGACGCGACCCGTCAACTCCAGCGCATCGCGCAGGCCGTCGAAGACATCGACGACTGAGGCAGACGCCTCGAAGAACGGGCGTTCGGTCCGCCCGACGGCCCGACCCTTACCCTTTTTCGGCGACGACCCGCTCGTACAGCGACGCGAGTTCGTCGACGGCGCGGTCGACGCCGAGTTCCTCGCGGCGGGCGAGGCAGGACGCGGACAGCGTCTCGCGTTCGTCGAGCACGCGCCGTATCGTCTTTCGGCAGGCGTCCACGTCGCCGAGCGGGTAGTGATAGCCCGTCACGCCGTCGACGACGGTGTCCGAGAGCGCTCCCTCGTCGACGCCGACGACGGGCGTCCCGCAGGCGTTCGCCTCTAAGGCGACGAGCCCCTGCGTCTCGACGGGACTCGGGAACACGAACGCGTCCAGCACCGAGTAGAACGCCGACAGGTCCTCGCGCGGGAGGAAGCCGAGGAAGCGCGCGTCGAGGCCCAACTCCGTCGCCAGCGACTCCAACTCCCCGCGGGCGGGGCCGTCGCCGCCGACGACCACCGTCGCGTCGACGCCCTCGGCCGCGCGGACGAACTCCCGTAAGTTCTTCTCGAAGCCGTGGCGGCCGGTGTAGCCGACGAGCGTGCCGTCCGGCAGGTCGTACGCCTCGCGGAAGTCGGCGGCCGCGGCGGCGTCGACGGGGGCGAACCGCTCGGTGTCGACGCCGTTCGAGAGGACGGTCAGGTCCCCTTCGACGCCCACTTCGTCTCGGAGGTGGTCGCGCGCGTCCGTGCTGGGGCAGAGGACGGCGTCGGCGCGGCCGAAGAACCACCGCTCGTAGCGCTCCGAGAGCGACTCGATTCCGCGCTCGAACGGCTCCCGGGAGGTGAGGTAGTCGGCGTACTCGCCGGTCGGCGTGTGGTAGGAGACGACGAACGGGCGGTCCTCGCGCCGGGCGAGGCGGAGTCCCGAGAGACCGAGTGCGAACGGGGTGTGCGCGTGGACCACGTCCACGTCCTCGACGCGATTCGGCACGCGCGGGACGCCGAGGCGGAACCCGTCGTAGAAGGGAAACGAGACGCTGCGGACGGGGTACTCGCCGTCCGTCGGGACGTAGTCGTCGGTGCCGGGGTACACCACGTCCATCCGGCCGCCGCGCTCTCGCCAGCGGTCCCGCCACGTCTGCACGGTGTAGGAGACGCCGTTGACGGTGGGGAGATACGTGTCCGTGAACGCTGCGACCGACTGCATTCGTTTGTCGTGTGCGGGCGGACCTGTAAACGGTTGTGACTTCGGCCCGCGGGGACTCGCTCGGCGGCGGCGCCCCGTCACTCCGGCACCCGACCGTCGAGCAGCGCCTCGTAGGTCGCTTCGAGCCGCTCGCCGACGCGGTCCAGACCGTGTTCCGCGGCCGTCGCCCGCGCGTTCTCGCCGAGTCGACGCCGGAGCGCCGGGTTCCGTTCGAGCAGTTCCAGTGCCCGACGGAACTCCGCGCGGGTCGAACACTTCAGGCAGTCCTCGCCGTGCGTGTAGAACTCCTCGAAGACGGGGATGTCGCGGAGCACGACGGCCTTCCCGCAGGCCATCGCTTCGAGGACGGCGATGCCCTGGTTCTCGTTTTTCGTCGGGAACAGGTAGACGTCGCCCGCGCCGAACGCCCCGCGGATGTCGTCTACCCACCCGGTGAACGTGACGTTCTCCGGGGGGTCAGACACCCAGCGCCGGACCGTCTTCGAGGCGTGCGGGCCGGTGTCGTACGGTCCGAACCACGCGAAGTCGTACTCGGTCTCCGCGGCGAGTTCGCAGAACGTCGTCAGCCCCTTCCGCTCGAAGACGTTGCCGACGGCGAAGACGACCATCCCCCCCAGGTCGTACCGCTCGCGGTACTCCCCGCGCAGGTCCTCGAACCCGGCCAGCGCGTCGACGTCGACGCCGTTCGTCATCGAGCGAATCGGCGCGTCGACGGGGTACGATTCGAGCACCGACCGCGTGTACTCGGAGGGGCAGAGCACGAGGTCCGCCTGCGAGTAGAACCACCGCAGGTAGCGCCCGAGCGCGGGTGCGACGGCGCTCGACCCCCGGAAGGACTCCGCGAAGTCCTCGCGCGTGACGTGCGTGTGCAGGACGAGCGGAATCCCCTCGGCCGTCGCGTGCCGGGCGACGGCGACGGTGCCGGGGCCGATGAGGTTGCAGTGGGCGACGTCGAAGTCGGCGAACGCGCCGCGGCCCGTCGCCGCCGACAGCGTCGCCCGGGGGAGACTCCCGCCGCGCCACGGGGAGGTGACGACCTCCACGTCGGTGCGCGAGAGGGCGGCGCGCTGCTGTCTCGCCGCGGTGCCGATACCGCTGCGCTCCAGTTGCGATTCGAGTTCGAGGTAGTTCAGCGCGCGGAGACTCACGGTGGCGCCCGAGTTTCGCCGCCGGCGGTTTGACGCTACCGACTCGCGGGCACGCCCGCGGCGCCGACCGCGCCGCGCGCGGTTCGGAACGTCTTTCCGGACCCGCCCCGCCCCTCCGGGCATGAACATCGCGGAGGAGCGTATCGACCGCCTGCACGGCCTCGCGCGAGAGGCCGCGGCCGACGGCGAGTTCGACCGCTCGCGGGAGTACGTCCGCCTCGCGCGCCGCCTCGCCGAGCGGAACCGGTGCGGGCTCCCGAAGGGGCTCCAGCGGTCGGCCTGCGACGCCTGCGACGTCTACCTCCGACCCGGACGGAACGCGCGCGTCCGAGTACACCGGGGGCGCGTCGTCGTCCGCTGTCACGACTGCGGCGCGACGAAGCGCCACCCGGTCGACTGAGCGACCGTTCGGGTCCGGTCGCCCCTCTCCCGTCGGTGCGGACCATCAACGTTCAAATCGTTCGACCTGATAGAGTGTCGTATGGGTAATCAAGACCTCCGAAAGGAGGCGCACGATCTCGACGTGACCGTCTGGGTCGGCAAGAGCGGAATCGGCGCCGTCGAAGAGGAGCTATCGGACCAACTGCGGGAGCGGAACCTCGTGAAGCTGAAGTTCCTCCGGTCGGCGCGCGGGGGGACGACGGTGGAGGAACTGACCGAGGAACTCGCGGCGCGCGTGGACGCGGACGTCGTCGAAACGAGAGGTAACACCGGCGTCGTTCACAGATGAGCGCCGGGGCGGTCGGCGTCCTGCAGACCGCG
Organism: Halogeometricum pallidum JCM 14848; assembly: GCF_000337095.1. Classification (GTDB taxonomy): domain Archaea; phylum Halobacteriota; class Halobacteria; order Halobacteriales; family Haloferacaceae; genus Halogeometricum; species Halogeometricum pallidum. The sequence goes on from NZ_AOIV01000045.1 coordinate 218,904, forward strand.
GAGATGGGGCTGTACGAATTCATCGGCGGAGTCCTCCAGAGCCTCGGCATCCCCAACGGGGTGGCCGAACCGCTCACGCGGGCCATCGCCTTCCTCGTCGCCTTCCTCGTCGTCTACCTCCTCGGCCGAGTCTTCCTCTTTCCCATCGTCAACCGGGTGATGGACTCGCGGGAACTCGAAGCGCACGCGCAGAAGCCCCTCCGACGGCTGCTCAGCGTGGTTATCGTCTTCATCGCCGTCACCGTCGCGTTCGGCGCCGCGAGGCTCCCGAACTTCCTGCAGTCGCTCGCGACCATCGCCGCGGCGGCGACGCTCGCCATCGGGTTCGCCATGCAGGACGTGCTGCAGAACTTCGTCGCCGGGGTGTTCATCTACACCGACAGGCCGTTCCGCATCGGCGATTGGATCGAGTGGGAGAGTCACTCCGGCATCGTCGAGGACATCAGCTTCCGCGTCACCCGCGTCCGGACGTTCGACAACGAACTGCTCACCGTGCCGAACTCCCAACTCACCGACGGCGTCATCAAGAACCCCGTCGCCAAGGACACGCTACGCCTGCAGGTGCCGTTCGGCATCGGCTACGACGACGACATCGAGGCCGCGACCGAAGTCATCGTCGCGGAGGCGGAGTCCCATTCGGACATCCTCGACGACCCCGCGCCGTCGGTCCGTCTGACGGAACTGGGCGACTCCTCCGTCGTCCTCACGTCGCGCTTCTGGATATCGAATCCGAGCCGCGCCGACTTCGTGAAGACGAAAGCGGAGTACGTCAAGCGCGTCAAACAGGGGTTCGACGAGCGGGGTATCGACATCCCGTACCCGAACCGGACGCTCGGCGGCGAACTCACGATGTCCGGTCTGCGAGAGGTATCGGAGCCGTCCGGACAGTCGGAATCCGCCGGGTCGGTCAGCGACTGACGCGAACTTCGCGGTCCGCCGTTTACAGTTCGATGCGCTCGACGAGTTGGTCCTCCGCCTTCGTGTTGACGGCGACTATGCGAATGTAGTCCTCGAGGAGGGACTTGTGGAGCTTCGATTTCAGGAGGTTGTCGACTTGGTAGACGCCCGCGGCGTTCACCATCTCTATCTCGACGAGAACGGGCTTGTTATCGCCGGATTTCAGCGTTACGCTGTCTATCGCCTGACTCGACAGCGTGTTGATGCCGCGCCCGCCCTTCTCGTAGGGGATGCGCGACCGACCGCGCTCCATGTCCAAGGCGTCCGAGACGCGGATGACGCCCGCCTCGGTCGTCAGGGGGTCCTCCTCCGTGTGGTGACAGAGGATGGCGTGGAGCACCTCCGCCTTCATCCGGACGACCTCGGAGGTGTCGTAGAACTGGGGGAGAAAACGATCTAAGAGGTCCGCCGCGAGCGGAATCGAGTAGTACGCGTGCTCGTCGCGGTGGACCACGTGGCCGATGTCGTGCAGCGTCGCGGCGAGGGCGACGATGACGGCTTCGTCTTCCTCTTCGAGTCCCTGTTGGGAGGCGCCGTTGAACTCGACGTCGCCGTCCTTCAGGAGGTCGTAGAGACGGAGCGCGCGGTTGCGAACGATTTCGATGTGCTTCTCGCCGTGGTCGTTGTACCCCTTCCGGGTGACCGCGTTGACGTTCTGCGCCTTCAGGTACGTCTTCACCTCGGGGTCGTCGAGAAGGGAGGGGAGGACCTCGTTGAGCTTCTCGTCGGGAAAACTGTGGTTCGCATCGGGGTCGTACTGTCGACCGACGTCGTCGGTTACGTGAGCCATTTCACCCGTAGTACGTCCGGGAGGTGAAAGTACCTGCGGTCGTGATACGTTCGCACGCCTCGGGAGCGCTTTCGACCGGCCGTCGCTTCAGGCGCGGGCGGACTCGGCGGCCGCCGCGACCGCTTCGTAATCGGGTTCGGCGCCCGGGTCGTCGCTGACCCACTTGTACGTCACCTCGCCGTCGGCGTCGACGACGAACACCGCGCGCTTCGCGACGTTCCGGACGCCGGCGTCCGAGAAGTCCATCGCCACGTCGTACTCGTGGACGAGTTCGCGGTTGGTGTCGCTCAGGAGAGGGAAGTTGAGGTCGTTCTGCCGCCGGAACTCGTTGAGGGTGAACGGAGTGTCGATGCTGACACCGTACACCGTCGCGTCCACGTCCTCGAACTGGGCCATGCGGTCGCGGAACGTGCGCATCTCGGTCGTACACGTGCTCGTGAACGCGGCGGGGAAGAAAGCGAGTACGAGCGGTGCGTCGTCGAGGTGCTCAGAGAGGGAGAACGTCCCGACGTCGCCGTTCGCGACCGGGACGGTGAAGTCGGGGGCGTCGTCGCCGAGGTCGACCATACGAACGGTCTCGCCGGCGCGTCAGTTCAAGGTTGTCGTTTAGTTCGCGTTCGCCTTGCGTTCGCGCATCGTGACGGCGAAGGCGATGGCGGCGCCGAGGAAGGAGGCGTTGCGGAGGAACGCGTCGAACTCTTCGTCGCGTTCGTCGCCCTCCATGTTCCAGAAGTCGTGCATCTGCGGCGTCACGCCGAGGAGGAAGGTGGCGATACCGACGATGCCCAGGAGCGGCGCGAGTCCGAGAGCGAGGAGGATGCCGCCGGCGAACAGCAGGAAACTCGCGGCCGGAACGAGGACGTTCGCGAACGGGACGCCGACGCTGTCTGCGTAGGCGACCATATCGTCGGTGCTCGCGAGGTTGTCGTAGCCGTCGCGGGCGAACTTCGCCCCGAAGGCGATTCGTGCGAAGATGAACAGGAGACGGTTGAGCATGCGGTCGTACGAAGGGTCGGACGAAGATAAACTCTGGCGGCCCCGGCGAGACGCACCCGATTTCGAAATCCGGTGTCGAGCGGCGAACGACGGGTCCCGGTTCGTTCTCCTGGTCCGACGTGTGCGGCGACCGCTACGGGCGTCGGAGGTGAGGTGCGACCCTCGAACCCCCCGGTTGCGGCGGTTTGCGACCCTCGGCGGACGCGCTGGGAGCAAACCCTGAAATGCAAAAAGCCTATAGTCGCGAGTAGGTTAAGCCCAGGTAGCGATGTTCCAGAATTTCCCCCTATTCCCGGGGATTCCAGGTGGGCCGGAGCTCCTCATCGTCCTGCTCGTCCTCGTGTTGCTGTTCGGGGCGAACAAGATTCCGAAGCTCGCTCGATCCACGGGTCAGGCCATGGGCGAGTTCCAGCGCGGACGCAACGAAATCGAAGAAGAGCTCAAGCAGATGGAGAACACGGACGACGACGAAGAAGACGACGAGGCGACGACGGCGTCCACGGAAGCGGCCACGGAAACGACGTCGACTTCGACGTCCTCGGACTCCAACTGAACACGTCTTCTCGCTCCGGCTTTTCTCTGCGAAACATATCTCCTTTAGTAGTTGCTCTCGTAGCCCCGATGGGGCGTGTGGCCTAGCGGATCAGGGCGAGGGGTTCCTAACCCCTCGATCGCGGGTTCGAATCCCGCCACGCCCGTTATCGGGTCGAGCGAAGCGAGACCGATAACGGACAGTGCGGGGTTCGAATCAGGAAGGTCGCGCGCAGCGAAGCGAGCACGTCCGACCGTGGTTCGAATCCCGCCACGCCCGCTTCGCTCACTTCGTTCGCTCGCGAGCGTGGCGTACTCCCACTCGCTGCGTTCGGGGGAGTCCCGCCACGCCCGCAGACTGCATCACACGTGTAACGGGCGACCGGGTCGCCCGTCTTCGTCCCACCGGCCGACCGGAGACCGGATGCGCGGCGAGACGAGGCTCCCAAAACGACAACCCGCGTCGAAACGTGTCGTTAATCCCGTGGCACGACGTCGAAGCGCGAACGAATCGTCTCCGATCGCCACCGTAAATTATCTTAATGGAGAATATCAACTTAGATAGACTTAGAGCGCTTCCAATCAGCCCTCAACAATCTTTTCACTAAAAAATATATAAAAATACCTTATTTGCGGTTGTATTTTGTAGAAATATCCCTAAATGAGGGCTTAAATCTCCAGAAGTCTTTTTGACTGGGGAGACCGACGAGAGAACAATGGCTACCGACGACGACGCGTCCCCGCCGGCCCGACGGGAGTCGGGCGGCGACGACGAGGACGTGTTGGAGGGGGAGGTCGGCGGCGACCGGGTGGCTCTCGACGGCGACGTCGCATCGGGGGATGCGACGGACCGGGAGTCGCAGGACGCATCGACTGACGAGTCCGAGGACGGGTCGAACGCGACCGTCGGCGAGTACTCGTGGGCGCACTTCCTCGACGAGTTCGGAGAGGAAGGCGACGCGGAAGCGCTCTACGGCGGGCGCGACCCGCGGGCGCCGCGCGCCGATTCGCGCTGGGACGACGGCGACGGGCCGTCCGCGCCGACCCGCCCGACGCGCGAGGACTGGCGGGAAGTCGATTTGGACCCCACCGAGGAGCGGTATCTCGGACATCACCCGGTCGACACTGAAGACGAGATTCGAGCGGCGGCGGGCGAAGCCGCCCGAATCCAAGCGGAATTCGAGGCATTCTGCGACCCCGAGACGACGCCCGTGGTCAAGGACGTCTGGATGTGGGAGCACTACAAGCGCGAGTACTACTACGAGGACGACGGTTCGAGCCCCCGGGACGACGAGGGGGAGACAGAGGAATTCGACGCCGCAGGGGCGCTGGGGTTCGACCCCGACGCGATAGAGAACGCCCTCGCGCGCGGCGCTCAACGCGCCGAGGAGTTGGACGAAGTCGTCGACGAACGCACCGTCGACGTGAACGAGGAGTTGGACGAGGACGCCTTCTTCTCGGACGACCGCGGTCTGACGACCGCGACGAACCGCTACGACCTGGAGAAGGCGGTGCCGATGGAGAAGAAGACGCACTTCCGCGAGGTGGAGCGCTACTGGGTGAACAAACCCCACTCGTTCGTCGTCATCTTCCGCTCGGCGAAAGAGAACGAGACGAAGTACTACGTCGTCGAACCCTACCAGAACGAAATCGAGGCGGACCTCACGGAGTTTCTGACCGGGAAGCTTCGCACCGCCATCAAGTACGACGACGAGAGTACCATCGGCACGGGCGACGGCACCCGACGCCGCGTCATCGAACAGCAGTCGCTCGAACTGCTCGAACGCTACGACCTGTACGACCCCGGCCCGGACGGCTACTCCGATTCGCTGTCGCTGCTCCCCGGGACGGATGACGACGACGTCGGCGAACCGGAGGGTCCGGGTGCGGTCGAGAGCCTCCTCGGACGCCTCGGCCTCGGCGGCGACGCCGCCGACGGTTCGGACGCCGGGACGGAAACGGCGGCCGCAGACGGGGGAACGGTCCCCGACGGACCGCGGGACGGAACGGTCGGAACGCTCGCCCGCCGTTTCGGACTGAACGAGTCGTCGCTCGGCGGCCGTATCGACGGCCTCTTCGCCAAACCGCCGCGGGTGCGGGCCGGCCTCGACGGCATCGCGGCGCGCCCCGAACCAGTAGTGCTCGCCGAGGACGCCGCGACGCTGACGGAGTATCAAGTCGAGAAACTGCTCTACTACCTCCGGCGGGACTTCATCGGCTACGAACGGATAGACGGCGTCAAACACGACATCAACGTCGAGGACATCTCCTGCGACGGCTACAACTCGCCGGTGTTCGTCTACCACTCCGACTACGAGCAGATCATCTCGAACGTCTTCCACGGGGAGACGGAACTGGACGACTTCGTCGTGAAACTCGCCCAGCGCTCCGGGAAGGGCATCTCGAAGCGCCGCCCGCAGGTGGACGCGACGCTCCCCGACGGGTCGCGCGCGCAACTCACCCTCGGCCGCGAGGTGTCCGACCACGGGACGAACTACACCATCCGGCAGTTCAAGGACGTGCCGTTCACGCCTATCGACCTGATAAACTGGAACACGTTCTCCTTGGAGGAGATGGCGTTCCTGTGGCTCTGCATCGAGAACCACAAGTCGCTCATCTTCGCGGGCGGGACGGCCTCCGGGAAGACCACCTCGCTGAACGCGGTGTCGCTTTTCATCCCCTCGAACACGAAAATCGTCTCCATCGAGGACACCCGCGAGGTGGAACTGCCGCAGCGAAACTGGATCGCCTCCGTCACCCGCCCGTCGTTCTCCGACGACGACAAGGGCGACGTGGACGAGTTCGACCTGCTGGAGGCCGCCCTCCGGCAGCGACCCGACTACATCGTCATGGGCGAGATCCGCGGCGAGGAGGGGCGGACGCTGTTTCAGGTGATGTCGACCGGCCACACGACGTACACGACGTTCCACGCCGACAGCGTCGGCGAGGTGCTCAAGCGCTTTACGACCGAACCGATCAACGTCTCGAAGACGATGTTCACCGCGCTCGATCTGGTGTCCATCCAGACTTCGACGCGCGTGCAGGGCAACAAGGTCCGGCGGAACAAGTCGCTGACCGAGATAAACCACTACGACGCCGAGAACGACGAGATAAACGTTCAGGACGTCTACCAGTGGCAGGCCGAGGACGACGAATATCTCCAGATGGGGTCGTCCAACACGTTAGAGGAGATACGGTTCGACCGCGGGTGGACCGAGGAGACCCTGAATCGCGAACTGTTCCTGCGGCGGGTCGTCCTCGCGTACCTCATCGACCGCGGTCTCAACACGTACACGCAGGTGGCCGCCACGCTCCAGGCGTTCATCAACGACCCCGACACCATCCTGACGCTGATGGCCGAGGACGAACTCGAACGCAGCCTCGAGGACCTCCGCGAGATGGAGTCGGTGCAGATCAACGTCGACCCCGAGAAGGAGGAGATGGTCCCCCGACCGGACCCGCCCGAAGAGGTGCGTGACCTCTGCCGCGACATCCTCGACCGCGCCGAGGCGGAACTGTTCGGGGACTACCGCGGGCAAGAGGCCGGCGAGGTGGCCGACGCCCTCCGGCACGTCGCCGACGAACCGGACGTGAGCGCGGGCTACGAGGACCACTCGGCGCTCGACGCCTTGGACGAAGCGACGCGGACCGACCCGGAGCTCGCAGAGGGCGGCGAGGACTCGCCGGAACTGGAGGGGGGTGACGAAGGCGACGCCGGGCCGAGCGAACTCGACGCCTCGGACGAGACGACGCCGGCGTTGGACGCGGGCGACGCGGTGGAAACGGACGCCGATGCCGACTCCGACGCGACGGATACAGACGCGCGGGACGACGGCCCGCGGGACGGAGACGGTGCGGAGACGCGGTCCGAGGAACTCGACATCGACGACCTGTTCGGCGAGGACGTCTCCACCGAGTTAGAGGAGGACGGCTGGGGCTTCGGCGAGTTCGAGGACGCCGACCCGAAGGACGTCGCGGACGACGGGGGCGACGGAGACGAGGGGAACGGCGGCGCCGGCGACGAGGGAGCCGAGTAGATGAGCCTCGACTCACCCACCTCCGGGCCGGGGGGACTCGACCGGAGCACCGACGCCCTCGGCGACGCGTTCTACCCGCTGTTCCGCCTGCTGTTCGACGAGGACGGCGACTTCGTGAGCGACATCGGGCGAAAGCTCGAACAGGCGCGGATGCCGGCGACGGTGGAACTGTACCTCTCACACGCCCTCGCCATCGGCGTCCTCGTCGGCGGCGCGCTGTGGTTCCTCGGCTCGTTGCTCGGCTACGCGCTGTTCGCGTTCGGCGTCGTCTCGCCGGCGACGCTCAGCGTCGGTCTCCCGGCGTCCGACCCGGGGACGGCGGCGTTTCTGGAGTCGCTGAAGATGCCGTTCGCCGTGCTCGTCTCCGGAGTCGTCTTCGGGAGCCTCGGGTTCGGCGCGGGGTTCGGAACGCTCGTGGCGATTCCGTACTCGAAGGCCTCCACCCGGAAGCGCGAGATAAACATGCTGCTGCCCGACGCCGTCTCGTTCATGTACGCCCTCTCCGTGGGCGGGCTGAACCAACTGGAGATTCTGGAGGCGATGGGCCGCGCGGAGGACACGTACGGCGAAGTCGCCCGCGAGTTCCAGAGCATCGTCCAGGAGACGGAGTACTTCGGCACGGACTACCGCACCGCCATCCGCGAACAGGCGATAGTGTCGCCGTCGAGCGAACTCTCGCAGTTCCTCACCGACATGCTCTCCATCGTCAACTCCGGCGGCAACATGGAGCGCTTCCTCGACGACAAGAAGGACAAGCACATGCGGACGGCCAAGCAGGAACAGGAGATGACGCTGGAGACGCTGGAACTGTTCGGGGAGATGTACATGACGCTGTCGCTGTTTCCCCTGCTCCTCATCATCATCCTCGTCATCATGAGCATGCTCGGACAGGCGCAGCAGTCGCTCCTATACGGGACGGTGTACGGGCTCATCCCGCTCACCGGCGTCGGCTTCCTCGTCCTCGTCTCGACGGTGAAACAGGACGAAACCGGCGACGGCTACCTCGACCCCTCGGGCGCCTCCGACCGCCTTCGGCAGGAGAACAAAGAGGGGCTGTTCCACATGGGCCTCATCGAGAGCTTCGTCGGCGAACACACCCTCTTCGACCGCGTCCGCTCGCGCGAGGGGACGTACAAGACGAAGCAACTGCTCGAACGTCCCCACCTGTTCTTCCGGGACAACCCGCTGTACACGCTGTTTCTCACCGTCCCCGCCGCCCTCGCCCTGCTCGGCACGGCCGTCGTCGGCGGGAGCGCGCCGCTGTCGTGGGAGGCGATGCTGGAGCGGCCCATCTGGGGCACGTTCGTCTGGTGGTACGTCCCCGTCTACACCGTCGGCATCCCGCTGGCGTTCTTCCACGGGTGGAACAACCGCACCCGACAGGCCGTCGTCGGAAAGCTCTCGGAGAACCTCCGAAAGCTCTCGAGCGCCAACGACACCGGCCAGACGCTGCTGGAATCGGTCAAGACCGTCTCGGACACCTCCTCCGGAAATCTCGCCGACGAGTTCGAGGTGCTGCACGCGAAGGTGAACTACGGGATGAGCCTCCGTTCGGCGCTCGTCGAGTTCAACAACAAGTACCACATTCCCCGCCTGGCGCGGACGGTGAAGCTCATCACGAAGGCCCAGGAGGCATCCAGTCAGATCACGGACGTGCTGACGACGGCGGCGCAGGCCTCCGAGAACCAAGACGACATCGAACGCGAGCGGAAGTCGCGGACGATGATGCAGGTGGCCATCATCCTCATGACCTACGTCACGCTCTTGGCCGTGATGGCCATCCTGAAGACGCAGTTCCTCGACGTGATGGCCGAACTCACCTCGCAGACGAGTTCGAGCGGCGGGTCGGAGGCGGTCCAGGGCGGGCCGGACTTCGGCGGCGGCGTCGACACCGCCCTGCTCTCGCTGCTGTTCCTCCACGCGGTGACGCTGCAGGCGACGCTGTCGGGACTCATCAGCGGCTACATCCGGAACGCGGACATCGTCTCGGGCGTCAAGTTCGTCGTGGTGCTCCAGACTCTCGCGCTCGCGGTGTGGATGGTGGTCGGATGAGTCGAACGCGACTTCGACCGTCCGCGGCCGACGACCGGGCGCAGACGACGATAGACTTCGTCGTCGGAATCAGCATCTTCCTCCTCGTCGTCGCGTTCGTCGTGCTGTTCGTCCCCGGCATCTTCGACCCCTTCGACGGGACGAGTCGGACGCAGGCGGCCGACCGGTTCGCGGCGACGCTGGCGAGCGACGCCCTCGGCGACCCCGCGACGCCGGCCGCGCTGAACGCGACGTGCACGCGCGCGTTCTTCGAGCAGATGCGGACCGACGCGGACGCGACGGCCGACTGCGGCTTCGACGCCACCGCGGACACCGTGGCCGCGGCGCTCGGCACCGACCGCTTCGCGGTGAACGTCACCGTCTTCGACGGCGGGTCGGTCGCCGAACTCGCGGACCCCGAGAACGGCGGGTCGGTCGAACTCCGCGCCGGACCGCCGGTCCCGGACAACGAGGCCGTGGCGACGACGCGACGCGTCGTCCTCCTCGACGGCCGGACCCACCAACTGGCGGTGAGAGTATGGTGACGCCCGACCGCGGACAGGCGCACACGCTCGAAGCCGTCGCCGCCAGCATCCTGCTCCTCTCCAGCGTCGCCTTCGCCCTCCAAGTGACGGCGGTCACGCCGCTGACGGGGAGCACGTCGAACCAGCGCATCGAGGACCACCAGTCCGTCGTCGCCGAGGACGTCCTCGCCTCGCAGGCGGCCAACGGGACGCTGAAGGCGGGGCTGTTATACTGGAACGAGTCGGCCCGCCACTGGCACGGCGCGCCGTGGGACGGCTATCACGACGGCGCCCCCGAGAACACCTCGCTGGGGCGGACGCTGAACGACGCGCTCCTCGACCGGGGGGTCGCGTACAACCTGAACGTCTACTTCTGGCGCAACGACCAGCGCATCCGAGAGCAGGTGGTCTATCTCGGAGAACCGAGCGACCACGCCTCCGTCGCCACGTGGACCGTCACGCTGTACGACGACGACAGACTCAGCGACGCCGACGGCGACCCGACGGGGACGACGCTCGCCGACGCCGGCGAAGCGTACTTCGTGCCCGACGCGGACCCGAACGGGCCGGTCCGCGGCGTCGTCGTCGTGGAGGTGGTGACGTGGCGGATGTGAGCGGCGACGACCGGGGGCAACTCGTCCTCGTCACCGCCCTGGCGATGGCGACGCTGTTCGTCGTCCTCGCCCTCCTCGTGAACACGACCATCTACACCGGCAACGTCGCCGCCCGGTCGGACGTGAGCGAGTCGGCGACCGTGGTCAACTACCGCACCGAGGCGCTCGACGCCGCCGAGAGGACGCTCCGGTACGCGAACCGACACGAGAACGACTCGGGCGACGGCTCCGACGCCGCGTACGCGCGCATGAACGACTCGCTCCGGCGCGGCGTCGGCAACTGGAGCGACGCCGCCGCCGCACACGAGGCCTTCTCGGGAACCGCGACGCGGACCCGCGTCGTCGGCGCGACGAACGGGACCCGAATCGCGCAGACGAACGCCTCGCGGACCCTCTCGAGTCCGGGCGGCGCGACGGAGTGGACGCCCGTGTTCGACGCCACCGGCGTCCGCGACCTGCGATTCGCACTCGGCACCGCGAGCCTGGCGACGGTGAGCGACGGCGAAAACGAGAGCGAACTGCTGGCCAGCGGGGCCTTCCGCGCGAACCTCACCGACGCGGCGGGCACGCGGTCGGTGTTCGTGTACGACCTGTCCGGCGGCGACACCGGCGTGACGGTCCGCGGGGCCGACGGGACCCTGACGGCGTGCGGTCCGGTCACCGGCGAGACCGTGACGCTGGACGCGGAGGCCGCGACGGTCGACGGACAGCCGTGTTCGGCGCTCTCGCGGTTCGACGAGTCGGGCGACGCGTTCAGTCTCTCGTTCGACAGCGCCGACGCGGCCGCGGGGACGTACTCGTTCGTCGTGGACCGTGAGGTGGACGACGACCCGGCCGTGAACCAGTCGATTTCGCTGGACTCCGGCGCCCCGTTCCGGACGGCGGCGCTCTACGACGCGACCGTGCGCGTCGTCTACCACGGCCCCGACACCTACTACGAGGCCGAGACGGAGGTGCCGGATGCGAGCGCGTGAGTCGGACCGCGGCGTCTCCACGACGCTCGGATACGTGTTGACGCTCGTCATCACCGCAGTCCTCGTCTCCGGCCTGCTGGTCGGGACGGGGCAGTACGTGGACGGGCAACGAGAACGGGTCGTCGACCGGGAGCTGTCGGTCCTCGGGGAGCGAATCGCCGCCCGCACGGCCGACGCCGACCGGATGGTCCGCACCGGCGACGGCACCGAGGCGGTCCGCGTCCGGGTGGACCTGCCGCGGACCGTCGCCGGCGGGTCCTACCGCATCGAGGTGAGCGACTCGCCGGGAGCGACGGGAACGCCCGCGGCGCACGACGTCACGCTCACGTCGGGTGGCGGGGACCGGTCGGTGACCGTCCGGGTCCGGACCGGGACCGACGTCGAGACGGGGACGCTCGCCGGCGGCAACCTAGTCGTCGCGTACGACCCCGCGACGGACCGACTCGCCTTCGAGTCCGGCGACTTCGTCGGGCCCGCACCCGCGCTCTCCAACCCCTCGATGCGGCCGCCGGCGACGGTCCGTCGGTCGACGTCGGGGGCCGTACTCGGAGGTGTCGGGCGATGACGCGCGGGACGGGGACGGACCGCCGCGCCGTCTCCTCGACGGTGGGGGTCGTCCTCCTCCTCGGACTGACGCTCATCGGCAGTGGCCTCCTCGTCGGCGTCGGGTCCGTCGCGATATCGACGACCCAGGAGACCATCGACGTCGACCGCGCCGAGCAGTCGATGACGCAGTTCGACTCCGTCGCGGCGATGGTCGGACTGGGCCAGACCGCCCGCGAGTCGGTGGCGCTTCGGAGTTCCTCGGACGGGCAGTACACCGTCTCGCCGGACGACGGGTGGGTGCGAATCACCCACCACAACTACTCCGGCGACGCCGACGAGGAACTGTACAACGCCTCTTTGGGTTCGGTGAGCTATCGGACGGAGTCGACGGTCGTAACCTATCAGGGCGGCGGCGTCTGGCGGCGGAACGACGGCGGCGGCACGTCGATGGTGTCGCCGCCGGAGTTCCACTACCGCGACGCGACGCTCACGTTCCCTGTCGTCCGCGTGCGCAACGCGGACTCCGCGTCCGGGCGGGTCCGAGCGGTCGTCTCGCGGCAGGGCGATCTCGCTCGCGTCTACCCGCATCCGACCGAGTCGGGGACGGGGTGGAAGACGTACGACGACGGCGCGAAGACGTACCGCAACCCCGTCCGGAACGGGTCGGTGAGCGTGACGGTCCACAGCGAGTTCTACCGCGGGTGGGCGGAGTACTTCCGCACCCGGACCACCGGGAACGTCACCGTCGACTCCGCCAACCGGACCGCGACGCTCGAACTGGCGACGGTCGGGATGGTCGGGTCGTTCGACCTCCCGGCGAAAAATCAGCCCGTCGAGGTGCGCGGCATGGCATCGGCCCACCCCATCCGGACGTTCGAGGTGTCGCTGGCGAAGGCGAACGGCGGCAGCAACAACATGGACTTCTCCTTCTACGCGACGAAGGGGACCCAGGAGTACGAGACGGTCGTCCACGTCCCGAAGGGTATCGGGAACTACTGCAGCAACGGCAAGGAGACCGACCTGACGATGGTCGTCTACTACCGCGACGGGACCGGCGGCCAGCACGTGTGGACGAACGACAGCGTCCCCGTCGAGAGCGGTCCGATCAGTCTCGACTGCGCGACCGAGACGATATCGGTGAACTACACGAGCGACCTCCCACTGACGTACGACGGGTCCGGCGCGACGGGGGAGACGGCGCTGACGTGGGACGACCCCGTCGACTCCTCGGCGTCGTTCAACCACACGGGCACGGACGGCGAGAACGTCACGTTCGTTCCCGGAGACCGGACGACGAGCCGACATCTGACCAGACACTACCTCAGCTTCTTCGCGCCGGACTTCGATCTGACGACGTGGCACGGACCCGGAAACAGCGGGAAAGCGCGCCTCGACGTGGACGAGTCGACCGGAGAACTGGAGTACGAGACGTCCTCGGGGTCGCGGTACATCACGTTCCTCCACGTGACCGAGAACAACGTCACCGTCGAGTTGGAGTAGGCGTCGCGTCGGCGTCAGTGCCGGCACCGGTTCCGCCCGCGCTCACTCGAACGTCGTCCGCAGAGTGACGCGCACTACCGTGACCCGCGAGACGTCTTCGAGGTCGCAGGAGACGGTCGTCGACGCGTCGGTGTAGGGGTCGCAGGCGAACCCCTCGGACGTCAGGTAGTCGCCCCACGCGGGAGCGTACGAGGAGTTCACGTCGATTCGGAGGGTCGCGTTCGTCTCCGACCGCGTCAGCAGCGTCGAGCGCCCGGATTCGACGGTTCGGATGCGGGCGATTCGCTCGCCGCCCACCCGCGTCGTCCCGCGCGGAACCGACCGGACGAGTTGGACGACGGCCCCGTCCTCCCCGAAGACGAAGTCGGGTTCGTGGACCATCCGCGGCGGTCCGCCCCCGTCGGTTCGCAGAACCGCCCCTGAGGCGTACCGGACCTCGCCGGCGTCCTGGAGCGCCATCACGACCGGGGAGAGCGAGACGTCACCCGTCGAGTTGTTCACGTCCCCCTCGGTGGCGGGCGTCGTATCGACCGTCACGTTCACCGTCGCCTCGCCGTATCCGAGCGTCGAGTCGGCGAGTTTGAGTTCGGTCCCGCGACTGGGCGCCCCCCGACGCGAGACGTCGGCGACGTTGTCGGCGAACACCTCGAAGGCGCGTTCGGCGTTGTTCACCCGTTCGAAGTCGCGCACGTCTCGGAGTTCTCCGACCCCGAAGGCGTACACCGACCCGACCGACGCGACGATGAGGCCGAAGACGATGACGAACCCCAGCACCTCGCTCACCCCCCGGTCGTCTGCCTGCAGAGACACGCCTGACGTTGGTCCAGCGGGTAATTAAGTGTAGTGCGAAATTGATAGTCTTCACAGGAAATAATTTCTGCGAAGGAATGATTATCCGAGGGCGCACACCGGCGCACATGGCCGAGACACCCTCCCCGACCCCGTCCGGTCGGCTCTCGAAGCGCACCCAAATCGCCCTCGCCGCGTTCTGCACGCTCGTCATGCTCTACAGCGTGGTCATCGCCGGGCAGATACTGCTCGGCGTCCTCGCCTGCGGATTCGTCGTCACCGCCGTCGTCGCGTACAAACTCGTCGGCGCGTTCTACCGCTTCGTCGCGGCCACGGAACGCATCGCCGGGGCGTTGGAGTCGAGAGAGGGTACCGGCCGGTCGACCGGACCAAACTCCCCCTCCGGCGCGGTCCGGGCGGCCCGGTCCGACGACTCGCGGGGTCAGACAGACGACGCGAGCGGCGACCGGTCCCGCGACCACGCCGCGGACCGGTGGTGAGGCGGCCGTTCTACTGTACCCTACTGGTCACTCGACATCGACGTCGTGTTCCTCGCCCGGCAGGGCGACGTGTCCGTAGTTGAGGAGGCCCACGAAGACGGACCCGCCGATTACGTTGCCGAGCGTCGTCCAGACGAGAAAGTGCGCGAGTCCGGCCGCGCCGACGCCCTGTCCCAAGAGGAGCGCCGTCAGCACCTCCGTCGTCCCGAGGATGCTGTGGTGGAATGGCCCGAACCCGATGAGCGCGGTGACGAGGAGAACGAACAGGATTCGCCCGACGGTGTCGCGACTGGCCGCCGATAGCCACGTTACGAGTCCCATCAGCCAGCCGGCGACGACGCCGCTGAGGAGGATGACCCACCACGGGTGGGGGACGAGGGCGCCCGCGAGCGTCCCGAACGCCGCCGGGTCGACGATGTCCATCGCCGGACCGAGCGTCACCGCGAGCGCCGAGAAGACGACGCAGCCGAGCAGGTTGCCGACGTAGGTGACGGTCCAGACGCGTCCGAGTTCGCCGACGGACGCCCGGCCGTCGGCCACCGGGAGGATGGCCATCGTCGAGTGCGCGGTGAACAGTTCCGTCTGACCGACGACGACGAACAGGAACGCGATAGAGGAGACGCCCGCCAGCACCGTCTGCTGGACCAGCGTGGATTCGAACCCCCCGGAGAACGTCAGCGCCATCGCCATGAACAGCGCGCCGAAACTCAGGTTGAGGCCGGCGGCGAACGCCGAGAGGAACACGCCCCAGACGGGCCGGTGAATCTCCTGCAGCGCGTTCTCCATCTCGCGCTCGAGGATGTGGCGGTACGAGAGCGTCGCTCCGGAGTAGTCCGATTCGTCCGAACTCATCTCATGCCTAGACGTTTCTTCCGGCCGGTGTAACGGTCTTTCGGCGGCGCGAACCCGCCTCGACGGTGACAGATTAACCGCTTCGGGACGGGTTCGCGACCGGATAACGTGCTAGTTACTAACACTTACCGAGACTATCTGTTCTGGATGGGTCCCGAGGGCGTACCATCGAGACGAGACGTACTGAAGACCGGGGCGGCGGTCGCCGGACTCGCGGCGTGGGGGTCGTTCCCGGCGGCCGCGGCAGGCGCGACGGAGATTTCCGGTCCGACGACCATCACCGAACCCGGCGATTACGTCCTCACCGACGACATCGACGCCGCGCGCGGCCCGGCGGCCCTCGATATCACGGTGAGCGACGTCACCGTCGACGGACAGGGCCACACCGTCAGCAACGTGGGCGGAGAGTGCATCAGCGTTTACCGCGGTGCGAACGACGTGACGGTGAAGAACGTGCGCGTCTCCGGCGAGCGCAAGGGAGTACACGTAGTGGGCGACGACGCCACCCTGTTCAACGTCCTCGCGGAGGGCAACGGCGAATCCGGTGTCCACCTCTCCGGCGGAAAGCGAGCACGAATCGAGTCGTGTCTCCTCCGCGAGAACGGGCGGTACGGCCTCATCGGGGCCGACAGCCAGCAGTATGGGAGCGCCGACGAGGCGCTGGTTCGCGCGTGTCTCGTCGCGGACAACGGCTACGCCGGTATCGGGTTCTGGCGCGCGACGGGCGTCGCTATCGAACGCTGTCTCGTCGTCGACAACGGCGCCGCGGTTCCGAACCGAGGACACGGCATCGAATTGATCGGGGACATCGACGACCTGCGGTTGGCGGACAACCAACTGCTCTCGAACGCCGCGAACGGCGTCGGGGGCAGTCCCCGTGACATACGCGGTCTCAACGCCGTCGGGAACGTCGTCGCGGACAACGGGCGTACCGGATTCAGGTTCATAGACCTCTACAACGCGGACGTGAAGCGGAACACGTTCGCGCGCAACGAAACCGGACTCAGAGCGGATATGACCGACTCGCGCATCCTGCACAACCAGTTCGTCGACGACGATTTCGGGGGGATCTACACCGACTCGACCGTGCGCGGCAACCGGATCATCGGGGGCAGCATGAGGTTCGATCTCATGCGAAGCGTGGCCGTCGAGAACCTCGTCCTCGGGGCCGACGGCGACGGGGTCTCCCTCGTGTCGATGATCGACAGCGAGTTCGGGTCGAACACCGTCGTCGGATGCGGCGGCGACGGCGTCAAAACGGCGCAGTGTTACGGGAGCGACGTGCGGTGGAACACCCTCTCGAACAACGCCGAAGAGGGGTTCTCGATAACGTGGGGGTCGGACTCGACGTTCAAGTTCAACACCGTGTTCGGCAACGGCGGCGACGGACTCAAACTGAGCGCGTCCGAGGACGAACCCGGCGCGTTCGTCGTCCGCAAGAACACCGTGAGCGCGAACCGCGGGGTGGGCATCCTGCTTCGGGACGCGGCGGGCAGCCGAGTCACCCGCAACGTCGTCTGCGCGAACGACCGCGGCATCGCCGTGTCCGCACCGATGGACGACGTCGACCCGGCCGAACTAGCGGAGAACGTAGTCGAGGGAAACCACGTGTGCTGAGCGGACGGCCGCGGTTCGAACGCGTCGCCCGGCGTTCGCCGCCGTCCCAACAGCCAAGGGGTCCCCCGACGCAGCGTAACCGATGACCGACCCGACCGTCTCGAACCGGGTGGCCGAGATAGAACCGCAGCAGATTCGGACGCTGTTCGACCTCGCGAACGCGCACGACGGCGAGGACGTCGTCCACCTAGAGGTCGGCGAACCCGACTTCCCCACGCCCGAACACGTCGTCGACGCGGCGGTGCGGGCGGCGCGGGGCGGCGAGACGAACTACACGCCGAACGCGGGCATCGACCCGCTCAGGGAGGCCATCGCGGAGACGCTCCGAGGACGCGGGGCCGACGCTGAGGCGGGTCGGGTGGTCGTGACGACCGGCGGCGTCGAGGCGCTCTACCTCACGCTCCTGACCGCCACCGACCCCGGCGACGAGGTGGTCGTCCCGACGCCCGCGTGGCCGAACCCGCTCTCGCAGACCGACTTGGCGGGCGCCGAACCCGTGGAGGTGCCCCTGCCCGCGGCCGACGACTTCGCGTTCGACGCCGACCGCGTGATAGACGCCATCACCGACCGGACGGGAGCCGTCGTGCTCACCTCGCCCTCGAACCCGACCGGACGGGTGTTCGACGTCGAGGAGATGGAGCGCGTGGTCGCGGCCGCCGCCGAACACGACGCCTACGTCGTCGCCGACGAGGTGTACCACGAACTCACGTACGACCGCCCCCAGCCGAGTCTGGCGTCCGTCACGGACTACCCCGAACGCGTCGTCACCATCGGCTCCTGTTCGAAGACGTACGCGATGACCGGGTGGCGCGTTGGGTGGCTCGCCGGTCCCGGCCCCGTGACGGCGGCCGCGACGAAGATACACGAGAGCACCACCTCCTGCGTGAACACGCCCGCCCAGCACGCCGCCCTCGCGGCGCTCACCGGTTCGGACGCCCCCGTCCGGGAGATGAAGGCGGCGTTCGAGCGACGGCGGGACCGCTTGGTCGACCGACTGGCGTCGATTCCCGGCGTCTCGATGGGAACGCCCGAGGGGGCGTTCTACGCGTTCGTCGACGTGACTGACCTCCCCGGGTCGAGCATGGACGTCGCGAAGCGACTGCTGTACGAGTACGACACCGTCGCCGCCCCCGGCAGCGCGTTCGGTCGCGGCGGCGAGGGCTACCTCCGATTCAGCTTCGCCAACGACCTCGAACGCATCGACCTCGGGATGGACCGCTTCGAGCGGATGGTCCGAGACGAGCGACGCGAGATGACCTGACCGTCGCCGGACGCGCTTCGGATACCGCGACGAATCCCGACCCACATTTCGCATCCGTCACCGAACGCCCGCCGAAATTCCGTCTTCAGCCGAGGGATTTGTTAGGCTGGACGCCGGTGGTCTACTCGGTACACATGTCCGCACAGACGATACTCGTCCCCGTCGAGTTCCCTAACCCCGAACCGTTCCCCTCCACGTTCGTCGACGCCTTTTCGTCCTGTCGAGTCGTCCTTCTCGGCCTCGACGAGGAGGCGGACCGTCTCGACGAAGACGAACGCCACCGCCGGGAGATAGAGGCGTACCACACGCTGTACAACTTGGCCGCCCAGTTCGTCCGCCACGGCGAGAGGGTCGACGTGGAGTACATGGTCGGCGAGGACGCCCACGACGCGTGGACGCGCGTCGCCGAGGAACGCGACGTGGACGCACTCCTCGTCCCGAAACCGCTGACGACGCTTGCGCGTATCCTCGTTCCGGTCCGCGACCAGAAGTTCGCCCAACCCGTCGCGGACTTCCTGAGCGGTCTCAATCAGGACGTGCTCGTCCACACCACGCTGTTTTACGCCGCCGAGTCGGAAGAGGACGTGGAGACGGGCGAGGAGTTGCTCGACGGCGTGCGCGAGCAACTCGTCGAGGCGGGCTACCCCGAACTGCGCACGGACACGGAGGTGGTCGTCGGCAGCGACGCGCCGTTCGAGATCGGCAAGGCCGCTTCGGATTACGACCTCATCGTGATGGGCGAGACGCAGGACCCCTCCTTCGAACGCGTCTTCGGAAAGACGTACGAGTCCATCGCCGACGAAACTGACCACCCGATAGTGGTCGTGCGAGAGGACTGAGCGCGGCGTTAACAGTCGGCGGGGACAGATATGGAGAGGGCCCGAACCGAATAGGTACACGCTTTCTCAGGCCCGTCGGAGCCAGTTCGAGATGAGCGTTATATACGACCTGTATTTCCAGCCCTTATCTTTAACATTAAATGGGATGATATGGGAAATATGCCTGACGTAGGTGGCTGGTTAGAAGGTATAAGCGTCGGATGGCTACTGCTGATCGGACTCGCGCTGTTTTTCTTCCCAGAACCGATTACGTCGTTCTGGGGAGCGGTCATCATCGGCATCGGTATCGTCGGATTCTTCGCCGGTTGGTGGAGCGACCGGCAGTCGGACTCGACGACGGGCGCGACGTAGATACCCCTCTTACCGTCGCCGATCGAACGGACGAGTCGGACCTCCAGCGAATCCGACAGTTCGGCTGATTTTTGCTCCACTCCGATGGGCCTCGTGTGGGAGGTCAAATCGGCCAGAGACTCGGCCGACGGTAATCGACTGGAGGAGAGCACTCCGCTTCAGAGACCGGGATCTAGGGAGTCTAGCAACGAAACCCACGTGTGCGTGACCCGGATCGGACCAAAAGAACGCGCGCGAATGCCGGAGGGATTTTCTGCTATGGACTCGCCGGGATTGTGGACCCAGAGCCAGACGTGCTCGCTCACTTCGTTCGCTGCGCGCGACTGGCAGGGCTTCGAATCCCGTCTCGAACAGGCATCACGACAGTCGATATACGCGGCTCGCTCCGCTCACCGGCAGCATCGACAGAACGCGATAAACTCGCCGGGAGTGCCGCGAGCGAAGCGAGTGGCACTACTGCGAGTCCACTGACTGGAGCGAACGAAGTGAGCGAAAGGAAGTGGACTCGCCGGGATTTGAACCCGGGGCCTCTCCCATGCCAAGGGAGTGATCTACCACTGATCTACGAGCCCTCGAACGCATCAAATCGTTTCCCGGTGTCGGTATTAAGGCCTTCGACTCGGAGTTCCCGACCCCGTGTCGCAACGCTTTTCAGTCGGTCAGGGCAGGGTACACACGGGAACAGCACGGCCGCAAATCTGACTCGCCGCGCCTCGCGCGGCTTGGGATTGCGGAAGTGCGCGACCGTTTGCGGTCGCCAATCACGCCTTTCTGCGGTCTGTGCCGTTCCAATCTATACCAATGGCACGAATGCACACCCGCCGCCGCGGCCAGTCCGGTTCGGACAAGCCCGTGGCAGACGAACCCCCGGAGTGGAGCGACGTCGACGCCGAGGACATCGAGTCCCGCGTCGTCGAACTCGCGGAACAGGGCAACGAGCCCAGTCAGATCGGTCTGAAACTCCGCGACGAGGGCGTCAAGGGGACGCCCGTCCCGGACGTGAAACTCGCGACCGGGAAGAAGATCACCACCATTCTCGAAGAGAACGACGCCGCGCCGGAACTTCCGGAGGACATCCGGAACCTGATGGAGCGCGCTATCCGACTCCGAGAGCACATGGAGGAGAACTCGCAGGACATGCAGAACAAGCGAGCGCTCCAGAACACCGAGTCGAAGATTCGCCGCCTCGCCAACTACTACCGCGGCGACGAACTCGACGAGGATTTCAAGTACAGCTACGACGCCGCCGTCGAACTCCTCGAGTAGCGCCGTAACGACCTCGACTCCGCATGTCCGCACGACCAGACCACACCCGCGTCCCGGACGCCCCCGCCGAGAGCGTCGCCTCCGCGCTGGCCGACGCCTCGTTCGTCAGAGTCGTCTGTCGCGCCGAGGGCGACGCCATCGCGGCGGGAGGGCTGCTCGCCCGCGCGCTCAGATGCGCCGGCGTGCCGTTCCACGTCCGCACCAGTGCGTTCGCCCCCGCGGCGGCGCCGCCGGACGGCGACGGGACGTTGGTGGCGGTCGGACTCGACGCGCCGGGCGCGGACGAGATGCTCGCGCCCGACGACGGGACGACGAGCCTCCGCGCGCACGAAATCGCGTCGGCGCTAACGCCCGAGGACGAACCGGACCCGGACCCGGTGCTCGCCCTCGCGGGTGCCGTCGCCGCCGGCGAACACCCGGGCGCCGCGGACGGCAACCTGCTCTCCGTCGCCGAGGAGACGGGCGCAGTCGCGCGACGCCCGGGCGTCTCAACGCCCGTCGCGGACCTCGCGGACGGACTCGCGCACACGACCCTGGCGCACGCGTCGTTCTCCGGAAACCGGGAGGCGGCCGGCGCCGCCCTCGCGGAACTCGACCTGCCGGCCGACCTCGACGAGGCGTCCCACCGGCGGCTCGCGTCGCTGGTCGCCTTGGACGTGGCCGGCGACGAGAACGCCACCGAACGCGCCGCCGAAGCGGTCGAACGGGCGCTGCACCCGTACGCGACGCCGGACGCGCCGTTCGCCACGCTCGGCGGCTACGCCGACGTGCTGGACGCCGTCGCACGGGAGCGACCCGGCACCGGCGTCGCCGTGGCGCTCGGACACGACGCGCGCGTGCCCGCCCTCGAAGCGTGGCGCGACCACGCCGCGGCGGCGCACCGCGCGCTCCGCGGGGCGCACGTCGGACGCTACGAGGGCGTCCAAGTCGTCCGCGCGCCCGAGGAGGTGGCCGGACGCGTCGGCCGCCTCGCCACCGTCGCCCGACTCTGCCGCGACTTCCGCTCGCCCGAGCCGATGGCGCTCGTCGTCGGTGACGGCGTGGCGGCCCTCGCGGCGGTCGAACGCGGCGCGGCGGACGCGGCGTCGGCCGTCGCCGAGGAGTTCGGCGGCGTTGACGAGACGCGGCGCGTCTCGTCCGCCAACCAGAACGCTTCGCGTTCTGGTGACGTCGACGAGGACGGCGGCGCGTGGGCGGGCGACCCGCGCAGAGCGGTCGTCAGATTCGACGCGGACGCGCCGGAGGCCGAGGTCATCGCGGCCGTCAGGGAGGCATCGACGTGACGGACGAACGAGAACGAACGACGAGCGACCGAGCGACCGACGAGCCGTCGCCCGCTCGCACCGCCCGCCTGCGGACGACGCACGCCGACGCCGACGCGGTGGCGGCGTCGCTCCGCCCGGACAACACCGACTCCATGTCGATGGCCGTCGAGGGAGAGACCCTCGTGACGACCGTCGAACGGGAGACGACCGGCGGGCTCCAGTCCACGGTGGACGACACCGTGGTCAACCTGACGGTGGCAGACGCCGTCATCGACACAGCAACCAACAACCTATGAGCGAACGATCAGTCTCAAAGCAGAAACGCGGAAAGCGATGGTACACCCTCGTCGCGCCCGAACAGTTCGACCGCGAAGAACTGGGCAAGACGATGGCCGACGAACCTGAGAAGGTGTACGGCCGCACCGTCGAGGTCACGCTGGGTGACCTCACCGGCGACCAGGGTGCGAACAACACGAAGCTCACCTTCAAGGTGAACGACGTGTCCAGCGACTCGGCGTACACCGAGTTCATCAAGCACGAACTCGCGCGCGACTACCTCCGTAGTCTCGTCCGCCGCGGCGCCTCGAAGATTTCGGCCAGCATCACGGTGCTGACGAAGGACGACTACCGCGTCCAACTCCAGCCCGTGGCGTTCACGACGAAGAAAGCCGACCGCAGCCAAGAGAAGGCCATCCGACGGGTCATGATCGACTTCGTCGAGGAGGCCGCCGAGGACCGGACGTTCGAGGAACTCGTCGACAGCGCCGTCGTCGCCGGGAACCTCTCTTCGGCCATCTACGGCGAGGCGAAGACCATCTACCCGCTCCGCCGGGTGGAGGTCCAGAAGCTCACCCTCGAAGCGCGTCCCGAAGAGGTCGCCGCCGAGGAAGAGGCCGCCGTCGACGTCGACGAGGAAGACGTCGCCGTCGAAGAGGCGTAAGCCTCGCCGCGGTCCGAACGCCTTCGATTCTCACATTTCTCGCGCCGCCGAGCGGCGGCGCTCGCGTTCGTTCCGGTTTTCGCGTCGACGGCGTGCGGGTCGTCGTCGCGGTTCGTGGTGAGAAAGTCGCCGAGCCGCGAACCGCCGGCGCTCTCTGAGGCTGACGGACGGCCCGCACAGCCGAGACGACGAACGAAGCGGAGACGGCGAGGAATCGGCGACGGTTCACATCGTTTCGGTTCCGTGGGTCGACAAGTAGGTTCGGAGCAGTGTTCGGGGACGGCCGGGCGCTACTCGGTGGCCGTGTCCGAAGACGACCCGGCCTCGGACTCTCCCTCGACGACGACGGTACCCACCATCCCCTGCGACTCGTGAGGAACGCAGAAGTACCGGTACTCGCCGGGTACCTCGAACGTGTGCGAGTAGTTCTGCCCGCTGTCGATGAGGCCGCCGACGTTCTGGTTGTACGCTTTGCGGGCGGCCGCCTCGCTCTCGAAGCCGCCGCTGGCGAAGAATTCGGCCTCCTCGGGGATGTCGTCGGCGTAGGCGGTGACGGTGTGCCCGCGCGAACTCGTGTTCCGCCAGACGACTTCCTCGCCGACCGATACCGTCACCGACGGCGGGTCGAACGCCACGGCGGTCATGCCGACATCGTACTCGTCCTCGGCGGTCGACGAGCATCCGGCGAGACTCACGGCCGCGACGGACCCCAGACCCGCGAGGACGCGACGCCGGGAGAGAGCGTCCGCGATGCGATTCCCTTCGTCCATACGGACACTCGGGTGCCGAGGGGTAAATGCGGCGCGGTCGGCGTCTCGCTGTCGACGCGCGCACCCGCCGACGGGTCGCGTACGCGGTCCCGCGCGTTCGACCGATGCGCCCGCGGCCGAACCGCCGCCCCGCGGTCCCCGAATGTAAAAACGTAAAGCGCCGGTCGTCCACGCCGACTGTATGAAGCCCCGGTTCGTCGGCAAGATGGGTCTCGCCGACGCGGTGACGGTCGGTAACGCCGCGCTCGGCTTCCTCGCCGCCGTCGCGGCGACGGCGAGCGTCGCCCTCGCGGCGCGCCTCATCCTGCTGGCGGCCATCGCGGACGCCCTCGACGGGGTCATCGCCCGCCGGCGCGGCGGCACCGCCGTCGGGCAGTACCTCGACTCGCTGGCCGACGTCGCCTCCTTCGGCGTCGCCCCCGCCCTCCTCGTCGCCGTCACCGTCCGGCAGGCGTGGTCGGCCGACCGCCTCCGCCTCGCCGTCGCCCTGGCCGGCACCGCCCTGTTCGTCGCCGCGGCGGTCACCCGACTCGGTCTGTACACCGCCTACGACGGCGACCACGCCCAGACGGAGGGCGTCCAGACGACGCTCGCGGCGACTATCCTCTCGGCGGGCGTCCTCGCCGGCTTCGCCGACCCCGTCGTCTTGGTCCCTCTCATCTACCTCCTCGCGGTGCTGATGGTGACGACGGTGACGTACCCGGACCTGCACGCGCAGGACGCTCTGATCATGGGCGTCGTGCAGGCGCTGGCGATACTGCTCTCGGGGCCGTACGGCCACCGCGTCGCCGGCGACTTGGGACAGGGATTCGCGTTCGGACTGCTCTTTCTCGCGCTGTCGTACCTGTTCTTGGGACCCCTGTTCTACTGGCGGCGCGACTGAGCGGGGCGGAGAGGAGCGGTCACATCCCCATGTCGGCGGCGTCCTCGGGAATCGGCAGGTCGTGCGGGGGGACGCCGAGGAGTTCCGCGGCGTGGTCCAGCGCCATGTCGAAGCCGTAGTAGCGTTCCAGTTCGTCGCCGTCGGCGGTCGGTCGCACCTTCAGCATCGCGTAGCCCTCGCGGTTCTGCGCGACGGCGGCCGTCGACCCGCCTTTCTCGAACGTGAGCACTCGCTCGGACTCCGTCTCGTAGTAGCGGGCGGTGATGCCCTCGGCCGTCACCTCGCCGTCGGTTGCGTCGCCGTCGGTCGCCTCGCCGTCTGTCATGGTCGCCCTAGGGAGAGGCGGTAGTCGAAGCTACCGATTTAGGTCGGTCCGACCGGGGACGGATGCCCGTTCGCCCGGCCGGGAACGAAAGTGTCCTGTGTCCCTCCGAGAATTGACGGGTATGCCGTGGTTCCAGAGCGGTCGCCGCCGCGACCTCTGCGCCATCCTCTACGACGCCGGCGAACTCCGCGGGCAGAAACTGAAGACGCGACTGGAGGCGCACTACGAGATCCGAATCGACCCGCAGTCGTTCTACGGAACGCTCGACGCCCTCGTCTCGAAGGGACACCTCGTCCGGCGGACCGAGGAGATATACGACGTGTACGAACTCACCGCCCTCGGCGCCGAGGGCGTGGAGTCCCAGCAGTCGTGGCTCTCGGAACGAGTGGCGAACGGGCGGGACCGGAGCGCCGACGCCGGCGGCGACGCCGAGGGCGAGAGCGAAGGCGAGGACGGCTGATTACCGCTCCGAGCGCAGCCGGTCGCCGATGGTGTTCCGCAGCACTTCGCTGGTCCCCTCGTATATCTCGTTCAGTTTCGCGTCGCGGTAGTAGCGCTCGGCCGGGAAGTCCTTCGTGTAGCCGTAACCGCCGTGGATCTGGATGCCCTCGTTGGCCACCTCGCGGCTGATTTCGCTGGCGTACAACTTCGCCTGCGCGGCCTCCTTGATGTAGGGTTCGTCGCGAATCTTCAGATCCGCGGCCTTGTGCATCAGCAGCTTCGCGGCCTGCACCTTCGTGTCCATGTCGGCCAGTTTGTGCTTTATCGCCTGGAACTCCGCGATTGGCTGGTCGAACTGCTCTCTGTCGTCGGCGTAGTCGAGGGCGTCTTCGAGGGCGGCGCGAGCGATGCCCACCGACCGCGCGGCGATGGTGATGCGCCCGCCGTTGAGCGTCTTCAGCGCCTGCACGAACCCCTCGCCCTCCTCGCCGATGCGCCTGTCCTCGGGGAGTCGCATATCGTCGAAGCGCAGTTCCGCGGTCGGACAGCCTTTGTCGCCAAGTTTGTGCTCGGTCCCCTCCACGACGAACCCGTCGTCCTCCTCGGGGCGCACGACGAACGCGGAGATGCCCTTCCGGCCGGCGTCGGGGTCGGTCTTGGCGAACAGCGTCACCGTGTCGGCGACGGAGCCGTTCGATATCCAGAGTTTGCCGCCGTCGACGACGTACTCCTCTCCCTCCCTCGTCGCCGTCGTCGACATCGCGGGTACGTCGCTGCCCGCGCCCGCCTCCGACAGGGCGAACGCGCCGATATCTTCTCCCGTGTTCATCGGCGTCAGATACGCCTCTTTCTGCGCCTCGCTCCCGAACTCGTACAGCATGTTGCCGGCGAGGGAGGTGTGCGCGGCGACGACCGTTCCGAGGCCGCCCGACCCCCTCGATATCTCCTCCAACCCGATGGCGTAGGAGTGATAATCGAGTCCCGCGCCGCCGTACTCCTCGGGGAACGGCATCCCCATGAGACCGAGGTCGGCCATCTCCGAGACCAAATCGGCGGGGAACTCGTCGGTCTCGTCTATCTCCGCCGCGCGCGGCCGTATCTCCTCGTCGACGAAGTCGGCCACCATGTCGCGTATCTGTCGCTGTTCCGCGGAGAGCGCGAAGTCCATACCAGAGTCTTTCATCGTCGTTACTTTACGTTGTCTCTCGCCGGGCGGTCGTGTACGCGAAGCCCCCACGAAACTTTTTAATCCCCATTCCGTAGGGAATCATACTTCGAATGTCTCAGCAGGATGAACGTCCCCACGTCGACCGAACCGACCTCGAATGGTGCCACGAGGCGGTTGAGGGGGTCTCTCGCACTTTCGCACTGACAGTCGACGTGCTCGACGAGCCCATGTCGTCCTACATCTGCGTCGGCTACTTGCTCTGTCGAATCCCCGACACCATCGAGGACGCCTCGCACATCCCGCCGTCGGTGCAGACGGAGTTGCTCCGAACGTACGACGCCGTCCTCGACCCGGACGACGACACCGCCGTCGAGGCGTTCGTCGACGCCGTCGAACCGCATCTGCCCGACGAACTGACCGAGGACTGGCGCGTCGTCCGCGAGGCCCCGCGCGTGCTCCACACGTTCGAGAGCCTCCCGGCGGACGTCCGTGAGGCGGTGACGCCGCCCGCGCGGGAACTCGTCCAAGGGATGGCGCTGTTCGTCGAGCGGTACGACGATACCGGCGGCCTCCGCATCCAGTCCCGCGAGGAACTCGAAGAGTACTGCTACTACGCCGCCGGCACCGTCGGAAACCTCATCACGAATCTGGTCACTCGCGGCGACGTCTCCCCCGAGCGTCGCCGCCGCCTCTACGACACCGCCGAGGAGTTCGGCCTCCTCTTGCAACTGGTGAACATCTCGAAGGACGTCTACGACGACTACACCTCCGAGAACAACGTCTACCTGCCCGCCGAGTGGCTCGACGCCGAGGGCGTCCCGCAGGAGGAGGTCCTCGACCCCGAACACGAGGCGGAAGCGGCGTCGGTCGTCCGCCGGACGGCCGAGCACGCCTCCTCGTTTCTCGACGACGCGCAGACGTACCTCGAATCGGTCCCGCTGACGGACGGCAACACGCTCGCCGCGTGGGCCGTCCCGTTCCTCCTCTCGGTTGGGACGCTGCGGGAACTCCTCTCCCGGCCCGAAGACGCCCTCTCGAAGTCGGGCGTGAAGGTGTCCCGACAGGAGGTGTTCGCGGTCGTCTCGCGGATGTCCGACGGGGCCGAATCCGACGCGATCGGCGACATCCGCCGGGAGATAGCCGCACGACCCTACCACCGCGCGCCGTCCAGCGCGGACTAGAGCCGTTCGGACGCCGTCCGCCCCGCGTTCGCGGTTCAGGCGGCGCCGCCGTTCGACGGACGCCGGCGGCCTCGCGCCGGCCGCGACTTGGGAGGATTTTTAGTAGTCCGCTGGCTACGTCCGAGTATGGGTACCGAAGAAGCACACGACGACCACGGGCACCACCTCCCGGCGGTGGAGGACTGGCCTCGCGGATTCGGCGAGGCGAGTTGGTGGCCGTTCGTCACCGCGGTCGGCGCGGCCGGCATCTACGCCGGCGCGGGTCTCTACATACTCGGACGCGGGGAGGACGCTATCGTCGGATCGATGGTCGGACCCGCGGCGTTCGTAGGGTCCATCGCCATCTTCCTCGCCGGACTGTACGGTTGGGTCTACCACGCGTTCGTGAGTCACTTCTGGACGCGCGAGGCCAGCGAGAAAGGTGCGAACAAACTCCGCTGGGGGATGCTCGCGTTCCTCGGTTCGGAACTCGGCACGTTCGGGGCGCTGTTCGGCTACTACTTCTACATCAGGGCCGGCAACTGGGAGGAGATACTGGTCGGCGTCCCGGAACTGACCGGGTCGTTGGTTCTCATCAACACCGCGCTGCTGATCGCCTCCTCGCTCACGCTCCACTGGGCGCACGTCGCCATCCGGAAGGACGAGCGCAAGAAGTTCATCGGCGGACTCGCGCTCACGCTGCTCCTCGGCATCGTGTTCATCGGCGGACAGGTGTACGAGTACTACGAGTTCATCATCCACGAGGACTTCACCATCATCTCCGGGCTGTTCGGGTCGGCGTTCTTCGGCCTGACCGGCCTGCACGGCCTGCACGTCAGCCTCGGCGCGGTGCTCATCGGCATCGTATTCGTCCGCGCGCTGATGGGGCAGTACTCCGCGGACCGACACGTCTCGGTCAGTACGGCCTCGATGTACTGGCACTTCGTGGACGTCGTCTGGATCTTCCTCGTCGTCGTGCTCTACGTCGGCGCGGAACTCGGCACCAGTTCCGGCGTCCTGTAGCCGGACCGGACCGCCGCGAGGATCCTTCTTTCGGCCGCCAACTCGTACCGTGATCGTGACTGACGAGACCGATCCGGACCCGCGCGCCCGCCCCGACCGCCCACTCGCTCGACTCGCCGGTCCCCTCGGAGCCGTCGTCGCCCTCGCGGGCATCGCCGTCGCCGTCGCCCTCTCTCCCTCGTTCTCGTGGACCGCGAGTGCGCTCTCGGACCTCGGGGTCGACCCGCGGACTTCGCTCCCGTTCAACGGCGGCCTGCTCGTCGGCGGGTGTCTCGCGCTCGGCTACGTCCCCGCGCTCCGGGACGCCTCTCGCACCGTCGCGGCGACGTACGCGCTCTGCGCCGTCGCGATGGCGGGCGTCGGCGCGTTCCCGTCCGATCAGCCGTTGCACTACCCGGCGGCCGTCTCCTTTTTCGTCCTTCTCGCGGCGACGCTCGCTCTCGACGGCGCGCGCCGCCGGACGACGGCGACCGGACGGGTCTCGCTGCTTCTCGCCGTCGTCTCGGTGGCGGCGTGGCCACTCTGGGGGCTGTCGGGTCTCGGTCCCGGAATCGCCGTCCCGGAACTGGTCGGGGCGCTCTCGCTGGCGGCGTGGGTCGTCGCCCTCGCGCCGCCGGCGCCGCTTCGGCCCCGACTCAGCCGCAGACGACGTTGAAGCGGTTGATGTCCTCGTCCGTGCCGGCGACGACGAGCGTGTCCGCGGAGCGGACGACGAAGTCCGGCCCGACCTCCGTGAGCAGTTCGCCGTCGCGTTCGACGGCGATGACGGTGCAGTTCGTCCGGGCGCGGACGTCCGCCTCCGCGAGCGTCTGGCCCGCTATCTGGGGCGCGGCGGTCCGGACGATTTCGACCTGCGACTGCGGCGCGATGACCTCCTCTTCGGTGAGGTTCGACGCGAGGATGCGACCGCTGACGGTCGAGAGCGCGAGGACGTACTCCGCGCCCGCGCGGTAGAGTTTGGCGATGCTCTCGGCGTCGTTGGCGCGGGCGATGACCTCCGTCTCCGGCGACACCTGCTTGATGACGAGCGTTGCGAAGATGGCCGTCGTGTCGCTGTCGAGAGCGAGGATGACGCTCTGCGCCTCGTCGATGTCCGCCGAGAGGAGCGCCTGCCTGTTCGTCGCGTCGCCGACGACGTCGACGCCCGGCGCATCCTCGATGTCGAGGACGACGCTCGGGACGCTCTCCGCGGCGAGGGCGTCGGCGGCCGTCGCGCCCACCTCGCCGTAGCCGGCGACGACGACCTTCCCGCGGCGGAAGCGCCGCGTCTCCGAGCGCGTGAGGTCCTTCAGACGCGCCAGTTGGTTCTCGCGGCCGGTGACCAGGAGGATGGTGTGCTCGTCGACGACGGCGTCGGGGTCCGGCGGCGTGACGAACTCGCCGCGGAACCACGCGCCGATGATGTTTACGCCGGTCCGCCGCCCGATGGCGCTCTCGGCGATGGTGTCGCCTTCGAGGGCGGACCCGCGCTGAACGAGCACCTCGGCCACCTCGAAGTCGTCGCCGATTTCGACGGCGTCGTCGATGTCGGTGGCGATGGGGGAGGCGGCCTTGCGCGCGAGGCTCTCCCCGAGGATGCGGCGGGGCGAAACCACCTCGTCGGCGCCGGCGTAGCGGTGGTAGTCCGACAGCGTGGCGTCCTCGATGAGGCTGATGATGCGCAGGTCCGGCGCCGCCTGCTTCGCCGAGAGGATGATGGAGGCGTTCGTCTCGTCGTCGTCGTCGGCGACGAGCGCCATCGCCTCCTCGGCGTTGGCCGCCTCCAGCGTCTCGACCGACTCGGGGTCGCCATGAACGACGTCGTACTCCTCGGCGTACAGGCGTTCGGCCGTCTCGCGGTCGGACTCGACGACGACGTACGGCACGTCGCGCGAGGCTAACTCCTCGACTAAGGTGCCGCCGCGCGAGGTGAACGAGCAGATGATGACGTGGTCGGTCAGGTCCGTCCCCGTCGGCGGCGCGGTCCGGAGGGCTTCCTCCACCAACGGGACGATGAACAGCGGCAGGGTGAGGAAGATGACGGTGACGCCCGATATCATCATCGGGATGGTGATGAGTTTCATCCCCGTCGTCGTCCACTGACCGGCGTCCTCGCCGTACCCCGTCGTCGTGAACGTCTCGACGACGACGTGCAGGGCGTCGAGGAACGTGACCGATATCCCCTCGAACGTCGCCATCCCCCACCGGTAGAGGAGGGCGTAACCGACCATCAGAACGGCCACGCCCGAGAGAAACAGCACGAGTCGGCGCTTCGCTCGAGAGAGGGTCTCGGCGGGGCCATCGACCATATATCCACTTCCAACAGCCCCGAGGGCTAAAAGGTCGCCGTCCCTCGGTCGACCCATGGGACGCCGCCGCGACGCGTTGCTCGCCCTCGTCGTCCTTCTGCCCGCCGCGGCGGCCGTCGTCGCCCTCGACGCGCCCGTCACACCCCTCCCCGTCGCCGTCGGTGTCATGGGCACCCTCGCCCTCGAAGCGCTCCTGTCGCTCCGTGCGGCCCGCGTGCGCGCCGTCTGGGAGCGTCCGGTCGTGCAGGCGACGGCCGTCACCCTCGGCGTCGTCATCCTGACCGTCGCCGTCTCCCTCCTCGGCCCCGCCGCGGCGACGGTGCTCGCCGCCGGCCTCTGCGCGTACCTCCTCCTTCTGGCCGCGGTGACGCTCCGAGATGCCCTCGGACGCACCGCGAACGCCGAGTCGCGGCCGTCGAACGAGCGTCGACCGCGGGAATAGTGTCAATCAAAGGTGACGATTCGACCGAATGGGGGGTCGTTTCTCCGGAAAGTATATGTCTCGGATTCTGTGATATACCGGCAAATGGATGGACAGACAATCGACACGGTACGCGGGTGGGAGACGGTCCCCGTCGAGGCGGGGTACGAGGGACTGCACCGACTCGCCGACGACGGGTTCTCCGGAGCCGTCTCATCGGGGGAAACGTGGACGTTCGCCCTCAACGGACGGTTCATCGGCGTCTTCGAGGGAAGTCTCGAATCGTTCGAGGGCGCGGAGCTGACGGCGTACCGCGCGCCGGACCCCGCGCTCTCGCTTTTGTTCGCGATGCGCGAGACGGGGGGCGAGACGCGCGCGAGCTACTACACGAACGACACGCCGCTCTCGGAGGCCGACGAGACGCTGTCGACGGGCGGGTTCACCGGCTACGTCGAACTGTCGGAGAACGTGCTCTCGGGGGACTACTACGTCGCCTACTACGGCGGTAAGTCGATGAGCGTGGCGTTCGTCGGCAACAACGACCGGCTCGTCACCGGCGACGAGGCGTTCGAGCAGGCCAACGACGAGGTGGGCATCTACAAGGTAAAGGAGGTCGACCTCCGGATTCTCGACCTCCCGGAACGACCGGACGACGGCGTTGACGAATCCGAGGAGGCGGAGGACGGGGGCCCGGCCGCGGCGCCGGACGACCCGCGTCCGGACGTGCAGGCTCCCGAGGCCGCGGCCGCCGACTCACCCGAGACGGTCGACCCCGCCGAGGAGCAGCACGAACCCGCCGCGGACGACCCCCCGACNGACGTGCAGGCTCCCGAGGCCGCGGCCGCCGACTCACCCGAGACGGTCGACCCCGCCGAGGAGCAGCACGAACCCGCCGCGGACGACCCCCCGACGGCGGAGGCGGACCCCGCACCGACTGAAGACGACGCCGACCCGGCCCCGACCGCGGAGCCCTCGGAGTCCGAGGCGCCGCGACCGACGGAGCCCCGCGCGTCGGCGTCGACGGCCGACGAGGAGGTCGGCGCGAGCGACGACGGGGCGGACGACCCCAAGAGCGTCGGCGAGAGCGAGGACCCGGCCGCGGCGCCGGACGACCCGCGTCCGGACGTGCAGGCTCCCGAGGCCGCGGCCGCCGACTCACCCGAGACGGTCGACCCCGCCGAGGANCCCGGCCGCGGCGCCGGACGACCCGCGTCCGGACGTGCAGGCTCCCGAGGCCGCGGCCGCCGACTCACCCGAGACGGTCGACCCCGCCGAGGAGCAGCACGAACCCGCCGCGGCCGAATCAGGGTCCGACGCGGACGAACCGGACGGCCTCGCGGACGCCGCGACCCCCGAAGCGCGCGCCGCCGCCGCCGAAGGGGAGGACGGCGAAGCGAGAGACGGCGACGACCCCTTCTCGGCCGAGGAGAAGTGGCGGGAGGCGCGTTCGATACCCTCCCTCGACCCGAGCGAGTCGAGCACGCAGAGCGGCGAGACGGGGGGAAGCGCGGGGACGACCCAGCGGCGACGACAGCGGAAGCAACAGCAGTCCGCGCCATCGGACCACCGCCGACAGCAGCAGCGAAAGCAGCGCCAGGAGACGCAAAAGCGTCGTCGCCGCGAGGAGCAGGAGGCCAAGCGCCGCCGGGAAGAGGCCGCGGCGGCCGCAGCCGAGTCGGCGAAGGCGGAGGCGAGCGAGTCCGCCGAGGCGGTCACCGAACTCCGGGGGCAACTCGAGGCGGCCGAGACCCGACGGGACGAACTCGCGGCCGAGCGCGACGAACTGGAGGCCGAACGCGACGAGCACCGCGACCGGGCGGAGGAACTCGAAGCGCGCGTCGAGACGCTGGAGGCCGAGGTCGAACGCCTCGAAGCGAGACTGGAGTCGGCCGACGGCGAGTTCGTCGCCGAGGAGTCGATGTCGCCCGAGGCGGCGCTCTCCGGGACGAACCTGTTCGTCCGCTACCGGCGGAAGGGGCAGGCGACGCTGGAGGACGCGCACGACGGGCAGGCGTCCAGAGAGGAGGTCATCGACAACCTCCGCCTCGAACACCACACGACGTTCGACACGGCGGGGTTGGCCGTTGACGACGTCCCGTACGAGGAGTTCCTCCGCGAGAGCACGGAGTACGCCTTCGCCGAGTGGGTCGTTACCGACCTCCTGTACGAAATCGGCGAGACCGGGAACCGAAACACCCTCGCGGACCTGTTCGACTCGCTGCCGCGCATCGACCGCATCGAACTCCGCGGCGTCGTCGGCTTCGAGACGGAGGAGGGGGCCGAGAACCGCGAGTTCGACGTCGTCTTCCGCGACCAGATGGGCGATGCCCTGTTCGTCGCCGACATGAACACCACGCGCACCGCCACGACGGAGGCGATGGTGGCGTCGCTGGTCGAGAATGCGCGCGCCGTCGCCGAGAACAACGACGCGTTGGCGACGGCGTTCTACGTCACGGAGTCGTTCTTCGACCCCGAGGCGTTAGAGGCCGTCTCCGAGGAGACGGGCGGAGGATTCCTCTCGCGGTCCAAGCGGATGTCGTTCGTGAAGCTCTCCCGCAAGCAGGGTTACCACGTCTGTCTCGTCGAGGCGCGGAACAACGAGTTCCACGTCAACGTCCCGGACCTCTGAGTCTGAGAGGCGAGCGAGACATCTCGTCGGGCGCGTCGAGAGTAGTGAGAGGAGGGTCGTCGCGTGGTCAGTCCGGAGGCCGCGTACCGCGACCGGCGTCCGCGTACGTCGATATCGCTGGAGACGGTGCGGACCGTCGCGTCCGCCGCGCTACGTCGACAGCGACGTGGGACCGTCGGGCGACTCAGCCCTCGATTTCGGCCGCTTCTTCGATCTTCATCGTGTCCAGTTTGTCGACGATTTCGTCGAGTTTCTCGTCGAGTTCGTCGACGAACTCCGCGGTGCGCTCGGTCGTGATCGCACCCTGGCTGGACGGCTCGATGAGGTTTTCTTCTTCGAGGACGCGGAGGGAGTAGCGGACTTTGTGGTGGGGGTAGCCGGTCTCGTTGGACATCTTCACGATTCCGATCGGTTCGCTCTCGATGACCATCTTCAGCACCTGCAAGTGCCGTTCCAGCATATCCACTTCCTTCTCAAGTCGGTCTATCATGCCATTTGTTAACTCGTCTTTGCGGCGTTTAAATGTTACCCCTCCGCTCGGTCTCGGGTCGAAGAACTGTCGGTCCGCTGTGACCCAGGCCGAGTGCGCCCTCCCGACGGTTCCCGGAGGAACCGGCGGACGCGGGCGTGGCGAGCGATGACACGCACTTGGACGCACTGGTGCATAACCGTTTGGGTAGGTTTCTCGCACGTGGATGCACGGAAGTGGGTAGCACCCGCGATTCCGTTCCGGTTCGATACACGTCGATGGATAGATGCCGGCGACGGACCGTAATCGGTTTGAGGGCTGCCACAGAATCGCCGACCATGACCGTCACTATCGTCGGCTCCCAGTTGGGCGACGAGGGCAAGGGCGCTCTCGTCGACCTGTGGGGAGGCGACGCCGACGTCGTCGCGCGGTATCAGGGCGGCGACAACGCCGGACACACCGTCGTCGAAGACGGCGAGGAGTACAAACTCTCGCTCGTTCCCAGCGGCGCCGTCCGCGACAAGGTCGGCGTGCTCGGAAACGGCTGCGTCGTCAACCCGCGGACGCTGTTCTCGGAGATAGACGACCTGCGCGAACGCGGACTCGAACCCGACGTCCGGGTCGCAAAGCGCGCCCACGTCATCATGCCGTACCATCGCCGCCTCGACACCGTCGAGGAGGAGGCGAAGGCCGACTCCGACCTCACCGTCGGCACGACCGGACGCGGCATCGGCCCCACCTACGAGGACAAGGCGGGCCGCCGCGGCGTCCGCATCGGCGACCTGTTGGACCCCGAGGTGCTCCGCCAGCGACTGGAGTACGTCGTCCCCAAGAAGAAGGCGCTCATCGAGGACGTCTACGGACTGGAGGCCGGCGAGGAGTGCGACGTCGAGGCGCTCATCGACGAGTACGCCGAGTTCGGCCGCCGCCTGCGCGAGGAGGGGATGGCCGTCAACTGCGGGAACTTCCTCGCCGAGCGACGCGCCTCCGGCGAGAACCTGATGTTCGAGGGCGCGCAGGGTACGCTCATCGACATCGACCACGGGAGCTACCCGTACGTGACCTCCTCGAACCCGACGGCCGGCGGCGCTGCAACCGGCACCGGCGTCGGACCGACCGTCGTCGGGCAGGGCGAAGTCGTCGGCATCGTCAAGTCGTACCTCTCGCGGGTCGGCGAAGGACCGATGCCGACCGAACTGAAAGACGACGAGAGAGAGGAGGAACTCGCGGACTTCATCCGCGAGAAGGGCGGCGAGTTCGGTACCGTCACTGGCCGTCCCCGCCGCATCGGGTGGCTCGATATGCCGATGCTCCGTCACGCCTCCCGCGTGAGCGGTCTCACCGGCATCGCCGTCAACCACCTCGACGTGCTCGGCGGACTGGACGAGGTGAAGGTCGGTCACTCCTACGACCTCGACGGCGAGGAACGACTCACCATTCCGTCGGCGACCGAGCGCTGGGACCGATGCGAACCGAACCTCCGCACGTTCGAGACGTGGGAGGAGGTCGACTGGACGTCGGTCGCCGAGGAGGGCTACGACGCCATCCCCGCGGCCGCCCGCGAGTACCTCGACTACGTCTCCGAGGAGGTCGGCGCGCCGGTGTACGCCGTCGGCGTCGGTCCGGACCGCGCCGAGACGGTCGAAGTCGTCAATCCGTTCGAACGGTAGTCGGGTCCGCTCCGGTTCCGTCCCGATTCCGTCCCGGTCTCAGACCATTCCGCTCGCGCGCGTCCCGTACTTGTCTTCGACGATATCGTCGCGGAGCGACTCGAGGGTCTCCACCACGTCCGCCCGTTCGTCAGCCGACACGTCGTGTTCGGCCAGCGCGGCGCTCAGATGCTCCTCGATGGCGTCGTAGTCCTCGTGGTCGATGCCCATCCCTTCGTGAACCTCGCGCATCTCCCCGCCGTCGTACTCGCCGGGACCGCCCGTCACCGCGGCGATGAACTGCGTCTGGTGGGCTCGCTGCTTCGTCATATCGACGTCCTCGAAGAACGGCGCGAGTCGGTCGTCCGCGAGGACGCGGTCGTAGAACACGTCGACGACTGATGCGATGGCGTCGCGGCCGCCGAGTCGGTGGTAGAGCGTTTGCTCTGGCATGCGTTCGACACTGGCGGCGTCGGGAAGAAAGTCCGACTGTCGATTCCCAGCGACCGAAAACGACGAACCCGTAATCTTTTGTCGCATCGAGACGGAACGCGGAGTATGAAGGAATCTCTGATGGACATCCTCTGCGATCCGCTCGATAAGAGCGACTTGGAACTCGAAGTCACGGAGCGCGACGGCGACGAGATACTCTCGGGAACGCTCGTCGGCACCGTCACGGGCGAGGAGTACCCCATCGAGGACGGTATCCCGAACCTCCTCCCGCCGGATATGCGGGACGAATAGGAACGCAACACCTGAACGCTTTTGAACCGGTAGGTCGACCGTACCAGACGTGACCGAGTCGCTTCGAGTCGAGTTGAACGGAGATGGCCTCCACGCCATCGACGCGCCGCCGTCGTTCTCGGCGGCCGGCGAGTTCTACGTCGTGCTCGAGAACGCCGGACAGGCCGTCCACGTTCACCTCCACCTCGACGACGACCTGTCGGGCGTCGCGCGCCTCGACGGCGGCAACCACTACGTCGAGGGCGGTGACTCACAGCACGTCCACGTCGAGGCGTCCCCCGGCCCGGAACCCGTCACGGGCAAACTAAAAATCGCCACCGGGTACGGCGCGGAGACGACGTACATCGACGTGACGGTCGAACCGACGCC
Source organism: Halogeometricum pallidum JCM 14848 (assembly GCF_000337095.1). GTDB lineage: Archaea > Halobacteriota > Halobacteria > Halobacteriales > Haloferacaceae > Halogeometricum > Halogeometricum pallidum. The sequence continues at coordinate 256,423 of NZ_AOIV01000045.1, forward strand.
GGAGTCGAAACCCGGTATCGACGTCGACGAGGAGTTGAGCAAACCGCCCAAGCGGGAGCCCGAACCCTCCCTCGCCGACGAACTCCGGGCGGCGGTTCCGGCGGAGGTGTCGGTTCCCGTCGCCGCGTTGATACTGCTCGTGGTGTTCGTCGCCGCTCTCGTCGTCACCCTCGTCCAGAACACGGTCGTCGTGCTCAGCGTCGGCGTCGTCCTCGGCGCCGCTGCCGTCGCCGCGCTGTTCGTCCTGCGCGAGTAGCGGGCCGCCGGGGCGACCGGCCGGACCGGACGACCCCTCAGTTATCGCCGCCCTCGCCCGCGCCGTCCGTCTCCTCTTCCGGTTCCGTCGGCGTCCCCGAGAGGTTTCCGTTCTCGTCGAAGCGCTTCGCGCGGAGGAACCGCGTCCGGTAGCGGTTCGCTCCCTCGTAGATGTCGGCCTCGCGCACGTCGTCGACACGGCCGTCGGCGACGGCGCCGATGATGTCCTCGACCTGTTCTTTCTCCGAGGGAGTCAGTTCGAACTCGTAGGTCCGAGACTCCTCGCCCTCCAACCGCGTCCACTTGCGCGCGGCGGCGACGACGAGCGAACACGGCTCCCGGCAGGGGAACGCGCCGTCCCCGCCGGGGGCGTCGAGTTCCGTCTCCTCGTCGTACTGCCACTCGCGGCGCTTGAGACACTGCGAGTCGTCACAGCAGGACTCGGCGACCCACTCGACGTGTTCTTTCCCCTCGCCGCGGTTCCACGTCTGAATGACGCTGTAGATGCCCGACTGCCGCTCCATCGTCTCCTCCCAGTGGGAGACGTCGAGTTCGCCCTCGCGTTCGAGGTTCCAGTTGGCTATCGTCGCCGGGTAGAACGTGTCTACCGTCTCCGTCAGGTCCCGGCCGTCCAGCGCGGGGAACACCCAGCCGTTGACCAGCGTCGGCGCCGTCTTCAGCGGCCGGTACCGCTCCTTCTCGTCGTAGGTGGCGATGTCGCGGGCGTCCAGGGGGTCCTCGTGCGCTTCCAACGCGTCGACGTCTGCGCCCGCGTCGTCCTCGTGTCGCACCTCGTAGCGGCGTTCGCCCGCGTCGCCGAGCGTCGCCGTGATTCGGAGTTGGCCCCACTCCGTTTCCATTCCCGTCTCGAGGGCGTCGTAGCGTTCGGGAACCGAGCGCTCGTCGGCCGCCTCCAGTTTGCGGAGGAACGCGCGGCGGTGCCGCCCCTCGTGTCCCACGTCCGCCTCCCAGAAGTACCAGTTCGTCACGTACGGCTCGGCGTTCGCGGCGGCCTCGTGAAGCCCCGCCTGCGAGAGTCCCTCGTGGGTTCGGTCGGGCGTCTCGAACGCGTAGCCGTCCCCGTCCCACTCGGCGCACAATCCGTCGAAGTCTATCGGCCGCTCGTCCAGTCGGCGGACGAGCGCATCGAACTGTTCGCCCCGCACGTCAGTCACCCGCGGCCGGCGTCTCTCTCGTCTCCTCGCGGACGCTCGCGATGGCGTCTTCGATGTCGGCGCCCGCGTCGGCCGCCCGTTCGAGGACGACGTCGGCCATGAGCGCCTCCGTCCCGACGGCGCCGGCATACCAGATGCGGTGGCCGTCCACCTCGGCGGGCACGTCGTAGCCCGTCCGGTAGTCGTCGGTGAGGCCCATATCCTCGGGGATGTCCTCCTGCGTGTGGAAGCCGTCGGCGACGAACAGGGGAACGACGACGATATCCTCCGACTCGAAGTGGTCGGTCACGTCGTCCACCTCCGGTTCCTCGTCCATGTAGAGCGCCCGCACCTCGTCGAAGCGGCCGGACTCGCGGACGCGTTCGGCGTGGTACTCGATGGCCTTCGCGGAGTTCTCGTTGCGTTCGGTACCGTGGCCGACGACGGCGAGGCCGAACCCCGGTCCCACGTCGGGGTCGCCCGTCACCGTCTCGGCGCGGCGGACGACGACGTCCGTCATCGACTCGTGGGTGCCGACCGGCCCGCAGTAGTGGACGGTCTGTCCGGTGTCCTCGGCGACGAGCGTCGCCGTGTCGGCGTTGAGGCCGTCGGAGTCCCACTGGGAGACGTCCCAGCCGTCGAGGCGGAGTTCCCGCGGAATGACCTGTTCGGTGAAGTAGCCCTCGCTGATGAACAGGGGGACGACGTACACCTCCTCGGACTCGACGGTGCGGAGCACCTCCCGAAGGGAGGGTTCCTCCTTCCAGAAGCCGGTCTTCACTTCGTCGAACGCTCCCGTCGCGCGGATGGTGTCCGCGTGACGCTGCGTCGGCGTGCTCGAATCCGGGTTCAGGTGCGACCCGTGCGCCACGATGACCAGCGCTTGCATGGGTGGAAATTACGGGAGCGCCGCCTTATGGACTTCGGGTTCCCGAAAGGAATCTTGTCGATTCGATAGCCGGAGTTCGTCCCGCGCGCCACCGCCGCCTCCGAGACGCTTTTGTGCGTCTCCGCCGAGGGCATCACCATGTCACTGGCCGCCGAGACACGAGACGCCGTCAGGGCGCGCCCGCACCTCCTCTACGCTCTCCGCGCGGGCGTGGTGAACTACGCCGCCGCCGCGGAGACGTTGGACGTCGAGGGCGAGGCCGACGCCGTCGCCACCGCGCTCCGCCGGTTCGCCGACGACCTGCCGCCCTTAGAAACCGAAGTGCGGGACGCCACCGTCCGGATGCGAAGCGGGGTCGGACTCGCCGGCGAGGACGTGCCGGCCGACGGGGACGACGAGCGAGTACTCACCGTCGGCGGCGTCGCCGTTGTCGCCGCCGGCGGGGAACTCACCGCCCTCGTCGCTACCGGCGACGTGGACGCCCGCGCGCTCTCGGTCGTCTGTGACCGCCTCCGCGCGGAGAACGTCATCGTCGACGCCGCGGGCGTCGCGGACGGGGAACTGGTCGTCGTCGTCCCGCAGCGACAGGGGGCGAACGCGCTCCGACACGTGGAGTCGGCCTTCGAGTCGCTGTCGGTCTGAGGCGTTCCCGGCGCGCCGTCTCGTCCCCGCCCGGTCGTTCGCGTCGGCTTACGCTTCCTCCTCGGAATCGGCCACCTCGACCGTCACGCCGTTCGGTTCGAAGGCGTTCGCGGCGTACCCGCCCTCGTTCCACGGGAACGCGTCGTCTCCGAGGGCGTCGTCCCACGCGTCCGGGTCGGAGATGCGCGCAGGCTGTCGCCGCCCCCGGTCGTCCGTCGCCCGCGACAGCAACTCGTAGCGTCCGGGCTTCGGCCGCCAGTCGTACCGGAACAGTCGCCACGCCCCGGGGTAGTCCGGCCCGAACAGGTCCGCGTCGGCCCACGTCTCGCCGCCGTCGGTCGAAACTTCGACGCGTTCGACGCCGTCGTCGCCCGCCCACGCGACGCCGCGCACCTCCGTCGCGCCGTCGCGGGGCGTCACGGGAGACTCGCTGTCTGGCGTCCCGATTACCGACTTCACGTTGGCATCGAACGTGTACGGATGGTCGACGGCCCCCGTCAACTGCTCCCACGTGTCCGCGGCGTCGACGGACTCGTTCGCGTCGGGTTCGACGCCGTGCGGGTGGAGTCGGTAGGCGACCTGCTGCCAGTAGGCGTGTTCGCCCGGTCTATCGAGGGAGCCCTCGGTCACCATCGAGTCCATCACGCGCAGTTCCTCGACCCACTTCACGTTGTTCACGCCGTACCAACCCGGAACGACGAGGCGGACCGGGAACCCGTGCTCCCGCGGGAGGGGGTCGCCGTTCATCTCGTAGGCGAGGACGCAGTCGTCGAACGCCTTCGAGAGCGGAATCGACCGCGCGAACACGTCGTCGCCGTCCGAGGGGTCGCCGCCGACGGCGGTCAGCCACCGGCCGTCCGCCGCGTCGACGCCGTGGGCCCGGAGCACCGAACTGACGGGCGCGCCGGTCCAGACGGCGGTGGCCGCCGCCTCGAACCCCCACTGGACGCTCCCCGTCTCGGGCCGGTGCTGGCCGCGCCCGTTACCCGCGCACTCCATCGTGTGCGCGACGGCGACCCGCGGGTACTCCTCCCTGAGAGCCGCCGTCGAGAGCGTCCCCGCCGCGTCGCCGGTGAGCGCGATAGTCCACTCGTCGTCGTCGGCGTCCGGGATGTCGTTCCGGTGGCAGACGAAGTGCTCCTCGACGGGCGTCAGCCAGTTGGCGAAGGTGGCCCGTCGGGCGGCGCCGACGACGGTGTACTTGTCCGCTTCGTCCCGCGTCTCGGCCACGCCGCCCGCTTTCCGTTCCAGTATCTCCTCTATCTCGTCGCGACGCGTCGGCCGCGACCGTTCGGTAGCCATGCTAGAAAAGACCACGCATTCGGCATAACTATTGGTGCGGTATCACTTCGTCGACGGGGCCGAACGGCGCTCTCGGCGGACCGCCCGACCCGCTCTCGGTCGGTCCGTCATCGCCGGTCGAGCGCTCGTGACCGCCGACCGCGGTCGTATCCAATCGATAGGGCGCCGTTCCGACGGGTTGAAAACCGCCTCGGGAGTAGCCTCCCTCGATGACGCTGTCCGTGACCAACACCCTGTCCGGAGAACGCGAGGAGTTCGAACCACAGGACGACGACGACGTGTTGCTCTACGTCTGCGGGTTGACGGTCTCGGACGACGCCCACCTCGGCCACGCCCGCCTCTGGATGCACGCCGACGTGATGCACCGATGGCTGGAGCACGAGGGGTACGACGTCCACCACGTCGAGAACTTCACCGACGTGAACGAGAAGATAACCGCCCGCATCGGCGAGGACGGCTTCGGGGACTCCGAACCGGAGGTTGCCCGCCACTTCACGGAGCACGTCATCCGCGACATGCGCGGGCTGAACCTCAAGCGCGCCGAAGTCTACCCCCGCGTCTCCGAGCACGTCCCACAGATACGCGACCTCGTCGAGACGCTGGTGGAGAAGGGCTACGCCTACGAGTCGAACGGCTCCGTTTACTTCGACGTGACCGCCTTCGAGGACTACGGGAAGCTATCGAACCAGCGCGTCGAGGAGATGGAGGCGCAGGGGGAGGCCGAGGAACGCGGCGAGAAGCGCCACCCCGCGGATTTCGCGCTCTGGAAGGCGGGCGGCGTCTCCGAGGACGCCGTCGCCGAACACCGACACGAGGGGTTGGACCCGCTGGACGGCCCGCAGGGCGAGACGTGGGAGTCGCCGTGGGGCGAGGGGCGACCCGGCTGGCACATCGAGTGCTCGGCGATGTCGATGACGCATCTGGGAGAGACCATCGACATCCACGTCGGCGGACGCGATTTGGTGTTCCCCCACCACGAGAACGAGGTGGCGCAGAGCGAGGCCGCGACCGGGCAGACGTTCGCACGCTACTGGCTCCACGTCGGCCTCCTCCAGACGGAGGCGGACAAGATGTCCTCCAGTCTGGGCAACTTCTTCACCGTCGACGACGCCCTCGAGGAGTTCGGCGTCGACGTCATCCGGACGTTCTACCTCTCGACGGGCTACGGCGCCGAGCAGACGTTCGACGACGCGGCGATGAACGAGGCGGAGGAGCGCTGGGACCGACTCGAACGCGCCTACGAGGCGGCCGTCGACGCCGCCGACAGCCCCGACGCCTACGCCTCCGTCGAGGACGAGGACCTGCGCGGGGCCGTCGAGTCGACGAGGGAGGCGTTCCGCGAGGCGATGAACGACGACTTCAACGTCCGCGAGGCGATGGCCGCGCTCATCGAACTCGCCCGCGCGGTGAACACCCACGTCGGCGACGCCGACGAGTACGACTACCGCGGACTTCGGGAGGCTGTCGAGGCGTTCGAGGACCTCGGCGGCGACGTGTTCGGTCTGGGCTTCGGCGGCGCGGCCGAGGGCGGCGACGTGGCGATAGCGGGAGACCTCGTGGAACTCCTCCTCGACGTGCGCGAGGCCGAACGCGAGGCCGGCAACTACGACCGCGCGGACGAACTCCGCGACGAACTGGCCGCTCTCGGCGTCGAGGTGCACGACTCCGAGGACGGCCCGTCGTTCCGCTTCGAGTAACCCCGAACCGCCCGCCTCACTCCGTCGTGAACAGCCCCGTCCCCTCAGGCACCTCGAACAGTCCCATCCTGACGCCGGCGTCGAGCCATCCGTAGCCGTACGAGAACGACGCCAAGGCGTTCACCGGGTCGTCGTTCTCGCGGAAGTGACGCCCGTCTTCGAGGTAGGAGACGGCCATCTCCTCGATTTCGACGGCCGCGCCCCCGAGGGGCGTCTCTCGCGGGACGGCCACCGTCGCCTCGTCGAGGGCGTCGGCGAGCATCCGGCCGTAGCGGTCGGTCTTCTCCGCTAAGTCCGCGGGCATGGGGACTCCTCGGAGTCGCGGTCGTATGAATCCCGGTCTTTCCCGCCCCCGCAGTCGCCCCGTCCGAGTCGACGGCAATCGCGCACGACAGCGGAACCTAAAAGGGCGACTCTAGCTAACGTGGAGATATGACCGAGGACGACGCGTTCGTCGAACACCGGAAGCTCATCGTCGCGGGGTCGGGCATCTCCGGCCTCTCGGCCGCCATCTACGCCGGGCGGTCGAACAACGAGCCGCTGGTGTTCGAGGGCGACGAACCCGGCGGACAGTTGACGCTGACCACGGAGGTCGAGAACTACCCCGGTTTCCCGGAGGGCATCTCCGGACCGGAACTCATCCAGAACATGAAAACGCAGGCCGAGCGGTTCGGCGCGGAGATAGACCACGGCATCGTCGAGGACGTCGATGCGTCCGACCGGCCGTTCACGGTGACGATGAAGAACGGCGACGTCTACACCGCCGACGCCGTCATCGCCGCCTCGGGGGCGTCCGCGCGGACGCTCGAAATCCCCGGCGAGGACGACCTGATGGGCTACGGCCTCTCGACCTGTGCCACCTGCGACGGCGCGTTCTTCCGCGACGAGAAGATTCTCGTCGTCGGCGGCGGCGACGCCGCGATGGAGGAGGCGAGTTTCCTCACGAAGTTCGCCTCGACGGTGTACATCGCGCACCGCCGCGAGGAGTTCCGCGCGGAGGACTACTGGATCGACCGCGTGATGGAGAAGGTCGACAAGGGCGAAATTGAGATCATGCGCAACACCGAAGTCACGGAACTCCACGGGACGCCCGAGGAGGGCGTCGACCACGTGACGATGGTCCGCCACCCCGAGGGCCACCCGACCGAGAAACTCGACGACTCCGAGACGGAGACGTTCGAGTTCGACGTCGGCGCGGTGTTCTACGCCATCGGCCACACGCCGAACGCAGACTACCTCGAAGGGACGGGCGTCCGACGCGACGAGGAGGGCTACGTGCTGGCGAAGGGCGGCCGCGACGGCGGCCAGACGGCCACGGACGTGCCCGGTATCTTCGCCGCCGGCGACGTGGTCGACCACCACTACCAGCAGGCCGCGACGGCCGGCGGCGACGGCGTGAAGGCCGCTCTCGACGCGGACGACTACCTCGAAGATCTGGAGCGAGAGGAGGCGGCGTCCGAACCGGAACCCGAACCCGCGGCGGCCGAATCCGACGACTGAGCGACGCTTCCGATTTTCACCCTCGCGCGCCGCCGGATTTCCACAGACCCTTAACCGGAGAGACCGCAGGGTACCCATGGTCGACACCGAGACCTACACGATAGAAGGACCGAACGGCGACGTCGAAGAGGTCGAACTCCCCGAGGGACTCGTCGACGTGTTCACCGAACAGGGCGAGGAAGCGACGAACGTCGTCGGCGACCTGGTCGTCCAGTCGTTCGCACAGCAGGCGCACGTCGCCGTCCACCACGGCGAGGGCGAGACGCCGGCGGACCTCGAGGAACTCAACGAGAAGATGGAGGAACTGTTCGAAGAGCGGTTCGGCGTCTCCCTGGCCGACGCGATGGGCCACAGTCACTGAGACTCGGCTCCGACCGCTTCGAAACCGTTCGAGTCCGGAGACGCGGACACCCCCGAGACGGGGTCCCCGCAACACTGCTTTTGGCGCCGGTAGCGGAACGCCGAGTCCGCTCGACGGACGGACCGCGGCCGCTCAGACGAACAGCAACGGCACCATCACGGCGGCGCCGGCGGCGATGCCGGCGAAGAGTTCCGTCCGGCCGCCGTTCGGCAGGTCTGCTCCGCGTTCGAACGCCTCGGGGACGAACTCCGCGAGGACGAGATAGATCATCGCGCCGGCGGCGAAGCCGAACCCGACGGGGAGGAACTCTCGGGCGACGCGGACGAAGTAGAACGCGGCGACGGCGCCGACGGGTTGCGGAAGGCTGGAGAACACCGACCACCAGACGAGTCGTGGGTTCGAGACGCCCATCGAGCGAAGCGGGATGGAGATGGCGACGCCCTCGGGGACGTTGTGCACGGAGATGGCGACGGTCATGAACACGGCGAGAAGCGGGACGGCGACGCCGAGGACGCGGAGCCCCCCATCCAGTCCGAGGTCCGCGAACGCGACGCCGACGGCGACGCCCTCGGGGAAACTGTGGACGGTAAGCACCCCGAGGATGAGAAGCAGTTTCCGGAAGTCCGCCTCCTCGTACTGCCGCGGGTTCACCTCGGCGCCCTCGATGACGCGGTGGGCGACGACGACGAGGAGGACGCCCGCCAGCAGTCCCGCGCCGAGCAACAGGAGCGTCCGGGTCGGAACCGCCGAGACGGAGACGCCGGCCAGCGACACGCGGACGGACGGCGACAGCGCCTCCAAGACGAGACCGAACACCGACGCCGATAACATGATGCCCGAGGCGACGCCCCACAGCGCGACGTTCCAGCGGTCGCTCACGTCGCGCACGAAGAAGAACGGAACCGCTCCGAGTCCCGTCGCCAACGCGGTGACGAGGCCGGCGGCGAAGACGAAGGCGAAGCCTCCCCAGTCCATACCGACGGTACGCCTCGGAGCGAGATAAAAGTTTCATATTTCCGATACTTTCGGCGGGCCTAAATCGGGGGCGGCGTCGGCGCGCGGCGGAGTCGAACGCCGCCGAAGAGTGAGACTTTAGCGCCCCCTCCGCGTGCGCTTCGACACCATGCATCAACGAGCGAGGCAGTTCGCCGACGCCGCGTGCGAGCGACACGACTTCGAGGTGACCGTCGAGGAGTTCCCGGAGGGGACGAAGACGGCCGCGGACGCCGCCGCGGCCGTGGGATGTGAGGTCGGACAGATAGCCAGCAGCCTCATCTTCCGGGCGGGCGAGGACCTCGTCGTCGTCGTCACCAGCGGCGCCAACCGCGTGAGCGAGGCGCGACTCGCCGCCCGCCTCGGCGTCGACGCCGCCGACGTGGGAATGGCCGACCCCGGCGAGATTCGGGACGTGGTCGGGTGGTCCATCGGCGGCGTTCCGCCGTTCTGTCACGAGACGGACCTCCCCGTCCTGTTCGACGAGACGCTCTCGGAGCACGACACCGTCTGGGCCGCCGCCGGGACGCCCGAGGCCGTCTTCCCCATCGACCCCGCCGAACTCCGCCGGTTGGCCGACGCCGAGGCCGCGACGATAGCCGACTGAGACGGAGTTCGCAGACCATAGATTTATTTTTAGACGTGTCTAATCCTTGGATGAGATGAATCATATGCCCGGTTTCGCCGCAAGGCGAAACCGCGTTCGGAGGGCCGACGATGTCTGAAGTCGTCGATATCCTCTTCGGGTCCGTCCGCGACGGCTTCGTGCAGGTCAGCGCGTTCGTCGCCGTGACGGTCCTCCTGTTCAGTTACATCCAGTATCGCACCGACGGCCGCCTCGTCGAGAAGTTAGAGGAGAACCGGCGGGCCGGCCCGTTGGTCGGCGCGCTGATGGGGCTCACGCCGGGGTGCGGCGGGGCCATCGTGATGATGCCGCTGTACGTCCGCGGGTCCGTCTCGTTCGGCACCGTCGTGGCCACGCTCGTCGCCACCGCGGGCGACTCGGCGTTCGTCATCATCGCCCTCGCCCCCGAGGCCGGCGTGTACGCCTACGCCATCGCCCTCGTGACGGGCGTCCTCTTCGGGTACGCCATCGACGCGTTCGGCCTCGGCGTCGGCCGCGTCGACGGCGCCGTCAGAAGCCTCCGCACGACGGCGACGGACGGCGGCGTCGCCAC